>JBBRLL010000067.1:0-17410 GCA_038231395.1 Rhodobacterales bacterium
AACCCGGAACGCTGGTCAGGCAATACGCGCAACTGGCAACCCGCCGGGCCTGTCTGGCTCAACCCGGAAAACGAAGTCAGCGCCTCTGAAATCAGAGACGCTGCATGAAATCGGCGGACAACTTGTTTGACAAACACCGGGGATGTCCGGCGACGACATCGGCAGAGGTTTCAGCGGGGCCTCCGCACGCAACGTGACATCGAACAAGTGTTCGACAGTCGTTTCCTTGCGCAGAACTGCATGCATCGGACAATTCCAGATTTGCAGCGGTGGTTCGACGGGCCAAGGGGTAATCCGTGCAATGAAGACAGCACGGGCATGGGCGCATTCGATCGAGGCCGGAAATCCACCGGCAAGGCATAGAAGGATTGCGCAATCGACGGGATAGGCTGCTGCCGGCAGGACGGTCGCGGTCGATAGACCAAGGCTTAGAAAGAGGGCGGGGAGGAGAGGTTTCACGGGAGGTCCTTCTGAGTTGGAGGGATTTTGAGAATTGTGGCATAGGCGCCAGCAGCGACGCTGGCTTCGACCAGAGCACGGGTCCGCTCGGCGTCCAGACAAGCGAAGTGGTCGCGGATCGCCGTGAAATAGGCTTCGAACTCCGCTGAAATCTCGGCACGGTATTCGACCAGAACTGCTGCTGGCAGGCTGGTGACCGGCACTTCCGGCGGCAGACAGCGAATCACCTCAGGTTGTGCAGTAGTCGCCAAGCTCACCAGAAACGCACCCGTAACTGCGATACGAGACAGAGTCAGGACGGGCATGAGGCAACTTCCTTTGGGCCGTGCGTAGTGCCAATTGGCGGCCCAATCGCCAACGTTGATTGATGTTTTTTCATCCACGCCTCCTCATTTTCTCGCGCCGTCCTTCGGCCCCAAACCCGCGATCTTCGCCGGGCTGTTCTCGGCGGCTTGCACTGCCTTCGGATGGTGCGCCTACGTTCTTCGCAAGTGTTTGGCATTTTCATATTGAATATGCCATAATTTCTGTTAGGCATCGCCACACCAAGAGACTTGAGCTATGACGTTCCCAACAGGCTGATCCGAGGGGACCCCCGAATGAATACCAAGCGGCGTGCATTACCGGTGCTGCTGGAGCGGGACTTCCGCGCCATGGCACTGACGGAAGGAGCGACTGTTGAGATCGAATGTGTTTCAGCGCCAAACCCTGAGACCCGGTTCACCGGGGAATGGCTGTTTTACGTGGTCAACAAAGCCGAGGAGCGGTTCATGCTGGTCACCGCATTGGCCCGCGAGCGGATCGTCAATTCACCTATCGGCATGTTCGGGCTGGCCTTTGGTAAGCTCAACCTCGATCATCTCGACGTGCCTGCTGTCGCTGGCGATGTCCGCCGTGGCATGCTCAGCCGTCCGGGCGGAAGTGATCCGATGGAATGACACGCCAGAACAGGCGGGCGGCGCGCAGCTGGTCTCCCTGAATTCGAGTGTTCAGCACTATGACGGCCAGGGGAGGTTGATCGTCCTCGCGAAGCCCGATCGCGAAGAAGAAGTGGCCGGGGAAGGGAAAAGGACGGGTGATACGGGCGCTTTCAGCATGGAAGGCGGTGTTGCGCCGGCTGAAGTGCTCCCAGAGATCCGGCTGATTGCCACGCGGTATCAGGACAATCCAGTACTTCAGCGCCTCGAACTTTCGCCAGCCAAATGGGCGGCGTTCTTTCAGGCGATGATCAAGGTGGAGAGCAATTACGCCCAAGGGGCTGTCAGCCATGCTGGCGCCACGGGCCTTGCGCAACTGATGCCCGATACAGCCCGCTATCTGCGCGTCAATGCTGCCGATCCGATCGAGAACCTCGACGGCGGAGCGCGCTATCTGCTCGAACAGATGGCTGAGTTCGGCACTCTCGATCTGGCGCTGGCCGCCTACAATGCCGGACCCGAAGCGGTTCGCAAATACGGCGGGGTGCCACCCTACGCCGAGACCCAATCCCACATCGTAAAGGTGAGGGCGGCTTACGACCGCATTCTCGCAGACCTCAACATCTGAAGGACCCCCAAAACATGAAACCGACCCAACTGGCTCTTCTGGGCCTGACCCTTTGCACCCTGATCACGGCGCAATCCGAGCCCGCCTTGGCCCAGGTGGTCTTCACCAAGGCCGAGACCGTGGCCACCGGTGTGCTGGCCTCATTCCGCGGCACCCTTGCGACGGCTTTCTTCGGCATCGCCTTCGTGGTGACCGGGTTCCTCGCGGCCTTCAACCGGATCTCTTGGGCCTGGGTGGCACTGGTCGTGGTCGGTGCATTTCTTGTTTTCGCCGGTCCCGCCATTGTCGCCAACCTGCGCGCGTCGTTCAGCTGAAGCGGGGCAGGGGTCATGGAGAAAAGTGCGGTCATCCTCGGGCTCTCGCGGCAAGCCAAGTTTCTTGGCCTGCCGATGCCCTATGCCATGGCAGTGGGTGCAATGACCGTGCTGCCCTTCATTCTGTTCAAACCAGTCTGGTGGTTTTTGACAGCACCCGTCTGGTACGGGCTGGCGCGTCTTGCCACCAAAGTGAACCCGAACGGACATCATGTATTTGCCGTGATGATGCAAGTGACGCCGCTTGCCATCCTGAAACGGGAGAGACGCCATGTTTCTTGAGCGGGAAGCGCTGCAGGGCAGGGCGCGAGTGCTGGGCAACGCAGACCCGAAACTCTATGCGCATCTGCCTTACGTCATCGAGCTGGATGATGAAGTGGTGCGCACGCGCGACAACGGGCTGATGATCTCGCTCGAAGTGACTGGCATCGACGGGATCACCTCTGGTGCTTCGGCCGTCTCCGCGCTGCGGGCTGGCTTTGCGCATCTACTCGACTCGCTGGACGAGCGCTTCACCTTTTATCTGCACCGGATGATGCGGGGGGCTGAGACGGGTCTCGCAACAATCCACGGCTCCAGCTTTGCCGCTGATATCGACCGTGCCTGGGGCAAGGAACTCTCCCGCCGCAACCTGCAAGAATCCGTGTTGATCCTGACTGTGGTGCGCCGACAGGTTGCCCCTTTGGCTGTGCCGTTCTTCGGAAAGGCTGCGGCGAAGGTTTTCGGCGAAGACACCAATCGCAGGCTGGAAGAGTTGCGCGAGGTCACCTCGATCCTCGAGACGGGCCTCGGCATCAAGACCAAGCGGCTGAAGATCAGCGATGGCAGCCTTGTTGGCTTCTATGCCTCACTCTCGACCGGCGAATTACGCCAGCAACCCCGCAGTCCGTTCTGCTTGCTTGCGGAAGATGCCGCAGGGGCAGCCGTGCGCTTTGGCAAAGGCGTCATCGCCATCGAAGAAGGCGCTGAAATCGCCCGCCATGCCGCCGTTCTCTATGTCAAATCCTACGCCACCGCGACCTGGCCGGGGATGCTGGATGCCCTTGGGGCGTCGCAAGATACCATCATCACCCACAGTTACACGCCGATTGAGCGCGGCAGCATTACCGAGCGGGTCAAACGCCGGGTGGCACAAATGCGCGCATCAGAAGACATGGCCGCCACCATCGAGGCGCAGCTGTTTGATGCCGCTGACAGGGCCGAAAGCGGCACGCTTGGCTTTGGCGTGCACCAGATGACGATCACGGTCTTTGCCACCTCTGAAGCCGCACTCGACACCGAAGTTGCCCGCATCCGTGGCATTGCCCACCAGAACGGTATGCGTCTCGTGCGCGAAGTGACAGCTCTGGAAGCCGCCTTCTTTGCCATGCACCCCGGCAACATGGATTACCGGGCGCGCGACATGACAGTCTCCTCGGTCAATTTCGCCGACATGGCGGCCCTTCATGCGGCAGATACCGGCACCGAGAAGGCACGTCTGCCTTGGCAAACGCCGATCACTGAGTTTCAAACGCTCCAAGGATCATTGCATCGGTTCAGCTTCCACGAACCCGGCGATCCGCAAGCAGAGCCGACCAACGGCCACACGCTGGTCTTGGGCAAATCCGGTGGTGGCAAGACCACAACTGTCGCCTTCCTCGCGGCCCAAGCCCAAAGGGCAGGCGGCCGCACCATCATCTTCGACAAAGAAGCCGGTCTCAAAATGGCTGTGCAGGCTCTTGGCGGCCGCTACGCCGAAATCCGCGCCGGACGGCCAACCGGCCTCAATCCACTGGCAACGGAATCCGGTGAACGCGGAGAGGCTTGGCTGCTGGACTGGCTCGTGGCCTTGCTGGAAAGCCGCAGCGGCCCTTTGGCCCCGCTGCAATCCGAAGCGATCAAATCCGCCATCGTTCAGAACGGCAAAGCTCGGGTGGGCCTGCGAAACTTCCGGGCGTTTCAGGAGCTCTTCGGCGATATCGGCGACGGCTTGGACTTGGCACAGCGCATCGCTGAATGGGCTCCAGATGGCCGCTATGGATGGGTCTTTGGCGAGGCCAGTGAGCCTGTTGTGGATTTCGCAAGCCACGATGTGACGGCGGTGGATCTGACAGAAATCCTCGACCTCGGCACGGAGCGCACCGCCATCCTCGGCACGCTCTTCCGCCGCATCGAGATGCTGATCGAAGAAAAGCGCCCGACTCTGATCCTGATTGATGAGGCCTGGAAGATGCTCGACGATGAATACTTCGCCAAGAAACTCGCCGAATGGCTGGTGACCGCGCGCAAGAAAAACGTCGTCGTTGTGATGATGACCCAGTTCCCAAGCCAGATCCGCGGTTCCAAAGCCCGATCGATCCTGGAGGCGCTGCCGAACCAGCTCATATTCCCGAATGGTGAAGCGTCGAGCTCGGACTACGACAGCTTCCGGTTGACCGATGGCGAGTTGGATTTCGTGCTGAACCCGATCCCGGGTCAGCGCTTGTTGCTGTCGCGCTCGCCACGCGGCTCCACAGTCCTCAACGTCGATCTCAAACCGCTTGGTCCTTTGCTGACAGCGCTTGGCGGTGGTCAGGCCGGGCTGAATGCTTTCGGTGCCGACTACGCCGTGCGCCCGAAATTCTGGAAGGAAACATAATCCAATGAAATCAATATATTACATAACTTTGCTTATCGGACTCGGGCTTTCGGGCCTCTCGGGCTGCGCCGAGGTGCCAATCGCCAAGACCAATTGCTGGAGTGCCGCCGCCTCAACGGTGACGGCATCAACTATGAGCGCAAGCCCCGGGATGGGCCAAGTTTCGCGCGGAAATACCTCGGTCCTCGATGTCATCCCCTGCCGGTAAATCTCTCGCCCAGATCGGGGCAATTGCTCTGACGCTGACATCGCTGCCGATGGCAGCGGTGGGCCAAGGCGTACCCATCGCGGACCCGAAGTCGCTGGTACAGCAGGCGCTTGAGATGGCGCAGATGTCCTATCTGACCGGCGCGCGGGAACTTGAATCCGACAAAAAGCGCAGGCTCGACGAGCTGCAGCAGGACCAACTTGACGCCCTCGACGCCACGCTGGCGATGATGTCGGGCGCAACACCTGGGATTGGCGATCTGGAGGTTCTGCCCGCGGCAGAGGCCCAAGTCCTCTATGCCGTAGAGGACAGAAACCCCTACGCGGCCCGGCTTTTTGGCGACGCAAAGACCAGCATCGAAGAGATGATCGTAGCCACCGCGCAGAAATATGCTGGCCACCCCGGCCTTGCGCGTGCCGGGATCAATCCCGTTGAATTCCGCATCTGGTTTCAGAGTCTCGTGAAGCAGGAATCAGGGTTTTCCATCGGGGCTCGTAGTTCCGTCGGTGCCTTTGGGCTGACGCAGATCATGCCGGACACGGCCAAAGGCCTCGGCATTTACCCCGCCTATTACGATGATCCGATGCTCCAGCTGGAAGGCGGCGCGCGGTATTTCTTGACGCAGTTGAACGCGTTTGGCTCCGTGCATTTGGCGCTCGCCGCCTATAACGCCGGCCCCGGCAATGTCAGCAAATACGGTGGCATTCCGCCCTTCAAGGAGACCCAGGATTACGTCGCCCGGATCACCGGCTTCTTCAACACTTATGCTGGCAAGATCACCGGTGTCGATCAGGTGGGCACTTTCGACCCCCGCGATCTGGCGATTTCGGATGCGAGCAACACCTCCGATGCCGGGCTGCATTACGGCATGGAGGCGAGCGCGGAGATCGAGGCATGTTTGAAGCGGTTGCGTGCAATCATCGAGCGGATCCCCACGACCAAATCCGTCAAGGAGGCCATGGACCTCAACTCTTATGCCCGCGCCGAAGCCGCCCGGATTGCGCTGATGGTTCAGCGAGTCAAGGCAGCACGCATGAAGGTCGATCAGGCTCGTTCCGCGCTCTGGCTGCAGGCCTATGCCGTCGATGCAAAATTCATCAAAGTAAGGACAGGTGCCGAATGACTTCCCATCGCATTTGGGGCCTGCGCCCCCTTCTCATCTGCGCCGCAGTAGCACTGCCATGCATCTTGCAAGCTCAGGGCGTACCAACCGTCGATATCACCAGCATCGCCAAAATCGGTGAGGTGCTGACCGAGGCCAAGCTGCAGGTGAAGGAAATGATCACCGCAAACCTCAAGCTGGATGATCAGATCCTGAAGCAGATCGAGCAGATCGCAACCCTGAAATCCCAGCTTGACGCTTTGCGCAACGGACTGACCCTGTCAGCTCTCGGCATTCCCGACCTGGATGCGTTTTTCAAGGACATTCTGCCGGATGTCTCTGACCTGACCGGCGGCCTCATCTCTGCCAAGGGTGGCCACTACGAATTGATGACAACATCAGGCAAGGTCGGCGACAAACCTGCGGCACAATATGTCTCCGACTTCTTTGCCTCTGCCGGTCTTGATATGGGCACCGTCGACACGCTTGCGAAAAGCGATAATGCCGGGGCCGCCCGGATCGGCACCCAGGCCAATACGGCGGCGTTTCTGTCCGCCGCCGCTGAATCCTCTTCGGTCAAAGCCTCCGAGAGCCTGGGGCGGGTCAATGACCTCGTGAAGGAAATCCCCGACACGGCGGGCTTAAAGGAAGCGGTCGATCTCAACACGCGGGTCACCGCCGAGTTGTCTATCGCCTTGGCCAATATCTGGAGCGCGGAGTCCGCCCAGCTGATGGGCATGGGGGAAGCGGGCGTCATGGATGCCGCCACCGCCGCAGAAGAGCAAAAGTTCATCAAAGTCCTGGGGGAGAAATGACGATGGGTCTTACTTCGAAACTGCGGGTGCTTGGTGCGGCGCTGGCATTGCTGCCATTTTTGTCCGCGGCCGCCCTCGCGGAAACGCCGGCCTCTGCGGGTGCCGCTCAGGAAGAGGCCTTTCTCGACGTTCTGCCGAAAATCGACATCCCTGAAAATGTCCAACCGATCCCGGGAGCGGTGAACGAAGAATTCCGCAACTGTCAGGCTTCCTGGCCTGCCGGCTATGAATTGGCGCGAACTGGCCCAGAAGCACGCGCCTTTCGTGATATCTACAGTCTGATCCGTGCACGCAACGTCATTTCGAAGAAAGACTGCGGCTGCACAGGCAAAGTTGCTTCTTGGGACGACGTTGACGCAATCGCCTCTGCACTCCGAGCACATTACAATGTAGATCGCCTTGGCTGGCAACAGACCGAAAAGATCTCCGCAGATGCCAAGAAGCTGATCGCTGTCGCTGAGACAATGTGTGGCGGCAGTTTCTGATGGAAAGCGTCTCGACCATATTGACGACGCTGGACACGGCGATCAGCTCAGCTGGGCAGCGGTATTTCGAGGCGACCGCAGGTGCCGTTGGCCCCCTGTACACCACCTTGCTCGCCCTTCTCCTCGTCATGGTCGGGATCAACTCGGCACTGAATGTGTATCGGATCGCGATGCGCGATGCCGTTCAGCTGTCGTTTCGAATCGTCATGGTCCTGATGTTTGGCCTAGCCTGGTCGAACTTCAGCCAGATTTATGATGCTGCCAGCAATGGTCTCAGCGCCCTTGCGCTGGAATATTTCCGGCTCGGGGGAAGCAGTGTGGGCACCTCGGCAACGGCTGCCATGGATGACATGGCCAAGATGATGGCTGGGAACGTCGATTCCGTTTCCTCAGCCATGTCCTCGATCATGCGCGGCTTTGTGGCAGCGGTGCTCTACGTGGTTTTGGGCGTCCTCATGGCCGTCTATGTCTTCATCGTGGGGTTCTCGAAGCTGATGATCGCCTTCCTTCTCGGAGTCGCCCCGATCGCCATCGGCGCCACGATCTTTGAGAAGACCAAAGGCATCTTCGAAGCCTGGCTTTCGGCGATGATCGGATATCTGATGTATCCGGTGGCCTCCGCCGGGGTGATCGTAGCGGTCGTCACCGTCGCGCATGATGTTTTTAAGGAGACCAAAGACGTTACCGACTTGGGCTCGATCCTAGGCTTCTTTGTCATCGTCTTTGTCGGCATTTTCGCCCTGATGGCAATCCCAAATGCCGTGACCCACATCACCGGTCAGATCAGCCTTGCCGGCTTTGCGCCTCAAGCGCTGAGGGTTGCCGGAAAGCCGCTTCAAATGGCTTCCCAGTATTCCGGGCGCCGTGCGAACGAGTTTCGATCCGGCTTCCTGCACGGTAAGACCGAGCACCATCATTTGCGCGATCAGTCGCGGTCCGATGCCGAACGCGGTCAGGCGGCGAGGCAGCGTCTGACCCAGTTCCTTCGCGACAGCTGAAACACGGATCAGCAGACGCCTATTTCCCCATTTTCTGGAGCAGACGATGACAGGTTCTCCCCCTGAATTGAGAAGTTTTCTCGAAGCCGAGATGTTTTACGGCGTCAAAAAGCGTGAGCGCATTGCCTATGCCGTGGCGGGCGGCGGGTTGGCCATCGGTCTGATGGGCATGATCGCCGTCGTCATCCTGCTGCCGCTGAAACAGACCGAAGCCTACCTTGCTATCGTCGACAAGGACACCGGGGTCGCAGAACGGGTGATCGCCGTCGACAAAGCCGGGATCGAACAAGCCGAGGCGATCCGCCAAAGCCTTCTGTTTGCTTATGTCAGTGACCGCGAAACCTATGACCAACACGACAACGAAAAACGCATCCTGCGGGCCTACACCTGGTCTGAGGGCAATGCCCGCCAGTCTCTCGTCAGCCTCTGGACGGAGGGTGATGCGAACTATCCCCCTAAAATCTATGGCGAAAATTCCAAGGTCGTCATCAAGATCCTGTCCATCACCCCAGTGAGGGACGTCACGGCGCAGGTGCGCTTTACCAAGACCTGGGTCTCCGACGGCGAGGGCATCCCTGACCGCGAAGGAAAGTTCACCGCCACCGTCACCTATCGCTTTGAGCCGACCAAAGAGACCGCTCTCGATCTGGTCTGGCAAAACCCCACCGGCTTTTTGGTGACCGATTACCGCATCACCGCCGAAACCCTGACCCCGCAGGAGGGCTGAAATGACAACTCGAGTTAACCTTACCACCCTCGGGCTGATCGCCGGGATGGCCGCCCTGCCCGCTTTTGCCGAAACTTCACCCAAACCCGGCAGTCACGATCCAAGAGTGACCTATGCCACCTGGCAGGAGGGTCAGGTCTACCGGATCACCACGCGTCTGCGCAGCGTGACACTCGTCGAACTCGGGGACGGCGAAAAAATTCAATCCATCGCCATCGGCGATCTGGAAAGCTTCAAGATCGACAAGCTGGAGCGGGCAAACCTGTTCATCATCAAGCCCGTGGTGGCCGGGGCCTCGACCAACCTCGCGGTCGAAACGCAGCGCAACATCTACTTCCTGCAGGTGACCGAAAGTAGCAAAGGCAGCCCGAATTACTCGGTGAAGTTCGCCGTGCCGGGTGCCGCCAACACCACAACATCCACCGCTGAAATCCCGGCATCGCCACCGATGAATTACAAGGTCATGAAAAAAGGCAAGTCCCTCCCCGCCTTCACGCCGATGTCGATCTCGGATGACGGGCGCAAAACCACGTTCCTGATCCCGCCCGGTGCACCGATGCCAACGATCTTCCGTGCCGACGACAAGGGCCAGGAATATTCGGTCAACTCCGCTGTGCGCGGCACGACGATCACCGTCAGCACACGCTCCGAACGTTGGGTGCTGCGCTATGGCGAAGACTATGTCTGCATCACCGCAGAGGCGGGAGCAAACCCATGAGTGAACCTGAGAATGCCGAAAAGCTCGCGGCCCGTATAGCCCGCATGAGCCCATCTGAGACCAAAAAGCGCAAGCGTGGGATCAACCCCTATGCCCTGTCCGCCGTGACGGCCATCGCAGGGGTTGGCATCGGAGCCTGGCTTGTGCTGGCAGCTCCCAAAGCTGCGGCCCCGGCACCGGCCATCGAGACCGCGTCGGTCAGCGGGTTTCAGGGGGATGGGACGGGCGATGGTTCGGGCACCGATGGCTTCAGCATCACCAAGGCAAAGCCGCAGATCGTCCCGGTCGCGCCAGATCATGGGATTGAAGAGCGAATGAAGGCCGAAATCGATGCCCTGAATGCCAAGATAGCGGACCTTAAGGCCAACCCGGTGACCGTCCCTGACACGGCAGCACTCGCAGATCTCAATTCCAAAATCGCAACCCTCGATGCAGATGCAAAGACCCGCGAGACCGCCCTGAGCGATCTGCAGCGCGAAAACATCCGGTTGCAGACCGCACTCGACACCAAAAACCTCATTTCCGGGGATGGTGCCGCAGAAGCAACCCGCGCCCGTGAAGAAGATCTGGCGCGGCAACGCCAGGAGGCCGAGGCCCTGAAGAAATCGCAGATCAATTCTGACATGGTGGCCTTGCGGTCCAGTTCGGATATCAGTGGTGGCGATGGGGCAGGAGCCACGTCGTCAGACGCGCCAGTCGATGCCGCAACCGGCGATGAAGCCTTCCGGCGGGCTGGGGCCAAAGCCGCCGAAGTCCGTCAGGCCGAGGTGATTGCCAATCCGGCACGGACCGTGATGCAAGGCACACTGATCGAGGCTTCGCTGGAAACCGCTCTCAGCACCAACCTTGCCGGCAATGTATCTGCCATCGTCAGCCATGATGTCTGGTCCTTTGATATGAGCCGGGTGCTGATCCCGCGCGGCTCGCGCCTGTTTGGCCGGTATGATTCCGACGTGGCCGCAGGTCAGCGTCGGGTGCTGATCGCCTGGGACCGCCTGGTCACCACGGACGGTCAGTCGATCAGCCTTGCCGCCTATGGCACCGACCGGATTGGGCGGTCCGGCCTCCCCGGCACAGTTCGCAACCATTTCCTGCAACGCTTTGGAACGGCGGCGCTGATCTCTGTCATCGGTGCAGTCCCCACCGTCGCCGCCGCAAAATATGCCAACAACCAGGTCACCTCAGATACCGCCAAGAACGTGGGCACCGATCTGGGCAATGCCGTCAGCAATGTCATGGCCGACTACCTGAGCATCCCGCCGACAATCAGCGTTAATCAAAGCGCAGTTGTCATGATCCGGGTCGATGCCGATCTCGAGTTCAATTGATGAGTTATCTCGATACCTATCTCGGGCAGCTCGATGTGGCCCTGTCCGATCCAACCGTGATCGAACTTGCGATCAATGCCGATGGAAGCATCTGGCTGGAGCGTGCGGGGCAAATCCATATGACCCCAAGCGGATTACCCGCCCTGCCCGCACGGGCTGTGCGCGACTTGGCCTCCCAGATCGCCAACTCGACCTCGAACACCTTCACGGAAACAGCACCGCTGGTTTCGGCCGCCGTGCGCTACCGCGAACTGATGTTGCGCTGTCAGGTGGTGGGCGCGCCTGCCGTGGCCAGCGGCACCGTGATCGGCATCCGGATTTTCCGCTCAGGGCACAGCAACGCGCGCCGTGCAGCCCGGACGTTTCACTTTCTGCGCGGGCAGGAAAGTTCCCTGGAGGAGGAGCGCCGCGTCCTGGTGGCTGATATTCGCGCAGGGTCGGAAGGGGCCGATGTCGATGCTTTCCTCGGCAAACTGGTCTCAGAGCGGCTGAATGTCATCGTCTCGGGCGGCACCTCGACCGGCAAGACCGAGCTTGGCCGCAAGCTGTTGGAAATGGTGGCAGCCGATGAGCGGATCGTCACGATTGAGGATTCCCTCGAACTATTGCCGGGCCAGCCCAATACCGTCAGCCTGATCGCGCAGCGCGATGAGGCTTCGCCGCGATCTGCGGCAAAACTGTTGCAGGCGACGCTGCGGCTGCGGCCCGACCGGATCATCCTCGGCGAATTGCGTGGATCAGAAGCCTCGACCTTCCTTGATGCGATCAACACCGGGCATTCGGGGTCCTTCACCACACTGCACGCCCATTCCGCCCGCAAGGCGATGGACCGGCTGGCGCTTCTCGTCTTGGCTAAAGGCACCAAGCTCAGTTTTGGCGAGGTCATCCGATACCTTCAGACCTCGATCGACGTGATCCTGCAGATGGGCCGCATCGGCGACCAGCGCGGCATCATGGAGATGTATTTCCCCGGGCTGGACGACTGATCCCGTCGCCCGGTCACCTCCCCAAACCCCACCTTTCTGCCCGCAGGTTCCCCCATGGAAAACGACACTGATCCGGTCATCGACCGCCTGAAATCCGAGCGCGGGCAATCAGAACCCACCGCGTCTGAGCGCCCGAAGGAATATTTCTCAGTGCGTTTGACGTTTTCCGGGGCGGCGCAGGAATTCGAGGATCCCCGCCAGGCGGGCGAGGCGTTTTTCCGCGCTGATCCGGCTGAAAGGCCTTCCGTTGCACATATCGACGGCAATACCGCTCGCACCATGGCCCGCACTGAAATCCATGGAGCAAATGAGAGCGGCGAGACGCGGTATTTCAAAACCCTGCCGGAGTCGCATGCGCCTGATGCTGAGTTCCGCGCCGGGTTTCTGAACGCGATGGAAGCTTCACTGACCGAGAGGCTGGGCAAGGTGGAATGGGGTAAGGACGGTCCCGCTGAGATCGAGCGGCTTGATACAGGGCTCAGAGAGGATCTTGAGGCCTTCGCGCGTCGCGAGCCGGAAAAAGCAGCGGCGCTTTGGGCTGACCACACCGATGAAGCGGCACCCGGGCCGGAGTTGCGGGCGGCGGTGCAGGCCCAGGTAGAAGTGGCGGAACGAGAAATGGCTGCCTACCGGAATGCCCTTACTGAGAAGCCGCCCATCATCGCCACCGGCGACTGGGTGACGACCGATGCAAAGGTCGAGCTGCGGCCGGTAGCAGTTGCAACCGATCGGGGCATTCACACGGGCTATGAAGCAAATCTGCCGGGAGGGGAGAATGATCTCACCTACTCGGAACGCACCTTCCCGAATTCCCGTGAAGCGCTGCGCCATGCCTTTGATTTCTACGAAGGCGCCGAAGAAGGCCTGGAGATCGCGGTCAAACGTGCCGCGGAAATTGACCGCGAATTGGTGGAAACCCCCGACCGTGAGCCGGAAGGGCTTGTGCTGGAATACCTGCCGCAGCCAGAGTTCGCCCAGCCAGAGACGGCAATTTATGCCGGCGAGGAAGCACAACTTGTCCTGACCCTCGGTCAGGACAACGAAAATACCCGCGATCTGGCCGAGCGGCTGGTCGCCGATCCTGATTTCCGAAAAGTGGTGGCCGACCATATCCCCGATGCCGAGGCGACGCTTGGTACAGGGCGGTTTGTAGATGGAGAAGGCTCAGCCGGATTTTTGCCGGAAGAGTTGCTTGCCGTCACCTCTTATGGCCGCGATGGCGGTGCTGAGGTGCTGGCGAAGTTTCCAGATGAAGGGCCACTCAGTGAAGCCTTGGCCAAGCATCTCGGGCAGAGTCTGGTCTTGGCAGCCTATGCCGAGACCGAGCAGCAGCGCAGCGATTTTGTGTCTGACCCGGCGCGGGCCATCTCAGCTTGGGTGGGACAATCAAGCGCGCAGATCGACAGATTGCCGTCGGACCAACAGGGCGCCCTGCGGTCTGAGATGCAGGGCATCGCCAAAGAAGCGGCAGCGGCCTTCGGTCTTGAGCGGCAACAGGTGGAACCTGAGGCCCCTGCCCGTTCGACGCTTTACAGCACATCCATCGGGGTGACGTCTCTGGTCGTGGGCAGTACCGAGACAGAGGTGCACAATGGGACCAGCGAAAGCCTTCATCTCAATCTGAGGCTAAGGGCCGCCAATGTCGGGATCGATGCGGACAAAATCAGGCAACGTCTCGAAACCGGGGCCGCGAATGCCCGCGAAGAGGAAGCCTGGGTCAAATCCGACATTGCCGAAGTGGCCAAGCGTCACGGCTACGACCTTGGCAGCGCGCGGGGCCGCAGCTCTGCGGCCGAACGGGTGGATCGTTTCTACGAGCGTGCCGCCGAATTGATCCAGTCCGCCCGAACGATCGAGGTGGCGCGAGGCCCCGATCCGGTGGTCGAAGCTTTGGGTAAATTGGCGAAGGTTCATGCCCAGCAAGGCTCGGTCTCTTTCCGGAATGAGGATCAGGCGCGCGATTTCGCGGAAGAGATAAAGGAGCGCTACGGGGCATCGGTGCTGAAAGACATCGCCGCTGGCCGAACTGATGCGCTTGCCAAAGATGTGCCCGACCCAAGCGCACGGGCTGCGGTGGCGGCGGCTGTCGTGTCGGCAGCAAAGGAACACCCCTCGTTTGGCCTCAGCGCGCATGAAGCGGAGGCGGCGGAACGTCGAATGACTTCCGAAGCAGCGCCGCGACCGCCCGAGCACGCGCGGGCGCATGTCCATGACCGTGGCACTGACCGGGAGTTTTGATCATGCAACGCATTGCTGTGCTACTGCCGCTTGGACTTACCGCCGGCTTGCTTGTCGGCCTCATCGCCGGGGGGCTCGTCCTCAACCTGATCCTCGGCCGCGATCCGAATGCGACCGGCATCTTTGTCCTGATTGCAGAGTTTCCCGGCTTTGAGCGTCTGACCTCTGTACCTTGGGTGCTACCCTGGCAAATCGTTGGCGCATCAACCGTGATCTTCACGATCGCAGCCGTTGCCCTGACCTTCCGCCAGCAGCTCACCGAATATGGTCAGGCCAAGTTCCAGGCGAAGCCCGAGATGAAAACAAATGGCCTCCTTCAGCCGCTGGGCGCAGGGATGGTCTTCGGCAAACTGGGCGCACCGTCAAAGGCCGCCCCTTATGTCAGCGCCACCTTCCAGAAATTCCCGCATTGCCTCGTCGTGGCCCCAACCCGCGCCGGTAAGGGCGTGGGCTACGTCATCCCGAACACCCTCCTCTTCAACGGCAGCATCGTCGTGCTCGACGTCAAAGGCGAAATCTTTGAGGCAACGTCCCGGCATCGGCAGGCCGAAGGCGACGCGGTCTATCGCTTCTCGCCGTTCGATTTTGAACATCCGACCCATCGATACAACCCGCTCGAGCGGGTCGCGCGAATTGCCAATTTGGAACAGCGCTACACGGAACTGGCCAAGATCTCGGACTATTTCTTGACGGTTTCGGACAAAGGCACCGCTGGCGACTTCCTGACCGAGGGGCGTGAGTTGTTCGTGGCAGGTGGCCTCCTTGCGATCGAAAGGGGCAAGCCCACCATCGGCGAGATCAGCCGCATTCTGTTTGGCCGAGGCGCCACGCAAGCGGTCTACGGCGAGCATGCCGAGGAGGTGAAACACCCAAACGCCGCCCAGACCTTCCGCAAGTTCGCGGGCTATTCCGACCGGACATTGTCCTCGCATGCCTCGGTCTTGGGCGGCGCGGGCATGACGCTTTGGAACAACCCAGCTGTGGATCGGGCCACCTCCGGCAACGATTTTTCCTTCTCGGACCTGCGCAAGCGCCCGATGTCGATCTATGTCGTCGTCAACGCCGATGACATTCGAACGCTGTCTCCACTTGTCCGGCTGTTTTTTGGCGAATTGATCGCAACCATGCGCTCCACTCTGCCCGACCCGAAATCTGAACCCTGGCCCGTCATGGTCATGCTCGACGAATTCGACCAGCTCGGCCTCATGCCCATCGTCGAGCAGGCCCTGAAACAGCTGGCGGGGCACGGCGCGCGGGTGTCGATTATCACTCAGTCGATCCCGGGCCTCGACAATATCTACGGTGAGAACGTCCGCCTGTCGCTCGAGTCCGCCGCCGGTATGAAGCTCTACCTCGCGGCCAACGACAAGAAAACGGCGGGAGAGATTTCGGATGCCTTGGGCAAGACCACGAAGCTTTCGATGTCAGACAGCGTGTCGCGGGACAGGGATTTCATGCAGAGGCGGTCGGTCAGTCGGCGGATGGAGGAACGGCCCCTCCTGATGCCAGATGAGGTGCGACGCCTGAACCCGGATTTGGCTATTCTGATCCCAGAACGGCAGAACCCGCTTCTGGTGCATCGGATTGTGTATTTTCAGGACCCGACGTTCAAGAAGCTGTTCGACGCCCAAAAAGGTGCCCTGCCCTATCCGCCCAAGGAGGCTGCGGACGTTCAGGTGCTGACCCAACGGATGGAGGCGCTGGAGCGGCGGCTGGCCGAACGGATCGTGGTGGATTTTGTAAGGCCGGAGAAGGTGAAGGCGGAAGCGCCGGTAGAGCCTGAGCCGAAACTGGCTGCAGAGATCGTGGCCCGGGATGAGATTTTGCAGGAGGCAGAGCAGGCAGGCGTCGATAACGAAGTGCCAGTCACAGTGGCACCGCTCGAAGCCGTTACCGAGCCC
The DNA here is from genome assembly GCA_038231395.1 of Rhodobacterales bacterium. Taxonomy (GTDB): domain Bacteria; phylum Pseudomonadota; class Alphaproteobacteria; order Rhodobacterales; family Rhodobacteraceae; genus Stagnihabitans. The sequence continues at coordinate 16,442 of JBBRLL010000067.1, forward strand.
AAGGTTGATCTGGATGACTTGAAGCCACCGATCACAATCGCGGTCTCAAAGATGAGCAAGTTCTCCCGCAACCTCGCAGGCTTCGAACTTTAACGCCATCCGGCGATCAACTCCGGCCTGATCCGTGCACTTGAGCAGGTCGTGGCCCTTGCGGACACAGGCATTCTCCAAGTGCGGGGGCGGTGGTTTTCCATAAAAATACTGGACCCAATGCCCACGAGGATTCGCCATGCGACCCGGTCGCTCCACGCCCTTGACCCTGACCCGACGCGCGCTCGGCACCCGGCTTGCTGGGTTTGCCGCCGCAATCGGTTTTGGGCAAAGTGCCGCGACCAGCGTGGCAGCCCAACCAGCGTCTGCTTTGGATCCCGAACTGCGTGATGCAGCCCTCAGGGGTCTCGCCCTGGCAAGCCATCGCGGTGATCCCGTGGCCGCAAAAGTTGCCGAGGCGGCGCTTGCTCGACTGGCGGAAACCGATCCTGAAGCCGCCCTTCTTGGCCGCATCTACCAGCTGCTGGACGTGCGACCCGCCGCCTATTGGCACGGGGACTTGCCTGAGGCCGCCACGGCAGACCTTGCTGCCCTACATGGATCGATCCGCGCCTGCCAGCCCGTGACCTTCGGCTACACCGACCTTTCGGGACAAGAGACCACGCGTACCGTCTTACCGCTGGCTCTGGTGCATCCGCCCCAAGGGGTGAAGTTGCTTGCCTGGTGCGAGGAGCGCAGGGATTTCCGCCAGTTCTTCGTACGCGCTATGCGGGGAGTGACGCGCAAGGAGGGAGACTTCAGCGGCGATCGCATGGCGCTACTGAAAGACCTATTGGAAAAAGAGGCCGGTCGTAAGTCTGCGCCGAGGACCGCGATCAGGCTGTATTGACTTGGGTTTTGTCGACTTCCCAGTTCCACGGGAGGAGGTTGGGCAGCTTTGAGACCGGCAGGTCGGATATCCTGGCGATGATGTCTGCG
>JBBRLL010000068.1:0-17410 GCA_038231395.1 Rhodobacterales bacterium
CTGATTGGCACAGCCAAAGATCACATCGTCGACCGCTGCCCAGTCAACGCCGGGGTTACGCGCCATCAACGCCCGCAGCGGCACCGCGCCGAGATCATCAGGGCGGACCGAAGACAGGCTGCCCCCAAAGCGCCCAATGGGGGTTCGGATGTAGTCGCAGATGAAAACTTCGGTCATATCACAACTCCGGAACGATCAGATCGGCAACCGGCCCGTCAAGGTGCAGCGTCGCGCCGGTCAGGGCTTGCAGGTCTGCCACCGACAGCGCGGCCAGCTTTTCGCGCAGCACAAAGCGGCCCGCCTCGATGTCGATCACCGCAAGGCTGGAATAAACCCGCGTGACGCAACCCACTCCGGTCAGCGGCAAGCTACAGCGTTGCAGCAGCTTGGGCTTGCCGTCTTTGGTCACGTGGTCGGTGATCACCGCCACCCGTTTGGCCCCATGCACCAGATCCATCGCGCCGCCAACCGCAGGCACGCCCTTGGGCCCTGTCGACCAATTCGCCAGATCGCCGGTTTCCGCCACCTCGTAAGCCCCCAGAATCGCCACATCCAGATGCCCGCCGCGCACCATGGCAAAGCTGTCGGCGTGGTGAAAAAACGCGGTGCCGGACTTGATCGTCACGGCCTTTTTGCCGGCGTTGATCAGATCCCAATCCTCGGCCCCCGGTTCAGGGGCCTTGCCAAAGCCGAGGATTCCATTTTCGGTATGGAAAATCGCCTCGCGGCCGGGGGGTTGGAACCGCGCGACCATCTCGGGAAAGCCGATGCCAAGGTTGACATAGGCGCCGTCCTCAATGTCTTGCGCTGCGCGCCAAGCCATCTGGGTGGGGGAAAGTTTCATGCTGCACCCTTTGGATAAATAGCCCCGGCGCGGTTCAGCACCTCTTCTTGCGCGGGGTTTGGCACTTCGACGACACCCTGCACAAAAATACCGGGCGTGATGACCGCCTCGGGGTCGATTTGCCCGGGTTCGACGATCCGGCTGACCTGTGCGATGGTTGAAGCCGCCGCCATACACATCAAGGGGTTAAAGTTGCGCGCCGCCATCCGGTAGGTCAGGTTGCCCAAACGGTCGCCCAGATGCGCCTTGACCAAGGCAAAATCCGCCTTCAGCCAACGTTCCTGCACATAGGGCCGCCCGTCAAACACCTCGACCGCCTTGCCTTTTGCAAGATCAGTGCCGTAGCTGGAGGGGGTGTAAAACGCAGGAATGCCCGCACCACCGGCCCGGATGCGTTCGGCCAAAGTGCCCTGCGGCACCAGTTCCAACTCGATTTGCCCCGCCAGATAACGCTCGGTAAATACCACCGGATCGGCAGAGCGTGGGAACGAGCAGATCAGCTTCTTCACCATCCCCACCTCGATCAGGGCGGCAAGGCCAACATGGCCGTTTCCGGCGTTGTTGTTGACCACTGTCAGTCCCTTGGGATGCCCCGTCGCGATGAAACGGTCGATCAGCGCATGGATCAGCTCAATCGGCGCGCCAGAGCCGCCAAACCCGCCAATCATCACCGTCATGCCGTCCTGGATGCCCGCCACTGCGGTGGCCAGATCCGCTATCGTCTTATCCATCTTGTCTCCTGCGGCGCAAAGCTTGGTCCGTCTTGGTCATTTGAGCGCAATATAAGTGTCAGGGTCCAACGTGATCATACGCACCGCTACATGTCTTGCCGTAGCCGCACCGACCATGTCGCGCAATTTGGCGCAAACGGCCAGCAGTACCGCTCGGGTGCGGTCGGGGTGAGGCAAGATGTGCATTTCCACGTTGACGGGGGGCAGATCGGGCACGGCCATAACCGGCATCACGGCGAATTGGCAGGCGGGCAGTGGCACGTTCAGTTCAGCACACAGCATGGCGCGGATCGGGACCAGCGCTTCAGCCACTGCGACGCGGGTGACCGGATAAATCACCTCGTCCACAAAGATCTTCACGTTTGGCATTTGGCCCCCGTGTTGGGTGTTGCAGACATCAGGTGGGGCTGCAGGCGTCGATCATCAGCGCGGCGTTGTCGGGATGGGGAGCCAAAGCACCCGCCTCGATCTGCAATCCAATTTCGACGACACAGGCGTTGATCGGCGCTGCGCGACCATGCGCATGCAAGGTCTTCACGACCCAACCGTTGACCTCTTCCACTTCGGCCCGCCGCCCCTTGCGCCAGTCTTGCAAAGAGGTTGTCAGCGTGTCCTCGCGCGAGAATGTCGACAGCACCATGTCAAAGATCTCATCGACATAGCGTTCGGGATCATTGCTCATGGTGGCGGGCATTCCGATGATCGGCATGATGGTGGCGCCATCCGCCAAGGCCGCCTGCATCGCCTCATATCCGGCGGCGCGCATCACCTCCAGCATGCCGGGAGCGCGGGCGGCGTCATTCAGGGCGGTGTCGATGATGGCAGAAGGGATTAGTTCGGCGGCGTTGACCACCAGCTTCATCCATTTGGCGGATCGGATATTGTCCGTCACCTCAACCCGGCCAGAGTGACGCAGCAGATCAGCCACAGCTTCGACGCGGTGCTGTTGGGCAGGGTCCAGCGCGCCCATGGCGAACCAGGATGTGTCATGATCGTTCTGCCGGTTGGTGATGCCGGGCACCCACATGTTTGAGGCAATCTCGATCACAGCGCCAATCGTTCGATGGCGGCCCACGACGGCGGCGATATCCTCATGCGTCATGCCGTTTTGCAGGCCGATGACAAAGCCATCCTCGGCGAGAACCGGCTTGATCAGTTGCGTAGCCCAGGTTGTGTCGTAGGCCTTGACGACCAGAAAGATCAAATCGAAGGGCTGCTTGATCTCGGCCACCTCGCACAGGTGCAAAGCGGGCACGCGGGCGTTGATGGTGCGGGTCGGCAGGTTGACCGTGATGCCATTGGCGCGGATCGCCTCGATATGCGCAGGCCATTGGTCAATGAAGGTCACATCCAAGCCTGCCAGCGCGAAATCGGCGGCGATGGATGCACCCTGCGCACCGGTTCCCAGAAACGCGATGCGGGGGTTTTTGGCACTGGTCATTGGGCCGCTCCTTTGTGCATTACGAAATCAAAGCGCGACCGCCATTTCGTGTCGCCCCCCGTCACTGGTTCAAATGCCGCGATCAGAGATTGTTTAACGCCAAAGACGGCGTCCGATTGCAGATAGGTGTCACCTTCCACGAAGGTATGAGTGACGATGGTGTCGAACCCATCGTGGCTGATGATGAAATGCATGTGCGCCGGCCGGTTGGGGTGGCGCCCCAGATGGCCCAGAAGGTGCCCCACCGTGCCGTCATCGGGGATCGGATAGGCGACCGGTTTGATGCCCCGAAACCAGTAACGCCCATCCGGCCCGGTCGTAAATACGCCGCGGTTGTTATGGCGTGGCTGAACGTCGGGCTGCTGGACGTCGTAGAAGCCCTCTTCGTTGTCAGACCAGACGTCGATCCGCACGCCTTCCAAGGGTTTACCGTCAAGGTCGGTCACTGTGCCTTCGAACAGGCAAGTCTCTTTGCCGCCCTGTTGCGTGATGCTGGCCCCCATCGCGTAGTCGGGCACACCGTCGACATGAAACGGCCCGAGAACGGTGTTTTCGGTCGCTCCGCTCGGGCGACGGTTGTTGATGGCATCCACCAACATCGACACGCCCAACACATCGGACAACAGAATATATTCCTGCCGGTTTCCGTCACAAATCTGGCCGGTGCGGGTCAGAAAGTCGATGGCGATTGCCCACTCCGCCTGAGTCAGTTCGACGTCCTTGATGAACGCATGCAGATGTGTCACCAGTCGCCCCATGACAAACGCAAGACGGGCATCGCTTTCAGGTCCCGTGCGGCCGTTCACGGCGGCAACCGAGGCAGCCTCGGTGAAATAGTCAATGGCTTGTTCGGTCATGGTTTGTCCTTTGAGATCGGCGCTGGCCGGTCACCTGACCAGGCGGCCTGCAGCAGCGCAAGAATACCCTCGCGCGTCACGTCGCGCGGGTTGGCATAAGGGTTTTTGACGGCCAGTTCGGCGGTGCGGACCAGAGCAGCCTCGCTCACGCCCAAATCCTTCAAGGCCATCGGCGCCCCAAGCGCCTTGGACAGGTCATACAGACCACCGCCCAGATCGCCGCCAAACAGATCAGCCGCCGGGCGCAGCGCATCTGCAGCCGCTACCGCGTTGAACGCCGCAGTGTGCGGCAGCAGGATCGCATGGGTTTCAGCGTGGGGCAGATCCAGCGCACCGCCGAGTGTGTGGCACAGCTTGTGATGCAGCGCCATTGCAACCGCGCCCAGCACGGTGCCACACAGCCAAGACCCATACAAAGCGTCACAACGTGCGCTCAGGTCCGCCGGATCGCGACAGATCGCGGGCAGGGCCTTTTGCAAGGCGGCAATCCCCTCAACCGCCATCAGGGACGTGACGGGGTTCGCATCGGTGGCGTAAAGCCCTTCGACCGCGTGGGCCACGGCATTCAGGCCGCTGGCTACGCTCATCGCAACCGGAAGGCCAAGCGTCAGCTCGGGGTCATAGATTACCGCTTCGGGACGAATGCGGGGATCGCGCCGCGTCGTCTTCACTCCACTTTCGGTTTCCCCCAGAATATCAGTAACTTCGGACCCGGCATAGGTTGTGGCCACGACCAGATGCGGCGCATCGTTGCGCCAGGCAATCGCCTTACCGAGGCCAATGGTCGACCCGCCTCCCAGCGACACCAGACAATCGGCACCGCAATCGGCAAAGGCTTGCAGCGCCCGCACAGTCACATCAACCGGGGTATGCATCCGCGCCTCGGCAAAGACGCCTGCGGCGCGCTGGCCAAGTGTTGCCGCAAGTTGGGTCGCATCATCCTGTTGAAACGGTGTGGACAGGATCAAGGCGCGCGTGGCCCCCATCGCAGCAATCTCGTCGCCGACATGGCGCAGGGTCCCTGCCCCAAAGCGCACCCGCACAGGGGCTGTCTGATAAATAAATGCTGTTTTCATCGCCTGGCTTTCCATTGTCCGATGATCCCGCACGACCTAGGCTTCCGCCTGTTGACGTGCCGACGAATAGACCAACGCTGCGATCAGGATCAGCGCGCCCTGAAACACGTACTGCCAGGTCTGCGACAGGCCAAGGAACGACACCGCGTTCAACACCTCCATCAACAGGATCGCGCCCATCAGGGTGCCGATAAAGGTGCCGCGTCCGCCTTTCAGGCTGGTGCCGCCCAGAACCACCGCGGTGATGGAAGACAAGGTATAATTCACGCCCTGCTGCGGGTCGCCAACGCCGATCTGCGCCATCAGCATCACAGCACCCAAGGCTGTGAACATCGCGCTGCCCAAATAGCCGGCAAGAAAGACACGGTCGATCGGCAAGCCGATCCGGCGTGCAGATTCTTCATTTGACCCGGTTGCGCGCAGCGCCCAGCCAGGACGCTTTTGGCGCAGGATATATTCCCCACCAGCCGCACAAACGATCAGCACCATGAACGCCACCGGGATCGGGCCAATTTCCCAAGTGATCCAACCAACGACATCGGCGTTGATGTAACCATCCGGGCCGTTGCGCAGCAGGAAACTACAGCCCTGCAAGCCGATGTACATGGCCAAGGTCGCGGCGATCGGGGTGAAACCGGCAAAACGGATCAACACGCCGTTGATCAGACCCACCACGACGCCCGCCGCCAGCATCAGGGCAAATCCTGCAAGGATCATCGCCCCTGACTGCCCGTCATTGATGAAGAAGGATGCCACAACCACCATGAACCCGGCCAAAGGCCCGACTGAAAGGTCAACCCCGCCCAAAAGCAAGGCAATGTTCTGGCCAATGGCGATAAAGCCCAAGGCGGTCGCCAGCATCAGCATGTTGGCCACGTTGAACGATGACAGGAAGTGCGAGTTCTGGCTGAAACCATAGAGCCCCAGCATCACGATCACCGCCGCCAGTGGGATTGCCGGTGCATTGTCGGTCTGCACGAAATGGCGCCAGCCACCGCGCTGGGCCGGTGCCTGATCTTGCCCTGTTTCGGAATGCGTGGCTGAAACTGCCGCCGCGACGATCTTCGCCTCTTCCACATCGTGGCCGGTCAGCGTCGCAACCACTTTGCCGCGGGACATGACGATGACTTTGTCGCACAAGCCCTCAAGTTCGGCCGCATCTGACGAGTTGACGATGACCGGGGTGCCCTTTGACGAGACTTCGCGCAAGATACGGTAGATTTCCGCGCGCGCCCCTACGTCAACACCTTGCGTCGGCTCATCTGCCACCACCAGACCCGGATTTGACAGCAAAGCCCGCGCCATGACGACCTTTTGCTGGTTGCCCCCCGAAAGGGACGAAACCGCCGCTTCAATCCCGGGGGCTTTGACAGCCAACGCCCCAAAGGTTGCTGAAACCTCTGCCAGTTCGCGCTTGCGGTTGACCAGCCCAAAGTTAGCAAATTTGTTCAAGGCTGCAAGTGAGGCGTTCTCGCGGATCGTCAGTCCCCCGGCCAACCCTTCGGCATGGCGGTCCGATGGCATGAAAGCCGCATTTTGGAGCAGATCATTGTGGGTCAGGGTCTGGCCATTGAGCGTGACCTTGCCATCCCAAGCCTGCAGACCCGCCAAAGCGCGCATCAGCTGGTCCTGACCGTTGCCGGCAACCCCTGCGACGCCGATGATCTGACCGCGGCCCACATCGAAACTCACGTCTTTGAACTTTGCCCCGCACAGGCCCGCAACAGAAAGGTTTGTCTCACCGGCCGCTTGCGCCTTGGGAGGGAAGGTGGACCCCAAGGTCCGGCCCACGATCATGCTGAGCAGATCTTGATCGCTGACCTCGGCCACGCGCGCTTCGCCGCGTTTGCGGCCATCGCGCAAAACGGTCACACGCTGGGCAATCTGGCGCAGTTCGGCCATACGGTGGGTGATGTAAATAACCGAGGTGCCCGCTTTGACCACCTCACGGATGCGTCCAAACAGCATGTCGGTCGCCTCTTGGTCCAGCGAGGCGGTCGGCTCGTCCAGGATCAGGACTTTGGGCTTGATCGCCAAAGCTTTTGCAATCTCCAGCAGCGCCATCTGCGCCACGGTCAAAGTATCGCCCCGTGCCTGCAAGGGCACATGAAGGCCCACCGCATCCAGCATGGCGCGCGCCACGCCACGGGCGTCGTTGGTGAACAGAGCCTGTGGCAGCGCCACGCGCAGGTTTTCCAGAACGGACAGATCGCTCAACACCGCAGGGTGCTGATAGGCAATCGAAATCCCCAACGACGCGGCCAGATCCGGCGTCATCGCGGCAATCTCGTGGCCCAGAAATTCCACCCTACCTTGGCTGGGCTGAAAGACGCCTGAAATGATGTTCATCAGGGTGGATTTGCCAGCCCCGTTCTCGCCCAGAATGGCGTGAACTTCGCCCGCGTGAAATTCTGCACTGACATCGCTCAGGGCTGCGACACTGCCAAAGGATTTGGAAATGCCGCTCAGACGCAGCACCACAGGCCCGCGCGGGAACAGATCAGTTGTGTTCACTTCATCGGTCACGACGGACATATCCTGCATTGCCAACACTCTTGGCGTCAAAGAGATCGCGGCCCCGGAAAGATCCGGGGCCGCAAGTCGCTTACTTGTTGACGGCTTTGGCCTGATCGTCGCCTGACATCACGGCCGACAGATAGATCGAGCCGGGCAGGTCCTTGCGGCACTGAACCGCGCTTGGCTTGCCGGAAACGGAATCTTCAAACACTGGGCCCTTGAAGATTTTCTCGGTCGGCAAGGTACCCCCCGTCGCCTCGGCAACCGCCCAGTCTACCGCCAGACGCACGTTGTCGTTGCCGGTCGCGACGGTGAACAGTTTGAAGTCCGGGTTGGCCGCCTGATTGTCAGCCCAGAAGCAACCGAGCGAGTTGCCGTCCGAGGTGGCGATCGCGGGGATCGACCGTTTGAACTTGGCGAATGTCGGCAGGGCGCCAACAAGCGACGGGCCAAAGTCAGATACGATCACGTCGATCTTGGGGTTCTTGGCGATCTCGGCAGACAGAACCTGCTGGGTCAGCGCCGGGTCCCAGTTCGTTACGTCAAACGGGGCTGGGTTGATGAAGACATAGCTGTCATCCAGCACAGATTTCATGCCGGCCAGTTCGTCCGCACCCTGGCTGTTGCCCGCCGGACCACTGAGGAACAACAGGTTGCCGCCCTTGGGCAGAATGCTCTTGATCCAGTTACCCCAGTTCACACCATCATCCTTGAAGGAAGAGCCGACGAACTTGGTGTAGTCCTTGCCCTCCTCGCCGCCGACATTGACGCGGTAAGGCACCACGACCGAACCGGCCCCAAAGGCCGACTTCAGAGCCGGCAGAACAGCCGGGCCGGCATCACCGAACACAACCATCGCGTTCACACCCTTCGCCGCAAAGCCCTTGATGTCAGAGATCGCTTTTTGCGTGTTGCCTTGACCGTCGGCATATTCATACGAGGTGATGCTGGGGCAAAGGGCTGCCTCCGCCGCACCCGAGGCCGTCGTCACCAGACGCCAGCTGTTGCCGCCATAGCCGTCCAGCAGGGCGAGCGAGGCTTTTTTCGTTCCGCACCACGAGGGTGTGTCGGCAAACGCCGCCCCTGCAACCGCCAGCGTCAGTGCGGCTGCAACAAATGCTGTGGCGCCCTTAAGTGTCGAGAGTTTCATTGGTATCCTCCATTTTGGTCGTGTTGATCAGTTTCTTGTTCGTGTTTGGCCAGGAGATCGAATAGATCCCGATGCCAAATCCAAGCGCGAGGGCCTGAATGATGGTCTGAGCCGAGTAGGGCACGCCTACGGCGTAGGCGAACTGGCTCAGTTGATTGAGAAAGAAGGCGGCGATCACGGTCGAGATCGGAAAGCCGCGGCCTCCCAACAGCGACGTGCCGCCCAGCACCACCACCGCCACCGAAGGCAGCAGCAGCGGGTCGCCTTGAAAGGCGGTCGGTTGCGTGGTCAAACCGGCGATCAGCAGACCAGCCAGGCAGTACAGCACTTGCGCGCAGACATAGGCCATCATCTGATAGAGGCGCACCTTCAGGCCGATGGTGCGGGCCACCGCCGGGCTTGCACCAATCGCCTCGAACCTGCGGCCTATGACGGTCTGCTTCATCAACAGTCCGACAACCAGCAACGCCCCCAGTGCAAACCAGACCGCATTGCCCAGTCCAACACTGGACCCACCCGCGATTGCGGCGAGAAGGTTCGTGGTAATCCGTGGCACGCCACCCGACACCGCAAACACGCCTCCATAGATCAACGCGTTCATGCCAATTGTGGCCACGATGGCGTTCAACCGCATGAACCCGACCAGCAGGCCATTGCCGACCCCAATCAGCAGCGCCAAGCCAAAGGCCAGCAGCACCGCAGGCAACAATTGCGTATCATCCCCGGCCGGGTAATGCGTTGCGATCACAACCGACAGCGACACCCCGCCGGCGACCGACAGGTCAAAACCACCCTGCTGCACCACCAGCATCTGCGCCAGCCCCACGATGGCCAGCACCGAAGCAAACGGAAGGCTGCCCGCCAGTCCACCCGCCGAAATTGCCGACGGTGCGAAGATCAGGCACAGCACGATCAACGCCACGGTTGACGCCACAACCGTCACAAAACCCCGGGCCAGCTTAAACGGCTTAAGATCCATGGCGAAAGCGCCGGTGGTCGATGTCTGGTCAGATTGCGCCATAGCCCCCCCCTTTTTGCACCCGTCTGGTTCAGGAAATATTCAGTGTGATCTTCACGGCCTTTTGCGGGTTCTTGCCCAGTTCAAAGGCCGTTATCGCATCATCCAAGCCAAAGCTGTGGGTCTGGATTGGCGACAGGTCGATCCCCGTCCTTTCCAGAAACCGGATGGCTGCGGGCCACACACCGGGTGAACCGATGCAGCCACGCACTGTCAGATCCTTGATCTGGATCTTGCCAAGATCGACTGAGATCTTTTGACCGATGTTGATGCCGACCATCGACACAAACCCTTCGGGCCGGGCATATTCAAAGACGTTCGCCAGTGATGATGGATGGCCCGCCGCCTCAACGACCAGATCAGCGCCGCCCTTGGTCATCTCTGTCACCGCCTCAATCGGGTTTCCGGCTGTGGGATCAATCGTGGCATACGCGCCCAGTTTCATCGCAATTTCGCGGCGCAGCGGCACCGGATCGACCACGATCACCCGTGCGCCCATGCCAATCGCTGCTGCGGCTGACACCAGCCCAATCGTTCCACCACCTGACACCACCACAGTGTCGGCAGGGCCGACGCCGCCATGCCGCAGCACCGCATAATAACCGCAGGTGAACGGTTCGATCAACGCGCCCTTGGCATCATCGACACCGTCCGGCAGCTTGTGCAGCCATTCGGGTCGGGCGGCAAAATACTCCCGGTTCGCCCCGTCCATCGAAAAGCCAAAGTGGTGGATGCGTTCGGGCGTGCGGATCACGCATTCGCCCACAACCCGATCGCCGCGCACCAGACCCTTGACGTTGCGCCCTACCTCGACCACCTCACCGACCCATTCGTGACCGGGGGTCACGGGATAAGAAATCGGGATGATGTAGTTGCCCGACAGCAGCTCATAGTCCGAATGGCAGATCCCGACGCGACGTGAACGGATCATGACCTCGTTGTCGCCGATGGTCGGCATCTGAATATCAGTGACGACCGGCTTGTTGGGTTGATCGAAAATAAGGGCTTTCATCTGTCTCTCCGTCGGATTGGCGGTTCAGGCCACGGTTTCGATACGTCCGCTGATCGCCGAGGCGAAAACGGCCTCAAGCAGGGCGATGTTGTTCACCAGATGCTCGGCGGTTATCGGATAGTCGGCTCCGCGCACTGCATGGGCAAAGGCGACAAGGTTGTCCTTGACCGGTTCGGCCTTGCCGATTTCCTTGGTCATGATCGGGCCGCCAGCCATAGCGCTGGTCAAGATCCAGCCATCCGGCGCCTCGACATGCGCCTTGTCGCGAATGTCGATCCAGCCTTTTGAGCCGAACACCGCAAAGCGTGAGATGAACGGGTTGGCAAGCGACGCTGACACGTAAGACGTTCCGCCGCCCTTGAACTTGACGAATGCGGCCACGGTATCGCCCTGCGGCAAGTCTGAGGAAAGCTGTTCACAGATGCACAGGACACTCTCTGCGGCACCGAGCAATCGCACCGACAGGTCAAGCAGATGAATGCCCGTCGCCGTCATGCCGCCTGCGGGGGCCTGATCAGCCTTCAGCCGCCAATTGTCCCGATCAAGCGTCAGGAACTTGTCATGGCTGAAATTCGCCTCGATCTGGTGGATGCGGCCCAAGGTTCCTGCATCGGCCATCGCCAGCATATCGGCCACAGGGGGTTCAAACCGCCGCTCATGGCCCATGCCCAAGACCAGTCCGGCGTCGCGGCACAGGGCAACCGAGCGTTCGGCCTCGACCTTGGTCAGCGCCAGCGGTTTTTCGCAGAAGATGTGCTTGCCGGCCGCCACTGCCGCCGCGATCTGGTCGGTGTGCAGCGAGTGGGGGGTGGCCAGCACCACCGCCTCAACATTCGGATCGTCCAGCGCATCGGCATAGTTGCCCGACAGAGCGATGCCCTTGTCGGCGCAAAGCTGGCGGACGGACTCTACGTTCGGCTCAACCGCCCGCACCACCTGAATGTCGTCCGGCGCGGATTGCAGGACGGCCAGCATCTTCTGGCCCCACCACCCCATGCCGACCAGCGCGATTTTCACAGGATGTGCCATCAGCGGTTGTCCACGCGCTTGGCAAAGGGGCGGATCGACACGGTTTTCCACAGACCCACTTTGGCAAAGGGATCATTTGTGTTGAACGCCTCCACTTCGGCCAGCGTATTGGCCTCCAGCACGAAGCAACTGCCGATCATGGTCTGCTCGTCATCGGCCAGCAATGGGCCAGAGATCACGGTTTTCACCGTGGCCGCAGCCAGATAGGCCTTGTGCGCGTCATAGTTGGCAAGCCGCTTTTCAACTGCTCCGTCATGGTCAAGGCAATGTACAACGTAGTGCATTTTTGTCTCCTTACGCCGGTATGATGCGGCGGGCGCGCAGTTCATCGAACACGTCGGTAAAGCTGCTGGCGGTGGATTGATAAGCGTCAAAGCCAAGGGTGCGGCTGTTGGTCATGTCGGTGAAACATTCCAGAGTGCGGCCCAGATCGGCATCCGAATGCCACCACGAGGCAAGCCGGCCCACCGGAATGTCCTGCAAGCCATGCTTGGCAACAATCTCGGCCCAGACCGCCGGCGCGTCAGCCATCTGGTCCACCAACAGCGTCGGCTGACCAGGATAGGGTGCCGCCTCGATACCGAAATAGTTGGCGATCTGCTGCCACAGCCAGGTCCAGCGGAACACATCGCCATTCGCGGTGTTGAAGGGCATGTCCGCCGCCGCAGGCGTGGTTGCGGCCCACAGCAACTGCTTGGCCAACAGCCGCGCGTCGGTCACATCGGTCACAGCGTTCAACTGCTCAAAAGAGCCGGGATAGACGAATGGCCGACCCGTGTGCTTGCAGATCGAGGCATAGACAGCCAGCGTCACCGCCATATTCATCGCATTGCCGATGACAAAGCCAATCATGGTATGCGGACGATGCACCGACCATGTGAAACCGCGCTTGGCGGCATATTCGAACACCACATCTTCTTGTGCATAATAGAAATTCAGGCCGGGCAGACGCGGGCTGCTTTCCAAGAAGGGCGTGTAAGGCTTGACCTTGGCGTAGTCGTCGAACGAACCAAGATAGTGCTTCAACCCCGTCACAAGGGCGGCGTGCTTGATCGGAGCCTTGGCCAGACCGTCAAACAGATTGCGGATTATCAAGGCGTTGACGCGGACGTTTTCCGGTTCATCAGCCTGACGCGACCATGTGCAGAAGAACACGTGGGTGACATCACCCGCCGCTTGCAACGCGGCTACAGTTGCGGCTGCATCCTGCAAGTCGGCGGCGATATGGCGATCCGAAAACTCCAGATCGGCGGCACTGCGTGACAGGGTCACCACAGTCCAGCCCTGTTCCTTCAGAAGCCTGCCGGTATAGCTGCCAGACAGCCCCGTGGCCCCGACGATCAAGGCGACGTTGTGTTCAGTCATCATGCGTGTCTTTCTTGCGTTCAGTTCAACGGTCAGGTCGTGACCAGAATTTTTAGATGTTCGCCGGCTGGGTCCAATAATGCCTCGAACCCTTTGGTCACCACATCGCGGGCATCAATGCGGGCGGTGATGACCTTTTCGACGGGGAATGTACCCGCTGCGATCATGCGGGCGATGCGCGGCCAGATCTGTGTCGGATAGCACCAGGTCGCCTCTACCGTGATATCTTTCAGCGCCCAAAGCATCGCGTCGATGCTGGCAGGCTTCATGTGCAGCCCTACCTGGACAACCTTACCTTGCCGCCGCACAGCAGCTACGCAGGCGTTCAGCGAGGCTTCAAGCCCGACACATTCCAGCGCGACATCGACGCCGACACCTTCTTCGGTCAGATCCCCGATGACTTGTGCAAGATTGCCGTCGCGCGGGTTAACGACATGGGCATAGGGCGCGATTTCCGCGATGATCCGGCGCCGGTTGGGATTGGGTTCAGAGACGATGATGGTTGCGGCACCTGCAGCCTTCGCAGCAAGAACCGTCAGGGCGCCAATCGGTCCGGCTCCGGAAATCAGAACGGTCGAGCCTGCGGTGATGCCGCCCCGGTCCACGCCATACAGCGCCACCGCCGCCGGTTCGATCATTGCGGCTTGGTCGTCGGTGATGCCATCCGGCACAGGCTGCGCATTGTAATCCTTGATCACGGCCTTTTCGGCCATCCCGCCCCAAGCCCAGCTTAACCCCACGCAACCCATCTTTGGCGACAGGTGATAAAGCCCGCGCTTGCCATAATAGTCGTTGCGCGGCGACAGCAGCGGTTGGATCGAGATACGATCACCCGCAGAAACGTGACTAACTGCATCGCCCACAGCCAATACACGGGCCGAGGTTTCGTGGCCCAGAATTTGGGGGTTGGTGGCACCCGTAAAGACATGCGGCGTTTTCGGCGTGACGATGGGCCCAGCCAGGTATTCGTGCAGGTCGGTTCCGCAGATCCCCGACACAATGGGGGCAATCAAAACCTCATCAGGCGCCAGCCGACCCGAAGGCTCGGACACGTCTTCAACCCTGATGTCCTTTGCTCCGTGAAAACGAACTGCTCTCATTACCTTACTCCTCCCCTTGCCCCTGCCCGCCGATTACGGCAGCGCAACTTTAGACGTTCAAGCCAGCAAGGCGTCGTGACCTGCGACAACTGCCACACATCAAGACTCTTGGACCCACCGGTTTGATTTCGTGGTTTCCGGATGCCAAGCTGACGCCAAGAATCGCTCCCTCTTCGACCAATAACAAATCTCGCAGCGACCGAATGATCAAATTTATCCGCTTCGAATAAATTATCGCAAACACGGCTGTTCCGAAGTTCTACACACGGGGATCAAGGCAAGATGGGGTTTGCGCATGAATACGAATCTGACAGGGCAATCGCGCATGGGTGTTGCGGACATCAACATCAGCTGGATTGGCGCGGGCAAGATGGGCGCCCCGATGATCCTGAACCTGCTGGCCGGTGGGGCAAAAGTTTCGGTAACCGAACCCGACGCGCAGGTTCGCACACGGATGGTCAACGGTGGGGCGACTGAAGCCGCGGCACTCAGCGCCCATAGTGCCGCCGACCTCGTTTTCGCGAGTCTTCCGAATGACAAGGTGTTGCGCAACGTGATCTTGGGAACGGCGGAAGCACCGGGACTTGCACACCACATGGCGCGCGGCTCAGTGTTCGTCGAGATGAGCACCGTATCCCCGGAATGTTCCGCCGAAATCGCTGCTGTGCTCGATAAATCAGGCGTTCTTTATTTGCGCGCGCCGATTTCCGGAAGCACGGCCATGGCGGAAAAGGCTACGTTGACGGTTCTGGCATCCGGGGATCAAGCAGCCTGGGACGCAGCCCTTCCGGCCCTTAAGCTGCTGTCGTCGCGACAATTTTATCTGGGATCGGGCGAAGAGGCCCGCTACATGAAGCTGGTGATCAACACTTTGGTCGGCGCCACCTCAGCCGTCCTTGCCGAAGCGATGGCCCTTGGTGCCAGCGGCGGGCTAAGCCGAGCCGCCATGATGGAGGTGATCTGCGAAAGTGCAGTCGCCTCGCCTTTGCTGAAATACAAGGCCGATGCCGTCGTCGCGGCAGACTATCAGCCCGCCTTCACCGTCCTGCAGATGATCAAGGACTTCACCTTGATCAGCGATGCCGGTCGCGGCAACGGCGTACCTTTGCCCACCACGGGCCTTATTCTTGAACTTTATCGTGCAGCGGCAAATTCGGGGTTGCGGGATCAAGATTTCTTCGCCTTGGTGAAATGGCAATCCGACATCTCTGCCCAGTAGGATAACATTGTGCAACAGCTGCCCCTGTCCAGTCCGCCCGCGTCGGAACTGACCGGCCACGAGCTGTCGCGCATCGTCGACTTTCTGCGCAAGCTGCGCGCCCCCTTTGACTCCGGCATGCCCGGCGCGGCAAAGGATGTGTTCTGGAACATTGTGCTGGAGTTGGTGGATTCCCATCTGCGCCGGCGCCAGATCGACAAGTCTGGTCTGGTGACCCTTGCGGGCGTGCCCTACAGCACCGGCAACCGGATGATCACAAAAATGATCGCCGATAGCCTTATCCGTCAGGTGCCGCGCGGCGGTGGGCTTAAAACTCATTTTCTGGAACCGACTGATGCGCTGCTGCGCAGTTTCATAGACTACGCCACCCATGTTAAAGGTCATCTCGCCAAGACCTTTGGCCTGCGCAAGGGCACAGAGGCGAACGAATATTACTTCGGTGGCAGCTATTTTGCCGCACAGATCATCTCACCCGTGCGTGGCGACGATATCGCGGGCAAGGTTCCCAGCGATATCCGGTTCCTTCTGAACGATGACAATTACTTTTCCTCGATGCGCAACATGTGGTCGGATTTCCGCAGTGATCTGGGCCGAAAAAGCAGCTTTGATCTGCAGCGGCTGCAAGAGCTTCACACCAATGCCTTGACCCAGTTTGCCAAGCCGACCGCCGAATATGACGTGATCTCGATCAACATGCCGTGGCTGGGTGAGTTTGCCGAGAAGGGCCATCTGGCCCCGCTAGACGATCTGTTGCAGGACGCCGCGATCAACCCTTTGGATTTTCACCCCTCGGTCTGGGGCACGGGCAACTGGAACGGCACGCAATATGGCATCCCCTTGTATTGCACGATCGAAATCCTGGCCGCCCGGCGCGACCTGTTCGACGAGCGCGGCCTCACCTATCCGCGCACCTTTGATGAAACCATCGCCGCCGCCCGCGCCTTGCACCGCCCGGCGGATGAGTTTTACGGTATCGCCTGGAACGGCCATCGCGGTATGCCGATTGCCAATTCCTTTATGTTCTTCCTGGCCGCCTGTCAGAAGACCATCATCGACATGCCGCTGCACAATCAGGAAAGCTGGCACTTTGCGCCCTTTGAAAAGCTGAAGCTTCAGATTGACACAGACGACGCGGTGGAGGTGATCGATTATATGAAACAGCTGGTCGAGGTGTCGCCCCCCGACATTGCCGCCATGGATTGGGAAAAGCGCATTCAATGCTTCATGTCGGGTCGCGCCGGACTTGCGTATTGCTGGACGATGCGCGCAGCGCGGTTTGAACATGAACTCAGCTCGCAGGTCGCCCGGCGCGTTGCCTATCTGCCGCCCCCATCACGGCGCCTGCGGCGGATCGCAGCCCCGATAGGTGGTTTTTTGCTGACAATACCCGCCCATGTCCAACCCGCACGCCAGCGCCAGATCATGAGTGCGATTGCATGGATGGTGTCGCCCGAGGCGATGAAAGCACATGTCAAAAACGGCTTTCCCGTCGCTCCCCGGTTTTCCGTCTGCGCCGACCCCGAGGCGCTTGCCTCGTCGCCCATCGTCAGCATGGTCGATCAAATGGCGCGCAAGAACGAACTTGTCACTTGGGCACGACCGCCGATTCCGGAATTCAGCCTGATCGAAAGCATCCTTGGAACCGAAGTTCACGACGCGGTCTTTCATGGAAAACCCGCGCGGCAAGCGCTGCGCGATGCGGAAAACCGGATTCACAACAACTTGAGCGGCAGAAACTGAAATGAGAGGCGACTGCTGACACGCCGGTACAGTCAGGCATTTTCCGACGAGCGAATGTTGCCGCATCGCTTCGTCATGATCAGGCTTTAATTTTGACAAACGTCCTCCGGATTGCCGCACCCGTCAAACGCACGCGAAAACCAAGCCTGACGATGCTTGGAGCCCCTAGCGCCTTTCGTTAGCGTCCGGCCTGACTGCCCTGCCGCTGAGAGAGTGGGTCGGGTAGTGTCCGCTTTGGATAGTGGACACTATGGGGTTTTGGGTGGTTCGGCGGTCGAAGCGGCTTTGGACGGATGAGGAGAAGCGGTCGA
>JBBRLL010000069.1:0-16417 GCA_038231395.1 Rhodobacterales bacterium
GAACCGGGTCTTTGCCTCCTACGACGATATCGTCGACCATTGCTGTGAAGCTTGGAACAAGCTTGTCGAGCAGCCTTGCCGCATAAGGTCCCTCGGACTCCGACAATGGGCTCAGGGGTTCTAATCAATGAATCTTGGTATAAGGGCTCGCCTATTTAAGGTTGGAGCGGCCAGTGGAGCCTTGCGCAAAATAGCCGCCAATCCCCGCATTCCATGGGGTTCAACATCTTGTACCTGCGGAGAATGCGCTGCGCCCCGTGACTGTTGCAGAGATTGCCATGGCCATCCGGGCGCAAACGGATTGGCCAAATCCGAGGTGGCACGATAAGGCTACCTGCGACGTGTGCCGGACATGGAACCTGCTGTTCGTCGAGGAGCTAGGCGGCGCAGCTTACGCCTGGTCGCGGGCCGTGGGCTACGCGCAGGTCACGCCGATCAAGGGCGTGGAAACATTCAACCGCTCGACCCCGGTGTCCGGGCCGACTTTTGTCGACGCAACCATCGGCGGGAAGCGCCTGCGGCGCGGCGCGCGGCTTTGGACCATCGCCGTGTCGACCTTCAAGGCTGAGACCTACCGCTTCCTGCGGCTGGAGCGGCCAAGCGATGAAGATCGCGCGCTGGGCGTCTGCGATGCGCCCGGCACCATGCATCTCCCCGCTTGGGCCGATACCGAGTGGCTGAAGCAGCTGGTTGCCGAGCAGATGGTCACCACCCGGCCCGCTGCCGTGGATCACCGAAGCAAAAACCGCGCTGGGCCGCCATGAAGTCCGTGACCGGTCTTGGCTCATGGCTTGGCTGAAGCGCGATGGCCGCAGCTTGGGCGATCCCTCCAAAAACCCGTGGTGCGGGGATTTCGTAGAGACCTGCATCCGCATCGCGCTGCCCGATGAACCCTTGCTCGGCGCGCTGGGCGCAAATCCCTATTGGGCGCGAAACTGGCTGCTGTTCGGGCAGGTGGTGCAGCCCATCATTGGCGCGGTGTTGATCTTTGAGCGCGGTTCTGGCGGCCATGTGGGCTTCGCTGTCGGCCAGGATGACACGAACTTCTTCGTGCTGGGCGGCAACCAGTCCGACGCCGTCACCATCGCCCGCATCGCCAAGCCGCGACTTTTGGGTGCGCGCTGGCCGGCGACCTATCCGCCCCGCCTGCAGCGCCTGCCGATCCTGAAGCCCGGCGAATTCCTCGCAACCACCAATGAAATCTGAACTGGAGAACACCATGCTGAAACCTGCAGTCCTTGCCCTTATCCGGCAAATCCTGACGGTCGCGGGCACCGCACTGGTCGCTAAGGGCTACGTCCAAGCCTCCGACATCGAACCGGTCATTGGCGCGCTGCTGACCATAGGCTCGGTGGCGTGGTCGTTGGCAGACAAACGGCGGCGGTGAACGTCTTCCCTCGCGAAGGAGGAAGACCCCTGACGGCGGCGCGGCATTGCAGCCGCAAAGATACATGCATAGAACCCGTTAAAGCCCAAAGTGGTGAAAAGGGGGCAACACCACAGGAGGCAGAACGCTTGCGCCGTCTCAGTTGGGCCGGTCTTAGTTGTATGAGCCAACATTCGGGCAGGGGTTCATTGAATTGGCGATGCGCAGACTGCATATAGTTAGCTGCAGTCACATGGTTGCGCCTGCAGGGCGCGCATAGCTCGCAACCCGCTGACCACGATCATAAATCTCGACCACGCGGACACTTGCGTGGAAGTCGGCCTATCGTGTGATTAGGGCGAAAGGGAAGAAATGCCAGCAGCTGTCGACCTCAATGTGGCAATTAGGCGCAACGCACGCGCACTTCCGGCGAGCGAAGCGATAGGTTCCGACGGCAGGGCCTTAATGTCGGGTTGGTCGAAAGTGGCGAACAGGCCGTCAGGGCTGGCACCGTAGCCACGCTCAAGTTGGGCAATGCGAGCGACTGGGCCAGAGCAACTCGTCGGTCAGTCAGAGCTGCCGAACACTCCTGCTCTACTGCCGTTATGTCACACGGCACGCTAAGGTTTTCAGCCATTGCAGGCAGCGCGCGCCGTTCGCATCCGCTATCTACACTATTGGGCAAAGCGATGATGGATTGGTCGAGGATCGTTTGCCAATTCTCTACCGTTGTCGCCAGATTGACCGGAATCTTGGCCGAGGCTACGCCCAAAATCACCTGTTTGCCTGAGAGATCGTTCTATCCGCTCAACCGGGCTCGGCTTGATTGTGGTATTCCGTCAAGGAACCGTTGGTTTCAGATGCGGCGGAACACCATGCTTCGGGCCAGCCAGCATCCGACCCTGACGCCGGAAATCGCGCCGTTGGTTGTGCGCTGAACCGTCAGAGTCCAAACTCCCGGAGCGGGCGCGTCGAGTGAACGCATGCAGTTCAGCCGCCAAATGTCGTCTCCAACCGGTGCGAGCGGCATGAGTGGTCCGGAGCCGAGGAAACCTTTGAAGCCCGCAAACCAGCTTCCTCCGGCATTGCTGATTTCGAGATCAGAGCCGAGTTCGTCCAGATGGTAACGGCCCGCCAATTCCAGGGAACTGTTATCGCCCGCGTTGACCCGGGTCACCAGCGAGTCGATGGCGTCACTCGGGCGCTGAAGCCTCAGCCCGCCAGACAAGGGGGACAGCGTCATGTCCAGACCGCGCGCGATGCCGTCTTCGCCAACGCTGAGCACTTCGGCTCCGCCATCGTAGCTCGCTAAAATTGCGCCGTCCTGTTGGACCGTGACATCCAGCAGCAGCCCAAGGTTGGCATCCATCCATGTTCCAATGAAGCGTTTGGCCTCCGCCGGATTTGACCGGGTCGGGGCAGCGCTTTCGCCGAGCGCGGCGGCCAGCACCTGCATCGCGGCCTCGTGGCTGTCGCTTTCATGGTTGAAAGCTACGTCAACCGACAGACGGGCGCTTGGAACCCAGAACCTCTGCAACCGCCAGCCACGAATAGCGCCGCCGTGGCCTGTCATCGCGCGGCCCCAGCGCTGACGCCGAGCGAGGCCAAGGCCGTAGCTTGCAGGGCTGCCGTCGGTAAATCGCGGTGGGACCGACAGGCGGTTGTAAAGACCGTCTGCGTCGTCGCGCGTCCGGTCGATGAAACGCTCCCAAGCCACAAGGTCGTCGATCGACATGGTCAGCCCCGCATCGCCGGACCAGTGAATCCGGTTGAGGCCAACACGCCAACCGGTGGCGGCACTGCCCTCGTATCCCGCAGCGCCACCCGGCAGCGCACCGGTGTCTTCGTCAAATGTCGCCGTTGCCAAGCCTGCCGGCTCTACCACATGCTTCATCACCAGATCGCCAAAGGCGACGCCGGTGTGCCGCTGCAACGCCAGTGCCAGAAGACGGAAGTTCCCGTTAGAATAGGAATAGGCGGTGCCCGGTTTGAAATGCAGGCTGCGCGTCAGCCCCAACAGTGTGACCGCATCCTCGGCCCGAAAGCCGCCCTCGGGCGAGGCGCCGCACAGGACCGTCAGCGCCCAGTAGTCGCGGATGCCCGACTGATTGTTGGCAAGGTCGCGTGCTGAGGGCTTGTCGCCTGCAAGACGCGGCAGTAGCGCCGAGGTCAGCTTGTCAAGTTCGGCGGGATCAGGTGTCAGCGACAGCATGGTGGCGCAGGTGAACTGCTTGGTGATCGAACAGACCGGCATCAGCGTGGTATTCGAAAACGTCTGTCGCGTCTCCAGGTTGGCAAAGCCCCAGGCGTGCCGCACGATGGGAGTACCGTCCTTCACCACGGCGACCACCCCGCCGGGTCCGGGGAAACGCTTGGGCAGTTCCAAGATGGCACGATCAAGTGCGGCTGAATCAACGGCGGTCATGGTGGTTCCTATCGGTGTTGTTTCGTATGACGTTCTGGTGCCCGTTCACGGCAAAGTCGCTATTTCGGCCTCTGGCACGTTGGCCATCACGCCCGGTCCGTCGATCTCATCGGAATGGCAGATGGAGGCCATTCTGGCGTTTCCCGCCCCGATGCTGAGAAACATATGCGCCATGCCGCTGTCGATATAGGCGCTGTCGCCGGTGTTCAGTTGCACCGGATCGTAGAATTCCGTGTGAAGTTCGATAGTACCGCTCATCACGAGGATGAACTCTTCACCCTCATGGCTGCTCCAGCTTGTGACATCTTCGAGCCTGCGCGCTTTCACTTCCATGATCAGCGGAGTCATGAATTTGCGGCGCAAGGCGTTGGCGTGGACCTTGTATTCATACATCGGGGTCGAGAAGGCGATAGCGTCGGATTGGCGCGTGACCATCAGGCGGCCTGAGGCGCGCCGCGTCCTGGTTGCTGGCGGCTCGGAAGCGGCGGGTTCGGACAGCAGCAGTTCAAACCCAAGGCCAAGGCCCTTGGCGGCTTTGACCAGCGTATCGAAGGTCGGCGCGACCTGTGCATTCTCGATCTTGGACAGTGTGGAAAGTGACACACCAGAGCGGCGCGACAAGTCCTGCAAGGTCCACCCGGCCTCTCGTCGCAAGCGCCGCAGGCGTTCGCCCAACTGCTCACCCGGCAGGCTGGTTTCAGCTGCAGATTCGGCGCGGACAGGGGAAAGGGTCGTCTCTTGCACCATCAGGCCATCTCCAGTGCGGCGGCTGCATTGAACTGCCGCCACATGGAACCATAGGCCGCATGGTCGATCCGGTAAGGGGTTGTGCTGAGCTTTGCCAACCAGCGGCTTTCCAAGGCGTCCGCGTCACGCCAGCACTGGGCCACGAAGGCAGCTTTTGTCGCGGTGTCGGCGTCGCGCACGCTTTCCGCCTGCAGAAAGAACCGGCTTTCCAGCGCCTCGATTTCGGGGCGCAAGTCGGCGATGACGGCAGAGTAATCCGCCATGACGCGCCGGTGCAGCTGTTCGTGCTGCCACCAATAGGCCCCGGCGGTGTCACTTTCGCGCGGCATCGGGCCAAGATCGGGCATCGGCACGCCAAAGAACACGGGCTTGAAGATCGAGCAGTCCGGGCCGGATGTGCCGGTCGCCCAGACAACGATCGAAGCGCCCCTGACGTCGGATACAAGAGAGCCCGTCGCCTGCCAAAACCGTCCTGGATAGGGACCCGCATGCATGCAAACTCTGGTCGGCCGCTCGCCTTGCGCCGGGTGGTAGCCGTCCTGTTCGCCCGTGTAGCGCAGAACGTCCGCCATGGTGCGCACCGTGATGCTGCCCATGTGCCGTTCAAGATAGCCGTATGAAGCCGCCCGCCGTTCCGATGCACCGCACGCCAAAGAAGGGCCGGGATCCCCCACCGTTGCGGCAAAGTCGACGCGCTGGCTGTCCTGGCCCGCCAGCGAACACGCGGTCCAGTCGGTGCCAATCGTGTAGCCGTTCGAAATTGAGGTGAAATCTTTGGCCTCCCTGGTAGCCCAGTCGCATCCCGCAGTCTCAAGGACCAGGGCACCCGTCTTGTCGGCGATAATGAAGGACCCGTCGAAATGACTGTTTCCCCGCAATTCGCAATTACCACCCTGGCCATAGGTTTTCAGCAGGTCGGCCGCAATCTGCACGGCCTCGTGCCTATCCGTCGCCCGTTCCAGCATCAGCCGCAAAAGGTCGATCAGAATGACTCCATCCCCCTGCGATGTTTTGTTGGAAAACACCGCCTCATTGCCAATTGCCACTCCATGTTCGTTGGCACCAATCTCTCCGCCGTAAAGCCAGAACGACTTGTCCAAAACGACTTCGTGGGTGCGGCGCACCTGCGGGATGACGCGGTGGGACAGCCGCAGTTGAGCGCCTTCGGGCCAGTCGCGGCCGGGGATCTTCAGCAGATGCTGCGCCTCGTTCACCTCGGTGTCGGCATTCTTGGCCAACAGGACGCTTTCGGTCAGGGTTGCTGAACTCAGCGCCACGAAAGTATCACACATCTATAGTCTCCCTGTCAGTCAGGCCGCAAAATGGCAGGCCGCAAAATGGGTGGAGGTCAGTTTCATTAGGGCAGGCTCCGTCGCACAGACCGGCGCGGCCAGAGGGCAGCGGGCGCGAAACCGGCATCCCTGCCCCGCCCCGCTTTCGACTTCGTTGGCAAGGACCGGCGGTCGCGAGCGTTTTTCGGGAACAAGGCGTGGCATGGCAGCAAGCAGGCTTTTTGTGTAAGGGTGCTTAGGGGTTGAGAACACCTCGGAGGAGGTTCCAATCTCCATGATGGCACCGCGGTACATCACGGCCACCCGGTCCGAGACGTAGCGCACCACGCCCAACTCATGGGCGATGAACAGCATGGTCAGGCCAAGGCTGCTGCGCAGCTCTCGAAGCAGGTTCAGCACCTGGGCCTGAATTGACACGTCAAGCGCGGCGACCGGCTCGTCCAGCACAAGAACCGATGGGCGCACGGCCAGCGCACGGGCAAGGCCAACGCGTTGCCGCTGGCCGCCCGAAAGTTGGCGGGCCTTGCTGCCGGCAAGCGAGGCAGGCAGACCAACGATCGCCATCAGCCGCCGCACCTCTGCGGTTATTTCCCCCTGGGGCACGATCTTGTGGAAGGACAACACCTCCGCAAGGGTCTGCTCAATGCTGAAACGTGGGTTGAGTGAACCGTAAGGGTCCTGAAACACCATCTGGACCGCACGTGGCAAGGCCTGGGCCTCTTCTCGCGTCATGGTCTGCAGATCATTTCCAGCAACTGTAATCCGCCCTTCTGTCGGACGGATCAAGTTGACCAGCGCACGCCCGACGGTCGTCTTTCCGCTGCCGCTCTCTCCGACCAGTCCCAGCGTCTCGCCCTGCCCGATAGTGAAGCTGACATCATCCACAGCGCGAAAGGCTGGACGGGCCTTAGCCCCGAACCCGGCCAAGCCCGTACGACCGGCAAATTCGACGGTCAGGTGATTGACCGCAAGAAGCGGTGGCCTGGATGCGCTTTCGCTCACGATTGCCGCTCCTCGACAAGGGGCTCACCGAGAGGAAAGAGACAGGCGTTGCCAAGCGCTGCCGTGGCGTCAATGCGCGGCACAGAGCGCAGGCAGTCCTGCCGCACCCTTGGGCAGCGCGGCGCAAAAGCACAGCCCGGCGGCAGGTTTTGTAAATCCGGCGGTTGGCCCGGGATGGGGGTCAACATCCTGTCCTGCCCCGCCCCCCCGACAATCGAGGCAAAAAGCCCGGCAGTGTAAGGGTGTTGCGGTGCCTGAAACAGATCGCGCACATCTGCCACCTCAACGATGCGGCCGGCGTACATCACAGCCACCCGGTCGACCGTTTCCGCAATCACGCTCAGGTCATGGGAAACGATGATCATCGCCATCCCGGTTTCACGCTGCAGCGACATCAGCAAGGCAAGTATCTGGTCCTGAATGGTCACGTCCAACGCCGTGGTCGGCTCGTCCGCAAGGATCAATCGCGGATTACCGGCAAGGGCCAGCGCAATCACCGCGCGTTGCAGCATGCCGCCCGACCATTGATGGGCGTAGTCATCCAACCGGCGCACGGATGCGGCAATGCCGACGCGGTCCAGCAAGGCTGCCGCCTCAATGCGCGCCTGCCTGCGGCTGATGGGCTTGTGCAGGCGAACCGTCTCGACCAGCTGATCCCCGATCGTCCAGACCGGATCAATGCTGCTCATCGGGCTTTGGAACACCATCGCGATGCCGCTGCCGCGCAGCTTTTGCCGCTCTGCCGGCGACATCTCGTCGATGTTGCGACCGTCAAAGGCGATGCGACGGGCGGTGACCTTGCCCTTGGCCAGCCCAAGGATCGCCCGGCACAGGACCGACTTGCCAGAGCCGCTTTCGCCCACGATGCCCAGCGTTTCCCCGGCGCGGAGCCTTAGCGAGACGCCATCATTGGCCAAGACCGTGCCGTCACGCGACCCAAACGAAACGCTCAGATCCTCGACCTCAAGCAGATAGCCGCTGCCACTCATCCCGCGCTCCCTTGCCGTGTGCCGAGCCGCCGCGCCAGACCGTCGCCGATCAGGCTGAGGGCGGTCCCGGTCAGGACAACGGCGAACCCCGGCATGGTGCAGATCCACCAGGCTTGCAGGATGAACTCTTTGCCGTCCGCAATCATCGCACCCCATTCCGGCGTGGGCGGCTGGATACCAAGGCCGATGAACGACAAGCCCGACAACAACAGAATGTTCAGGATGAAGTCCGACGTGGAAAAGACCACTGAAGAGCCGATCGTGTTGGGCAGCCCGTGGCGCAACACGATGATCCGGGTCGGATAGCCCAGCACCTTTGCCGCCAGCATGTAATCCTTGGCGCGTTCAACCATCATTTCGGCACGCGAAAGCCGCGCATACATCGTCCAGGCCAGCAGGAAGACCGAGATGTAGATGGCATTGATCCCCGGGCCGATCACCGCAACCACCACGATGATCATGACAAGGAACGGGAATGCAATCGCCATGTTGGTGATGCTGCCGACCACCGCATCAACCCATCCCCCGCGATACCCGGCATAGGCGCCGATCAGGACTCCATAGACCATCGGAACATAGGTCATGATGAATCCTGCCGACAAATCAAGCCGCGCGCCGTAGATCACGCGCGAAAAGATATCCCGGCCAAGATTGTCAGTGCCAAACAGATGCGTCAGATTCGGCGGCACCAAGATCACGTCAAAATCCTGCAACTCAGGGTCGAATGGCGCAACCCAAGGTGCAAAGACGGCCATGAAAACGATGGCGCTCAGCAGCAACAGGCCCAGCTTCAGGGTGAAGCTCCAGGAGCCGACCTCCTGCCCGATCCGCATCAGCGCGCCAGGGTGAAGCTCCGGAGTAAGGACTGCCTCGGGCTTCATGCAGCAACCCTCAGCACGCGGCGGTCGACGATGCCATAGCACAGGTCCGCCGTCAGGTTCACCGCAACCACAATCAAGGCAAAGATCAACGCAAGCCCCTGAATAAGAGGATAGTCCCGATACCCGACCGAGCGGATCAGAAGCGAGCCCAGACCTGGCAGCGCAAAGACCGACTCCACCACCACAGCGCCGCTCACCAGCCAGCTTATATTGACCGACAGCACCGTCAGTGTGGGCAAAAGGGCATTGCGCAGCGCGTGCTTGAAATAAATGCGCCACTCTGGCACGCCACGCGCCCTTGCCACCTCGATGTGATCTGCGTCCAACGCATCCAGAAGCGAGGCGCGCAAAGACTGGATCAGGATGGGCGCAAGGAAAAACGCAATCGTCAGTCCGGGCAGGATCAGATGCGTGACATGGCCCAGAACGTCGTCGCCATAGCCCGAGATCGGCACCCACCCCAGTTGCAAGCCAAACCCAAGGATCAACAGAAGCCCGATCCAGAACGGCGGCATGGCAAAGCCAACCATGCTTGCCGTGCGGACGGTATGGTCAAACAGGCTGTCGGGCCAAGCTGCGGAAAGCAGCGCAAGTGGAAGGGCTAAAAGGATCGAGAAGAAGGTTCCAATTCCCAGAAGCCACAGCGTCGGCGCGACCTTTTCGCCAACAAGCTCTGCCACCGGCGCATGCTGGATGATGCTCTCGCCCAAGTCGCCGGTGGCAGCCTTGGCAATGAAACTGCCGTATTGAACGGCCAACGGCCGGTTCATGCCAAGCCGGTCGTAAATTGCGGCAACCTCTGCGTCACTGACGTGTCCACGTGTCATGATCCGGATCGGATCACCCGGGACAAATTGAATCGCAAGGAAAGTGAAAAGTGTCACCCCCAAAAGAACTGGCAAGGTATGCAAAACCCTTGCGATGACGTAGCGCACGACGAGCATCCGCTCATTTCCTTATTTTGCCATCAGGGCGGCTGCCCGCGAAGCCGGCCGCTTTGGTCGGCCGGCCTTTCGGTTTGGGTGCCCAACCATCCAGCGATCAATCCTGTGCGCGCCGCCAGCCTTTACAAGCCGCGCGCGCCGGTCGCTCACTTGGCCAACCACATGTCCTTCAACCACCACCAGCCGACCGTGATGTTTTGCCAGTTTTGCAGGTTGCTGCGATAACCGTTGACATAGGGGAGGAAGTTAAGCGGCACGCTGTAACCGTCACCGTAAACAACGCCTTGGATCTTTTCATAAAGGGCGGCGCGCTTAGTAGAATCGGGTTCTTCCCGCGCATCGGCCAGCATCTTGGTCACATCCGGGTTGTTGTAGTTTGAAAAGAAGGATTTGGTCGAGCCGGTCCCGTCTGCCTCCAGCGTGGCAAGTTCGTCGCTGTCGTTGATGTCGCTGGTGATGTAGCTGACATAAGCTTGATAGTCGCCCTTTTGCGTCATCCCAAAGGCGGTGCCGTTGTCGAACTCGACGATCTCGACATTCAGCCCGATCTTCTTCCACGACGATTGCAGGATGGTGGCCGTCTGGCGAGATGCCGCGTTACCGGTGTCGACCATCAGTTGGATCGGTGTTCCGTCGTAGTTCGCCTCTTTCACAAGTGCAGCAGCTTTGGCCATATCGTAAGGTATCGGTTGAACATTCGCCGACCAATAGTTGACCTTCGGCATGAAGCTGTTGGGGATGCTGCCATAGCCAAAATAGACCGCCTTCATCAAGGCATCGTGGTTGGTGGCGTAGTTGATGGCAAGTCGGATGCGCTTGTCGTCGAACGGCTTTTTGGTGTTGTTGAGGTATACGTAGTCAAGCCGGTAGGACGGCGCCACTTCGAGCGACAACCCATCACCGGCCTTCACCGCAGCGGCCTGATTCAGCGGCAGCGCCAAGGCCGCGTCGATATCGCCATTGGTCAGGCTCAAGACCCGCGAATTACTGTCCGGCATATAGCGCAGGACGACCTTGTCGACATAGGGCAGCGGCTTGCCATCCTCGCCCTTGTCCCAATAGTAGGTGTTCGGAACCAAGACCAGCTGACTGCCTCGCTCGTAAGAGTCGACCTTAAACGGGCCGGTGCAAATCGGATTGGTGCCGAACTTTTCAGGGCTCGCCTCATACGCGGCCTTTTCCACCACGGACGCCGAAAACAGCGATAGTGACGAAAGGATAGGCGTGTAAGGCTGCTTCAAAATGATCTTGATCGTCTGGTCATCAGGTGTCTCAAGCGAGGCGACCGGCTGGAACGCAAAGCCATAGGCCGCTGCGGGGTCCATCACCCGGGTCAGCGAGAATTTCACGTCATCTGCCGTAACCGGTTGGCCGTCCGAGAACTTTAGACCGGCCCGCATCTTAAACGTGTAGATCAGACCGTCGTCGCTTTTGGTCCAGGATTCCGAAAGGCCGGGGACAAGGCCAGTACCCGGCTTGTCAGCCGAAACCAAAGGCTCACAAATCTGCGCGATGGCGTAGATTGAGCCGTTGTCGGACGGTATGAACGGGTCAAGCGTCAGGGGCTCGTCCGGGCGTCCGACCGTGATCGTGCCGCCGCGCTGAATATCGCCAGCGTTGGCCAGACAAGGCAAGATGGCGAATGACCCGATTGCAAGCGCCGAAGTCAGAAGAAGATTATGTATATTCATCATGGATCCCCGTTGGTGCTGGTTTATCTGGCCGCCTGAGAGGCGATCTTTTTCGCAGGCAGTGGGCAGTGCGAAGTTTTCTGTGTCAAGAAAATTTTTCCTGTAAGAAAATTTTTCACGGTATAGGCTGCTTGTATGAGAAATAATGATGCGATTCGCGAAACTCTCTCTGCTCTGCCAACCCCGGCCGTGGTGGTCGAACTATGTGTCCTTCAGGAAAATATCGCACGGGCCGCGGAAATCGCTCGCTCTGCCGGGGCAGCGCTGCGCCCCCATGTGAAGACCCACAAATCGCTGCGCATTGCTGAATTGCAACTGAGCTCCGGTGCCGCAGGGGTGACCGTCGCCAAGCCATCTGAAGCCATCGTCTTTCTTGAGGGCGGAGTGCGCGACGTCACTGTCGCCTATCCCGTCATCGATCCACGAAAGGCAGAGCGGCTGATCAGGATGGCTGCTGCCAAGGGCGCAAGGCTGCGCCTGATCGCAGACTCGGTCCGGGGGATCGAGGCGTTGTCTGCGGCAGCCCGGTCTTGCGCTGCAACCGTGAAGGTGATGATCGAGGTGGATGTGGGACTGATGCGATGCGGCGTCGATCCTTCTGGTGATCTTGCGGCGGAACTGGTCAGGCGGCTTGGCGCAGAGCCATCAACTTTTTTCGCTGGCTTACTCAGCCATGCCGGCCACGCTTACGGCGCCAAAGATGCCGATCAGGTACGGCAGATCGCCGAAGCCGAAAGGCGAACGATGACCGGCCTCGCCCGGATACTGCGTAGTAACGGTATTGAAGTGCCTGCCGTTTCAGTTGGAAGCACACCAACCGTCTGGCTTGGCGAGGCGTTTGAGGGCATCACCGAATTGCGCCCCGGAAACGCTGTCTTCATGGATTTGACGCAGGTTTCCCTTGGTGTCGCACGGTCAGAAAACATGGCTCTGTCGGTCCTCGCCACGATTGTCAGCGTCAACCGCAGCTATGCGATTATTGATGCCGGTTCGAAGGTGTTAAGCAGCGATGTCGGCCCGCATGGTTCAAAGCGCCTCACCGGCTATGGGATAGCTTGCCTGCTGGATGATCCGGCATGGGAGATTCCGGTGGTTAACTTGTCGGAAGAGCACGGCTTTCTGGCCCATGGCGGCAAAGCGCCTCCGGTCGGTGCGCTCGTCCGAATCTGGCCCAACCACGCCTGCCCGGTCGTCAATCTCGCAGACCAGCTTGTTGCCTTGTCCACAGATGGCTCGATCGAGAGCTGGCCCGTCGACGCCCGCGGCTGCGTCTGGTAACAGACGCTTTTCCATCTGCCGCACTTATGATTGCCGGTTGATCGCGCTATGTCCGCCCCTTCAGATGAGGCAAATCACCCAACCGGACCGTTTCAATCCAGCCAAGATCAATAATCCATTTTTTTTGGCCGGGCCGCCTCCGCGATTGACCGCGTTGTGGCTGATCGTTCGGGGCCAAACTTTCGCAAGCGCATGATCAGTTAAGCTCGAAAGGGAAATTTTGAAGAGCGGCACGTTTCCGATGACGTTTCCCTTACATGAATTTGAGCTCCCGTCGCGGCAAGTTGGGCGGTGAATACAAACGGGGCCGGGCGCTATTGTATTTGGTTTCACGAACTGGGTTCTACGTCCCAGTCAATCGGCGGGGTGAATTGCTGCACGCGGTATCGACCGACTGATTTTCGCGATGCTGCAAAGCACTATATCGCTTGGTCGAATGACCGTTAAGGCCGCTCGCGTCAGGCGGGCGCGGTCGACGCACGGGGCAGAAATCGGCCTGACGGCTGTGCCGCGCCGCAGGCTCGGCATCCAGCGATTGCGGCCACTCGTTTTAACGATGGAAACGGCGCGGATGTGCAGGGACGGCAGAGCTTTCGGCACTCCTGAGGACCTAGGGCGGCCGCTCGGCCGACCATTGCTTGGCGTCCAGTTCTGCGGTCCGGTGGGATGATTATACCGTTCCGTAGCTTCCTCAAAGCGGCCGTTGGTGTCGCGGCGTGCGGCTCAGTCGTGTAGGCGAATATCACTGCTCTGCAGCGGACCGAGGGTAAGCAATTGCCGTGACTGATCCAACAGCGGATGCGCTCTAAGTGCCGACTACCGGCGCATGAGGCCCATCATCGCGATAAGCGCCAGTGCCGCCGGGACCAGACAGGCGAGGAAGATCGCCCGGGCGGCGTGCATCCCGTCTGCGGGTGCCTGCATCGACAGGAACCCGCTGGCATTGGCGACGATGCCGATGACGGCCGCGCCCAAGGCATAGCCCAGCCGTTGCAGCACCGGGATCGCACCTGCGATGCGCTGGACTTCGTCGCCATCAGCCTGCGCGGTAGATCGGCGCAGGATGAACGTCCAGGACAGCCCAAAGCCTCCGCCCGTGGCGGCCATCGACAGGGCGACCAGCAAGACAGACCCCGATGGCATCGCCCAGACCATCAAAAGCAGCCCAAGCGCCACAACACTCATTCCGGTGGCGATCAGGGCCCGGTCCAGCCGTTCAGGCGCACCCGAAACCAGGATCGCCATCAGGGTCCATCCGATCGAACCGGCGGCGATGATGTATCCGGCCTCAAGCGCGGTTAATCCGTGGATGCGCACCAGCAGGATCGGGCCATAGGCGGTGCCGGCAATGGTCGCCATCGACATCGCCAGGATCATCACCAGCGCCGCTCCGGTTGGGTGGCGCAGGTCCAGCGGCCCGCGTGGCAGCAACCGGCTGGCGGTCGCGCGGGCATCGCTGAGGAAGAACAGCGCAAGACAGGCCAGACCGGCGAGGACCAGCGCCCCAGTCCTGAGCGGCGTGACGATCACCCCCGCCTCAGATACCAGCACCACGCCCGCCGACAGCAGCGCGAGGCGCACCACGGGGAAACGGCCCCCGCTGCCCGCCCTCTGGTGACGCGGTGCGGTCCACAGGATCAGCCCTGCCAGCACCATCGCCTCGACCGAAAAGAACCAGAAGCCGATGCGCCAGGTCGCATATTCGACGAACAGCCCGCCCAGCAACGGGCCGAGAAAGGCCGAGACGCCCCAGAGGGCCGAGATCGCTCCCATGGCCCGCGCGACGTGGCGCCTTTCAAACAGCAGGCTGACGGCGATGAAGGACATCGACACAAGGCCGCCTCCCCCCAGGCCCTGAAGGGTGCGCCCGACAAGGATCACCTCCATTGACGGCGCCATGGCGCTGATCGCGCAGCCAAGGCCAAAGGTCAGGGCCGCAGCACTCATCGGCAGTCGCAGCCCGAAGCGCAGGGTCACCAGCGCGCTGGCCGCTCCGAATATGATCGAGCCGATCTGGTAAAGCGACACCGACCAGCCGACGTAGGCCGCGCCGCCGATATCGGCCACGATCCGGGGCAGCATCGTCGCCACCACCAGACTGTCCGCCGCGTGCAGCCAGACCGCCATGCAGACCAGTGAAATCGAGGCGACAGAGGCGTCGGCAAGAAACTCGCGCCACGACGGCCCCTGCGCCGCATCTGACCTTGTGCTCACTGTATTTGCCTCCACGTAGCAGAGCAGTCGGTGAGCAGCGCGGCAGGGTCAAGGCGAAATCGTCGCGGTGCGAAGGCGAAGCAGTTCACCCGAAGCTGCACTGGGTTGACCTGTCCGGTTGAACATGGGTTTCCGGCGCCGGGGACATTCTGCCGGACCCTTGCCGAGGCCGAAGCTTAAACCAACCTACTCTGACAGCGCGCGTTTACTGCAAAGTGGCACCCCCATTGTTGAGAATTGCGTCCGAGTTGCTTGCGTGCGTATCTTGGCCCCACCAGATGCCACAGGAGACCGTCTTGACCCTTCACCGTTTTTCGCCGCAGTCATACTTCAACACGATCGGCCGCCATGTCCCGGTCCTGCATATTGCAGATGGGGACAGCGTGGTGACGAGGACGATTGACGCCCACGGCGCGGATGCCGACGAGGCGCAGGTGGCCGTGGAGCCCAATCCGATGACCGGGCCGTTCCACGTCGAAGGTGCAGCGCCCGGTGATCTGCTCGCCGTAACCATCGACAGCATCGACATGACCCGCAGGCAGGGCTGGACGCGACAGGGGTTGGCCTGCAATGTTGTTGACCCGGACAAGGTGGCGAACCTGCCCGTGCGGGAAAAGATCCTTTGGGATATCGATCGGAATGGCCAAAGCATCTCCCTGCGCCATGCGCCGCCCGCGCTGCAAGGTTGGTCAGTGCCGCTGGCGCCCATGATCGGCTGCCTTGGCGTGGCACCTGACAGAGGGCAGTTCATCTCGACCGCCACCTCTAGTCCCCATGGCGGCAACATGGATTATCGCGGCATCCGAGCGGGGGTGACCTTGTACTTTCCCGTCTCTGAACCCGGGGCGCTTTTCTTCCTCGGTGACGTCCATGCCGCGCAGGGCGATGGCGAGATTGCCGGCACGGGGATCGAGACCTCGGCCGAGATTCAGTTCACGGTACGGGTCGTAAAGGGCAAGACGGCAGCCTGGCCTCGGGGTGAAGACGCCGATCATATCTTCACCATCGGCAATGCTCGACCTCTGGATCAGGCGCTGCAACATGCCACCACGGAAATGCTCAATTGGCTGGCGGAGGATTTCGGGCTGGATCACGTGACGGCTGCACATGTGATCGCGATGTTCGTGCGCTACGACGTGGCCAATGTCTTCAACCCCGCCTATTCCGTGGCGTGTCGCATTCCGAAGAGCGCCTTGCCGAAAGGCGCCTGAAGGCGGCGCCGAGCGACAGTCCAGCAGCCGAATAGGGCCGCTGAACGGGGCCCCCTCGGCCGTGTTCTTGCAGACCGACATGCACGCCTGAACGACCCGTTGATGTCAGCGTCCGAATAGGCGAAGGTCACAGATATCGATGACCGCTTAGGGGCAGTATTATCGAAGCAGGACGATTGGCCGAACGGCTGTTTTGGGCCGAGGCTGTCATGACTGTTCCTTTGGCGTCACGTCCTTCGGTAATCCCCCCATTTTTAACGGGGTGCATTCGTAGAATTCACGCGGCCATTTTCAGTTTCATTGCGGGTGTCATCCCGCCGATGCCCATGTTCGGGCGGTCGTTGTTGTAAGTCCAGAGCCATTGTGTGGCGAAGTCC
>JBBRLL010000070.1:0-16382 GCA_038231395.1 Rhodobacterales bacterium
TCTGAACCACAAACCCATCCCGATCAAGGACTTGATCGGCTCTGGCAAGTCGGCGATCACCTTTGACAAGGTGCCGTTGGACAAAGCCGTGGCCTATGCCGCCGAGGATGCCGACGTGACCTTGCGCCTGTGGCAGACCTTCAAGCCCAACCTGCACAAGGCTCGCGTTACGACCGTTTACGAAACGCTTGAACGCCCGTTGGTGCCGGTTCTGACAGAGATGGAGATGGCCGGCATTCAGGTTGACCGCCAAACCCTGTCGCGCATGTCCGGGGCCTTCGCGCAAAAGATGGCGCAGCTTGAGGAGGAGATTCAGAGCCTCGCCGGAGAGAAATTCAATGTCGGCTCGCCGAAGCAACTCGGCGAAATCCTGTTTGACAAGATGGCGCTGCCGGGCGGCGAAAAGGGCAAGAATGGTGCCTATGGCACCGGCGCGGATGTGCTGGAGGATCTGGCGACCGAACACGAACTGCCTGGGCGGGTGCTGGATTGGCGGCAGTTGGCCAAGCTGAAATCGACTTACACCGACAGTTTGCAAGACCACATCAACCCCGAAACCGGGCGCGTCCATACCAGCTATTCGATCACCGGGGCGGTCACTGGGCGGCTCGCGTCATCTGACCCGAATTTGCAAAACATTCCGGTCCGGTCCGAAGAAGGCCGCCGCATCCGAGAGGCGTTTGTGGCGCCAAAGGGTAAGGTTCTGGTATCGCTGGACTACTCCCAGATCGAACTGCGGATTCTGGCGCATATCGCCGACATTCCTGCGCTTCAGCAAAGCTTCAAGGATGGCATTGATATTCACGCCATGACCGCCTCAGAAATGTTCAACGTGCCGTTGGATCAGATGACCTCTGACATCCGGCGCAAGGCGAAAGCGATCAACTTTGGCGTGATCTATGGCATCTCGGGCTTTGGTCTGGCGCGGAATTTGCGCATCCCACGGGCAGAGGCACAAGGATTCATCGACCGCTATTTCGAACGCTTCCCCGGCATCAAGGAATATATGGCCCAAACGGTGAAATTCGCGCAGGAACATGGGTTTGTGCAAACCCTGTTCGGCCGCAAAATCCACACGCCGGAGATCAACACCAAAGGCCCGGGTGCAGGTTTTGCCAAACGTGCCGCGATCAACGCGCCTATCCAAGGGACAGCCGCCGATGCGATCCGCCGCGCCATGATCCGCATGCCCGCCGCCATCGCCCGCCTGCCCGCCAGGATGCTGTTGCAGGTGCATGACGAACTGCTGTTCGAGGTGGATGAGGCGGCCGCCCCCGCCCTGATCAAGGTCGCCAAAGCCGTGATGGAAGGGGCGCCGCACCCTGCCATTGACTTGAAGGTGCCGCTGATTGTCGAGGCGGGGCAGGGGCTTAACTGGGCAGCGGCGCATTGATGCTGGTAATTATGGGCGGCGCAGATTTGCGCGAAGGGGGAGTCGGGGTATCCCCCGACCTACCGATCAATCTTGACTTGGAAGCAGTTGTTGCGGGCAGAGCGAACGTGAACATAGGCCACGCGAGGGTCTGACAGGCGCGTGGAAGCCTCTGACTGCAAAGACAAAGTTTGGACAACGGCACCTGTGCCATAGACGATACGGTCATCCGGGCCATAGCCCCTTACGATATAGGTGGCGGAGTCCAAGATCGCGGGCAGCGCCTCTCCTCCACCAGCGTCACACGCGTCGGCGCACAGGAAGACCGGCCCAAGTTCGGCATAGGGCTGCAGCGCGGGAAAGGGGCGGTGGGCCAGCACCAGCATCTCCGCTCCGGCAGGAATCATCTGCAGGCAGTGGCGGCAGGGGTTGCCGTCGCCGTCTGACACCTTGCGTTCCGGTGTCTGGCCGTTGGCGTCCAAACCTTGGGCCTGATAGGCGCGGACAACAGCGGTGGGGATTGGGGTAAAGTGCATTGCAGCCTCCATTTTCCTGCAATCTGGCGTAGTGGGGCGAAGGGTGCGACCCGGAACCTGCGCATTTGGCTTGCAACCAAAGGGCATCGGGCCTATATCGCCAATAACAGATGTTTCAGGGTCCAAACCTGAAGCTACCGGTCTTCACGGCGGGCCTGTCGGCCCGTTTTTTCTTTTTAAGGCACCCCTCGCATGTCTGATCTGATCGCCAAAACCGCCATGGACCGCCATCTGGCTGACATCATCACGCCGGTGATTGAAGGTCTGGGCTTTGAACTGGTGCGGGTTCGGCTGATGGGCGGAGCCACGCGTATTCTGCAGATCATGGCCGACCGTCCTGAGGGTGGTATCGGCGTCGATGAATGCGGCGATATCTCTACCGCGGTTTCGGCGGCGCTGGACGTTGAAGACCCGATTGAAGAGAATTACGTGCTTGAAGTGTCTTCCCCCGGCATCGACCGTCCCCTGACCCGCCTTAAGGATTTTGAGATGTGGAAGGGCTGGGAGGCGCGGATTGAGACGACCGAACTGATCGACGGACGCCGCCGCTTCAAGGGCGGTCTGATGGGCGTTGAGGGCGATGACGTGCTGATTGAGATTGAGGAGGGTGGGCAAGACGTGACCATCGGCCTGAACTTCGAATGGCTGGCCGATGCCAAGCTGATCCTGACCGATGCGCTGATCGCAGAAATGCTGCGCCAGCGCAAAGTCGATGAGGTTGACGAGACCCAGTTCGACGAGATTGACCAGACCGAAGGCGACGACGAAGAAGAGCCTGCTGAACCCACAAAACACTAAAGCCGGGAGTGAATGATGGCGATTACCTCTGCCAACCAGCTTGAACTTCTCCAGACCGCCGAAGCGGTTGCGCGTGAGAAGATGATCGACCCGGATCTGGTTATCCAAGCGATGGAAGACAGCCTCGCCCGGGCCGCGAAGTCGCGTTACGGTGCGGAAATGGACATTCGTGTCCGGATTGACCGCAAGACCGGCCGCGCCACTTTTGCCCGCATCCGCACTGTGGTTGCCGATGACGCGCAAGAGAATCACCATGCCCAACTTACGGTAGGTCAAGCGGCGGCGTTCAAGGTTGATCCTCAACTTGGCGATGAAATCATCGACGAGGTTCCGCCGGTGGATTTGGGCCGAATCGCTGCGCAATCGGCCAAACAGGTCATCCTGCAAAAGGTCCGTGAGGCCGAGCGTGACCGCCAGTTCGACGAATTCAAGGACCGCAAAGGCACGATCATCAACGGTCAGGTCAAGCGCGAGGAATACGGCAACATCATCGTCGACATCGGTCGGGGCGAAGCCATCCTGCGCCGCAACGAAAAGATCGGCCGCGAATCGTACCGCCCGAACGACCGCATCCGAGCCTATATCAAGGATGTGCGGCGTGAGGCGCGTGGCCCGCAGGTGTTCCTAAGCCGGACCGACCCGCAATTCATGGCCGAACTGTTCAAGATGGAAGTGCCGGAGATTTATGACGGCATCATCGAGATCAAAGCCGTCGCCCGTGATCCGGGCAGCCGTGCCAAGATTGCGGTGATCAGCTATGACAACTCGATTGACCCGGTCGGGGCTTGCGTCGGTATGCGCGGCAGCCGGGTTCAGGCGGTTGTGAACGAGTTGCAAGGCGAAAAGATCGACATCATCCCGTGGAATCAGGATCAGGCGACGTTTCTTGTGAACGCGTTGCAGCCGGCCGAAGTGTCCAAAGTCGTGATCGACGAAGAAGCCGGCAAGATCACCGTTGTGGTGCCGGACGAACAACTGTCGCTCGCCATCGGCCGCCGTGGTCAGAACGTGCGTCTGGCCAGCCAGCTGACGGCTTTGGACATCGACATCGTCACCGAGTCCGACGAATCCGCCCGCCGTCAGGCCGAGTTCGCCGAGCGCACCAAGCTGTTCATGGAGACGCTTGATATTGACGAGATGATGGCTCAACTGCTCGTCTCCGAAGGCTTCGCAAATCTGGAAGAAGTGGCTTACGTGGAAACCGACGAACTGCTGTCGATTGACGGGTTCGATGAAGGCACGGCTGGCGAGTTGCAGGCACGCGCCCGGGACTATCTGGAAGCCGCCAACAACAAAGCCCTTGAAAGCGCTAAAGCTTTCGGCGTGCAGGAGGAGCTGATGTCCTTCGAAGGCCTGACGCCGCAGATGCTGGAAGCCCTTGGCAAAGAGGGCATCAAGACGCTGGAAGACTTTGCCACCTGCGCGGATTGGGAACTTTCGGGCGGCTGGACGACGGAAAATGGCCAGCGCAAGAAGGACGAAGGCATCCTTGAAAAGTTCGATATGAGCCTGGAAGAGGCGCAGACTTTGGTGATGACGGCGCGCGTGATGCTGGGCTGGGTTGATCCGACCGCATTGGAAACCGCAACGCAACAGGAGGCCGGGGTCTAACCTGACCCCGGATGCCTTGACCCGCGGCGGCCGCACCACCGACCAGGACGAACCCGAGCGCAAGTGCATCGTGACCGGAGAGGTTCAGCCGAAGTCTGGCCTTGTCCGGTTCTGTCTTGATCCGGAAGGCCAAGTCACGCCGGACATTCTGTCACGGCTGCCGGGACGCGGGTTCTATGTCTCGGCTGACCGTAAAGCGATTGAGAAGGCGGCGGCGAAGGGCCTGTTTGCCCGTGCCGCCAAACAGCCCGTCAAGGTGCCGGAAGGCTTGGCCGATCTGGTCGAATCTTTGCTTTTGCGACGGGTGCAGGAGTCCATATCGCTGTGTCGCAAGGCCAACGCCGCTGTGACGGGGTTCGAAAAGGTGAAAGAATGGCTGATGAACGGGCGCGCGGTTGTGCTGGTTCAGGCCGCTGACGGGTCAGAGCGTGGTAAAACCAAGCTGCGGCCCCCGGAAAACGGTGGCAGGCTGATTGGCTGCCTTACGGCAAGGGAATTGGGTTTGTCCTTTGGGCGCGAACGTGCGATACACGCCGCGCTTGCGGCTGGTGTCCTTACGACTCGTGTTGTAGAGGAAGCGGCAAGGCTGGAAGGGCTGCGTGTGCAGCCCATCGGGCATGATGGCGGCGACGATGCCGCCTTGAAGGATATGTAGGACGCATGAGCGATACAGACGGCAAAAAACCCCTCGGTCTGGGTGGCGCACCTCGTTCCGGTCAGGTGAAGCAAAGCTTC
This sequence comes from Rhodobacterales bacterium, assembly GCA_038231395.1. Taxonomy (GTDB): domain Bacteria; phylum Pseudomonadota; class Alphaproteobacteria; order Rhodobacterales; family Rhodobacteraceae; genus Stagnihabitans. Next base: position 5,053 of record JBBRLL010000070.1, read on the forward strand.
TCCCACGGCCGCACGAAAAGCGTTGTGGTCGAGGTCAAGCGCAAGCTGACGGTGGTGCCGAACAAAGGGGCTACCCCGACACCGGGAACCGGGGCGGCTGTGGCCACCTCGCCACGTTTGGGCGATCCGTCCAAGCGCCCGGCCGGTATTTCCGACGCCGAGATGGAGCGTCGTCTTTCCGCATTGCGTGCCGCCAAGGCCCGTGAAGTCGAAGACGCGGCCAAGCGCGCCGAAGACGAGAAGTCACGCGAAGAAGAACGCCAGCGCAAGCGCGACGAGAATGAAGCCAAGGAGCGTGAGGTTCGCGCTGCCGAGGCCGTTGCCAAAGCCAAAGTCGAAGAAGAAGCCCGCGTCAAAGCCGTGGCTGATGCGGCTGCCCGCGCCGCCGAAGAGGCCAAAAAGCCGATCACGCTGATCGCCACAACGGCACCGCGGCCGAACTCTGCGTCGCCGGGTGCCCGCACGGCTGCTGGTCGTCCGGCTGCGGCGACCCCGGCTGAGGATGCGCGTGGACCGGCTTCAGCCAAGCCTGGTCTGCCGCCACGCCGGACGGACCGTGAGCGTGAGGATCGTGAACGCGCTGCCAACAAGGCCAAGGGCGAAGAAGGCCGCCGCGCTGGCAAGTTGACCCTGTCGGATGCCGTAGCCGACGAGGGTGGCCGTCAGCGCAGCCTTGCCGCAATGAAGCGCAAGCAGGAAAAGGCGCGCCAGAAGGCCTTGGGCCTTGGCCTGAAGCCAGAAAAGCAGGTGCGCGACGTTCAGCTGCCGGAAACCATCGTGATTTCGGAACTGGCGAACCGCATGGCGGAACGTGGGGCTGACGTGGTCAAATCGCTCATGAAAATGGGCATGATGGTCACGATGAATCAGGCGATTGACGCTGACACGGCCGAGCTGGTGATCGAAGAATTCGGCCACCGTGCCGTTCGCGTGACCGATGCCGACGTGGAACAAGCCATCGACACCGTCAAGGACAAGTCCGAAGATCTGGTGACGCGCCCTCCGATCGTGACGATCATGGGTCACGTTGACCACGGAAAGACCTCACTTCTGGACGCCATCCGCCACGCCAATGTGGTTTCTGGGGAAGCCGGCGGGATCACCCAGCACATCGGCGCCTATCAGGTGAAAACCCCGAACGGCCAGCTTGTCACCTTCCTTGACACGCCGGGCCACGCGGCCTTCACCTCAATGCGTTCGCGTGGGGCCCATGTGACCGACATCGTTATTCTGGTGGTTGCGGCCGATGACGCCGTGATGCCGCAAACGATTGAAGCGATTGCCCACGCCAAAGCGGCCAAGGTTCCGATCATCGTGGCGATCAACAAGATCGACAAGTACGAGGCGAACCCGCAAAAGGTGCGGACTGACCTTCTGCAACACAGCATTGTTGTTGAGGCGATGTCAGGCGAAACTCAGGACGTTGAGGTTTCGGCCAAGACGGGCAAGGGTCTGGACAAACTGTTGGAAGCTGTAGCGCTTCAGGCCGAAATTCTGGAACTGCGGTCCAACCCGAATCGTCAGGCCTCTGGTGCTGTGATCGAGGCCAAGCTGGACACTGGTCGTGGTCCGGTCGCCACGGTTCTGGTGCAAAACGGTACGCTGCGCAAAGGCGACATCTTTGTCGTGGGCGAGCAGTGGGGCAAAGTGCGCGCCCTGATCAACGACAAGGGTGAGACGATTGCCGAAGCTGGCCCTTCAATGCCGGTTGAGGTGTTGGGTCTGTCGGGCACCCCGCATGCTGGTGATACGCTGAACGTGGTCGATACCGAGGCGCAAGCCCGTGAAATCGCCGACTATCGCGAGAAGGCGTCGAAAGACAAGCGCGCGGCAGTTGGGGCTGCGACCACGCTGGAACAGTTGATGGCCAAGGCCAAGGCTGACATGTCAGTCTCGGAGCTGCCGATTATCGTCAAGGCCGACGTTCAGGGATCTGCCGAGGCGATCGTGCAGGCGTTGGAGAAGGTTGGCAACGAAGAGGTCCGCGTCCGTGTGCTGCATTCGGGCGTTGGGGCTATCACCGATACCGATGTGGGTCTGGCCGAAGCCAGCAAGGCCCCGATCATCGGCTTTAACGTGCGGGCCAATGCGACGGCGCGGGCGAGTGCGACGCAGAAGGGTGTGGAAATCCGCTATTACTCGATCATCTATGATTTGGTGGATGACATCAAGAAAGCCGCCTCTGGCCTGTTGAAAGCCGAAATCCGCGAGACGTTCATCGGTTATGCAACGATCAAAGAGGTCTTCAAGATCTCCAATATCGGCACTGTTGCAGGTTGTCTGGTTACAGAAGGCGTGGCCCGCCGTTCTGCCGGGGTGCGTTTGCTGCGCGACAACGTGGTCATCCACGAAGGCACGCTCAAAACCCTCAAGCGGTTCAAGGACGAGGTCAAAGAAGTGCCGATGGGTCAGGAATGTGGCATGGCGTTCGAGCGCTACGAGGACCTTCGCAATGGCGATGTCATCGAGATTTTCGAGCGCGAGGAAATTCAGCGTACCTTGGCATGATCAGGGGCGCTTGGTTTGGCTGCGCGTTTCGGGTCGTATTGAAATAGAAAGGCCGGGCGCATTGCCCGGCCTTTTCTTTATGACTTGGCAGCCTTTGCGGCATTGTAGGGTTCAACGGGTCGCCCGACGTAGGTTCCGTCGAAAACCTTGACCGCAATCTGTCCGTCATGAAGAGCACGTACAAACGTACCTTGGATGGAGACACTGCTTCCGACGGTGATAGTTCTGATCATCGCATGCCCTTCACTTTATAGCCCAGAACCAAACACTACGCGTCAATAAACGTTTAAGAAACAGTCACATTATGAAATGTGGCCATTTTATGTCAAATTTGTGTGTCTCTTAAGGATAGTTCGGGGTCACAACCAATCCAACAGGATGGGAATCAGCGGTACATCCGCAGGTGGCATTTGAAAATCGCGAAAAGCCTTTGGGTTGACCCAGGCCAAAGTTTGTCCTTCGCGTGGCGTTGGAATGCCTTCCCAGCGGCGGCAGGCGAAAAGCGGCATCAGCAAATGGAATGATTCGTAAGCGTGGCTGGCAAATGTCAGAGGTGCGAGGCAACTTTTCCACGTATTGATCCCCAACTCTTCCTGCAATTCGCGGATCAGGGCGGCTTCGGGGGTTTCACCATCTTCGACCTTGCCGCCCGGAAACTCCCACAGGCCGGCCATCGACTTACCAGCCGGTCGTTGCGCCAGCAGCACGCGACCATCGGCGTCGATCAGCGCTACTGCAGAGACAAGAACGACCTTGGTCATCTAAGACCGGTAGTCGGCGTTGATCTCGACGTAGCGGTTGGTCAGGTCACAGGTCCAGACTTTGCGTTTGCCGCGACCAAGCCCCATGTTGACAGAAATCACCAGTTCGGGGTTCAGCATATAGGCAGCGCCGTCCGCCTCGCGGTAGTGCGGATTGCGCCAGCCTTTGGCGGCCACAAGGATATCGCCGAAGTGAATTGTCAGTCGATCCCGGTCGGCCTCGGCCCCCGATTTGCCGATGGCGGCCACGATGCGGCCCCAGTTCGGATCTTGTCCCGCGATGGCCGTCTTGACCAAGGGTGAGTTGGCAATCGCCAGCGCCACCTTGTGCGCATCGCTGTCAGAGGCGGCACCGGTTACGCTGACCTCGACAAACTTGGTCGCCCCCTCGCCGTCGCGGATCACCTGATGGGCCAGGTTCGTCATCACACCCAGCAGTGCCGTCTCAAACGCTTTCAGTGTCGCACCCGTCAGCGGGGCAGCATCGGACAGGCCGGTTGCGGCCAACAGCAGCGTGTCGGAAGTTGAGGTGTCGCTGTCCACCGTGATCGAGTTGAAGGTCGCATCTGTGTTGCGCGACAAAAGCCTTTGCAGCATGGCGGGGGCAATTTTCGCATCGGTGAAGATATAGACCAGCATCGTGGCCATATCCGGCGCGATCATGCCCGAACCTTTGGCGATGCCTGCGATGTGGACTGTGCCGCCCTCGGCTTCAATGGTCGCCGCAGCACCTTTCGGAAAGGTGTCGGTGGTCATCATGGCTTGGGCGGCCAACACGATGGCGTCTTCGGTCAAAGCCGCTTGCAGGGCGGGGATCGCAGCCGTGATGCGGTCGTGCGGCAAAGGCTCGCCGATCACCCCGGTTGAAGAGGAGAAGACCCGGCTGGCAGGCACGCCCAAGGCGGCCGCAACGCTGCCGGTGATGGCCGCAACCGAAGCCTCACCCCGCGACCCGGTAAAGGCGTTGGAGTTGCCTGAGTTCACGATGATCGCAGCCCCCGCACCCTTCGGTACCGTCATGGCGATCTTGGTCTGACAGTCGCGCACGCAAGCCGAGCGGGTGGTTGACTTGGTGAATACACCAGCGACCGCCGTACCGGGTGCCAATCGGACCAGCATCACATCCTTGCGGTTTGCATAGCGCACGCCTGCCTCGACCGCCGCAAACTCAACGCCGCGGATCAGGGGCAGGTCGGGAAACGATGCGGGCGCGAGGGGCGAGACCAGTATGGCTTTCTTGGCCGGAGCAGGGACTGACGCGGTGGCCAGCGGAGCGGCGGTGGTGACACCCTTCAGCTCTTTCTTCAAAGCTTTGACTTCGGCTTTCCAGTCGGTCTTGCCCATGGTGCCCTCGTCATTTGTCCAAAAGAGTAAGGTCTTTGATCTGCGCCGGGTCAATGGTCGTGATGTCGGCGCGGGTGACGGTGGCCTTTTCCGTCATCGTCTTGATGACGGCACCAATCGCGGCCTTTTGCAGGTCGGCGGCAATCTGGTCATGCACCTCAGCCAAGGCCGGGGCTGCCTTGTTGCGGGTTTCGGTGACGACAATCAGGTGCCAGCCGAAATCGGTCTTGATCGGGCCGACGACCGTGCCAACCTTTGCCGCAAGCACGGCATCCTCAAACGGTTTGACCATGGCACCTTTGCCGAACCAGCCAAGATCGCCGCCATTGGCCGCTGACCCGTCCGAGGAATTGGCCTTGGCCACGTCTGCAAAGGCCTTGCCACCCTCGATGTCTTTCAACAGCGCCTTGGCCTTGTCCTCACTGTCGACCAGAATGTGCGAGGCGTGATACTCCGTCTCCGGTGCCATCGCCTTGTATTTGTCGTCGTAGGCTTTCTGGATCGTGGCATCCGACACGGCATCTTTGATGGCCGACAGCAGTGCTTCGTTCGACAGATAGCTGCGCTTCAGGTCGGCAAGGGCGGTGGTCTGCTTTTTGGTCAGCGTGTCGCCCATCGACTGTTTCAGCGCCTCTTGCTGGATCAGTTGGTCCAGTATGCCCTTGAACAGCTGGTCATCCGGCATGGATTTGTATTGCGCGGGCAGGCCGTCACGGGTGACGATCAGGTCGCCCATCGTGATATTGACGCCGTTCACCGTGGCCAGAACCGTATCGGCGGTGGCTGCTACCATCGGAGCCGCCGCCGGCATGGTGGCATCTGCAGGCGCTGGTGTGGTGGTGGTATCGGCCCAAACGGGCAATGCAAGCCCAGTGGAAAGGGCCAAAACGGCGCATATACCGGAAAGTTTCGTCATCTCACACGCTCCTGATGCGGCTGCGGCTTGCGCAGCGTTGACTATGGCATGGCCAGACCTTAAATCGCACACGTTCCCCTAAGGTGGTCCGTGGCCCGGTTGGCCAACCTGCCCGGCTCTTCTAGGGGGTGATCAGGGTGCGGGCAAGTCCAAGCCTCACACGAACATGTCAGCGCAATGCTGAAGGATGAATTTGGTCGGGCGGAGTGATGATGCTGGGTTTCGGAACGCTTGCACGGAAAGTCTTTGGCACGCCCACCGACCGCATGGTCAAGTCGGTGCGCCCCCTTGTGGCAAAGATCAACGCGTTGGAGCCGGAATTTGCCGCGCTGACCGACGAGGGCATCATTGCCAAGACCGAAGCACTTAAAAAGCGGGTCACGGTGGGTGGCGAAAGCCTTGACGCCGTGCTGCCGGAAGCCTTCGCCAACTGCCGTGAGGCTGCGCGTCGGGCCATTGGTCTACGGGCCTTTGATGTGCAGCTTATGGGCGGCATCTTCCTGCATCAGGGCTACATTGCCGAAATGCGCACCGGGGAAGGCAAAACGCTGGTCGCGACCTTCCCGGCCTATCTGAACGCCTTGACGGGCAAGGGCGTGCATGTTGTGACCGTCAACGATTATCTGGCCAAGCGCGACGCCGCGTGGATGGGCAAGGTTTACGCGGCCTTGGGCATGACCACCGGCGTTGTGGTGCCCTTTCAGGCCGATGCGGAAAAGAAGGCGGCTTACGGCGCCGACATCACCCATGCCACCAACAACGAGCTGGGCTTTGACTATCTGCGCGACAACATGAAAGGCTCCATCGCCGAAATGGCGCAGCGTGGGCATAATTTTGCAATCGTTGACGAGGTGGACTCGATCCTGATCGACGAAGCGCGGACGCCACTGATTATCTCTGGCCCCAGCGAAGACCGCAGCGACCTGTACCAGACGATTGACGCGCTTATTCCCGAACTGACCCCCGAACATTACAAGCTGGATGAAAAGACCCGCTCTGCCACCTATACCGAAGAGGGCAACGAGTTCATCGAACAGCGTCTGTCGGCGGCGGGTTTGCTGCCGGATGGCCAAAGCCTTTATGACCCGGAAAGCACCACTCTGGTGCACCACGTGACGCAAGCCTTGCGGGCGCACAAGCTTTACACGCGGGACCAGCAATACATCGTCAAGGATGACGAGGTCATGCTGATTGACGAATTTACCGGCCGGATGATGCGGGGGCGGCGGTTGTCCGAAGGCCTGCATCAGGCGATTGAGGCCAAGGAACATGTCAAAGTTCAGCCTGAAAACGTGACGCTGGCGTCTGTGACCTTTCAGAACTACTTCCGGCTTTACGACAAGCTGTCCGGCATGACCGGAACCGCCACCACCGAAGCCGATGAATTCCTTGAGATTTACAAGCTGGGCGTCGTTGAAGTGCCGACCAACCGTCCCGTCTCGCGCAACGATGACCACGACGCAGTCTACCGCACCGCGCGCGAAAAGTATGAAGGCATCGTCAAGTCGATCCGCACCGCGCATGAAAAGGGTCAGCCGATTCTGGTCGGCACCACCTCGATTGAAAAGTCCGAGGCGCTGTCGGATATGTTGAAAAAGGAAGGCATCACCCACAATGTTCTGAACGCCCGTCAGCACGAGGCTGAGGCGCAGATTGTGGCGGATGCCGGCAAGTTTGGCGCGGTGACGATTGCCACCAACATGGCGGGCCGTGGCACCGACATCCAACTGGGCGGCAACGTCGAGATGAAGGTGCTGGAAGCGATTGCCGCCGACCCGCACCTGCACCCCGACGAAGTGCGCACCGCGATCGAAAACGAACAGGCTGAGGACAAGGCGAAGGTTCTGGCCGCTGGCGGTCTGTTCGTTCTGGCGACCGAGCGCCACGAATCCCGTCGGATCGACAACCAGCTGCGCGGTCGTTCGGGCCGTCAGGGGGATCCGGGCCGCTCCAGCTTTTTCCTGTCGCTGGAAGACGACCTGATGCGGATTTTCGGATCGGAGCGGTTGGACAAGGTGCTGTCGACTTTGGGCCTGAAAGAGGGCGAAAGCATCGTTCACCCTTGGGTCAACAAGTCGCTGGAACGCGCCCAAGCCAAAGTCGAGGGTCGCAACTTTGACATCCGCAAGCAACTTCTGAAGTTTGACGACGTGATGAACGACCAGCGCAAAGCCATCTTTGGTCAGCGGCTGGAGATCATGCAGTCCGAAGACCTTGGCGAGATTGCGCAGGACATGCGCCATCAGGTGGCCGAAGACCTCGTCGATTTCTACATGCCGCGCAAATCCTATGCCGATCAATGGGATGCCCCAGGCCTTTACGCTGCCATCATTGAAAAGATGAACATGGACCTGCCAATCATCAAATGGGCGGCAGAAGAAGGCGTCGATCAGGCCGTGATGCTGGAGCGCGTGGTTGCCGAAAGCGACAAAGTCATGGCGCAAAAGCTGGAGGCGTTTGGCGCCGATACCATGCGCTCCATCGAAAAACAGCTTTTGCTACAGACGATTGACGCCAAATGGCGCGAGCATCTGGTGACGCTGGAGCATCTGCGCACCGTCGTCGGCTTTCGCGGTTATGCGCAGCGCGACCCGTTGAACGAATACAAGACCGAAGGCTTTGCGCTGTTCGAATCGATGTTGAACTCTTTGCGGCAAGAAGTGACGCAAAAACTTGGACTTGTGCGCCCGATGACGGCGGAAGAGCAGCAAGCGATGATCGCGCAAATGGTGGCGCAACAACAGGCCGCCCGTGCTTTGATTGAGCCGGAAGCACCCATCGCACCCCCCGTGGCGCTGGCCGCCGCTGCCACAGGTTTTGTGGAATCGGACCCGACAACATGGGGAAATCCAGCGCGCAACGACCTTTGCCCCTGCGGCTCTGGTGAAAAGTTCAAGCATTGCCACGGCAAATTGACCTGAGGTTCGGGGGTCGGCTTTCTGAGGCTCGCCCCTATGCCACTGCGTAAAAGCCACATTCCCGCCTGCATCGCCGCAAGATTTCCTTGATCAGGCCGTGGGTCTGCCTCGTTTGCGGCGCAGATGTTGCGAGATGGTTAATGGGTGAGGCAGATGCTTGAACAACTTGAGTCAACGTTTCTAACGCGGTCCATACACCGCGCCGGACGGTTTACCGCTGTGCTGAGCGTGGCTTTGGCGGCTGGACATCTTGCACAAGCCTACGCGGCTCGTATCCCCGCAAAACTGACTCAAGCGACAGCAAAAGAACCGATTCACATCGTCAATTTGTCAGCTGGGCCGGATGAAAGCGGTTTGACGGCCGATTTGCGGCCACTCAAGACCGGTCAAGACGTTCAGGTCGTCGCAGATCGCCTGTCACAATCCACAAGTCCCCTGACGGCAGAGACGGCCGTTTGCGCCCCTGTCTTGCATCTGATGCCCCGCCCCGGCGCGATGATGGAGGTCTCAATCGCGGCCCCTTGTGACGCCGGTACCCGCGTTGTGCTTTCCCACGCCGGACTTAGCGTAACCGAACGTCTGAATGCCGAGGGAAGCCTTGCCGTTCGCTTGCCCGTGATGGATGAAACCGCCCGGTTTGACATGCGCCTCGACAACGGGCGCACTGCCTCGGCGACCCAGGCTATCCCCGATCTGGCCGGTGTGCGGCGCTTTGCGGTTCAATGGGCGGGCGCGACCGGATTTGTGCTGCATGGCATGGAAAATGGCGCGGATTTCGGTCAGCAGGGCGATGTCTCACCGAACCAACCGGGAATAATTACAAACCAGGGTGGATGGCTCAGCGTTCTGGGCGATGCCTCGGTTCACGATCCGCTTTTGGCACAGGTTTATACCTTTCCGGCGGAAACGATGGCCGATGTTGTGGTAGAAGCTCCCGTGACCTCATCCAATTGCGGTCATAAGTTGCTGGGCAAGACCCTCACCAGCACCGATGGCATGGCCGCGATGATCGACTTGACCCTAGAAATGCCAAATTGTACCGCTGTCGGCGAGTTTCTGGTGTTGAAGAATCTTGCTCAAACCACGAAGCTTGCCGCCAAATAGGGACGGCGGGCTTCATGGGTGTGACGGTGGTGCGCGCGGCGGTTTTCGTCGCGCTTCTGTTTCCAAGCGTGGTGGCGGCGCAGGATGTCACCCTGACCTCGCACGATGGAGCCCTGTCGATCGCCGGAACCTTGACCGGATACGATGGTGAATTCTTCCGCATTTCATCGGCTTACGGGCCGTTGACCATCGACGGTCAAGGTGTGAACTGCGATGGGCCCGCCTGCCCGGACCTTACGGCGCCCAAGGCTGTGATTGGCATCACCGGGGCCGCCGACGCTGGGGCAAGGCTGCTACCACCGTTGCTGGCCGCCTTTGCCATTGCCCGCAAACTGACGCTGCATCCCGGAGAGCCGACGCTGCTGTCGGACGCAAGCACGGGGGAGACGGTGGCAGAGGTGACCTTTGCGCCTGCCGCGCCCTCCGTGGCCCGGGATGCCTTGATTTCCGGGGCTGCGACACTGGCTTTCGCGTCGAACACCGAGCCCGATCTGGGGTCACAATCGGTGGCATTGGATGCGATGGTGCCGATCGTGGCACCCGACAACCCGACGCCGCAGATTTCCACCACCGATCTGGCCCGGGTTTTGTCGGGTCAGGTCAAGAACTGGAAAGACGTCGGCGGCCCGGATATGCCGTTGATTTTGCACGGTTTGGCGGCAGACAGCGATGTGACGCGCGCGCTGAAGGCGCGGTTGGGCACTGATCCTGCCGTAACTGTTTGGCATGCCACCCTCGCCGAATTGGCGGACGCTGTGGCGAAAGACCCTTGGGCGATTGCGGTCACCGGGCGGTCTGTGGCGCAGCCTGCCAAGTTGCTGCGCTTGACCGACAGTTGCGGATTTCCCCTGCTGCCCACCCGCCTCGCCGTCAAGGCGCAGGATTATCCTCTGACGCTGCCAGTGTTTTTCCTGACACCCCGGCATCGTTTGCCCTTGGTGGCGCGTGAATTTCTGGACTTTCTGTCCACCCCCGAGGCGCAAACTGCGGTGGCGCAGGCGGGCTATATTGATCGCAGTGTTGAGCGGCAACCGATGACGGCTGACGGTCTGCGTCTGATCAACGCAATCAAGGGGGCGGGTAAGAATACCACGTTGGACGACTTGCAACACTTGGTGGCAGCGATGGATGGCGCGGACCGTTTGTCCCTGACCTTCCGCTTTGACGATGGCACCAACACGCTGGATGCAGCCAGCCAAGACAATCTCCGTGATCTGGCGCGAATGCTGGAGGCGGGGCTGTTCAAGGGTAACGCATTGACTTTGGCCGGATTTTCGGACGGGAAAGGCAACGTTGTCGCGAATATGGATTTGGCCCAGGCGCGTGTCGATGCCGTTCAGGCTGCGTTGAAGGCGCTGGTGCCGGGGATGCCGCTGGACCAGTTGCCGAGCGGGTCCGCCTTTGGCGAGGCGTTGCCGATGGCTTGCGATGCGGTGGCCGCCGGGCGCAGGCTGAACCGACGGGTCGAAGTGTGGCTGAAACCGGCCTTTCTTATAAATAGCCTTGTGCCTTGAACGACAGTTCGCGGGATTTGCCGATGATCAGGTGGTCATGCAGAATGATTCCAAGGACTTGCGCAGCCTCCTGCACCTGAAGGGTCATGGAAATGTCCGCCTCTGACGGTGTGGGGTCACCCGAGGGATGGTTGTGGACAAGGATGATGGCCGACGCGTTCAGCTCTAAAGCGCGCTTCACGACCTCTCTGGGGTAGACGGGCACGTGATCGACCGTGCCTTTTGCTTGCTCCTCATCCGCGATGAGGACGTTCTTGCGGTCCAA
>JBBRLL010000071.1:0-15147 GCA_038231395.1 Rhodobacterales bacterium
CCATTTCTGCCTTGAGGGATTTGAAATAGTGAGGAGGATTAGAAAACAGTCTGGGGGACTGTTTTCCCGACGTAAAGCGGCAGCCCTCGCCATTGGACTTGAACCAATGGCGTCCATGGCTCGATCATAACAGTTGCCCTTTGCCGATCATGCGGCACGGCGGAGTGGTTGCGCAACACGAGGCCGGCTGGAGTGACAACGCTCTGGTTGCGTCGATTGAGGGGATATCAGCGTGACCAGTCAGGACAATACACCCGCCGGAAGCGGGCCCCAGCCCACGATGGGTCGATTGGCCATCGCACGGCTGCGCGATCTGGCACTCTTGCCAGCACTTGCAGCCCTCATGACTGATTTTTACAGTCTTCGCGGCGGCCGTCATCGGCGGCATCTCTCTGGACGGCGGCAAGGGCACCATGTTCGGAGCACTCACAGGCGTCCTATTGCTCGGCGTCGTCCAGAACGTCCTGACCCTAGCGCAAGTGCCCTCCTTCTGGATCCAAGCTATCTCTGGCGCCATCATCCTCGGCTCCCTGATGATCGCCAGATTTGCTGGGGGCCAAGTCCAGCAGTAGCGGCGTGGCTTTCGCGACCCTGAACTTGGCTGACCAGCGCCAGTTTCACAACGCAAAGTACACAGGTTAGGTGGCGGTCGTTCCGAAGGCTCCACGTGATTTCCAGTCGATTGCAGGGTATTTTCGCGGCTTCCAGCCGCAGTCGATATATCGGAAGAGGCCAACTTTAACGCCTTGACGGTCCGGCTTCGGCCCTTCTTTCCCAAGTGCCACGGCAGGCCGCGCGTCGATGATCGGCGGGTGTCAAGTAGGATAATTTTCTTCAACCCCAATGGATTGCGGTGGTGCGATGCACCCAGAGAATATGCTGCTAAGTGAAACGAACGGCAGTCGGCTGCGGATTGCGCCATCTGCTAAACGTCAAACACGTCACTTTCGCCCTCAGTAAACATTGGCGGCCAGACTCGACGCACGATGCCCGTGGGATAAAGTTTTTGATAGGCGGGCATCGTCGCCAGCAGCGCCTCTCCCAAGGCTATACCAAGATCGCGCAGCGGCTGTCCGTATCTGGTCAGACTGGGCACCATGAAGCGTACCGGCAAACTATCGCGCCCGGTAACCGCAATATCGCGTCCCGGTACGATGCCATGTTCCAAAAGCCCGCGATAAAGACCGATGGCAGACGACTCGTCACTCAGGAGAATAGCAGTCGGGCGCGGGTTCAGCCGGACGATCTGGTTGGCAATCTCATAACCCCCCAATTCGCCGGGCGGCGACCGCAGGAGGTTTTGGGCCGACAAAGTCAAACCGTGCTTCAACATGGTCGCTTCGACGGCGGCGTGCATTAAGTGTCCAAGATTGATATCGTCAACTGGCAGGCCTATGGCGATTTCGCGATGACCCCGGCTGATAAACCGCTCCACTGCGAGCCGCCCGATGCTTTCGAAGTCGATGTCGATCCAGGATTGCCCGGCATCCGTGTTGGAACGGCCAAGTGTCACAAACGGCAATTGGCGGCTGGCAAGGAATGCGATGCGGGGGTCGATGCGACGGGTGTGAGAGATGATCATGCCGTCGACAAAGCCACGCAGCACCATGCGACGCAGGTACTGATCGGGGTCCTCGCTGGCCGAACACAGCAGAACGATCAGATCCAGGTGATGACGGTTCAGAACCGTCTGCACACCATCGAAAACGGTGGTGAAAAAGTTGTCGCCCTGCACGTTAAACTGCGGCCCGGTCTGCACCATGAAACCCACAGCACCGGTAGCACCCCGCCTCAGGCTGCGACCGGATTGGTTGGCCTCATAGCCCATTTCTTGCGCAGCCGTGAGTACCCGCTGACGAGTGTCTTCGTTGACATCAGGCTTGCCGTTCAGCGCGCGAGAAACGGTACCGATCGAGATGTTCAGATGATGTGCCAGTCGCTTTATGCCGACCATCGGATCAGGGCTTTCTTGCTTTGATGTGTGTCTATCCGAATGGCGGAGGTAATTCCAGTTGACAGAAAGGCAATTCTGGTCAAATCTCGTAAACGTTTACGACAATTGGGTTCCTGAACGGAACACGCCGAAACGAGCCTGAACGGGCCGTACGAAAAAGGGAGGAAACTGGTGGCTTATCGCGCGGTATTGGCGGGATGCGGTTCAATGTCGCGTGGCTGGGTCAAGGCCTTGCACGAACAAGCTGAACTCGTCGGCAAAGTGCATCTTGTCGGGCTGGTCGATATAGACATCAAAGCCGCCGAGTCTTTGCGGGATGACTTTGAGCTGGTCGGCGTGACCACTGGCACCGATCTTGCCACGGTTCTGACCGCAACCAAACCCGATCTTCTGTTCGATGTTGTGATCCCTTCAGCCCGCCATGACGTGGTTGCGATTGGGCTGAAGCATGGCTGTCATGTTTTGTCAGAAAAGCCGATGGCGACCACACTGCAAGAGGCGCGTCATCTGCTGCTGCTTTCGTCAGAAGCCGGAAAAATTCATGCGGTCATGCAAAACCGCCGCTTCAACAGGGGCGTGCGTCGCATCAAGCGGATGCTTGAAAGTGACGCCTTGGGAACATTGACCGCCGTGCACGCAGACTTTTTCGTCGGTGCCCATTTCGGCGGGTTTCGCGAACAGATGCGCAATGTGTTGCTGATGGATATGGCCATTCACACCTTTGATGCGGCGCGATTCATGTCGGGCAAGCAGCCGCTGGCGGTCTATTGCCACGAAAGCAATCCGGTCGGCTCTTGGAACCTGCATGGTGCGGCGGCCAATGCGATTTTCGAGATGAGCGATGGAGTGATCTTCACCTATCGCGGTTCGTGGGTTGCAGAGGGCGCACGTACCAGTTGGGACAGCGGCTGGCGCATCATCGGGACCAAGGGCACACTGCTCTGGGACGGCGAAGACAAGTTCGAGGCCCATGTGCTTGCCGGAGATGAGGGCTTTTTTCGTGAACTTGCGCCACTCGATGTGCCGCCACCGGAAAATGAAAGCCAGACCTATGGACATGGCAGCGTGATTGCCGAGTTTCTGGACGCTCTGGACAACAAACGACTGCCGGAAACGGTGGGTAGCGACAATATCAAAAGCCTCGCCATGGTCTTTGGCGCAATAGAAAGTGCTGCGGCGCAGGCGAGAGTGGAGATTTTGATTTGACTTCGAGCCTAGCCGATCCCGCCAAATCCCTTCGCATCGGCACCATGATCCGCGCCAGCGAAGGTCACGCGCCCGAAAACATCGCCGCTATCGCTGACAAGGGTTTTGAAAGTTTTGAACCGTTCTTCTGGCAGACAACCAACGGCCAGAACCTTGCCGAACTGGGCAAGCGCTGTCTTGGCGCGTTGGGGGACCGCGATATCACAATCTCCACCCTCGGGATGTTCGGCAATCCGCTGGAAGACCAGGAGATGGACCGGCAGACCCTGCAGGGTTGGAAGGATTGCATCGACAACGCCCATCATTTTGGCGCGACCTGTGTGGCCGGATTCACCGGGCGCATCCGTGGCAAGCCGCTGACCGACAGCCTATCGCGCTATAAACAGGTCTGGTCCGAACTGGCCAGGCGTGCCGCCGACAATGGCATCAGGATTGCCTTTGAAAACTGCGCGATGGATGGCAACTGGGCGTCCGGCGACTGGAATATCGCGCACAATCCCGATGCGTGGGAGCTGATGTTCAACGAGACGCCTGACGCCAATATCGGGCTGGAATGGGAGCCGTGTCATCAGATGGTCTATCTGATCGACCCCATGCCGCAGATCCGGAAATGGGGCTCCAAAATCTTCCACGTTCACGGGAAAGACGCAACGATCCGTTGGGAGGTGATCAAGGAGCACGGGATTTTCGGCCGCGAAAAGTTTGTGTTCATGCGGACGCCGGGCTTTGGTGACAGCAACTGGACTGACATCATTTCCGAGCTTCGGCTGACGGGCTACACCGGTGCCATCGACATCGAAGGCTGGCACGATCCCGTTTACCGTGACGCATTGGAGATGACGGGGCAGGTCCACGCGCTTGCCCATCTGAAGCTGGCCCGGGGAGGAGATTACATCGCAAACCCGGTGTGAGACAGGGGCAAGCTCCGCAAAGGACGGCCCGGATTGGAACTGCAACCGCCGGAGTATCCGGCGCAAAGGGAGGACTTCAATGATGGTTTCCAAACGTGTTTTGATGACAAGCGCTGTTCTGTTCGCGATCAATGGTGCAGCGATAGCTCATGCCGATCCGCTGCGCGAGCAATGGTGCAAGGATGTGCATATCCGCTTCTTCGTCGGCGGTGCCGAAGGTGACGGTTTTGGCACAATTGTCTATAACGGCGCCAAGCAAGCCCAGCATGACACGGGCGCGCAGGTTGACTTCGTATTCTCTGGTTGGTCATCCGAAAAGATGGTGCAGCAACTGCGTGAGGCTGTTGCCTCGGCCCCCAACGGCATCGCCATGATGGGGCATCCGGGTCCGGACTCGATTGAGCCGTTGGCGGAAGAAGCTCACAAGGCCGGCATCCTGATGATGTATCAAAACGTCGACGTGCCTACGGTGCGTGCAAAGTTCGGCGGCGGCTATGTCGGTGCGAACCTCGCGCCACAAGGCGAGGCGCTTGGGGCTGAAGCCGTCCGGATGTCAGGTCTTGGCAAGGGTGACAAAGCCATCGTCGTCGCTGACTGGTCCCAGGAAAACCGCGTGATCCGCGAACTTGGAACCGTCAAGGCCTTGGAGGCTGCCGGTCTGACCGTGATCAAGCTGACGACCACGCCGGAGATGGCCGGTGATCCGAACCTTGCCATTCCGGTCATCACGGCTGGTCTGCTCGCCAACCCCGATGTCAAACTCATCGCCTATCCGGGCGGGCAGATGCTGGGCAACGCGCCCACCTATATGCAGGCGGCAGGCAAGAAGCCGGGTGAGATTTTCAACATCGGCTTCGACACCAGCCCGCAGATTGTGGCGGCGTTCCATGATGGCTGGGTGCAGCTGACCTCTGACCAGCAGCCCTTCCTGCAAGGCTACATGCCCATCCTCAGCCTGTGCCAGCAGAAGGTTTATGGCCTTGGTGCCATGAACATTGATACCGGTGCAGGGTTCGTGACCAAGGACAACATCGGCTCGGTTGCCGATCTGGCCGTCGAAGGCTTGCGCTGATCCAAGCGGCTTGAACAGGGCGAGGTGGCTTTGACCGCCTCGCCCTGCCTTCCCATTGCAACAGGAGCGACACTTGGGCGAGCGGCTGATCGAACTGAAAGAAGTGAAGAAGTCTTACGGCAATGTCTTTGCGGTGGGCGGCGTCAACATGCACGTCGACCGCGGGGAAGTGGTGGGTCTGTTAGGGGACAATGGCGCGGGCAAATCGACGCTGATCAAAATATTGGCCGGCGTGGTCAAACCGACCAGCGGCGAGATTTTGGTGCGCGGCACCGCCGTTCAAGGCTGGAGTGCGGGCAAATCCCGCGCCGCCGGGATCGAGACGGTGTTTCAGGACCGCGCCTTGGCCGTACAGCAGACGATTGTGCGCAACATCTTCATGGGCCGCGAAATCACGACAATCTTCGGTTTGCTGGATGTGGCCAAGCAACGCTCCGAAGCTGAACGTCTGATGCGCGAGATTGGCTTTACCTCCAAGGTATTCTCACCTGACTCCATCGTGGGCCAATTGTCGGGTGGCGAACGGCAAGGCGTGGCCATCGCCCGCGCCATCTACAACAAGGCCGACCTGATCATTCTTGACGAGCCGACCACGGCCCTGTCGCTGACCGAGACGGAAAAGGTGTTCCGCTTTGTACGGACAGTGCGCGAAAACGGGCGGTCTATCCTGTTCATCGGCCACAACATCCACCACGTTTTTGATATTGCGGACCGGTTTGTCGTGTTGGATCGGGGCCGGGTTGCGCTGGAAATCACCAAGGCCGAGGTGCGCAGCGCGGATCGTCTGGTCGCTTTCATGGAACATATTGCCCATCCCACCGGACCAAACCCGCTGGCCGATGTGACGCCGCACCAAGGAGCCGCCTGATGACCGACACCCCCGATCTTCGCAACCGGTCCATCGAGCGCAGCTGGCTAAAGCGTTTCATCTCGGACAACCGCGCCTCCATCGGGACGCTGGCGGTTTTCGTCGCGATGATGATCCTGTTCTTCATCGGAAACCCAAGGGTGTTTTCTGATCACCGTATTTACTATTCTGTCCTGACCACGTTGCCGGTCGCCATATTCGTCGTGGTGCCGATGGTGTTCATCGTGACGGTGGGGGAAATCGACCTGTCGTTCCCTGCTGTCATGGCCTTTGCTGCGTGGATTTTCGCCTTGGGGATTCAGGCGGGTTATGACCCGTTCCTGTGTTTTGCGGCCGGTGTGGCCGTAGGGCTTGCTGTAGGCGCCGCCATCGGCGCGGTGGTGGTCTATGGCGGGCTGTCGTCGCTGGTGGCGACTTTGGGCCTCAGCTTTCTGATCCGTGGTGCCATCCTGATTGCGACGGGTGGCAAGTCGATTGCAGTTGTGTCTTTGAAGGACACGGCCGCCTACAAGGTTCTGTCCAGCACGGTTCTGGGCTTTCCGGTACAGATGTTTTGGGCGGTTTTGTTCGTCGTAATATCGGTGCTCCTTTACAACCGACACCAATTCGGGGCCCGGGTGCATTGCGTCGGCGACAACCCGGACAGTGCGGCCCAGATGGGCATCGATACCAGGCGCATCAGGGTCTACACGTTTGTGTTCATGGGCTTTGGTGCGGGGTTGGCAGGCATCTTCTCCACCATGATCAACTTCACCTGGTGGCCCACCGCAGGCGATTCCTATCTGCTGCCAACGCTGGCCGCTGTCTTCGTGGGCGGAACTCCCACCTGGGGTGGCATTGGCACGATCATTGGCGGCACGATTGGCGCAGTCATCGTGTCTTTCATCCAGGTTGGCATCGTCTCTGCGGGTCTTGACGGGTTTTACGTCCAATTCTTCAACGGGCTTATCATCATCCTCGCGCTGCTCGGCCATCGGTGGAACCAGATCAGATACCGCTGATCGCGATCAAACAGGCCCTCGAACCCGGCGGCGGAACCGCAGTCTTCAGCCCGGTGCGCCCGCGCAGATCAACAACGTCAAACCACCTGACCCAAAAGACTTCAGTCCCGGCATCTGGCGGATCGGGTCTGAGAATAATCGATCCAGCTCGGATATGGAGATTTTCCTGATGTATTTGCCGGGACCAAGACTGCTCCGCGCCTCAAGCCTGCGTGCGAAAGTTTAGGCCGCCAGGAAGTCACCAAAATGGGTGTGAAGCTTACCGAAGCTCCCGTCGGGGAACCGCTGGACACCTGTGTCGTTGATCGTGCAATCCATCTGCTTGAGCCGGCCGCCAGTCCGCCTATGCCACGAACGAACGGCATCTTTTCCACGCGGTCGCGGTCAGTCAGTCCAAGGCATCGCGGACAACTTTTTTCACCTTTCTCGGTTTCGTTCCGGTGAGGTGCTACTGTTATGTAGCCCTTGAAGGCCACAGGTGATTTCCAGCCGGGGGCTGAGTGTTTGCGGCGCGGGTTTTAGATGTCGTTGGTGTTTTCGAACCGGGCAATTTGGACGTCGCGGCGGGTTTGCCAGTTGCCGCGACAGACCAGTTCGGCTTTTAGCGATTTGAATAAGCTTTCGACGGTGGAAGTGTCATGGCAATTGCCTTCGCCGCTCATAGACACGTTGAACCCGTGCTGGGAACCCGTGCTGGCGCAGAAGCCCGCCGGTCAGGGCAATCCGCACCGCATCCTTGCGAAATTCGTTAGTCCTTGTTTGTCCCAAAGGTCAAGCTATTTCACGATGTTCCTGCCGTGATGTCGATATGGCCCGGTTGTTCGGGCGCTTCAGGTCAAGGCAAACGTGGATTGGCGGGGGCCGCGCCAAGATCGGCACGGTTCAGCAAATGCGGGCGCGCCCAGTCACGGCGTGCCGTTTCAGACAGCACGAGGCCGTGGCCGGGGCGGTCGGGGGCGATGACCCAACCTTGGGTGATCTCGATCGGTTCATCGACGAGGTGATCAAAGTTCTGGAAGGAATATTCCAGCCACTCCACCTCCGGCAAAGCCACGGCCATGTGAACGCCCATTTCAAGGAAGCTATTCCCCAGACAAACCGGAATCCCCAGATCAGCCGCCAACCAGCCAATCCGCATCACATCGCTAACCTGCGCATGCACGTTCAGAATATCCGTCGCTTCCGCCATCAGCAGGGCGCGTTTGCCTGACAGGTCCAGATATTCGCCGGAGTTGATCTGCGTCCAGGGCGTTGCCTGCCGCAGCATCCGCAGACCGGGGAAATCGTGGCGCAGGATCGGATCTTCGACCCAGAGCAGATCATGCCCGGCATCGCGGATCGCGGTGATCTTCATCAGCGCTTCCTTGGCACCCCACGCCTCATTCGCGTCGATCATCACCTGAGATCCCGCCGGGATCACCGCTTGCAGCAGATTCAGCCGGTGCAAGTCACGTCCGAAATCCGGATGCCCAACCTTGATCTTGAATGCTGAGTAGCCGACCGAGGCGGCGTGGGCGAACAACGCGCTGAAGGCGTCATCCGAAAGATGGAAATCAAGGCCAGAGGCATAGGCTTTCACCCTGTCCCTGCGGCTGCCCAGCAAACGGTGCAACGGCAGGCCCGCCTCTTTCGCGGCCAGATCCCATAGTGCCACCTGCACAGCCTCGTGAAACGGCAGAGAAGTGGCGCGCTGGTT
Source organism: Rhodobacterales bacterium (assembly GCA_038231395.1). Classification (GTDB taxonomy): domain Bacteria; phylum Pseudomonadota; class Alphaproteobacteria; order Rhodobacterales; family Rhodobacteraceae; genus Stagnihabitans. The sequence goes on from JBBRLL010000071.1 coordinate 8,709, forward strand.
GCCGCCACGCGGGCGGGTGACACGGTGGACAAGGCCAATGGCAGGCTGACCTGCGATGCCGGGCCAAACCTCGGTCGCAAAGATGCGCTCAATTTCAGACTGGTCTGGGAGTGGCGTGAACAGCGTCTGAATGAACCCCAACCCCACCGTGCCGGACGTGGAAATCAGCTCCAGCGCCGCCACATTCGCATCATCGGCCCGCACCTGGCTGTCGCCAATCACGCGGTCGCGAGCAAATTGGAACCTTGTGATGCGAAACTCGGCTAGGCTCATTTGAATGACTCGCTGATCGCTTACGGTTGCGATCTGATCTATCAGTGATATAGATTGAAATGTCAACGACGGAACCTGACATGGTGATGAAACCCGCTGCCCCCCGCCTGAGCGAAACCGCTTATGAGCGCATCCTGGAAGGCCTGTTCGCCCGCCGCGTCCAAGTCGGCGCTTTTCTGTCGCAGGCCGAGTTGTCGACCCTCGTCGACGTACCCATCGCGCCGCTTCGCGATGCGCTGCGGATGCTGGAGGCGGAAGGTGTTTTGACCATCCACCCGCGGTCCGGCATCCAGTTTGTCCGTCCCGGGCTGGAATTGACCCGCGCCACCTATCAGTTCCGCAGCATCATCGAACGCGCCGCCGTGCGCGTGTTTGCCGAGCAGGCCGAGGATAAATTGTTGGCTGATCTGACCACCTGTCATCTTGTGCTGATCAGCAAGATCGAAGGTGCGGGTCTGTCACCGGATGACCTGCCGGAAGTCGACGTTCTGGAACGGTTGATCCACTCCAACGTTGTCGGTATCATGCAGAACCCTTTGATCGACATATCTTATCGCCGGATGATGAACTATCTGCGCCTCTTGCGGCTGGATCGCAAGTTCACCAGCCCGATCATTCTGCGGACCCTGCGCGAGCATGTCGAAATCCTGAACGCTTGCACAAAACGCGATGCGGACGCCGCCGAAGCCGCTTTGCAGGCCCATCTTCAGGCGGCCGTTCAGCGCAACATCGGCTTCATGTGATCCGTTTGCGAAACGCCGCCAATTTGGCCTTGTCCATCGCCACCACATGCCCGCTTTCGGGAAAAGCTCCCAAAGGCGACATCGGCGATGAACTCGCCATAGGCCGCGACCCGTTCGCGTTGCAGGCGGTCAAACTCGGCGGCGAAGTTGCGGTAAACCTTGGCGTGACGCGGCAGATGCCCGCGGTTTTCGCCCAGTATATCCTTGGAATACAGGTACTGCACGTCGCAGCCCGGTCCGGCCCCCATCGACCACAGCAAGATGCCGAGAGGTTGCCAAGCACGTGGTGCGTCGAGGGTTCAATACCAAAGACATAGGCCCCCGACTGGAAGTGCTGCCATTCATAGAGGCAAGGAAGCTGGTCCTTGCGCGTCATCACTTCCACACCCAACCCAAGCCGGTCATTCACCAAAGCAACCGGCACTTCGCCCGCCGCATTGGCCGCCGCTTCATGCGGCCAGACCTGCTCTGCAAAGCCATCCATTGGCACGGACACGGTTTTATAGCCGACATTCTGCGCCGTATAGCGGGCCTCGTGCGCGGACCAGACCACGTCGATGATCGGGCCAGATGGCGCGTGCCCGCTGCCAACCATGGCGCACCAATGTTCACATGGTAGAAAAACATGTGCAGCGTCGGCAGGAAGCCGGTGTTCATCACTCGGTCAGTCAACCGGATCTCAATTGTCCCCAGATCCACCTCAATCCGCCGAAACAGTGTCAGATTTTCGCCAAACGTCGCCGCCTGCCTGACTTGCCCCTCGGCCCACAGGATGCATGGATCCCCCTCCCACCGCTCACCATAGCCGGTCAGCCTGGCGGGGATATTGGAGATGCGGCCGTGCAGGCCGTGGGCATTGGTCTTGATGCCGGGATAGTTGTAATTCTCTGCCGGGACCACCTCTGGCCCCAAAGTATGGTCCAGCCCACAGGTCACCAGGAAGCCCGTGAAGCTGCGGCCCCAGCTGAACCCGCCTTCACTGTCATATTCATGCAAAGCAGAGTGGCGCACTCGTGAAGGCCAATGCCAGCCGATGCTTTGGCCCTTGAACTCCACCTCGCAAATATCCATCGCCCGGTCGATCAGCACGGCAAACCGCAAGCCGGTGCCAGTGCGAAATTTCAGCGCGCGGATGCCACGCTCCAGCCCGTCAGAAAGGTCCAGCAACCGTACGCCGCCAAACGCACCCAAGCCGCCGTAGCGGGGGCTAGGTTGAGCCGGGTAAGATCTTCTCCGAACAGACTGGGCATTTGGCACATTTGGAACAGGGCGGCGCATCCCACGCCGCCCAATAATCTTATAATCCGTTCGCTACAAACTTGCCGTCAAGGAAAGCCTTAGAGCGCGGCACATCCGCTTCGTCCAGATGTTCGATGATCACCGGGATATTCGGGTGCTTTTCGGCCAGTCGTTGCAGATAAAGGTCATAGTTCAGCACCCCCATCCCGGGCGCATCCAGCGCGATCGCCCCGACACCGCGGAAGGTGTGACTGGCCAAGGCGTCATCATCGCCGATATCGGCGTGCTTTTCCGACGTATCTTTGGCGCGGGCGACGTCTTTGGCATGGGCGATCTTCACCTTGTCGGCCAGAGTGTCGAACACCTGGTTCAGGATCATGTCCATCTTGTCGATGTTATGATCCTCAAAGTAGTTGGTCGGATCCATCAGCAGCCCCAAACCGGGGTGATCTACTTGCGCGAACATCTTGACGGTTTCCTCGACCGAGCCGACCACGTTGTTCACATAGGTTTCCAGCAGGAAGGTCGCGCCGTGGTCGTAAGCCTCCTGAGACAGCTCTGCGATGACCTTTCGGCACATCTCGAACCCCTCTTCGGACTTGTTCTTGAGATCCGACATCCATTCGGATTCAGTGTTGTACGTGCCGGTTTCCGAGATGACATAGGGCGTCCCGAAAGTCCGCGCATTGCGGATCAGCTCTTTCAAACGGTCCACATTGGCTTTGCGGTGCGCAAGGTCGGGGTGGATGATGTTGGAATAGCCCGAAAGGCAACAGATCGGGAGATCATGCGCACGGAAGGTGTCGCGCACTTGCTTGGTCTTGGCGGCCGTAATCTGGCCCGCGCTCAGGTCAATATCCTTGAAATGCAGGTCCAACTGCACGGTGTTGAACCCGTGGCTGCGGATGCGTTTGGCGGTTTCCTCCAGCCCATAGGGGAAATAGCCTGTGAAAATCCCGGATTGCATCATGGTGGTATTCCTCCCTCAGTTCGTTGAAATTTCAGACAGTTTCACGGTGCGGCCCTCTGCGATGGACTTATACCCCGCCTCGATCAGCGCCACGGTTTTCACGTTGTCGGCGATGGAAAGTGCCGGAGCAGTCCCCGAGACAACCGCATACTGCAACTGTTCCATCACGCCGATGAACGCCTGCGGGAACCACATCGTCTGCCAAACCGGCGTCACCCATTTCCCCCCTGTGGCGGTTTGCGAGGCGTAAGTCAGCGTGCTCGGCTTGCCATTCGGCCACCCGATCGTGCCCTTGGCCACACCCCTGGTGCCGTCGACGCGGAAGCTGATAAACTGGTCGCTGTCGTAGCCTTCAGCGCTTGGCCCCGACCACACGTCTTCCAAACTGACCGCCAGCACACCGCTTTCAAACCGCAAAGTCGACACGGTGATCCCATCGGTATGCGCAAATGTGGTGCGCGGGTCGCGGCGGGTCTGTGTGGTGATCGCTTCCACTTCGCCGAACAAAAACCGCAGCACATCCAGATGGTGCACCGACATATTCGCCAGCGTCAGCCGGTCGTAGTCGGCCAAAAACCCCTGCCAATGCGGAATGGCGTGCATGTCGATCTGGGCAAACACCACATCCCCCAGATCGCCACGCTGCAATATCTGCTTCAGCACCCGCATCGACTGGTCATAGCGCATGTTCTGGTTGACGCTGAGGACCTTGCCCGACTTGGCCGCTGCATCCCGCAACGCAATCGCATCCGCCAAAGTCAGAGCCAATGGTTTTTGCGCGAGGATCGCCTTGATATGCGGCTGCTTCAGTGCGGCCATGATCAAGCCAGGCTGCTGGTCCGGTGGATAGGCGATGTCGAGGATTTCGATGGCGGGATCGGCAATCAAGCCTTCCGGCGTGTCATGCACCCGCGCAATGCCCCACCGCGCCGCCACCGCCTCTGCCTTGGCCCGCGTGCGGCTGGCAATCGCCCCCACCCTGAACCCGGCCTCGGCATAGGCAGCCAGATGGCACTCCGCCATGATCATTCCGGCCCCGATACAGCCAATCGTCAGGTCGCGGGTGCGCACCTGCGGGTCCGGCTGAAAGCCCATCGCATCGCTCATTGTATTCCTCCTCCCAAAGGGCGCACCACATAGGTCGTCGCCGGGTTGTCGTAAATCCCGACCGGGCTGCCCACCTGCCGGATCGCACCATTCTCCAGAATGGCCATCCGGTCCGCGACAGACATCGCCTCTTCCTGATCATGCGTCTCTTAGATCAGCGTGCGCCCCGCCTCAACCTGGATGCGTTTCAGTTCGACACGGGTTTCCTCGCGCAAGCGGGCGTCCCACGCCGAAATTGGGTCCTCCATCAGATACGCCGCCGGGTCACGAACCCAAGCGCGTGTCCGGCATCAGCGCCCATCGAACATTTTAGCTTGATTGCGTGGCGGAAGGTTTGCGGCTCCTCTTGAACCCCAACTGGAGTTGAAGATGATGAAGAAATCCGTGACGACGCAGGCCCCGGCCAAGCAGGTGGTGAAGGGCATCCGGCGCGCGACGCGCAAGCTGCAGTCGCCCGAGGAAAAGATCCGGATCGTGATGTCGGGCCTTCGTGGCGAACACAGCATCGCCGCGTTGTGCCGCAAGGAAGGTAGTGCTCAGAGCGAACCAGAGGTGGCGGACGGATTTTACCGACCTCAAGGTCATCGGCTGGGGCTGGCTTTATCTGTCCACGATCCTGGACGACTATTCCCGCTACATCATTGGCTGGAAGCTCTGTGGCAATATGCGGGCCGAGGATGTGGCCGACGCGCTCGACATCGCCTCGCTGAATGAGGGTGTGGCCCCGTCCGGCTGCGACAGTGCCAAGGGTTCGCACAAAACGCGCCTGCTGAGTGACAATGGGTCGTCCTGCATCGCAGGCGATCTGGCCGAATACCTCGAAGGCAGGGGCATGAAACAGGTTCGTGGCACGCCGATGCATCCCCAGACCCAAGGCAAGATCGAGCCTTGGCATCAGACCCTGATAAACAGGATCCTCCTGGAAGACCACTTCTTTGAAGCGGACTTTGAGGCTGCCATCGACTTTCTGACCCCCATTGGCCAGATACCTGACGAGAACCGGCAGGAATACATCCTGTTGTCTGATGTGCTGGGCGTGTCGATGATGGTGGGCGCGATCAACAAGCGCCGCCCGGGTCGTGCCACCGAAACGCCGTCCTCGGTCCAAGCCAACTTGACGGCGTGCCGGAGTATTCGATGGTGGCCAGCATCACGCATTCATTCGTGGAAGGGTATGCCTACTTGCAATCGGATGCCATTTTCGGAGTCAAACGATCACTGATCGCCGCGTTTGATCCACTTACGGGCGGAGAGACAAAATGGCGGTCAAAGTTTGATTTCGTGATGGATCAAGGGTCGGCAGTATGACCAGCAGCAAAAACACCCGCATCGCGTTGCTGCGCGCTGGCGCGCTAGGTGCCCCCTTTGCCGCCGATTTCGCGCTGGCAGGGCCGGACGTGGCTACGACAAGTCATGTGGCGGTGCGGGTGATCACGTTGGACCCTGACACTTACATTGCGCTCAAATGACCAGGACAGCCCAAGCTTTGCGCCGCAGGAGACAAGATGGATAAGACGATAGCGGATCTGGCCACCGCAGTGGCGGGCATCTGGATGTGGCGATTTTGGGAGCATATGAGGTCGCCGGAAACGGCGATCTGGCGAATTGGTCTACCGGTTCAAAGGGGGTTCCTGGCGTCGGCGGTGCCATGGATGTGGCTCATGGGGCCAAACGCTCAATGGTCGTGACGGACCCTGTCAAAAAGGACGGCAAACCCAGGATGCGGCAACGCTGCCTATCGCCATTGACCGGTGTGGGCTGTGTCACACGGGTCTACTCCAGCCTTGCGGTGTTCGACGTTGATGCTAAGCGCTTTGTGCAGCGCGAGAAAAGCTGGCAGTGTTGTCGATAGCCGACCTGCAAGCCCTGACCGGCGCGACGCTGCACTTTGACGGGCCGGTTGCCGATCTGATCGTTCCGGAGTTGTGACATGACCGAAGTTTTTATCTGCGACTATATCCGCACTCCCATTGGGCGCTTTGGGGGCAGCCTGTCTTCGGTCCGCCCTGATGATCTCGGCGCGGTGCCGCTGCGGGCGTTGATGGCGCGTAACCCCGGCGTTGACTGGGCAGCGGTCGACGATGTGATCTTTGGCTGTGCCAATCAG
>JBBRLL010000072.1:0-14791 GCA_038231395.1 Rhodobacterales bacterium
CTGCTCTCGTCGATCAGGTCGTGCTGGACGACTGGCTTGCCTTCCAGAACAGCCGGCCGGTGTTGCCGACCCAGGTTGCCGCCTGTCTCAGGCCTGCATTCCAGCTGCATCGGTTGGCCCGGTTCCTGACGCATGGCGGCTTGTCCTTCTTGCCCTAGAACGGCAGACCCGCCTTCAAGATTGCAGGTTGTCGCGGCTACCCCGCCGAAAACCTCACACCCCGCATTCCGGAAGCGGTGATCGGCGCGCTTCTGCGTTGGTCGCTGCAATATGTCGACGACTTCGCGCCGGATATTCTGGCGGCTCGGGCTGAACTCGACGGGCTTGAGGCCGCTGCCCGCGCCGGAATTGCGAGGTCTGCCAGCCTGTCCGAACGCGTCTCGCGCTGGATCGCGGGCAGGCGGGAGGCCGGGCGAGGCGTGCCGGTCTGGAGCACACCGGGTCGGATGGGCGGAGTCTGCGGGGCAAGGGCGCATGCCAGAAACCCCGATAGTTTGGTCCTGAACATGCAGCTGATGTCGCTGCAAGCCCAAGTGCACCCGTGCAGCCTCGTGCAGAACAAGGCGGTCTACCGCATGCTACACGACGCGCTGCGCGATCTCGGACCCGAGGCGGGCGGGATGGACACGCCAATCAGCATCTTGGCTGAAACCGGCCTGCCCTGGCGACTGCGCTTCGACGCCCATACACTGGCCCATGAAGAGCGCCAATTGCAGACCGCCGCCTATATCCTATGCGCCTATCTGACGGGCATGCGCGACGGCGAAGTGCAGGCGATGCGGGCCGGTTGCCTTCTGCGCAGCCAAAGCGCGGATGGTATGGCCGAACGTCTGGCGATCCGCAGCCTTGTCTACAAGGGTCGTGTGCCGGAAGGCGAACAAGCGGATTGGGTGACGATTGCGCCCGCCGCCCGCGCCATCCTTGTGGCCGAGCGCCTGGCGGCCCGACACAGGTCCGAGCGTGACGACGGCGGCATCTGGACAGTCCTGCATCGGGCAACCGCCAAGGATCGCGGCTTGCCGCATGTGGTGCGCCGCATCAACGAATATCGCGATCATCTCGACCGCCACTTCGGCACGCCCGACAACCCGGCGATCCCGCATGTTGACGACAGGCCTTGGGTCTTTAACACCCGCCAGTTCCGCCGGACGGTGGCCTGGCACATCGCCAACCGGCCCTTTGGCGTGATTGCCGGGAAGATCCAGTACAAACACGCCTAGGTGGCAATGTTCGACGGCTATGCCGGATCCTCCGCCTGTGGCTTCCGGCAGGAGGTCGAGGCGGAACGGCACCTAGTTCAGCTCGACGATATCGTCACCCATTACGAGGCCCGATTGCGAGGAGAGCCTCTGGGCGGCCCGGCTGCGGCACGCATCGCAGGGGAATTCGACCGGGTCGCGCGTGAGGCAGGCCCCCTGCCCGGCATTGTGGCGGACAGCACGCGGGTGAAGGCGATGCTTGGCCATCTGGCGCGGTCGCTGCATGTCGGCATCCTGAATGACTGCTTCTTTGAACGGAGCACCGCCCTTTGCCTTGCCACATCAAAGGACCCCTCCGATCAGCCAAGGCTGTCGGCCTGTGCGCCGGACCGCTGCCCGAACTCCTGCATTGCCAGATCACATTTGCCGGCATGGCAAGGCGCCATCGCCCGTGCCGAGGCCGTGCTTGGCGACAAGCGCCTGTCAAAGCTGCAACGCGAGGTGATCCGGCAGGATCGGGACCGGATGCGCAAACTGATAAACCCCCTTTTGCAGGATCTCTCATGAAACCCGTCAGTCACCCCACCGAACAGGCTCTGCGCGCAGCATTTGCCCGCCTTGTGGCCAGAAATGCCCTACAAACCGACGGGCGGTTGACCGTTGCCAACTTGGCCCGCGAAGCTGGCGTCAGCCGGGCAACGGCCAACCGCGCGCCGTTGCTCCTGTCGGATCTGCGAGATATGGCAAAAGCCCAAAAGCCAAAAGAAGCTGAGCATTCGCCCGGCCACGAGGTTCACGAGGAGCGAAGCCAGCGGGCGATCGACGATCTGATTGCCCAGCATATTCAGGTCCGCGCGTTGCTAAGCCGCAGCGACGAGAGCCGGAAGGCCAGGCTGGCCCGGATCCATCACCTGCGTCAAGCCGATTGAAGGCTGGAAATCCAAGTCCGCATCCGGCTGCTTGCCATGCATCCAGTCTGCTGCTTGTTGCGCTTTGCTGGCCGCCGTGAAAATGGCGCGCGGATCCTCCTTCAAGACCTTCAGCCAAGAGGCGATATAAGCGGCATGTTCGGGCCGCGGATGATGTGCGATGCCCAGATCAGCCAGAACAAGACCGGCGAGGATCTCCACACAGCATTCCTCAGCCGCATAGGCCTCGGATCCAAACCGCCCTGAAAGATCGCGGTCCAGACGTTGCTTGGCCCCTGAAGCGTGACCCATCTCGTGCAGCCAGACCCCGTAGAATGACGCGGGATCGCAGAACGATGCGAAATCCGGCATGAAAACCGTATCGTTGGCCGGGCTATAAAAGGCCTCGCCACCGCCGAACTCCGTCTTGATGTCGAGGTTGGCGATAAAGGCATCTGCATGTTCCAGCCGCAGGCTCTCAGGCAGGACTTCGACTGGCGCGCGCGCGTAACCGTCCACCTGGCCGACGTTGAATACGGAAAATGCCCGAGCAATCATGCGGCGATGGCCGCCGGCCTCTTCGCTCGCATCGTCTTCGCGATCGGAAGAGTCGATTGGCTTCCACAGCACAACCGTGGTGGACCGTTCGCCTTTGCGCACTTGGGCGCCGACGCCCTGCCACTGTCTGTAGGTGCCCCAAAGACCGTCGCTATAGCCAAAGGTCATGGCCGAAACCCACAAAGCCAGTGTGTTGATCCCCCGGTAGCGTTTGCCCGACGCCAGGTTGGTAGGAGAGGCAGAACTCGTGCCATCGTGGAACCATGGCGCGCGCCATTCGCCGGTACCCTGATCGATTGCAGCTATGATCTCTTCAGTGATGCGCGTGTAAACATCGGCACGCGCCCCGGATTGAATCCTGGCGGACATGGTGAAAACTCCTCTTGGGGGACAGCGCATGCGCAAGCGATCACTGCCGCTCGGCGGCAGCGCTCAACGCAGCGGTGATGAAAATGATCAGGCGATGGCCGGTGAGACAGCTTGACTGTTCAGATAACTGCCATGGTCGGGTCCGGTGACCGCGCGCAGTTCGGTGCGGCCGTCTTCGGTCTCGAAGGTTTTGACCTGCTCGGCGCGGTGGTTGGTCAGGCCATAGTGCAGGTTGATCCCGGCCAGCGGTGCGGGCAGCTGCCGCAGATAGGAGGCCGGTGCGCCAACGATGCTGGCAAGCTGGCCGAACGCCCAATGCGTGGGCGCGACGGGCGCCTCGGCTTTCGGCAGCATCAGGTACAACCGCTCGGGGTTGTCGCGCGCGGCCTCGACGCGGATGTCCGCCGTCTGCACGACCCGGCTGCGGCTGCGTTCCGACCGACCTTTCACCGATGGCCAGAGATCATCTAGCGAGAGATACCGCTCGTCGTCTGGCCGGTTGAACCATTCTGACGACACCCGCCCGTTCCGCTCGCCGCGGCTCACATCCACCTTCCAGCCGCCCGTTCTCATTGGCTGCACCGGATCCAAAACTTCCACAACACCCATCGGTAGTCCTCCGTGACAGGCGCCGGAAGCCACTCTCCCAACCCTCGACCTGTCACCGGAAAACCGGCACGCCTCTCACTCTCATCGACAGGAAGGGCGGAAAGCGGCCTGACGGCGGTGCGGCGTGGCCTTCGCAGCGAAGCCGGGAAAGCGGTCACTCGAACCACCCGCGGCGCAATTCGCGGAAGCTTGCCGTGAACGTGCAGATAGCAGTTGCTCATACAAAAATGCAGCAAACGGAGCTGTGGCTTGTGTGCCGAAGGGCTGCCACAGTCGTTCACGGGTAAGAGCCGGGCATCAGAACGTTTGCCTCAAATCTGTCGTTCGAATCCCACACGGCCCGCCACTTGCCCCAGCGAAATCGTTCTCTCCATGCGACTGCGGCCAGAATTTCCCGTTTTTTTCAAGGGTTATGCGGGTTGGGCAGAGCACTGGACCCTGCGCCGAGAGGCCCGAAAGCGTTCTCTCCGGGCTGATATTCTCCAAAGCTGATGACTGTGCGGATTTAGTGCTCAGCTTCAAGGCATTGAATATGAATGGATATTTTCAGAGGTCATTTTGGTCAGTTTGCGAAAACGTCCGGCTCGCGGACAGGATTGGCATCGAAAATCACCGCGATTTTCCCGTGCTAACGCAATCGTCAAGCTCTCGTAAAGGGCGGAACGCGGCCGGATGCGGGCGCGGCACCGCACCTGCAAAATCAGTGGATATCTGCCGTTCATCATGAGACAAACACCGCAGACGCCGCTACGAGCAACGGGGGAACTCTTTTGGTAAACGTCACTACGGTAGCGCGTTGCGCCGAGGCTTGGAAAGCCTGCCATCCAATTGTACCGTTGATTGCATGGCACCTTATGAGGGCACAGCTTTGAAATTCGTCAGGGTCTTCTTTTTCTATGCCCTCTTTTTCTTCATCTCCCTGATCATAGCAGCGATTTTCTTCGGGCCCGGGAACGAAGGGTTTCTTGTAATTTTTTCGTTCATCGCCTCATGCCTGATCGTCTGGCCGGTCGAGGCAAGCATACCCGGCATGAAACTGAGTTCCACAAAAGGTCGCATCCCGATCGACAGCAGGAAATCGAATATCCGGTCGGCGTTGAAGAAGGAGTACAGCGGCTGGTGGTTTTGATCAATCAGCGTGCCCAAATCATCGTCCAAGAGCCCGTGAAACCGCACGTGCCGAAAGCCCAGTTCGTCATGAGCGCGGCGCATCTGCGCCTGCCAATCTGCACGCAGCGCAAGGGCCGCATGGCCGCTGCCGATACAGTGTTCCCAGAAATGTGGGAAGGCTTCGCCGGGTGCCGCAAGAGCGCTGTGGAATTCTGCGGTCATGTCGTGCCCAATCCCTTTGACAGCCCAAAGCAAGCGCTTTCCTTGGCTGGTTAAAAACCGCTTTCGGTCCATGGTCACGCGAAGTTGCAACCTGCCGCGCGACCGTGTCTGCCGCATCTCAAAGAAGGGACCCCCCGGTGATCTTGGCCGAAATGCCGCCACTGAACCCGGCTTCGCCAGCGCTGACGCAGTTTGCGGCCATGAGGCAGGGCAAGCCACACAAGAGTTTATGGGTGGCTTTTTCGTCAATTGCTTCAAAGCCATCATCCCAATCAACTGCCGCGCATCGGCAGAGGTAAATTTTTGGTTCCGATGGATCATTTGGCTGTACTAGATGATGCTGACCCTGTGGTTTTTCCCCTCCCATCCGTCTGGATAGAGGCGGCTGAATACCACCGTGCCGGCATTTTGGCCGAGGTCAAGCGTCACGCCATGCATGTCAAAGGCCAGCGGTACTGTTTCCAGGTCCTGCGAGGTGACCCAATCATCAAACGTAACGCGCAGGGTGAAAGGGCATCTATCCTCGATACGCAGGGCCGCACCTCTGGCTATGGCAAGTACCGGCGTGTCGCTGCGCCATTGGCGCTGGCTGGAGATGGGGCGCTGGCCGTTGTAGCGGTTTTCGACGTTTTGCAACAGTTCGACAGGACGACCTGAAACGATAGTAGAAGCGAGCTTCAGATATTCCGAATGGGCCCAGACCAGCGGCATGGCGCTGCCTGTCGGGGCACCCGGCGCAAGAAAGAGCTCCGGCAGCGGTGCCGTGTCCCAGACCTGTTCGGGGATCATGCCACAGGGGCCGGTCATCGCGGCCATGGCGGCAAGGTAGGGGCGCGCATCCTCGCCCGACATCACGGCCAGATGCCCGCGTTCACCGCCCAGCAAAGGCCAGCCCCGTCCAATACCTGAGCCGTCAAACGGCGTGCCGTCGGCATGTTCGCCATAACCGTCCTCATTGTAACGGTGAAAGACGCGGCCGTTTGGCGTGTCCGTGCCAAGCACCGCGTCGCAGATCTTGACGGTGTTCTGAATGCGGGCGTCATCCGCCTTGCGCAGACCAAACCGCACCAGCGCCAGAAAATCCATCGCCACCATTTCGCAGACTGGCAGTGTTAGCCCGACCCGGTTGCGCACCTCGATAAACTGGTCGGCCAAGGGAACCCCGGCCAGCGGTGCCAGCCGGACATAATGTCCTTCCACGCCATGCCCCTTGGCCAGCGCTGTCCCCTCGGCATAGGTCCACTCTTCGATCCGCGCGTTCCAGTCATCCGCCGTGGCCAAAGCCTGCGCCTTCGCCTCACCCTGCAACCAGTCCGCCCCTGCGACGAGGGCCGCGATCAGCACCGCAAGGGTAAAGCCATTCAGCCCGGAATTCTCTTCCCAACGATCCTCAGGGCTGATCGGGCCGTTGCGCACGATGAAGCGAACAGCATTCTCAACCATGCAGCGCAGGCCCATCAGCGCGCCCTCGTCGTCGCCGAGCTGGCCCTCTTCGCGCAGCTTGGCGGCCAGCAGGATCGGAAAGCCGACCTCGTCCAGTTGAATACCCTTCCAGAACGGCCGGCCATCGGGGTAAAAATTCTGCGCCCAATGGCCGTCTTCGTGCTGCATGGCAATGAGGTAGGCCAGCATCCGCCGCGCATCATCATGCAGCCCCATCGCCAGCAACCCAAGGCCAGAGTTCACTGCATCCCGCGCCCAGACCAGATGATAGCCGCCCAGATCGTTGCGCGCATTGCCCCACGGCACGCTCAGCGAGGCGACAACCGCGCCGGGAAAGGTGCGGTCCTCATGGGTTTTCAGGACGGCAGCGGACCGGCGGGCCTGCGCCTCAAGGTCGGCCGCAAGTTTGCGTTTGTGCAGGGGTCGCACCTTGGCGGCCCAATCCCTCCAGCCCGCAAGCGCCTCCGCACGCACCGCTGCAAAGCCGATGGCAAGGCTGGATTTGGCCAGCGTCACTGCCCCTTCGCGTGTTGTGGCAAATCCCAGCGCCAGCGCCCCCGAAGGGGCCTCCAACTCGGCGATCAGCGCCACATTGCCCGGACCGGCATGGTCATACTCCCACTCCATCCGCCCATTCTTGTCAAAATCCTGCCAGCCGTCCGAGGTGCCGACATACCCGGTGCTGGAACGTTGAAAGCCGTGGCTGCCCGCAAGACACAGCCAGTCGCCCGCCCCCTCCGCCACCAGCATGTCATCTGCCCAGGCCTGATTGTCGCCACTTTGCGCGCCAAGACGCGGGGCCAGCAGCACATAGACCTCACAGCCCTCACCCTTCAGCTCATAGCGCACCATCAAGGTGTCACGGGCCGGGTCCGGCACTACTTCCAGCGTCAGCCGATAGGTGCCATTCTCGCCCTCATGCACAATGACCGGCAGCGGAATATCGGGCGCCGGCTGTGTGACGCTATAGCGGTTGACGCGCTTGACCTCGCTCCAGCCAAACGGGCCGGCTACGATGAACCCCATGTCCCTGATCTGCGGTGAGCCGGTCGAGGGCCAATAAACCTCATTCAAAATCCCATGGCCAAGGCTGGCCCAGATCCGGCTGGCGCCCAAGGCGGTCGTTAACAGATCCTTGTCCGAAGAGGTCCAGGTCGGTTGAATATTGGCCGGTCCACTGGGGGCCTCGCCGGTTGGAACAGCCATGGTCATCGCAGATATCCTTTCAGCAAAGGTGGGACAGTTTGCCCCGCCCTAAGTTTCACAGCACCAGCTGCGTGTCGGTCCAGATGCGGAACCCGCCCGCAAAGGCATTGGTATTGTCACCGCGCATGGCTTTTGACGGCAGCTTGTCCAGCTTCTCGACATTGCCGCCGCCGATCACGATGTAATCGGGCCGAAACGCCCGATCCAGCAGCTTCACTACCTTGAACAAATGCTTGCGCCACTTTTTGCGCCCGCGCTTTTGCAGACTGGCCTCGCTCAGATAGTCCTCAAAGCTGCGACCCTTCCGATACGGCATATGCCCGACCTCCAACGGCATGCAAACGTAGTCGATCACCAAAGCCGCACCCAGCCCGGTGCCCAGCCCCAAAAACAGCATCCGCTTGCCGTGATAACTGCCGACCGCCTGCATCATAGCATCGTTGACGATCCGAAGTGGAGCATCAAAGGCCTTGGTAAAGTCATAGCTGGTCCAGCCAGAGCCAAGGTTGAACGGCTCCGCCAGAATGCGGTTGTTCAACACCGGACCCGGATAGCCCATTGTGACCGCGTCAAACTGCACCCCTTCGGCCAGCGCCTTGACGGTTTTCACCATCTCCGCCGCTGTCATCTTTGGGCCGGAATCCGCCTTGCGCTCATCCCCGCTGGCACTGCAGCGGATTTTGACATGTGATCCGCCAACGTCGAGTGCCAGCACCCGCAGCGCCCCCTGAGCCGGCGCAGCACTTGAGTCCTCTGAAGTCATGGTAGTCCTCGCTTTCGCTGTTCTGGCAGTCAGGTCGCCGGATTGACCCAGCCCCCTGGCGGCGCAAAGGTTTCAAGCGCGGCGTCCGGTCCCCAGCTTCCGGTCTTATAACGTGCGGGCGGCTCTGAAAGGTCCAGCACCGGGTCAAAAACTCTCCAGGCCAGCTCCACTGCGTCCTGCCGGGTGAACAGACCGGGCCGCCCGGCAATCGCATCGCCGATCAGCCGCTCATAGGGCGCCATGTCCGTCGAGGTATCCTCAACCGCCGTCAGCTCCACCGGCTCGCCCAGCATCGCATCGCCCGGCTGTTTGCGCCGCGCCCCAATCCCGATCTCCAACCCCGGTGAGACGCGAAAGCGCACATAGTTGTGACCCTCTTTTGGCGTCTGATCGAACATTGCAACCGGAGGCTGGTGAAACTTGACTACGATCTCGGTCGCCCGCACCGGCAGTTCTTTGCCCGCGCGGATGTAGAACGGCACGCCCTGCCAGCGCCAGCTGTCGATATGCAGCCGCACCGCCACAAAAGTCTCCACGACAGAGCCGGTCTTCACCCCCGGTTCCTTCTGATAGCCGTCAAACTGCCCGCGCACCAGATTGGCCCGCGTCAACGGCCGGATCGTTTTCAGCAACTGCACCTTGGCGTCGGTCAGATCTTCCGGAGCCTGACTGGCCGGCGGCTCGATCGCCAGCAGCAGCAGCGCGTTCAGCAGGTGGTTTTCCACGACATCGCGCATGCAGCCCACGCTGTCATAGAACCGGCCCCGTCCCTTGATGCCGAAATCCTCCGCCATGGTGATCTGCACGCTTTGAATATGGGTGCGGCTCCACAGGGGTTCCAGAAACGAGTTGGCAAAGCGGAAATACAACAGGTTCTGCACCGCCTCTTTGCCAAGATAATGGTCGATCCGATAAATTTCCTGCTCGGGGAAGAACTCGCTCAAAACGGCCCCCAACTCGATGGCGGATTTCAGATTGCGGCCAAACGGCTTTTCCACCATCAGCCGCGCACCTTTGGCGATCCCGGCGGCTTCAAGCCCCTTGGCAACCGTTTCGAACATCGAGGGCGGAATGGCGAGGTAGAACAGCGGGTGTTTGCACTCCTTCAGCGCCTCAGCCAGCTTGGAAAATGTCTCAGCCTTGCCGTAATCGCCCGATACATAGTGTAGAAGCCCCTCCAGCCGTTGCATCGAGGCAGTGTCCACCTTCGTGTAGTGGTTGCCTACCGAGTCACGCGCGCGTGCGATCAGCTGAGTGTCCGACCAGTCCTCCAGCGCCACCCCGACCACGGGCACATCCAGCCGGTTGTGCCGGCACAGCGCATACAGGGCGGGCAGGATCATCTTGTGCGCAAGGTCGCCGGACACGCCGAACACCACCAGCGCGTCACAGGGGAATGTCGCATTTTCCATCCTGCTCAGCCCTTCTTCTCGACATGGCCGCCAAAAGCGTGGCGCATGGCTGACAACATCTGGTTGGCGAAGTCGGCATCGCCACGCGACGAAAACCGCGCGAACAGTGCCGAGGCCAGCACCGGTGCTGGCACCCCGACATCGGTTGCGGCGGCCAGGGTCCAGCGACCCTCGCCCGAATCCGACACGCGGCCCGTAAACCCCGATAGCTGGTGGTCCTGCTTTAACGCCGCCGCTGTCAGGTCCAGCAGCCAGGATGAAATTACGCTGGAATGCCGCCAGACCTCGGCAACTTCAGGCAGATCAATATCAAAGCGATAATACTTCGGATCGCGCAACGGTGCGGTTTCGGCATCTGCCGTCTGGTCCTGATTGCCGGCATTCGCGGAATGCAGCAGGTTCAGCCCCTCAGAATAGGCCTGCATCACGCCGTATTCGATGCCGTTGTGCACCATCTTGACGAAGTGACCAGCACCCGTATTGC
Source organism: Rhodobacterales bacterium (assembly GCA_038231395.1). Taxonomy (GTDB): domain Bacteria; phylum Pseudomonadota; class Alphaproteobacteria; order Rhodobacterales; family Rhodobacteraceae; genus Stagnihabitans. The sequence goes on from JBBRLL010000072.1 coordinate 10,284, forward strand.
CGCAATGCAGATAACCGAGGGCGGCGGTTCCGGTGGCAGGCTCTGCGCCCGGCTCGGCGCCTGGGGCAAGGGCAGCAAAGATCGGGTCCAGCCGCTGCACGGCTGGCTTGGGTCCGCCGATCATCAGGCAATAGCCCCGCTCCAGCCCCCAGACGCCGCCGCTGGTGCCGGCGTCAATCACGTCGATCCCTTGCGCCGACAGTTCGCCGCCCAAATCAACCGCGTCGCGATAAAAGCTGTTGCCACCATCAATCAACGCATCGCCCCGCTGCATCTTGGCCGCAAGGTCGCGGGCAATTTTGGCGGTTATCGCTGCTGGCAACATCAGCCAGACCGCGCGTGGCGGCGTCAGTTTCGCCAAAAGATCCTCGGCAGAGGTGGCGCCGGTGGCACCCTCGCCCGCCATCCTGGCCACATTTGCGGCGTTGGTGTCAAAGACGACGCACTGGTGCCCCGCTTTCAACAACCGGCGCGCCATATTCGCCCCCATCCGTCCAAGCCCGATCATTCCGATTTGCATTATCTACCCCTTAAACTGAGTCCTGCGTTTGCAGAGCCTTCACAAGGTCTTTGGCAAACACATAAATCAATCATCATGCGCCTAGTCGCCTGCGGCGCTTTGCAAGTGCAAGCATTTGTTGAGCAAGCCTAGCCCGCCATGAAGGTCTGCGCAATTTGCGCTGGGTCATTGTCACGACGAAGTGCGATGCCCCGACCGAACGTCCTCCTTCAGCACCCTTGGGGCGGGTGATGTCTCAACCCAACTGCGGGCAGTATCAGAGCAAAATGCTCGAGCGCGGCCGGGCGGTGCTCTAGCGTCATTGCATGATCCAACCCAGCCCTTTCGATACTTCAAAGCCTCATCTGAGATCGTTTGGCTCGCGGTAATGATGTACGTGCGGTTCGGTTGCCCCGAATGTCTTCGCGATGGCAAGGCGGTTGACCACCGCGACCAGTTGGCCAACTGCATCACCGCCTGGAGGACCTTTTGGATGACGATGCTGCGCAGGGCCGAACCGGCCGGCGCACCGGCCGCGATCTTTGGCGACACCGAACTGGCGCTGCTCGAGCGTACCGCTCCTGCGCTAAAGCGTAAGCCTACGCCGGGGACCGCGGTCAGTTGGTATTGACTTGGGCTTTGGCGGTTTTCCAGCTCCATGGGAGCAGGTCGGGCAGCTTTGAGACTGGCAGGTCGGATATCGTGGCGATGATGTCGGCGAGCCAGGCTTGTGGGTCGATGCCGTTGAGCTTGGCGGTGCCGATCATGGAATAGCTGAAGGCGGCGCGGTGGCCGCCACGTTCTGATCCGGCGAAGAGCCACGATTTTCGGCCCAAGGCCACGCCGCGCAGGGCTCGTTCGGCGGCGTTGTTCGTCAGGCAAACACGTCCATCCCGCAGGAATTGCGTGAAGCCCGGCCAATGGCCAGGCGACAGCAGATAGTCGATGGCCTTGGCCACCTTGGCATGTTTGGACAAGAGGGCGCGTTCGCGCCGCAACCAACACTGCAGATCCTCGACCAGCGGGGCATACAAGTGCTGGCGGACCTCCAGCCGATCCGCCGGGGATAGACCGTTGATGTCGCGCTCGATATCGAAGAGGGCATTGATGCGGCGGACGGCATCGAAGGCGATCGGTGAGATTTCCTTGTCCGCGCGGCCCTTTCGAATGTTGCCCTCGACATCAGCCAGATCGAAGAATTTGCGGCGTGCATGGCTCCAGCAAAGCGCTGAGGTGACGGGTCCGGGTTTTCGCTTTGGGTCGTAAAGCTGGTTGTAACCGGCATAAGCGTCAGCTTGCAGGATGCCCGTCCAGCCCTTCAGATGCCCGGTCGGGTGTTCCCCGCCCCGATCGCGGGAGAACTTGAAGATCACTGCCGGTGGCGTGGTGCCGGCAAAGGGAAGGTCGTCGCGGACATAGGTCCAGAGCCGGGCGGTCCTGGTGCCGTCGCGCGCCAGCAAGGGCACGGTGGTATCATCGCCATGCAACCTGTCGGCGGCCAATACATGGGCCTCGATCAGCCGATGCAGCGGCATCAGCAACCCGGTCACGGCACCGATCTGGTCGGCCAGAGTCGAAAGGCTGAGATCCACCCCTTCCCGGGCATAGCGTTCGGCTTGGCGGTTCAGGGGCTGATGCTGGCCGAACTTTTCAAAGGCGATCATGGCCAGCAGGTTCGGCCCCGCCCAACCCCGCGAGACCGGGTGGAAGGGTGCAGGCGGCTGGCTGATCTTCTCGCAGTCCCGGCAGGTAAACTTCTCCCGCACGGTCTGGATCACCTTCCACTGCCGGGGCACCACCTCGAGCGTCTCAGTCACATCTTCGCCCATCTTCACGATCTTGGCCGACCCGCAGCAGGTGCAGGCAGCAGCGCCTCGATCACCACGCGCTCGCGCGGCAGATGGGCCGGGAACGATTTCTTCACCGGATGACGCCGATCAAAGCCCGCCACCTTGGTGGTTTGCCCCACAGCCTGTTCCGCCCGGATCGCATCCTCGGTGGCTGCACTCTCCAGCTCCTCGAGCTGTAGTTCCAGCCGACTGACGGGCGTGCAGCAATGGATCCACAGCAATTCGCGAAAACAGCCTTTCAACCGAAAAGTCACGTCAAGGGCGCGCGATCAAAAATTGGATAGCTGGCACCGGAGATCTTACAGCGTTGCTTTGAGGAAAAATCTGGTTGTCACTTGATCTGCAAGGCCCGGTACGAAATCGGCAAATTCCAGATCGCATTTCTGTGGCTCTGCGTGCTGTCGTTCGCACTGAACCTGGTATTTTCCTGGCAAATCAAAACCGCCGGCGCCGATTTGAAGCGCATCTAAAGCTCGATCTGCTGACCAATCGCCATGGTCCTGTTGGGAGGCAAGTTATAGGTCGCTGATGTGCGCGATGTGTTGCGCCACAAAAACGCGAACAGCAGCACCTGCATCGATTTCAACAGCCCATGTTTGGGCGAGGCCACGACCGTTTCATGCCCCAAATAGTAGGTCGCCGTTTCCGGATCCACTTCCAGTCCCAACAGACTGCAAAACCGGAGGACCACCCGGATATTTGGCGACTGCATAAAGCCGTAATGCGCAACAATCCGGTAAAATCCTGGCGCTAGGCCCTCTAATTGAACGCGTTCGTTGCTGGGCACGCGGGGTACATCCTCGATCACCACTGTCACAAAGATCACACGTTCATGCAGTACTGATGCATGGTCCAGGTCGCGCAACAACACCGACGGCGTCGCATCCTTGACCGAGGTCATGTAGATCGCCGTGCCCGGTACGCGCAGAGGTGGTGCTTCCTTAATCCGCAGAAAGAACTTGTCCAGCGGCTCGCGGTCATTGCGGGTCAACCCGCGCAACTCTGCCGTTCCCTGCCGCCAGACTGCCATGACGGTAAAGATCAGCGTGGCAATCAACACCGGATACCAACCACCTTCAAAGAACTTGAACATGTTGGAGCCAAAGAACGCCATGTCGATCACCAGGAATGAGCCCGCAAGCGGTACCGCAAGAACCGGGTTCCAGCCGAACCGCAGGGCCACAAAGAAGGCCAGACACGTCGTGATCACCATATCGGCCGACACCGCCAGACCATAGGCCGCCGCAAGATTACCCGAGGTGCGAAAGCCGATCACCAGCCCGATGGTTGCCAGCATCAGCGACCAGTTGACGAAGGGAATGTAGATCTGGCCGATGTGGTCGCGGTCGGTCTGGACGATGCTGACCCTCGGCAGCTGCCCCAGTTGCACGGCTTGACGGGTCAGAGAGAACACCCCCGAAATCACTGCCTGCGAGGCGATGATCGTGGCCATTGTGGCCAGCAAAATCAGCGGATAGTGCATCCAGACCGGGCTCAACGAATAGAACGGATGCTCGATCTGCGGCGGATGGGCTAGAATGCCCGCACCCTGCCCGAAATAATTCAAAAGCAGCGACGGCAAGGCCACGAAAAACCACGCAATGCGGATCGGATCGCGGCCAAAATGGCCCATGTCGGCATAGAGCGCCTCTCCCCCCGTGACCGCCAGAAAGACCGTGCCAAGGATCAGATAGCCCATCAGTCCATTACCAAAAAGAAACGTCACCGCATAGAACGGGTTCAGCGCCACAAAAACGCCGGGATATTGCACGATGCCCCCAATGCCCAAAAGCGCCAGCACCAGAAACCACAAGAGCATCACCGGGCCAAACAGCGCCCCAATCTTCGTCGTGCCTTGACGCTGGACTGCGAACAGTCCCAGCAGGATCGCGATGGTGATAGGAACTACAAAATCATCAAAGGCACTGGTTTCGACCTTCAACCCCTCAATCGCGCTTAGGACTGAGATGGCGGGGGTGATCGTTCCATCGCCAAACAGCAGCGCTGCCCCGAACAGGCCCCAGGGGAATCGCGTTTGGAATCTGACCTGATCTGAGGGGTCTTGCGGATTTCGTGGGGATGGATTCTTGGGCATGAAACGCCCTTCTGGAGCCCGTTCCCCGCATGGATATCTTTCTGTCTGCCTTCGGCGACATCCC
>JBBRLL010000073.1:0-14680 GCA_038231395.1 Rhodobacterales bacterium
CCGCAATGACCACGGTCTGGCGCATCTTGCGGCGGATACCGGTGGTTAGCGCCCCCCTGCTTTTCGCCGGATGCAGCTGGAATGAGGGTATATTTGCCGCAGCCGGGCCAGTTGCATCGACGCAAAAAAGTGCCTTTTTCTGGATCGTCGGGCTGATGATGATTGTGATCCTGCCGATGATCATCGCGCTGCCTTTCGTCTTGTGGCGCTATCGGCTGCGCGACGGCAAAGGGGCCTACGACCCGGATTGGGATTTCAACTGGACGCTGGAACTGCTGGTCTGGGTCATACCGGTGATCCTTGTCGCGGTTCTAGGAATTGGACTGTGGCGCGTCACAAAACTCCTCGATCCCTATGCCCCGATCACCGCCGCACAGCCGGAGCTCGACATTGACGTCGTGATGCTCGATTGGAAATTCCTGTTCCTGTATCCCGAAGAAGGCATCGCCACGATCAACCGACTGGTGGTTCCGGTGGGGCGCCCCGTCGCGTTTCGTCTGACAAGCGGCGATGTGATGCAATCCTTTATCATCCCGCGCCTTGGGGGCCAGATTTACACCATGCCGGGGATGGTGACCCGGCTTGACCTGCTGGCCGACACGCCTGGCCAGTATCCGGGCGAAAACGCGCAATATAACGGGCGGGGGTTTGCCGATCAGAAATTTATGACCGATGCGATGACCAGTGATGATTTTGACGCTTGGGTGGCCAAGACGAAGGTGGCAGGGCAAACCTTGGACGCGGCCACTTTGGCAGCGCTTGAAAAGCCATCCATTCAGCCTGATCCGGTCTTATACGGTCGTGTCGATGGCAACCCATTCGCGACCATCCTCGCAAAGTTCGGCATGACGCCGCAGATGAAGGCAATGCCATGACAATGGATTGGTGGCAATTTGCTCTGCTTGGCAAGCTTGATTGGGATTCAATCGTGTTCGTCCATGCCCTGACCCACCCCAGCGCCAGCGAGTTTGTTGCGGCGGCGGCGGGCTGTGCGGCGGTGCTGGGCACGCTTGCGGTGATGATCCTGCTGACCGTGAAAGACTGGTGGCGGCCCCTGTGGCAGGACTGGCTTACCAGTCTTGATCACAAAAAAATCGGCATCATGTATGTCGTTCTTGCCTGTGTGATGCTGGCGCGGGCTCTGATCGAGGCGGTTTTGATGCGGCTGCATCAGTCGATTGCTGTCAATGCGCCCGGCTATCTGTCGCCCGAACATTTCTCGGAACTGTTCTCGACCCATGGCACGATCATGATCTTTTTCGTCGCGATGCCGCTGCTGACGGGTATCATCAACTATGTCATGCCGCTGCAAATCGGGGCGCGCGATGTCAGCTTTGCGCTGCTGAACGCGGTGACGCTGGCGCTGACCTCTGCCGGTGCGGCGCTGTCGATGGTGTCATTGGTGGTCGGTAAATTTTCCACCGGCGGCTGGACAGGGTATCCGCCGTTCACCGAACTGGGCTTTTCGCCTGCGGAAGGCGTCGATTACTGGATCTGGGCGGTCAGCCTGTCATCCCTCGGTTCGACCCTGACGGGGCTGAATTTTGCTGTGACACTGTATAAAAGACGCGCGCCGGGGATGCATCTGTTCCGCATGCCGCTGTTTTGCTGGACGGCGCTCTGCACATCCACCCTGATGATTTTTGCGATGGCCCCCTTGACCGTGGCGACCACGCTGCTCGCGCTTGACCGTTATGCCGGGTTTCACTTTTTCACGGGGGGCGCGGGCGGAAACCTGATGAACTACGCCAATCTGTTCTGGCTTTTTGGCCACCCCGAGGTTTACATCCTGATCTTGCCCGCCTTTGGCATCTATTCCGAGGTTTTTTCGACTTATTCAGGCAAGACGCTGTACGGTTATACCTCGCTCGTGATTGCGACGATGGCGATTGCGGTGCTGTCGTTCACGGTCTGGCTGCACCATTTTTTTACCATGGGTCAGTCCGCCGACATGAACGCGTTTTTCGGGATCGCGACGATGACCATTGGCATTCCAACCGGGGTCAAGGTGTATGATTGGCTATTCACCATGGTGCGCGGGCGCATCCGGTTCACCACGCCGCTGCTGTTTGGCGTGGCGTTTCTGGTCACATTCCTGATCGGAGGTCTGACAGGCATTTTGCTGGCCAATCCGCCAGTTGATTTCAGTATGCACAACTCGTTGTTTCTGGTGGCGCATTTCCACAACATGCTGATCCCCGGCGTGCTGTTTGGCATGTTTGCGGGCATCCAGATGTGGTTTCCCAAGGCCTTTGGCTTTCGGCTGGACGACGGCTGGGGGCGGCGTGGGTTCTGGTGCTGGGCGATTGGATTTTACATGGCCTTCATGCCGCTCTATGCGCTTGGCCTGATGGGCGCGATGCGGCGCACGGCGGAGTGGTTCCGGCCCGAATACATCCCATTCCTTGCTGTGGCTTTGGCGGGCGCCGTGATAATCCTGATCGGATGCGCGCTGTTTTGCGTGCAACTTGCCGTCAGTATCCGACACCGCCAAACCCTGCGTTCGCCGATTGGTGACCCCTGGGACGGACGGTCGTTGGAATGGTCGGTTTCCTCACCACCCCCGGATTGGAACTTTGCGACCCTGCCAGACGTTAGAGGAAGGGACGATTTCACCGCACAAAAACGCGCGGGCACCGCCTATGCAGAGCCTGCGCAGTATCAGGACATCGTGATGCCAAAGAATACAGCCGCAGCGCCATTGATCTGCATTGCCGCGATGCTGTGGGGCTTTGCCATGGTGTGGCATATCTGGTGGCTGGTTGGGGCCAGTCTGGTGATCGGGTGGGCCGTCGTCATCATTCGCAGCTTTGATGAATGTACCGAGAAAACCGTTTCGGCAGCGGAAGTTGCCCGCGTCCACCGCGCTTGGCTGGCCGAGGTTGCCCGCACCATCGCGACGGACCGCCTGGATGAGACAACGCCGGCCAATCTCGGTCTGGCAAGGCTCCCGAAATGACCGCTACCTCACATCATCCCGGTCTGAACCTGGGCGCCAGCGACACCGCCGCGCATGAGGCGGCGCAAGAGGTTATGTTCGGTTTCTGGATATTCCTGATGAGCGACCTCATCATCTTTGCCTGCCTTTTTGCGACCTATACCGATCTTAGCCTGCATGGTATCGCAACCGCGCCGGGTCCGCGTGCGGTAATCGATCTGCGGTCGGCCCTGATCGAGACCGGACTGCTGCTTGTCAGCAGTTATACCTTCGGGCAGGCCTCGCTGGCGCTGAAATACAACTCGCGCCCGGGGCAAATGGTGGTGTGGCTGATCGTCACTCTGGCACTGGGCCTTGGCTTTGTCGGGATGGAGATGCGGGATTTTGCCACATTGGTCGGCAAAGGCATCACGCCGCAGCAAAGCGGCTTTTTGTCAGGCTATTTCACTTTGCTCGCGACGCACGGTCTGCATGTCATCGCAGCGATGGTCTGGCTTGTGGTCTGCCTGACGCAGGTCGCAATCCTTGGCCTGACCAAAGCCGTCAAACTGCGGCTGATGCGGTTGGCGCTGTTCTGGCACATGCTGGATATCGTCTGGATCGGCATCTTTACCTTTGTGTTTCTGATCGGGGCAGGCCTGTGACGCATGCTCAACAGCGCAAACAAGAACAGCGGTCGTATCTGCTGGGGCTGATCTTCTCGATTATGCTGACCCTCGCCGCGTTTGGATTGGTCTGGTCGGGTGATCTGACGGGCGGGGTCAGGATCATAACCCTCGCCGCATTGGCCGTGGTGCAGATGGCGGTGCAGTTGCGGTTTTTTCTGCACATCGACCTGAAAAAATCGCACCGCGACGATCTGCAACTGATCCTGTTCACGGTGTTGATCCTGTCGCTGATGGTCGGCGGGACGCTGCTGATCCTGACCAACCAACACATGCGCATGTAATTGCGCGCCAACCCCGAAAGGCAAGCCATGACCGATATCGAAGATCTGCCCAAGACGTCCGGCCCGGCTGGTGGCTGGGGGTCGGTGAAGGGCATAGCGCAGGTGTTTGGCGCAACCTGGGCCTCGCCCGCTGCGCTGGATACGTTGCGCCGGATGAACAAGCCCGGGGGGTATATGTGCGCCTCTTGCGCCTGGCCCAAGCCTGCCAATTACCACGCCTTTGAGTTTTGCGAAAATGGTGCAAAGTCAACCCTATGGGATCTGACCTCGACCCGCTGCACGCCCGAGTTCTGGGCCGATCACAGCGTGACCGAGTTGCGTTCGTGGAAGGATCACGACCTTGAAATGACCGGCCGGCTGACCGCGCCGCTACGTTATGATGCCGCGACCGACCGATACGTCGCGGTGACCTGGGATCTGGCCTTTGCGGCCATCGGGGCCGAGCTGAAACGGCTGACCCCCGATCAGGTCGTGTTCTACGCTTCGGGTCATGCCGGGCTGGAGGCGTCGTATCTCTACGCCCTGATGGCCCGCCTGTACGGCACCAACAACCTGCCGCAAAGTTCCAACATGTGCCACGAAACCACCAGTGTCGGTCTGACAAAAGTGATTGGATCACCTGTCGGCACGGTCATCTGGGAGGATCTGGAGGCGACCGACTGCTTCTTTTTCTTTGGTCAGAACCCCGGCACGAATTCACCGCGCTTCCTGCACCCGCTGAAAGAGGCCAAGCAGCGCGGGGCAAAGATCGTCACCTTCAACCCGATCCGCGAGCAGGGTCTGGTCAGTTTTGTCGACCCCCAGAACCTGTCTGACATGGTTACAGGTCACGCGACCGAGATTTCGGACCAATACCACCAGCTCAAGGCGGGCGGTGATGTCGGGGCCATTCTGGGCCTGTGCAAAGTGGTGATCGAGGCGGATGACCGTGCCGTAGCCACAGGCGCGCCGAGGGTCATAGATGTCGATTTCATCGCCGAACACACGACCGGGTTTGACGCCTTTATCGAAAGCGCGCGCGGCACAAATTGGGCCGATATCGAACAGTCCAGCGGCCTGACCGAGGCGGCGCTGCGCGAGGCGGCACAGGTTTATATTCAGGCCAAGTCCGTGATCGGCGTCTATGGCATGGGTCTGACCCAGCACACCCACGGCGCGCTGAACATTGCGATTCTGGTCAACCTGTTGTTGTTGCGCGGCAATATCGGCCGGTTGGGGGCAGGCTGCTGCCCAGTTCGGGGCCATTCCAACGTGCAGGGTCAGCGCACCGTCGGCATCGCCGAAAAAGCCAAACTGGTGCCGATGGACCGCTTGCGCGACCTGTTCGGCTTTGAACCACCGCAGCACGATGGCATGCACATTGTCGATGCGGTCAAGGGTTTGTTCGACGGACAGGTCAAGGGATTTATCTCACTCGGCGGCAATCTGGTGCGCGCCGTGCCCGATCAGTCGCGGATGGAGGCCGCATGGGCCCGGCAGGACCTGACCGTGATGATCTCGACCAAGCTGAACCGCAGCCATCTGTTTCCGGGGCGGTCCGCGTGGATTCTGCCCTGCCTCAGCCGGGCCGAGCGCGACGTGCAGGCGGGCGGCGAACAGGCCGTGACGATCGAGGACAGCTTTTCAATGATCCACGGCTCCACCGGCCACCGCGCGCCCGCATCCGTCGATCTGAAAAGCGAGCTTGCCATCGTCGCGGGCATTGCCGCAGCCACCCTGCCGCCCAACCCAAAGGTCGACTGGCCCGGCTGGACCGCCGATTATGCCCGCGTACGTGACCTGATCGAGGCGACCTATCCCAAGGATTTCAAGGACTTTAATGCCCGCATGTTCCAGCCCGGCGGGTTTTATCGCGGCATACCGGCCCATGACCGGATTTGGGAAACCGAGTCCGGCAAGGCGGTCTTCACGACGCCCACGCAACTCACCTCACTGGGGTTTCAGGACCGGCCCGGGCGCTATCGCCTGCTGACGATGCGGTCGAACGACCAGTTCAACACCACGATATACGGCTATTCTGACCGCTTTCGCGGGATCGTGGGCACGCGGGATGTCTTGCTGATGCATGAGGCCGACATGGCCGAGGCGGGCCTTGCCAAAGGTGACATCGCCGCCATGGTCACGGATGTGGATGACGGCCAGACGCGCCGTCTGGGCGGGCTGACGGTGCTGCCATTCAACATTCCGCGCGGCACGGTTGCGTCGTATTTTCCCGAATGTAACGTTCTGGTCCCAATCGACCACCACGACGAATTGTCCAAAACGCCCGCGTCGAAATCCGTTCCTGTTCGGATCGAGCGGGACGCGCAGCAGGCCCAGACGACAGGTGCTGAAGGCTGACAAGAAGCAAAACGCCCGCAGCACAATGGCTGCGGGGCTACCTTGTCAGCTGCGATGGCTGGATCAGTTCATAGCGGGTGATTTGGTCAGGGTCGACGGATCGTCCTTGTTATACTCCGGCAGCGCCTTGAGTTGGTCCTGAGTCGACAGCAGATAAATCCGACAATATTTGTTCGAACGACATCATCCGCTTGGCGGCAATGATCTATGTGCGGTTTCTGCTATCGCTGCGCAACCTAGATGCATATGCGATCGATACGGATCTGACGGTGCATTCGTTACAGCCAAACCTTCAAATGGGAAGTAAAATGACGTCTCGCTGGTTTTTTTCTTGCCAAGCAACTCACCCGCCGCATCTGGTTTAGTGCCAGCCTTTTTTCGCTGCTGGCGATTGTGACAGCACTCGTCGGCATTGTCCTTAGCCCCTATATCCCAAGTGATCTGCCCACCAAGATCGGTGCAGACGCGGTCGATCATATTCTTGGCATCATCGCATCAAGCATGCTGACGGTGACGACCTTTTCACTCAGCATCATGGTCTCTGCCTATTCCGCCGCGACCAGCAATGTGACCCCGCGCGCCACCCAGTTGGTGATGGAGGATTCCACAACACAGAACGTGCTTTCGACTTTTGTCGGCTCGTTCCTGTTCAGCCTTGTTGGCATTATCGTTCTAAGCACGGGTGCCTACGGATCCAAAGGTCGCGTGGTCCTGTTTGCCGCAACGATCGTAGTCATCGTGTTGATTGTGGGCACGCTTTTGCGGTGGATCGACCATTTGTCCCGGTTGGGCCGCGTGAGCGAAACCACCGCTTTGGTGGAACAAGCAGCTGCCGCCGCTATGAGGGATCGCCATCAAAACCCAAATATGGGAGGTCGCCCTTTTGACCGGTCCGTCACCTTGCCGCCGTTTGCGCGTCCTGTGCACACGACCGACATTGGTTACGTTCAGCACGTCGACATGGGAGCCTTGCATGACCTGACCGAAAGCGGCAAAGGCCAAATCTATCTTAACGCCACACCTAATGTCTTCGTCGATCCGACCGTGCCCATCGCGTGGGTGGTCGGGATTGAAGCCGACGATATAGAGAAATCTATGCGCAACTGCTTTGAAGTTGCCGACAGACGGTCATTCGATCAGGACCCGCGGTTTGGCTCCTCTGTTCTGTCCGAAATAGCCTCGCGGGCGCTGTCTCCGGCGATAAACGACCCGGGCACGGCGATTGATGTTGTTGGACGCGCCGTCCGGACGCTCGCGATCTGGGCCGAGCCGGTCGCGGCGAAAGACGTTCAATACGCAAACATCTTTGTCCCATCCTTGAAGCTAGGTGACATTTTTGACGACATGTTCACCCCCATCGCCCGGGACGGCGCATCAATTGTCGAGGTGGGGTTGCGGCTTCAGAAGGCGTTCCTCATGCTCTCGCGGCTTGGCGAAGGTCGCTATAGGACCGAGGTGATACGGCACGCGACGGAGGCCCTGCAACGAGCAGAACACGCCTTGCCGATTGAGGCGGACAAGCAGCGGATTAGAGCCGCCGCCAGCAAGGTCATCCGTCAGGGCCCGCATTCAATCCATGATCCGTTTGACTAAGGGTGCCAGGGTAAGACCCTGGACAACAATGGTGAAAACCACCACCGCATAGGTCGCCGCCAGAATGATGGTCTTGATGTCGGATTCGGGCAGCGCCAAGGCCAGCGCGACCGAAATACCGCCGCGCAGGCCCCCCCATGTCAGAATTCTGACCGTCCCCTTGGTGAACTTTGTCACCTGACCCAACGCCAGAACCGGCAAACCCACGGACACGAACCGTGCCAAAAGCGTCAGCGGCACAGCGGACAGCCCAAGGCCGATGAACGAAAGATCAAAGCGCAACACCAGCACTTCCAGCCCGATCAGTAGGAACAGGACGGAGTTCAGGATCTCGTCAATCAGGTTCCAGAAGCCAAACAAAAAGCGCTGGGTCTGATCGCTCATCGCATCGACCGGTCCACGGTTACCGATCAGAATACCCGCGACCACAACCGCAATCGGTCCGCTCATGTGCAATTTGGTGGCCAAGGCGTATGTGCCCGTGACCAAACCCAACGAGATCAGCACCTCGACAGGGTAGTCGTCAATCGCGCGCATTGCTCGGTAAGCGATGTAGCCGATGACCAGTCCCAGCAATCCCCCGCCGACAGCTTCAATCAGGAACAATTCTCCGATATGCAACATGTCAAAGTTTGCCCTGCCAACGCTGTTTGCCGTCGCCAATAGAGCCGTGAACAACACGACCCCGACGCCATCGTTAAAAAGAGATTCGCCGGTCATGATCGTCTCGAGCGATTTCGGCACTGCCACCTGCTTCAGGGTGGAAAGCACTGCGACCGGATCGGTCGGACTGATCAGCGACCCAAAAACGAGTGCCCAGACGAAGGGCATCGAAACGTTGAAAAACTGTGCCAGCAACCAGAACCCGGTCCCGACGAAAACCGTCGACAGGATTACCCCAACTGTGGCCATGGTTGCAATCGCACCAAGGCGGGATTTCATGTCGCTGAAATTGACATGCAACGCGCCTGCGAACAGCAGAAAAGCCAACATTCCGTTGAGAACGGTTTGCTCGAAATCAACCTGCCGTATGACCGATGCCGCCGTGTCGTAAAGCCGCAGTTGAGGGAAAGTGAGTTTCACCAAAATCAGCACCAGCGAGGCTGCAAGAGACATCAGCAGCAATCCGATCGTCTGCGGCAGTTTGATAATGGCATGGTTAACCCATGCAAACACCGAAGTCATAACCAGCAGCACAGAAATTATGTCAAACAAAGAAAGGCTGCCCATTGCACCTCACAAATTGGACTGACCGCGCGCTTGGCGATACCGCAGTGGCGCGACATCGTGCTGTGGTGACGGAAACCTACGTCAAGGACGGAGCGACCGGGGGTGGCGCACGCTGACACACGCGAACTGATGTCAGTTTATCAACTCTTGCAATCTGTTATCCCGCGAGAAGGCCGCGCTACGCAAATACGCGCGCCATGTTGCAACTTCGCGTGAGATGCGCCGAAAGCGGTTTCCACCAGCCAAGTAAAGGACATGTTGTAGGCAGGTCTGAGGAAAGGGCAAGAAATGACCGCAGAATTCGAATGCGATCTTGCGCTGCCGGGTGAAGCCTTCCCGCATTTCTGGGAACACTGTGTCGGCAGCGGCCATGCTGCCCTTGCGCTGCGTGCGGACTGGCAGGCGCAGATCCGCCGCGCCCATGATGATCTGGGCTTTCGACATGTGCGGTTTCACGGGCTCTTGGATGACGACATGGGCACGATGATCGACCAGAACGATCAGCCGCTCTATTCCTTTTTCAACGCTGATCGTATTTTTGATTTCCTGCTGTCAATCGGGATGCGCCCTTTTGTCGAACTCAGTTTCATGCCGGGTATGCTTGCCTCGACCGATCAGACGATATTTCGCTACCGCGCCAATGTCAGCCCGCCAAAGGATTTCGACCAGTGGGAGGCGCTGATCGCCAAGCTTGCCGCGCATTGGATCGATCGCTACGGCGCGGCAGAAGTGCGCCAGTGGTTCTTCGAGGTCTGGAACGAACCCAACCTTGACGCGTTCGGCAGCGGTAAACAGGACGACTATTTCCAGCTTTACGCCAGCACCGCCCAGGCGCTCAAATCAGTTGATCCCGCGCTGAAGGTCGGAGGCCCGGCGACGGCGGCCAATGCATGGATCACAGATTTCATCACCTATTGCACCGACCACAACCTGCCCGCTGATTTCATCAGCACGCACCACTATCCGACTGACGCTTTTGGCAAGCCGGGCGACGATACCGAAGCGCAACTGTCAAAAAGCCAGCGCAGTGTCCTGCGCGATCAGGCGCGGGAGGCAAAGCGCCAGGCAGGCCGGCGACCGCTTTATTATACCGAATGGTGCACCTCATCGAACCCGCGCGATCCGCTCCACGACGAACCCTACGCAGCTGCCTTCATCACAAAGACAGTGCTGGAGGCGCGCGGCTTGGTAGATGGCTACAGCTACTGGACTTTTTCGGATATTTTTGAAGAGAACTATTTTCCCTCGCAGGCCTTCCACGGCGGCTTTGGTTTGATGAACCTGCACGGCATCGCAAAGCCCGCCTACCGCGCCTATCAGGTGCTGCATGGACTGGGGGCCGAGTTGCTGGCGGTCAAGGGGACGCATCCCACCGTCGATGTCTGGGTCGTGCGGGGTGGTGATGCGGTGACAGTTCTTTTGTGCAACTTCGCGCTCCCGCGCCATACGATTGCCAACGAAACCGTGCATCTGCGGCTGGACTGCAAGGTGCCACCGCTTTCGGCAGACATCACCCGGATCGACGCCAAGCATGCCAACGCCAAGGCGCTCTGGCTAAAGATGGGTGCGCCGGAATATCTTGACGCCGATCAGGTGGCGGCGCTGAATGCGGCGTCCGAGATGCAGTCTGCCGCGCAACCGGTGTTTCATCAGGCTGGCATGCTTGTCTGCGATGTGACTGTCCCACCCTTGGGCATTGCGGCGATCCGGCTGGAGTTTTAGGCCAGTGTCTGTTCCCACAGCATCTTTGTCGGACGAGGCGCTGCTGGATCGCTGCCAGCGCACCGCTTTCGACTATTTCCTTGAAAATGTGAACAACGCCAACGGTTTGGTCGCGGACACATCGCGCGTCGGCTCCCCTGCCAGCATCGCGGTGGTGGGCTTTGCGCTGTCGTGCTACCCGATCGGGGTCGAACGTGGCTGGATCAGCCGCGCGCGGGCCGCCGAACTGACCCTCGCGTCCTTGCGGTTCTTTCGCGACAGCGCGCAGAGCAAGGCAGACGACGCGACGGGACACCGGGGGTTTTACTACCATTTCCTGGACATGAAGACCGGCAGGCGGGTCTGGCGTTGCGAATTGTCGATGGTGGATACTGGGCTTTTAATCGCAGGCATTTTAGTTGCAGCAAGCTATTTCGACGGCCCGGACGAAGGCGAGGTTCGCGACCTGACCGAACTGCTGTACCGGCGGGTGGAGTGGGACTGGGCGCAAGGCGGTCAGTCCACGCTGCGGCAGGGCTGGCGGCCCAAAAGCGGCTTCCTGAACTATAACTGGGAGGGCTATAACGAGGCGACGGTGCTTTATGTGCTGGCGATGGCTTCGCCCGATCACCCCACCTCGGCTGGCAGCTTTGCAGGATGGACGGCCACCTACCAATGGGAAAACATCTACGGCTGCGATGTCCTTTATGGCGGGCCGCTGTTCATGCATCAGTTCTCGCATGCCTGGATTGACTTCGCCGGCATCCGCGACGCTTTCATGGCCGAGAAGCGTTCGGACTATTTTGAAAACAGCCGCCGGGCCACGCTGCTGCACCGCGAATATGCCTGCCGCAATCCTCATGGCTTCAAGGGCTATGGCGCCGACCTTTGGGGCTTGTCAGCCAATGACGGGCCGGGCGGCTTTCGCGTCCGGGTCGATGGCCAACGACACGGCTTCTTTGGCTATGTCGCGCGCGGTGCCCCCTTTGGTCCCGATGACGGGACCATAGCCCCTTGGTCATATCTTGCAGCTCTGCCATTTGCGCCGGAGGAAGCTTTGTCGGCGCTGCGCCATCTTTTTCACCACTATCCGCAGGTGGCACCCGATCTGCGCATGCCGAGTGCCTTTAACCCAACACTGGCAGGCCGTCGTGACAACGGGCCGGACGGCTGGATTTCGGAGGGCTTTTATGGGCTGGATCAGGGCCTCACCGTCATGATGATCGAAAACTACCGTAACGGCATGATCTGGAAGCTGATGCGGTCCAATCGGCACATCCGGACTGGGTTGCGCCGCGCCGGGTTCAGCGGCGGATGGCTGGCACAGGAGGGCGCGTAGAATGTCGCAGAACGAGCCGTTCCCTCCAGACTTTCCGGTCGGTCGCCACGATGCCGACCTTCTGCGCAGCGTCCGGCCAAACGGCTGGCGCAATCCCGAACCGGCGCGCCGCTATAACCTTGTTGTGATCGGAGCGGGGCCCGCAGGTTTGGTGGCGGCTCGGGGGGCTGCGGCCTTCGGGGCCACAGTCGCGCTCATCGAGCGCAACCTTGTTGGCGGCGACTGTCTCAACGTCGGCTGCGTGCCGTCCAAGGCGCTGATCCGATCCTCGCGACTTTATGCCGACATGCGCAACGCTGCGGATTTCGGCGTGAAGCCCCCTGACCACGTGGAGGTTGATTTCACGCTGGCCATGGATCGCATGCGCCGACTGCGCGCGCGGATCGGTGAGGCAGACTCGGTGGCGCGTCTTACTGAGGCCGGGATCGACGTGTTTTTCGGTCAGGCCCAATTCACGGGGCCCGACAGGATCGCTGTAGCGGGCGCGGAACTGCGTTTCGCCAAAGCGCTGATCGCAACCGGAGCGCACGCAAAGTTGCCTGAAATTCCGGGGTTAATGGAAGCCGGGTATCTGTCCAACGAGACGGTCTTCAACCTGACCCGCCGACCTGACCGTCTTCTGGTCATCGGTGGCGGGCCGCTGGGCTGCGAAATGGCGCAGACTTTCTGCCGAATGGGCACCAAAGTCATTCTGGCGCAGGACGAACCGATGTTCCTGCCCCGCGAGGAGCGCGACGCAGCTCAGATCCTGTCGGATTCGCTGGCGCGTGATGGAGTAGAAATTCACCTCAACACCTCCGTAGTGGCAGTGCGGATGGCTGACGGCCAGAGGATCGCCGATCTGGTGCGCGATGGGGACACCATCACCGTCACTGTCGATCAGGTCCTGGCAGGGATCGGCCGTGCCCCTAGTCTGGACGGTTTGAATTTGGCGGCAGCAGAAGTCGAGGCGGATTCAGAAGGGGTTAAAGTCGATGACTTCATGCGCACCACCAACCGTCGTATCTATGCGGCAGGCGATGTCTGCCTGGACCACAAGTTCACCCACACCGCCGAGGCTACGGCACGCATCGCCCTTCAGAACGCGCTCTTCTTGGGGCATAAGCGGCTGAGCACGTTGGTAATCCCATGGTGCACCTATACCGACCCGGAGATTGCCCATGTCGGACTTTATCCCTTTGATGCGCGCAAATCGGGTATCCCGGTCAGGACCTTCACCATCATGATGCACGACGTTGACCGCGCGGTCGCCGACGGAATGGCAGAAGGGTTCGTCAAGATCCATGTCCGGCAAAATTCCGACCGCATCCTCGGCGCCACTGTCGTTGCTCGCCATGCAGGTGAAATGATTAACGGCATTTCTTTGGCCATCGGGTCGGGCATGGGCCTTGGCGCGCTTGCAGGCGTCATCCACGCCTATCCAACCCAAGCCGCCGCGATCAAGATGGCAGGGGACGCCTACGAACGGTCGCGGCTGACACCCCTGCTCCAACGCCTGGCTGCGCGCTGGCTAAGGCTGGTGCGGTGACCGAAGCAATCCGATCATGAAAAATAGCCGCTGCAACGATAGGAATGGGCAGAAGAGCCGCTGAAGGTCCAGCTATTTGACCCCAAGCGGTATCACCGACCTATACCCGACCTTGTTTCCTGTGGCGGCGCGATCGCGACTTAGACGTACGCCCATCATGTAGGAGAGGATGCTGGGAGGACATCATTTGCCGACCCTCGTGCCATGTTGCGCTCGGCCAAGTCATCCGCTCAGTCGGCGCTACCACGCACGAGATGCATTGACGTTGGCCAGCCCAAAACCTGAGCCTCTCGCAGACGCCAAACCCGAGACAACTCGATGCAAATTTCCCACCGCTTCCTGTTCCTAGGCAGCAATATGAAATTGTCGATGACGAGGCATAAGCCAACTGTTGTGACAACGCCCGCAAGGCGTCCGTACGCGCCCAACTTCCCATAGGTAGTTGGTCGGGCTCATACGTCAGTTGACTTTGTCGGTCCCTGCGTTGGTCATAGCCCAGCGATGCCATTCTCAAAGGAGACCAACATTGACAGAAACAATCCAGCCTGAGGCATTGGCCGTTCACCCCAAAGCTATCGTGTCGGAACCACCCGAGATCGACGAGAAGTCGCGGCCACTGATGTCGCTTTCGCTAGCCGCCTTGGGTGTGGTCTATGGCGACATCGGCACCAGCCCACTTTATGCGTTGAAGGAGTGTTTCAAAGGCGTTGAACGGGTTGCCCCGACGACGGGCAATGTGCTTGGCGTCCTGTCCCTGATCGTGTGGTCTTTGATCCTGGTCGTTTCAATCAAGTATCTGTGGTTCATCCTGAAGGCTGACAACCGAGGTGAGGGCCGCATCATAGCACTGGTAGCACTGTTGAACCCGTGGGGAGCCAAGCCGGGAACGCGGCGGAATATCCTGATGCTGATGGGCCTGTTCCAGGGCAATCGCGTTTGGCCTAAGCATCTGCTAACTGTTTGAGAAGGCTGAGAAGAAACGCATCGCTCCAACCCGCCCGCTTCAGTTTGATCGAGAGCGAGCCCTTTGAGGTGTCCCTGCGGGCGAGGTCGAGGGCGCGG
>JBBRLL010000074.1:0-14588 GCA_038231395.1 Rhodobacterales bacterium
GGGATGTCGCCGAAGGCAGACAGAAAGATATCCATGCGGGGAACGGGCTCCAGAAGGGCGTTTCATGCCCAAGAATCCATCCCCACGAAATCCGCAAGACCCCTCAGATCAGGTCAGATTCCAAACGCGATTCCCCTGCCGAGAAGACCAAGGATGGTTGGCACATGGCCGAATATAAAGGCGGACCTTATGCAACAAAGGCCGAAATCCGCCAGATTTGGGCACGCTGCGGCGATATATTGCATCGAGGAACGCTTAAGCGTCTGATTAAGGTCAAGAATCCCGTTCAAAACAACTTCGCCGAACTTAATGAGTGGGGCCAGAAATTGCTAAATCTCTTAAGTAATCATCGGATTATTAGCCTTGATGGGGACACTACTTTCATCGCTATACTTGGGCAGGCAGAGGACGTGCAAGTAGCGATTGGAGTTGCAGTCCCAAGTTAACAAAAGGTGAAGCTTTTTTAAAAATATCAATATATATCAACACCTTACCGAACCTTGAACGCGTGCAAGGTCCCCCAATTTCACACTCACTTCCCCTTCCACACCGGGTCCCTTTTCTCCGCAAAAGCTCGCGCGCCCTCCAACTGATCCTCGCTGGAATAAAGCCGGTCCACCGTCACCATCTGCCGTTTCGTGACGCGATTCAAAGCGTCCTGAAACCGCAAAGCCTCCGCCTCGCGCACGACTTCCTTGATCGCGGCGTAGACCAACGGCGGGCCGGATTCCAACAGCCGTGCCAGATCCCATGCTTTACCCAGCAACTCCGAGGGGGTGCAGATTTCCTTCACAATCCCCCACCGCACCGCCTCCTCAGCATCAAACCAGCGCCCGGTCAGCAGCAAATCCATCGCGACATGATAGGGAATCCGCTTCGGCAGCTTGATTGACCCGGCATCCGCCACTGTGCCAGACCGGATTTCCGGCAGGGCAAAGGTGGCATTTGACGAACACAGGATCAGATCCGCCGACAAGGCCAGCTCCAGCCCGCCGCCACAGCAAATCCCGTTCACCGCGGCAATCACCGGCTTGTTGAGGTTGGGCAATTCCTGCAACCCGCCAAAGCCGCCGACGCCGTAGTCGCTGTCGACCGCTTCACCGGCAGCTCCAGCTTTCAAATCCCAGCCGGGGCAAAAGAACTTCTCCCCTGCCGCCCGCAAAATACAGACCCTGAGGGCGGGATCATCGCGAAAGTCGCGGAATGTCAGGCCCATAATGCGGGAAGTTGCCTGATCAATCGCGTTGGCTTTGGGCCGGTCCAGCGTGACCTCAAGGATAGCCCCCTCAACGCGAGTCCGAATTGGTCCGTCCTTCCGCATGTCCATCATAGCCTGCGCTCCTGCATCAATACATCCACCGCAACTGCCCCAGCCTCGCGCAGGATCAGCGGGTTGATCTCTATTTCTTCAATCATGTCATCAGCTTGGATGGCGGCCTGCAAGGCCAGCACGGCTGCCACCAGCGCGCCCACATCAGCCCGCACCCGACCGCGATAGCCGTCGACCAGTGGCCAAAGCCGCAAGCGCCGCGCCGCAGCCCAAACCTCGTCGCTGGTCACCGGGGCGACCAACGTCACCGTATCGGCCAGAAGTTCCGCTGTGACCCCGCCCATCCCCAACGTCACGGTCACCCCATAAATCGGGTCGCGCCGCAGCCCGATCAGCAGTTCGGCCACGGCCCCGCTGACCATCTCTTCCACCAGATAGCCTGTGGCGCCCGGCATCCCGGCCTGGCCGTGCAGCGAGGTCAGACCAAGCCGCACCGCCCCGGCTTCGGTCTTGTGAGCAAAACCCAGCCCTTTCAGCGCGTAAGGCGGGGTCAATGCCGACACCCCAACCTGCAACGCCGCCAATGTCGGCGCCTGAACCCCCTTCGGCACGCTCAAGCCCATGCGGGCGACGCACGCTTTACCCTCCGCCTCGGACAATGTCCGCGACGCAGCCACAGCCAGCACCGGCAGCGGCCGCCACCCCGGCAGACCTGCCGTCACTTGTGCGGCCCGCACCGCAGCCAAAGCTGTCTCCAGCCCCATCAGGGTCGCGACGCCCTGATCCATCAGCCGGATCGCCATAGCTTCATCAAAGTTCTCGGGCATCGAGGCGACAAGAAAGGCGGGTTTGCCCGTCGCCTCTCCGGCTGCAACAATGGCATCCAGCGCCGGTTGATAGCCTGAAGGGTCACAACGGTCATTGCGCGGCATGTCGATGACGAACAGACCGGCGTCGTAACCGTCCAGCAAAGTGGTAAACACATCCGTCGTGCGAGGCCCGTCTCCCCAGATGAAGGTGTGGTAATCCAGCGGGTTGGACACTGTCACGATCGGCCCTAAAATCTCTCCCAAACGCGCCCGCTGCTGGTCCGAGGGGGGTGGAAAGCTGATGCCAAAGGGTGCTGCCAGATCGGCAATCAATCCCGCCTCACCCCCCGAACAGCAAGGGGCGCACAGTCTGGTCCCCAGCCCGGGCCCATGGACATGCAGGATTTTCAACGCCTCAATCAACTCCGACGGCGTGTTCACCTCGCCAATGCCCAACTGCCGCAGAAACGCGCTGGACGCCGCAGACCCGCCAGCCAGCGACGCGGTATGAGAGGCCGCAGCCGCGCGCGCCTGTTCGGTCTTGCCCGCCTTGATGCAGACAATGCCCTTGCCTGCTGCCCGCGCCTGATCGGCCAAGGCGGCCAGACCCGGCGCATCGTCGATCCCCTCGACATACATGCCCAACGCCGTCACCCGGTCGTCTGCAAGCAAAGCCGCCGCCAGTTCGGCAAGCCCCACCACAGCCGCATTGCCCAGACAGGCAACGTAAGCCACCGGCAGCGCGCGTTTCTGCATGGTCATGTTGATGATGATGTTGGACGACTGGCTTAACAGCGCCACGCCCCTTTCAACCCGCACCCCGCCATGCTGATCGGGCCAAAGGAGCGAGCCGTCCAGATAGTTGATCACACCGTAGCAATTCGGCCCGAGGATCGGCATCTCGCCCGCCGCAGCGACCAGCCTGGCCTGCAACTCCGGCTCGCCAGCTTCCGTCCAGCCAGAGGCGAAACAGATCGCACCGCCCGCCCCCATGGCCGCCAATTCAGCCACCACATCCAAAGTGGCAAACCGGTTGACCCCGATGAAAGTCGCATCCGGCACGCCCGGCAGATCAGCCACCGAGGCATAGGCCTTCAGCCCGCCAATCTCGGCCTTGGTCGGATGAACCGGCCAGACCTGCCCGGCAAAGCCCATCTTGGCGCACTGCTCAATGACGTTGCGCGCCCATCCCGCACCCAGAACGGCGATGGATTTCGGCCGCAGCAAACGGTCAAGGCGCGTCATGGCCGCCCTCCCAGACTATCAATGGCGCCGGGCGTCTGCCCCCGGCTTGCAGCGGTTCAAGCACCAAGCGGCCGCAACAGCTCGCGGCTGATGATATGGCGCTGGATTTCCGAGGTGCCCTCCCAGATCCGCTCCACCCTTGCGTCGCGCCAGATGCGTTCCAACGGCAGTTCATCCATCAGTCCCATCCCGCCGTGGATCTGGATCGCCTCATCGGCAATCATCGCCAGAACCTCGGTGGCTTTCAGTTTGGCCATCGACATGTCGGCCTCGGTGACCGTGCCTTGGTCGTATTTCCACGCAGCTTCACGGGTCAGCAGTTCGGCAGCTTTCAGCTCCATCGCCATATCGGCGAGTTTGAAACTGATGCCCTGAAACTTGCCGATCTGCTGGCCGAATTGCTTGCGCTCGGCGGCATAAGTCAAAGCATGGCCCATCGCCCGTTCAGCCCTGCCAAGGCAGGTGGAGGCGACTTGCAGCCGGGTCGCGCCAAGCCACGAATTGGCGACGTCAAAACCCTTGTGAACCTCTCCCAATATCTGGCGCTGGTTCAGGCGGCAGTCGTCAAATTCAAGAATGCCGTTGGTATAGCCCCGGTGCGAGACATTGCGGTAGCCGTCGCGGACCGTGAAGCCCTTGGTGCCCTTGTCGACGAAAAACGCGGTGATCCGCTTTTTCGGACCACGCGGCGTGTCTTCTTCGCCGGTTGCCACAAACACGATCGCAAACCCGGCAAGGTCGGCATGGCTGATGAAATGTTTGGTGCCGTTCAGCAGCCAGTCGTCACCGTCCTGCCGGGCAGAGGCCTTCATCCCGCGCAGATCAGAGCCCGCGCCGGGTTCGGTCATCGCAAGGCAATCCCAGGTTTCGCCGCGAATGCAAGGCATGAGGTATTGTTCTCGCTGCGCAGCATTTCCGGCGAGAAGGATGTTGGACGGCCGCGCCACGCAGGTCCAGTGCAGGGCGTAATTGGCCTTGCCCAGCTCCTTTTCATACAGCAGCCAGGACAGCGTATCCAACCCCGCACCGCCCAATTCCGCCGGCATGTTGGCGGCGTAAAGCCCAGCCGCCATTGCTTTTTTCTGCACCTCGCGGATCAGGTCAAGCGGCAGGTGGTTTGACCGCTCCACCATCGCCTCATGTGGATAAAGCTCTTTCTCCACGAAAGTGCGGGTGGCATCGACAATCATCCGCTGTTCGTCGTTCAGGCCAAAATCCATGATCTACCTCTTCTGACCAACCGCGCGGCCAGCACCGTCCGGCAGCGGCAGACCGGCGTGGCCGTTGGCAATCGCGTGCAGTTTGGCATAGATTTCGGGGGCAGCCGCAACCGCTTTGCCCTCACCCATCGCCACATGCAGGCAAAGCTGTTCGATGGTCGCCACGCACGCCGCACCCTTCATGATCCGCACAAAAGACCGGAAGCGCTTTTCGTCGGCGCTGATGATTTGCAGGGTGGCTGTCAGACGGTCGCCCAGCTTGGCCTCACCCAGATGCCGGATATGGGTCTCTGCCGAGTAATAGCTGTGTCCGGCTGCCACATAGTCCATCCCCGCCCCGATCAGACGCAGGAAGTTGTCGACGGCTTCGGAGTTGCAGAAGTAATAGCGGCTTTCGGTCATGTGGCCGTTGTAGTCGATCCAGCCGGGCAGCACTTGCAGGTGGGCCATCACCAGCGGTTCGGGCTTCGGGGCGCTGTCGGTCATGGCGTGGAAGGCCACGGCCCGGGCTTCGTCATGGGCGCGCAAGACCTTGCCAGCACCCCAGTTGCGCTCTTTCAGGGCGCGCAGAAAGCCGATCAGGTTCTGGTCACGGATCCGCTCCAGCTCACGAATGCCGTAAGCGCCGGATTGGGCGTCAGACTGGTTGGCCACAAGGTCCACCAAGGCCTGATTGAATTCGGGCACGTCCATCAGCTTGGTCCACGGCCATTTCAACGCCGGGCCGAATTGAGCCATGAAGTGGCGCATCCCCGCCTCACCCCCGGCCACGCGGTAGGTTTCAAAGAGGCCCATCTGCCCCCAACGCAGGCCAAATCCCATGCGGATGGCGTCGTCGATTTCCGACGTGGTGGCAACCCCGTCAACCAGCATCCACAACGCCTCGCGCCAGACCGCCTCAAGGAAGCGGTTGCCGATGAAGGCGTCGATTTCCTTTTTCAGGACCAAGGGGAACATCCCGATGTCCTTCATGATCTGAGCGGTCTTTTCCACCACCTCGGGCGGGTTTTTCGGCGAGCCTGACACTTCGGACAACGGCAGCAGGTAAACCGGGTTGAACGGGTGCGCCACGATTATGTTGTGCGGGGCAGGCGAGCCTTCCTGCAGGTCGCTGGCCGTGAAGCCGCTGGTGGAGGAACCGATCAGCACCCCCGGATTGGCCTGTTGCAGTTGGGCGTAGACCTTCTTCTTCAGATCAATCCGTTCCGAAACGCTTTCCTGCACATATTCCGCACCCTCAACCGCTTCACCAATGGTGCCGTGGAACGTCAGCATCCCCTCAACCGGCATCGGCACATCAGACAGCGCGGGCAAGGCCAACCGGGCGTTGGACAGAACCGCCGCAATCTTGCGCTCCGCTTCCGGGTCCGGGTCAAACACCCCCACATCCCAGCCGTTGAGCAGGAACCGCGCCGCCCAACCGCCGCCGATAACCCCACCACCAATGATCGCTGCTTTTCTGGTCATCGTCTTTTCCCTTGTTCGATGCCCCTTCAGAGCATGTCGAAAATTGCCATCAAACTTAAGCCCGCCAAGGCCACCGCGCCAAGGCTCAGCACCGCATCCGTCGCTTTGGGCCAACCGCGTTTGCGCCCGGTCAGCACCAGCGCCCGCACGAACACTCCAAGCGCGAAGGCCGCAGCGGTTGCGACCACAGCGATGGCCTGCCCCAAGTTGCCCAAGCCCTGCGGCAGTTGTTCAACCCAACCGAACCACAGCGCCAACAGAACAGCCAAACCGCCCACTGCTATCGCCGCCAGCGCCCGTCCGGTCTGAGCCAAGCGCGGCAATGCCATGACGGCCAGCAGAAACAGCAATCCGATGGCTTGCTCGGGCGGGGTCACTTCGGCAACGGGGCCCGCTTCTCCAGCTTCAGCTTCGCCCGAACCTCGGCCGGCGTGATCACCCGCGCGCCGAGGTTACTGATGATCGTTACCGCCCGTTCAACCAGTTGCGCATTGGTGGCCAGCACGCCCTTGTCGAGCCACAGGTTATCTTCCAGCCCGACCCGCACGTTGCCGCCCGCAAGGACCGAGGCTGCGACATAGGCCATCTCATTGCGCCCAATGGCAAAGGCGCTCCAATGCCAATCGGCGGGCACGTTGTTGACCATGGCCATGAAGGTATTAAGATCATCCGGCGCGCCCCACGGAACACCCATGCACAGTTGCACAAGGGTGGGCGCGGGGATGACACCCTCACGCGCCAGTTCTTTCGCCAGCCACAGGTGCCCGGTGTCAAACGCCTCAATCTCAATCCGCACCCCAGCCGCCGTCATCCGCTTGGCCATGTCCCGCAGCATGCCGGGGGTGTTGACCATCACGTAATCAGCTTCGTTGAAGTTCATCGTGCCGCAGTCGAGCGTGCAGATCTCCGGGCGGCATTCGACGACATGGGCCACGCGCTCGGTCGCGCCAGCCATGTCAGACTTCGGCCCCATCGCGTTCATTTTTTCGGTGCCGTCAAACAGCAGATCGCCGCCCATGCCAGCGGTCAGGTTCAAGACCACATCGGTGCCAGAATCGCGGATCCGCTCGGTCACTTCGCGGTACAGTTTGCCATCACGGGAGGGTTTTCCGGTTTCCGGATCACGGACATGGCAATGGACCACGGCAGCCCCCGCCTTGGCCGCGTCGATGGCGGATCTGGCGATCTGCTCCGGGCTGCGCGGCACATGAAGGCTGCGGTCCTGCGTGGCCCCGGACCCAGTGACAGCGCAGGTGATGAAAACTTCGCGATTCATGGCGAGGGGCATGGGGTTCTCCGACCAAGCTGTCAGGCGAAAGTGGTTTCCGGTTTTGCCGCCTGACACGCGCAAAGTCCGGCCAGACGCGCTGCCATCGAATCCTGGGACGGCGGCGGCAGGTCTGCGGTTTCAGGCATCATAGCGGGCTTGCCAGCCAGCGCTTGACGATTTACGAAGCCCGCATGACAAAAACCGCAACGATCTTTGCCGCGTCACAGCAACCTTTGACGCTTGCCTTGCTGGTGCTGCCGCAATCCTCGATCCTGGAGGTGGCATCGACGCTGGACCCCATGCGCTCCGCCAACCGCCACCTTGGGCATGACGCCTTTCGCTGGCGCGTTGTCTCGCCCAATGGCAAGGCGGTGCCCTTGACCTGCGGCATCGAACTGCCATCCTCCGGGCCACTGGCGGCTGCTGACGGGGCCGATGCGCTGGTGGTGATCGCAGGGTTTCGGCAATCAGAGGTGGCGACGGCGCCGCTGATCCGCGACCTTTCACGCATGGCCGCACGTTTTACGGCGGTGGGTGGCATTGATGCGGCAGCCTGGGTTATGGCGCGTGCCGGGTTGCTGAACGGTCATAAAGCGACGGTGCATTGGGAAGATCTGGAGGATCTGTCCGCCGCCCACCCACAGGTCAACGTCGTGCCCGACCGTTGGGTGATTGACCGCAACCGCTTTACGGCTGGTGGCGCTTCGCCCGCCGCCGACCTCATGTTACATCTGATCGGTCTGCGCCATGGGCCAGCTTTGGCGCGGCAGGTGGCGGCGTCATTCCTGACCACGCCGCGTCCGGGGTCCGAGCCGCAGATCGCCCCGCCCTTGGCCCCGCCTTCTGCCTTGGATCCACGTCTTGAACCGCGTCTGGACCCCCGCGTGGCGCAAGCGGTGGCGCGGATGGAGGCGCGGATTGACTCCCCCGAACCGGCCACCGACACTGCCCGCGCCGTGGGCCTTTCGCCGCGCCGTCTGGAAACCCTGTTCCATGCAGCCCTGCAAACCACACCAGCCGCCTTCGCCCGGTCACTGCGCCTGCATGCGGCGCGCCGAATGATCACCGACACAAGGCACCCCTTGGCGGAGGTCGCTTTGCGCACCGGCTTTTCCAGCCCCTCTGCCTTGACCCACGCCTTTCGCCAGCACTTCGGCCAGCCGCCCAGCCGTTTGCGGGACTAGGCCTGGAGGACCGCAAATGACTCCCTCCGGGCAACGTTCCGGTTGGATCGCCGGGCTGTCTGGGGAATGGCTTTTTGCTTTTCGCCCGCCCGAAATACCAAAACAGCGGCGCTAAAGCGCGGTCATTCGCGCAAACCGGCCATCGGTTTTGGTCATCAGACCTCAGGTTTGGGCCCATAGCGCGTCATATAGGCTTGGACAGCCCGCGCCCGCAGACGCGCCAATCCTACGGCATCCTCAGCCGAGATCCATTTGAAGCGCACGGCATCCCTTGGGCGCAGTTGCACAAATCCGTCCAGATCGTCGGAGATTATGGTGGCGATCTTGGGGTAACCTCCGGTCGTCTGGTGATCGGCCAGAAGGACCGTCGCCACGCCGTCACCGGACACCTGAACCGAGCCGCGCAGCACAGGCTCTGACGGAATCGACAAAGCGCCCTCCGGGATCAGGGCAGGCCCCCGCAGACGGACCCCCATCCGGTCATAAGCGTCAGTCAGGTGGAACGGCGAGGTTGCAAAATCGGTCAGAGTCTCCGCAGTAAAGAAACGGTCTTGCGGGCCAGGCACGGCATGCAACAGGGCGCGGGGTCTGGCCCAAATGGGACACGGAATTGCCGCCTCGACCGCCAGCACGCGGGCGCCTGACACGGTCATATTTTGCCCCGCGATCAGTCGCCCGCCGCCCAGGCCGGAAGGCCCATGCGTTGCCGCACTGCCCAGCCAGAGGGGCGCGTCCAGATGACCGGCACAGGCCACATAGGTCCAGCTGCCCCAAGGACCGGGCCGGATGACCAGCCGGTCACCGGCGCGCAGGGTCAACGTCGCCCAGGTCCCCAACCGCCGCGCATTGTGGTTCAGAATGAAACCGCCGCCCACAATGGCCAGCGTCACGGCACCCGTCACACACTCCAGCGTCAGCCCACCGAGCGAGACTTCGATCCCCGCCCCTGCGACAGGATTACCCAAGGCGGCATTGGCAATCGCAAAGGCCTTGCGGTCCATTGGCCCGGATTCCGGCGCGCCAAACCGCTGCATCCCCAGCCGCCCGCCGTCCTGCACCGTGACATGCGGCCCGGCACGGACAACGCGCAGTAGGGTCATAGCGTCGTTGCCCCAATGCGGCGAAACGCCACCCGGTCGCCCACGTCAAACAGAAACGGGCGGGCAGGATCGCCGGTCAGGATGCGGGTGGGGGAGCGTCCGATGATCCACCATCCCGTCGGCATGGTCAGGGTGGTGACCAGACATTGCGCGCCCGCAATGATGACACTGCCCGCAGCAATACCGCGCAGCGGGCTGGGTTTGCGGTCAAGCCGCAGGGCCTGTGGCAGACCACCCAGATAGGCATAGCCGGGGGCAAAACCGTACAAAAAGACGCGGTAGTCCCCCGCCAGATGGGCCTTGATCACGGCTTCCGGCGACAGGTCCGTAAGGCGCGCGACCTCGGCCAGATCCGGCGCATCCTCGTAACAGACCAGCACTTCGCGCAGGGTGGGTTCGGTCGATAGCAGGGCTTGACCGGTCAAAGCCCGCAAGTGGGTTGCGACTTGGGCATGATCGGTCAGCAACGGGTCAAAATCCACCAGCAGGTTGACGAAGGCCGGGACAGCCTCGTTGAAACCCACAAAGGGTCGGGCGGCAAGTGCTTGATCCAGTTGCAGAACCTGCGCGTGGGCGGCATCGCTGATCGCTGTGGAAAACTCCACCAACACGGCATGGTCGGCTATAGCGCGGTAGGTCGTCATGCAAGGAAGGGGGCGAGAGTTACGCCCGCCGCCGTCAACCGCGCGCGGATTTCCTGTGCCATCACGACCGCATGCGGGCTGTCGCCGTGGATGCAGATGGAGTGGGCGGTAAGTCGGATCGGGTCGCCATCCACCACTGGCATCAAACCGGAGTCCAGAAAGCCCAAAAGCCGGTCCGCCGCCTTTCCGGGGTCGGTGATCATCGCATCAGGGCGGCCGCGCGGCACCAGACGACCGGTGGCAAGGTAACCCCGGTCAGCGAAAATCTCGCTGTAAACCGGTTGACCAAGGGCACGAGCCACGGCTTCCACCTCGGTCCCGGAGATTGCCAGAACCGCCAGCGTGGGAGATATGGCCCGAATGGCTGCCACCAACGCCTCTGCCACCTCGCGCTGGTCAGCGGCAAGGTTCGCCAAAGCGCCATGTGCCTTGACATAGGCCACCTGGGTGCCCGCCAAAGCCGCCACCCCCATCAAGGCACCGATTTGCGCGGCCACCATCCGGGAGATTTCAGCAGGCGGCATCGGGATGATGCGGCGGCCAAAGCCCTCTCGGTCAGTGTAGCCAGGATGGGCGCCGATGATGACCCCCCGGTCTGCGGCCAACCGCAACGTCGCAAACATGGTCTCCGGATCGCCGGCATGCCCGCCGCAAGCCACGTTGGCCGAGGTCACCAGCCGCAACATCGCTGCATCAGCCCCCATGACCCAAGGGCCAAACCCCTCTCCCAGATCTGAATTGAGGTCGATTGAGCGCATCACGCCCTCCTTTTCGGCATGGAACAATGGGGCGCAGCCGGATGCAACCCTCGATTTTTCTGCGAAAAATCAAAGAGCGTCCGTTCCATGATGGCGCGGCGGACAAAGCCTCGTTCCACAACGTTAGGTTTACGCGCGTGGCGGGCGCCCGGTTCGGGGCAACGGGATATGCCTCAGGCCCGAACCCAAAACCACGCAATGGTGCAGGCGGTTGGCAGGGGCGTCCTAAACCGAGGCTGCCACAAAATCGGCCCGCGTGATCTGCATCCGTTACACTTCAACCTCATGGCCGCAATAACCGCTCAACCGGCGCAGCGTGCCTGTATAAGAGAAGCCCAGTTTTTTCAGCACGGCGCCCGAGGCTGCGTTTTGGATCAATTGTCCGGAGACCAGCGGGCTGTCGGAATGGGCGAAATGCTCGGCCACAACCGCTTTGGCCGCCTCTGTCATAAAACCGCGCCCCCAGTCCGACTGCCGCAGCCAGAAACCGAGTTCAGGCCTGCGGGTTATGGATTCGATCGTCACAATTCCCAAGGGCGCTTCCCCGACGATCACATAGTGCCCCGCCCGGATCTGCGCCTGAACAAGCAGTCATCGGCATCAGCCAGAGATTACGGGCGCGGCGGCGCGGTCAGCATTGAATGCACTTCCGGCCGGGCGATTTCTGCGGCGATCCAGACGGCATCCTCCGCCACAAGGCGGCGCAATGTTAACCGAGCCGTTTTCAATTCGGCCCGGATCACCTCAACCAAACTTCTTGATATAGGTCCATGTCGCCACCCGGGCATTGCGTGCGACAGAAAAGCTTTCGGCATCGCCCAGATATTCAAAACCCGCGTTGGAAAGCACCCGCGCCGACCCGGCGTTGTCCTGAAACACCTCGGCAAAGATCGTGCGGTTCTTCTGCGGATTGGCTGCAACCAAGGCCCGCACCGCTTCCGACGCAATCCCGGTGTTCCAGAAAGCTGGTGCCACCCAATAGCCGATTTCCGACTGGCCGCGATCCCATTTGCTGTCGTCCATCCGCTTCAGGCTGATGACGCCCAGAACCTCGGCCAAGCCTGCCGCCGTGCCGTCAATCGCCCAGATATCCTCGGCCCCGCCGTGTTTCATCGCCCGTGCCACATAAGCCTCGGATGCGCCGGGCGGCAGGGGATGCGGGATGGATTGTGTCGCCTCTGCCACGCGGCGATCCCCGGCATACATCGAGAACAGCCCGGAGTCCGACCGGCGCACCGGGCGCAGCAGGAACCGACCCGCCGGAATTTCGACCAAAGCCGTTTGTGCCGCCAGACCCGTTGTGGCGATATTCAAAGTCATGGCTTCCTCCTGAAAGCGCATGGGGCGTAGCGGTGTGCCCATTGGAACAAATCCTCCCATTTTCCGAACGCGGTCCCGAACCCGGAAATGGGTTGGGGGCCGGCTTTTCAGCCGACCCCCGTTTACAAGTCAATTGTAAAGGTTCGGCTTACTCGGCTGCCTCTGCCACCGGGAGGACCGAAATAAAGGTGCGGCCCTTGAGACCCTTTTTGAACGCCACCTTGCCTTCGACAACCGCGAAGATCGTGTGGTCGGTGCCCATGCCGACACCTTGACCCGGGAACCAGGTGGTGCCGCGCTGACGGCAGATGATGTTGCCGGGAATGGCGACCTGGCCGCCGAACAGTTTGACACCCAGACGACGGCCTGCTGAATCGCGGCCGTTGCGGGTTGAGCCGCCTGCTTTCTTGTGTGCCATGTCGCTTACTCCTGAGCAGCGGCGGCTTTGACAGCGCGCTTCGGTTTTGCAGGGGCTTCCACCACAGCCGGGGCTGCGACGGCGTTATGGGCGGTGCGGCGTGCGGCAGCGGTGCCGACTGCGGCGGTGACGCCCGTGGTTTCGGCACCAGAGGCCAGAACCTCGGTCACCCGCACCAGCGTCCATTGCTGGCGGTGGCCCTTGGTGCGCTGGCTGGAGTGTTTCCGGCGGCGCTTGACGAAGTGGATCGTCTTTTCGCCCTTGATCTGGTCGATCACGTCGGCCTGAACCGCCGCACCCGCCACCATCGGCGCGCCAACGGTCACAGTGTCGCCACCAACCATCAGAATTTCATTGAACTGGATCTTGTCACCAGCAATGGCGGACAGCTTTTCAACGCGCAGAACGTCACCCGCCTGCACCTTGTATTGCTTGCCACCGGTCTTGAGGACCGCGTACATCTTGTCTTCCTTTTCTGTCTCCGCGTTCTTCGGCCCCTGTGCAGGAGTTGATGGGTTGCCCCGCCTTCGAACAGCGCGCCCCGGGTGGGACGACACGCAAATAAGCCTGTGCTGCCAAATGACAGTTCAGGATGGCGCATATGCAGCGGAAGGCAGTCCCGAGTCAAGGGCGGGAATGGCAAAACCTGTATGCGCAACCCGCCTTTCAACGGTGAGTTACGGTCTGGGGCTATGGTCCTGGAATTTTAGCCCGCAATTCAGCTTCGCGCGTGGAAACAGTAGCCAAACCCGCTAAACCAGCGCCGGTTCATTCGAAAGCCTGCGGCCGCTTCGCCCTGCCGCCAAAGTCAATCCAAATCCCCTGACGCCCGCATTTTCCGTCTTGCCCTCGCATCCTGCAGCCGCTACACGCCTGCCCATAGACGACCCCCAAGCGCGGAGAGGTGACGGAGTGGTCGATCGTGGCGGTCTCGAAAACCGTTGACCCTTCACGGGGTCCGTGGGTTCGAATCCCACCCTCTCCGCCAGCTACCCCATTTTTAACTTGATGCAATCGGGCGCAGCCCTGCGCAATCGTAACCAGTTTATCACTTGTTTACAGGGCTTTGCCTCTCCGCTCGGCATACTTACTCGGCCACGCTCTAAGCAATCGCTTGCAATTTGCAGCGATCAGCCGCATATTCTTAGGCGGGTAACAGGTTGGGCGCAGAAAATGCCAAGGGTATCAAAGGAACTAGCTGCGTTGGACGTCAAGCGTCTGGAGCATCCCGGCACGGGCCATAATGTGACCTTTGGGGTTGGCGGGGTCACGGGCCTTTTGTTGCAAATCACCCCAAACGGCGGGCGCACTTGGCTGTTGCGGGTTCGAGTTGGGGAGAAGCGCCGGGAAATCGGCTTGGGTGGGTATCCCGATGTGACCCTTGCCCAAGCCCGCGACCGGGGCAGAGAAGCGCGCGATAAGATACGGCGGGGGATTGACCCGGTGGAGGAACGCAAGGCCGCAAAGGCCAATCTGATAGCCGCCCAGCGCCGGGGCCTGACATTCGCAATGGCGATGGAAAGCTATCTGAATTCCAAGTTGGATGGACTGAGCAACCCCAAGCACCGCGCGCAATGGCGCTCCACGCTGACGACCTATGCATTGCCCGAACTTGGCGGAATGCTGGTTTCCGCCATTCAGGTGCAAGACGTGTTGCGCGTCCTAACCCCGATCTGGACAGACAAGACCGAAACCGCCACCCGTGTCAGGGCCCGGATTGAATCCGTCCTGTCGTGGGCCACCGTGGCGGGCCACCGCACGGGCGACAACCCGGCGCGCTGGGCTGGCAACCTCAAGGAACTCTTGCCCGCTGCTGGCAAGGTCGCGAAGTCTGACAACCAACCCGCACTGACGCTTGAGGACGCCCCGCGTTGGTTTGCCGA
>JBBRLL010000075.1:0-13920 GCA_038231395.1 Rhodobacterales bacterium
GCGGTCTGCCGGGTTCCATGGCACCGGATGGTGGCGGCTGGTGCCCAGACCGCCAAAGGCAAACTCTACCGTATGGGTCTTGCCGACAATGACCCCAATCTGGCGGCGCACCGCTTGAACCATCGCACCCTCTTGCGTCCAGACATCTGGTAGGGCGCGCGGAGTTCCGGCGAACGTCGGTAGGCCAGCCACACCGTAAAGGTCTTTGAACGACGCCGGAACGCCCTGCAAACCGCCAAGCTGCACCCCAGCCGCAAAGGCCGCATCGGCAGCGGTGGCCTGCTTGCGCGCAAGGTCGGGTGTGTAGGCTATATAGGCGTTCAGCGCCGGGTCATGCTGCGCCACGGTCGCCTCGAACAGATCACGGGCCAGCAGGTTGCCGTCGGCCATCTGTCGGGCGATCTCGCGCAGGCTTTGGGTCAGGATTGGTTGGCGCATCTTTCAGCCCTTTGGTGCGAGAGCGGATTGAATGGCGGAAGCGGGCGGCATGATCCCCTTTGACAGAAAGTCATCCAGCAGGCCCAGCAAAGCGGCGGGCAGCGGGAAAACCGCTGTCAGGGAAAAGCCCATCAGCAAAAGCCGGCGGGAGAATTCGTCTTTGGCCATCGCAGCTTCGTACCGCGTCAGCAGCAGATCAACCAGGTCCCGGGTCAGGAACAAGACCCCGTCGCTGTCAGCCAGCACCCAGTCATCGGGCAGAACAGTGACTCCAGCAAAGCGCGTGGGCCGGTCGCAGGCAAAAGGCACCAGCGTGGCATGTGCGGCCATCGGCGCCACGCCGCGGGCATGGACCGGTAAGGCCGAAAGCGCCATCCCCTCCAGATCGCGCACCGCACCGTCCACCACCGCCCCACCGCCACCCAGATGCTGCGCCCGCGTGGCCAGCATATCGCCCAGAACTGCGCCCACCATCGACCCGCCCGCGCACAGAACCAGCACTTCGCCGGGTTCAAGCGCATCAATGATGGCGAAGTTCGCGGGAGGCCCGGCGCGACGAATTTCGGGACGGCCCGGCAGGAACTCGATTATCCTGACTCTCCCGGCAAGACTTGCCTGCGGAGTCATTGGCGACAGTCCCTGTGCCGACCGTTCGGCAAATAACTGATCTTTCAGGATATCGCAGGCGATCGTCGTCGGAATGCACTTCAGACGTTGGGCCAGCGCTGCGCTCTCCCCCGTCATACCATGATGTCCCCGCCGTTCGGGTTGAAGGTCGCGCCGACATAGAACGCCGCCTCTTTTGTGGCCAACAGCAAGGCGGTCGGGGCCACTTCTTCCACGCGGCCCTGACGGCCGATCACCAACTCGTTCTGCTTCTTGGCCGCCCATTCCGGCGGCAGGCGCATATCGGTCAGCAGGGGGCCGGGGCAGATGGCGTTGACGGCGATATTGTCGCGGGTCACCTCATAGGCGAGTGACCGGGTCAGGCCCAGAACTCCCGCCTTGGCCGCCGCGTAATGCGCCATCCCCTCGCCCCCCTTGTGGGCCAGTTGGGAGGATATGTTGATGATCCGGCCATACTGCCGCGCCCGCATATGCGGCAACACCGCTCGGGTGCAGAAGAACACGCTGGACAGGTTCACGCGGATCATCTCGTCCCACATGGCCGTCTGCATGTCTTCCAGCAGGGATACCGTCGCAATGCCTGCGTTGTTCACAAGAATATCCGGTGGACCCAGCGCCTCAACCGCAGCAGCAATCGCGGCTTTGACGCTGGCCTCGTCACTGACATCGACCTGAACCGAGGTGCTGCGGCGGCCCAAGGCGCGGATCGCCGCTGCCGCTGAGGCGGCACCGGGGCCGTTGCGGTCCAGAATGGCGACATCCGCACCCTCAGCGGCGTAAAGCATGGCGATGCCGCGACCCAATCCGGTGGCTGCCCCGGTGACAATGGCCACGCGTCCGTCAAGCTTGCCCATCAGATTGCCCTTTCAATAGACTTCAGCATAGCGCTTGCAGATTTCCGCCGGGGTCCAGTCACGGGTCATATCCACTTCGGCCTGCTTGTTAGCGATATAGGCTTGCAACAGCTGTTCCGGCAGAAAGCCCTGCACCACCTTATCCGCCTGCAAAGCCGCCAGTGCTGCCTCGGCCGAGGTGGGAAGCCGCACGATATGGCGGGCGGCGCGGGCCTCGGGTGTCATCGTTTCGGGGTCTTCTTCTGACGTCGGCTCTGGCGCTGCAAGGCCCGCGCGGATGCCGGCAAGACCTGCCCGCAGGATGACCGCAAGTTGCAGATAGGGGTTGGCCGTCGCGTCCGCCGCCCGGTATTCGAAATTGAACTGCCGCGCGACAGCCTCGGGTGAGGTGCCGAAAGTCGGGCAAATTCGCAGCCCCGCCTCGCGGTCGCGCAGGCCGACGTTGGACCAGACGCCGGTCCAGGCATGCGACACCAGCCGCAGATAAGACACCGGCGAGGGGGCCGTGAAGGCGCACAGCGCGGACATGTGGCGCACAATGCCGGACAGGAACTGACCCGCCACCGTGCTGATCCCGAACGGGCGGGTGGGGTCATGGCTGACCGGCTTGCCGCTTTGATCCCACAGGCTGAAGTGGATATGCACGCCGCTGCCCAGACCGTCCGGCGTGACCCGGGGCGAAAAGCTGACGCCATGACCAAGCCGGAACGCCGTCGCGCGGGCAAGTTCGCGCACGATGACCGCGGTGTCACAGGCCTTCAGCGCATCAAGCGGGGGCACCGTCACCTCGAACTGACCGGCTGCGAATTCCGCAAGATAGCTGTCAACCTCGACCCCGGCGGTCTTCAATGCACCCAGATACGTCTCGCCAAACTTCCCGTGGCGGCGAATGGCGTCCAGCGCATAGTTGTCGGCGGCGCGAGGATTTGCGCCGGAATAGATGAATTCATGTTCAAAGGTGGCCTTTAGCACCAGCCCGGTTTCGGCCAGTAGTTCGGCCGCAGCAGCGCGCAGCAGGCTGCGGGGGCAGCAGTCCCACGGCGTGCCATCAGTGTTCTGCACATCGCACAGATAGAACCGTTCGGCGGGTGAGCCATCGCCATAGTCCACCTCGACCCCGGTATCCGGGTCAGCCATGAACATCACATCGCCATGCGAACCCCAAAAGCCCGGTGCAATCGTGCCAAGGGCGGTGAACATCAGGTTGTTCGGCGTCCAGCCGATGCCACTTTTCAGGCGCTTGGCGATCTGGCTGGTGGGAAAGCCCTTGCCGCGGACCTGACCGGACAGATCCATATAGGTGAACATCGTCAGCGGGTCGTGTTGCATCGAAAACCTTTGAGAATTCGGGATCACGACCCGAGGTTGAAGGGTTTGCGTAAAGCTTCCAGCGTGGCTATCCGACCCTTGGACCGTGGTCCAAGCGCGTCGATTACGGCTGCGGTTATGATCTCGACCACGGCAAGCCCGGTCACGCCGCTGTCAAACGCGCTTGGGATGCTGACCGGGCAGGCGACGACATGCTGTGCTAGGGCTGCGATGGGCGAATACCAGATGTCGGTGACCAGAATGATCTCAGCCTGCTGGGCCACAGCCCCTTTGGCGAATTCCAGAACGTCACGCTGATAGCGGCGGAAGTCGAAAACCACGATGATGTCACCGGGTGCGACATCCAAAAGGTCGTCCGCCCAAGAGGCGCTGCCATCGCGGACCAGCCGGACATTGGGCCGCAGCTCGCGGAGATAAGCGTGCAGGTAGCCTGCGATCATTTGGCTGAATCTGCCGCCGATGCACAGAACCTTGCGGTCAAGGTCGGCCAGACGGTCCACTATGGCGGGCAGGTTGGGGGCAAGGTCGCGGGCGGCCCCCTCGATATTCTGACGCATGGCCTGGGCCAGAACCTGGCCGGCCGCCGGAGCGTTGGCCTGCCCCAGCAGATCATAGCGCGACAGGGGGCCCTGCAATCGGGCTTGGGTTTCAATGCGCAAGGCATCCTGAAAATCGGCATAGCTTTCAAAGCCCAGCCGGTTGATGAAGCGCAGGATGGTGGGGCCGCTCGTCTCGGCCCGTTTGGCAAAGCGGGCGACGGTTTCCAGACCAGCCATAGGGTATTCGCCCAGCAGGGCATGGGCCACGCGGCGCTCAGCCTCGGTAAAGGTCGAAACGTCGCGCCGGACGCGGTCTTGCAAGGATTGCGCGGGCCGCAGGCTGGTATGCACACCGGTCATTTGCCAACGACCCCGGACAGGTCAACCGCCATCGGAAACAGGCGGGTCAAAAGCTGCGCCCATTCGCGCTGGCCTGCGGCGTCGCCGATCAGATCCTGACGGATTTCAATTTCGACATAGGGCAGGCCCTTGCCCTCGGCATGAATCGGCACGGTGAAGTCCATCGCCATGTTAACCGTGTAAGGCTCGTTCACGCCGACGCACAGCTTGGTTTCAGCGCGCAACACATTCACCAGCGCCGTGCCAAGCCGCCAATCTCGGTCAGCGATCACGCTGATCTCCCACGGGCGGGGCCGCGGGTCCATGCGCAGTCGGTCGGTGCAACTGTGCATGGCGAACAAAACGGTCGGCTGACCGGTTGCCGCGCGCGCCTGCAATGTCTGGTCGATCATGTCATGATACGGGCGCAGGATTTCATCCTCGCGCTGGCGGACCGCATCGGGGCCAAGAGCTGCATTGGCGGGAACCACGGTGCCATCGCTTTGCACGGGGATGGATTGCGGCTTGCCGGGCTGGCGGTTGCAGTCGATCACCAGCCGGGAATAAGGCTGAAAGATATAGGCCGCGTTCAGAGTGCGGGCCAGTTCCGTCGTCACGCCATAGATGCCGATGTCATAGCCAATGTGGCGCGACAATTCATCCTCGCCCAACCCCAAGTCGCCAAGCTGGCGCGGAATGGCCCGTCCCGCATGATCGGACACAAACAGAATGGCAGAGGTGCCATCAGGATTCTCCACCCCCACCGGGTGCAGATCGTCTGGATGCAGCAAGGCCGGATGGACGGTCAAAATGGCGTCTTTCCTCTGGTGTCTGTAATGTATGATAGAAGGCTAGCACGCGCCTTGCATTTGTTACAAGCGCGCTTACACTCGATCCCGCATCCACTTGCTGCCGGATCAGGAGAGCGCATGACCGACCTTTTCACACGCGACGTGGCGATTGACCCGACCCACGCGGCCTTGATTTTCATTGATGTGCAGAACTACGCCACGCAGCGGGAATCGGCAGATTTCAAGGCGAAGAGCGCCGCCGATATGGCGAAATATGACTATTACTTTCAACGACTTGAGGTGACGGCCCTGCCCAACATGCAGGTCCTGCAAAACGCGGCCCGCACGGCAAAGGTCGAGGTGATCTATGCCGTCATCGAGAACCTGACCAAAGATGGCCGCGACCGTGGGCTGGATTACAAGATTTCCGGCATCAACGTCGCCAAAGGGTCATGGGAGGCGCAGGTCAGCGATGCCATCGCCCCGGATGAGGATGAGATCATCCTGAAAAAGAACTCCTCCAGCGTCTTCATCTCGACCAATATTGATTACTTATTGCGCAGCCTTGGGGTGCGGCAGGTGATCCTGTGCGGCTTGCTGACCGACCAATGTGTCGAATCGGCGGTGCGGGATGCGTGTGATCTGGGGTATCTGGTCACGTTGGTGCCCGACGCCTGCGCCACCTATACGGGAGAGCGGCAAGAGGCTTCGGTCAGGGCGATCAAGGGCTATTGTCGGCAAATGACCACGCAGGCTTTGGTCTCCGAACTGGCAACACTTGTATGACCGTCCAGCGCGATCTGGGCCGGGTGCTGGTCACCGGAGCCGCCGGTTTTCTGGGCGCGGCCTTGGTGCGCCGTTTGGGCGGCATGGGTCTGGCGGTGACCGCGTCTGATCTTGCATTGCAGGATGCTCCCTGCGACTTGACCGATTTTGCGCAGGTCGAACGGTTGGTCGGTCAGCAGCGCTTCCAGACAATCTTCCATTGCGGAGCGGTCTCAGGCCCGATGGTTCTGGCCGATCAGCCCTTGGCCATCTGGCAGATCAACTCGCTGGGAACGGCTCATGTGCTGGAGGCCGCACGTCGCCATGCCGTCGCCCGCGTCGTGGTCTGTTCGACCTGCGATGTGTATGGCGATCTGACCGGGACGGTGGATGAAACCACCTTGCCCCACCCGCTGACCATCTACGGCGCCAGCAAGGTTGCCGCCGAGGCTGCCATGCTGGGCTATGTGCGCGAGCATGGCTTGGAAGCCGTCGCGCTCCGTTTGGCGTGGATTTACGGACCCGGACGGCAAACCCCGACCTCGCTTGCGGCAATGATCCGCGCCGCTGCCGTGGGGGAGGCTTTAAGTATCGATGCCGGGCCGGACGATATTACCCATTACCTGTATATCGAGGACGCGGTCAGCGGGCTTGTCTGCGCGGGACAAGTGGCTGTTCTGAAGGAGCGGGTTTACAACATCTCAGCCGGGCGCGGCATTGCGATGCGGGATGTGGTGGCGACCTTTCGCGACCTTGAACCGAATGCTGCAATCACCTTGTCGCAGGCAGCCGCACCATCCCTGCCGGCAGTGCTGGACAACTGCCGGGCGTTGCGGGACCTTGGCTTCAGCCCTGCGACCTCACTGGCCGAGGGGTTGTGGCTTTACCGGGATGCGCTGGCCCAAAAGGACGGCACCTGAACCCTCAGCCGGTCAGATCGACCACCTTCGCCGTCAGATCGGCGATATAGGGGCCGGTTTGCAGCCCGCCACCGGTCAGCCGCGCTAAAGTCTCGGCAGGAGTAGACGCGCGCCCATGGGCGTAGATGCCTTCGGCCAGCCAACCATGCAGCGGCGTGTAATTGCCGCTGGCCAGACCGTCAGCGATCGCAGGCTGCCTGCGGGCGGTAGCGAATATCTGCGAGGACATGATGTTGCCCAGGGTATAGGTCGGAAACGAGCCGACATAGCCTTGCGACCAATGCACATCCTGCAACACGCCCAGTGTGTCGTTGGGCACCTGCCGCCCCAGATAGGTTTGCATCTTTTCGGCCCATACGGCTGGCAGATCGGCCACCGCCAGATCGCCCGACATCAGTGCCTCCTCAATCTCGCAGCGCAGGATGATGTGCAGATCGTAGGTCAGCTCATCCGCCTCAACCCGGATGAAATCCGGGCGCACCTGATTGACCGCTGCCCAGAACTCACTCGCTGTCACATCTGCCAGTTGGTCGGGGAAATGTGCTTGCAGTTCGGGGAAATGCAGGTCCCAGAAGGTGCGGGACCGGCCTACGCGGTTCTCCCACAGACGGGATTGGGATTCGTGCATGCCAAAGCTCGCACCGCCTACCGCATAGAGATTGGCAAGGTCGGTCGCAAAGATGGATCGGGTGAAGGCGGGAGCCACACCCTGTTCATACATGCCGTGCCCAGCCTCGTGCCAAAGGGCGAACATGCCGCCGGGCAGCCACGTCTCGCGGAACCGGCTGGTGATGCGCACGTCATTGCGGGTGAAGGAAATCTCAAACGGGTGGATCGTGTCGTCCAGACGGCCCCGGTTGAGGTCGTAACCCATCTTGGCCGCGATGGTCAGGGCGAAGGCTTTCTGCGCAGCAATCGGATAGCTGCGGGTCAGAAAGTCCGTCCGGGGCTGAGGCGCCGTATTGGCCTGTTCAATCAAGGGCACAAGTCCTGCCTTCAACTCGGCAAACAGGACTGAAAGCCGGTCTTGGGTCATGCCGGGTTCGTACAGGCCGATCAGCGCGTCATAGGGGTTGGTGCCCAACGCCTGCCCAATTTCCCGCTGCATGGCGATCATGCGGGATAAAAGCGGGGCATAGGTGGCGAAGTCATTGGCGGCCCGCGCCTGTGCCCAGGCGGCATGAGCGGCGGTTTTCAGGGTGGCAAGGTCATGGATCAGACCAGCGGGAATGCGGGAAAGGGTGGCAATGTCGGCCTCGGCCAGATCAAGCGCGCGAATGGCGAGGGGGTCTGGCGTTGCCTTGCGGGCGGCGTCCATGCTGCGGCGCAAAGCGTCGCCCGTGGCCAGATCGCGGGCAAGGCTGGTAAGCGTGGCAATCTGGGTGCCACGCGAGTCTACACCGCCCGGCGGCATGACGGTGCGTGCATCCCAAGACAGCAAGTTGACGCTACACAACAGGTCATTGATCTGACCGATCTGGGCCTGAAACGCGTCATAGGACATGGGGTTGCCCGGTAGGAAGATGGCAGGCGGACAGATGATCGCCGTTAGCCCCGGCAGACAATACGGGGCGTTCCTTGAAACAGCGTTCAAACGCATGGGGACAGCGGGTGTTGAACAGGCAACCCTGCGGCAGGTTCACCGGGCTTGGCAATTCACCCTTCGCCGCCACACGGCGGGTGCGGCGGTTAGGGTCCATTTCGGGGGCGGCGGCCAGCAGCGCTTGGGTATAGGGATGGCGCGGGGCGCTGAACAAAGCCTCGGTCGGACCAACCTCGACCACCTTGCCAAGGTACATCACCGCCACCCGGTGTGAGATATGGCGGACAAGGCGCAGGTCGTGGGCCACGAAAACCACAGTAAGTTGCAACTGGTCCTGCAATTGCAACAGCAGGTTGACCACCTGCGCCTGCACCGACACATCCAGCGCTGACACCAGTTCATCCGCCACCAGAACCTGCGGCTCTACTGCCAAAGCCCGCGCGATGCCGATGCGCTGGCGTTGCCCGCCTGAAAATTCGTGCGGGTATTTCTCGGCCGCATCAGGCGGTAGCCGAACCAGGTTCAGCAGTTCGGCGATCCGGTCGGGGATCTGATCCGCAGGCCGCATCTGGTGCACGCTCAAGGCTTCAGCGAGGATCTGGCGCACCCTCATCCGAGGGTTAAGCGAACTGTAGGGGTCCTGAAAGATCATCTGCACGCGGGCGTTAAACGCCCTACGGGCCGGGCCGGACAGGGTGGCGATATCGGTATCGCCAAACAGCACGCGGCCGCCGTCACAGTCGTGCAACCGCACCAGACAGCGGGCAAGGGTCGATTTTCCGCAACCGCTTTCGCCTACGATGCCCAAAGTCTCACCCCGCATCACGTCAAGGCTGACCCCGTTCAGGGCATGAACGGCTTGAGCCGGGGCGCCGCGCAGGCGCTGGATCAGGCTGCGCGGGAAGGGAAAGGCCTTTGCCACATTCTGCACGGAAAGCAGGGCTTGGAGGTCCGTCATGATCCAGTCATTCCTGCCGCTTTGACGCGGTCACTGTGAAAGCAGGCAGCCTCGTGGCCGGGGGACATTGCCTGCAAAGCGGGGCTTTGACTGCGGCAACGGTCTGTCGCAAAGTCGCAGCGCGGGTGAAAGGCGCAACCACTCGGGCGGCTCATCAGGCCCGGCGGGGTGCCTTCGATTGACAACAGCGGGCTACGTTCGGTTCCGCTGCGGGGCACAGAGCCTAAGAGCCCACGTGTGTAGGCATGGTTGGGCTCGCCAAACACATCTGCC
The DNA here is from genome assembly GCA_038231395.1 of Rhodobacterales bacterium. Lineage (GTDB taxonomy): Bacteria > Pseudomonadota > Alphaproteobacteria > Rhodobacterales > Rhodobacteraceae > Stagnihabitans. The sequence goes on from JBBRLL010000075.1 coordinate 9,377, forward strand.
ACCGCACCGCTTTCAACAATGCGCCCGGCATACATCACGGCCATGCGGTCACAGGTGGCCGCGACGACGCCAAGGTCATGGGTCACCAGAACCACGCTCATCTTCAACTCGTCGCGCAGATCAAGGATCAGCTTCAGGATCTGGTCCTGTATCGTCACGTCCAGCGCGGTGGTCGGTTCATCGGCCAGCAAAAGCTTGGGCGTGCTGGCAAGGGCGATGGCGATCATCACCCGCTGCCGCATCCCGCCCGAGAATTGGTGCGGGTATTGCGCCAGCCTGCGTTTGGCATCTGAAATCCCGACAAGGTCCATCAGCTCCAGACTGCGGGCTGCACGTTCGGCACCCGTCAAGGTGGTGTGGGCACGCAGGTTCTCTTCGATCTGGACCCGCACCGGCAGGACCGGGTTCAGCGCGGTAGTCGGTTCTTGAAAGATCATCGAGACTTCGCCGCCGCGCACGCGGCGCAGCTCTGGCTCGGTCATCTGCAGCAGATCGCGGCCTTGCCATAGCACCCGCCCGGTGACGGCGGAATGATGGGGCATCAGACGCATGATCGACCGCAGAGTGACGCTTTTGCCCGACCCGGATTCACCCACCAGACCCAGAACCTCGCCGGGCATGACGTTGAAGGCGATGCAATCGACCGCCGTAACCGCTGATCCCTGATGACCGAAGGTGGTGGTCAGATTGCTGACCTGCAAGACGGGTTCGCTCATTTGCGTGTCCTCAGCACTTCGGCCAACCCGTCGCCGATCAGGCTGAAGCCCAGACCGGTCACCACGATGGCGATGCCGGGGAAGACCGATATCCACCAGCCGGTCGTCATGAAGTTCTTGCCATCGGCAATCTGCACACCCCATTCGGCGGCAGGCGGTTGCGCGCCCAGCCCCAGATAGCCAAGACTGGAGCCGAGCAGGATAGCCAGCGCCATGTCGGTCACCACATAGACAATCGCCGGGGTGATCGCGTTGGGCAGCAGGTGGCGGAAGATGATCCGCAGCGGCCTGTAGCCCATCGCCCGGCCTGCATCGGCATAGTCCAGCCGTTTTTGCACCTTGACCTCGGCCGCGATGATCCGCGCGTAAAACACCCAGCCCACGACCGCGAGGGCTATGTACATGTTCACCAGCCCCGGCCCCAGAACTGATACGATGGCGATGACCAGCACCAGGAAGGGGAAGGTTATGACCGCGTCCACCACCCGGCCAAAGACCGTGTCGGCAAGGCCCCCGGCATAGCCCACCAAAGCGCCGATGATGATGCCGAACACAAAGGAAAATACAGTGCCAAAGAAGGCGATCTGCATGTCGATGGTATAGGCATGGATCACCCGGCTCAGCACATCACGGCCAAAGTTGTCGGTGCCCATCGGATGCGCCCAGTTCGGGGCCTTCAGAAGGGCGTTGTAATCCATCGCCACCGGGTCGTAGGGGGCAAAGACCCGCGGGAAAATGGCCAAAAGCAGGCTGGCTCCGATCAGAAGGCCGCCCATCACCAGCGGGCGCGGAAGCTTGCGCAAGGTAAACCTCATCGTGCCACGCGCGGGTCGAGCCAAGCCTCGACGACATCGGTCAGAAAGAAGGTGAGCGATACGACCACCGCCAGCGCCATCGTCATTCCCTGTACCACCGGATAATCGCGGCCATAAATGCTGTCGATCATCAACCGCCCGGCACCGGGAATGGCAAAGACCGTCTCGGTGATCACAGCACCACCCAATAACGTGCCGATCGACAACCCGAACAGCGCGACGGTCGAGATCAGCGCCGAACGCAGCACATGGCGCACCAGAATGATCCCGGGCGCGATGCCTTTTGACCTCGCAAACACCACGTATTCCGCATTGACCACATCGATGATCGAGGCGCGCAGGTTGCGCATCAGGATCGCTGCAAGGCTCAGGGCAAGGCTGAACGCAGGCAGGAACAGGTGGTACACATGATCCACAAACCCATCCCCATAGCCGCCGACAGGAAACCAGCCCAAGCGCGCGCCAAATACGGTCAGCAGAATCAGGCCAAGATAAAAGACCGGCATCGACAGGCCGACCTGAAACGCGCTGCGGATCGCGCTGTCGGCGGCCTCGTCCCGGCGCAGGGCGGCGATGAAGGCCAGCGGCACGGCCATCACCACAGCCATCAGCGCCGCCATCACCGTCAGCATCACCGTCACCGGCAGGCGTTGTGCGATCAGGCTGATGACCGACGTCTTCAATTGGATTGAGGTGCCAAGATCACCCAAAGCGACCGATTTCAGGAACAGCCCGAATTGCACGATGATCGGGCGGTCAAGGCCAAGCTCGTGGTTGATCCGCGCCACATCCGCGTCTTTTGCGTGCTCTCCCAGTATAGCACTGGTCGGGTCGCCCGGCAGCAAGCGCACCAGCACGAAGACCACCACCAGAATGAAGGCAAACGTCGGGATCAGTTGCAACAAACGCCGAAGGAAGAAAATGGACAAGACACGGCTCTCCGATCCGAAAAGGGAAACCCGGCCAGGGGACCAGCCCCCAGCCGGGCAAGGCTTATTTCGACAATGATGCTGCGCGGAAGATGTTGTTGCCCAGAGGAATCTGGATGAACCCATTCACCTTCTTATTCAGAGCCACCGGGTAGGGCGACTGGTACAGGAAGAGCAGCGGCCCGTCGGTGTTGTAAATCTCTTGAATCCGCGCATATTCGGCAGCGCGCTTGGCCGGGTCGCGCTCGCTTTGAGAGGTTTCAAACAGCTTGTCGGCCTCATCGCTTTTCCAGCCGGAATGCTGAGCCTCGATGGTGGGCGAATAGGCGAAGTACGAGGTGATCTCGCTTGGGTCGGCGATGTCATCCGTCCAGGTCGAGGTTTGCATCGCGAAGTGGCCGTTGCGGTACAAGTCGGTTCGCGTCGCATTGTCGACCTGCTTCAGCTCCAGCTTGACCCCAATAGCGGCCCACATCTGTTGCACGGCGGTGCCGATCGCCAGATCGTCCTGATTGCCCGCCAGAACCATCAGGCTCGTCGAAAAGCCATTGGGAAAACCCGCCTCGGCCAGTAGAGCCTTGGCCTTGTCAATATTATAGGGGAACAGCGGCCCGGTGCCCGAATTCAATGGCGTGGCTGAGGACATGAAGGATGTCATCGGCGAACCCACACCCATTGTGACGATCTGGATGATGGCGTCCTTGTTGGTGGCGTAGTTCAGGGCTTGGCGGACCTTGGGGTTGGACAACGGATTGTCGACGCCGTCGATCTGCGGACGGACATTCATCGGCAAGTAGACAACCTTGGTGGACGGGAAGAGGTCCATGTTCAGATTGTCAGCCGTCTTCAGTTCGGCGACGCGGGCGTAAGGAATGAACTCTGCCCCGTCCAGATCGCCAGATTGCAGTTTGAGGATGCGGGTGGCGTCGTCGGGGATCACCTCGAAGGTCACGCCGTCCAGATAGGGCAGGGGCTTGCCGTCATCGCCCATCGCCCAGTAGTAGGGGTTCTTGACCAGCTTCATCGTGGCGCCGCGCTCCCAAGAGGCGAACATGAAGGGGCCGGAACCCACGGGGTGTTCGGCAAACGCCTTGGCTTTGTCGGCGTCGGTGGCGCCAGGGGTAGCCTCGAACAGCTTCTGGGGCATGATGGCGGTGTTGAACACGGTCAGCGCGGGGATGATCGAAGGATCAGGCCTGTTGAGGGTGATCACGATGGTGCCATCGTCTGATCCGGAGATGTCCTTGATCGCGCTGACCAGAAAGCCCCAGATCCCATTATCCGGCTTGGCCGCGCGTTTTAGCGACCAGACCACGTCAGACGGCAGGATCGGCGAGCCATCCGAGAACTTGATGCCGGCCCGCATCTTCAAGGTGACGGTCATGCCGTCATCCGACACCTTCCAGTCGGTCGCCAGACCCGCCTGAACGCCTTGCCCGTTGTCCGTGGGCAGCAGCAGGGTGTCATAGAGGTTGGACAGCACCCAGATATCGACGTTCGCATCGTTCAGAACCGGATCAAGGAACATACTGTCGGCGTAGCGACCATAGGTCATCACGCCACCTCGATCCGTTGCATAGGCCGAAAGACTTCCGCTTACGACCAGCGCCGCCGCGAGGGCGGCGAGTGACCCCATCTTCATATAAGCACCCTCCGAGTTTCTGGTTAGTGTTCTAGTATCATGCAAAGTCCCATGGGAATAAATCTCTGTCAACAATACAGTTTCTGCGCATTTCAGTTGATAAGCCGCGCTATCTGTTGAATTATAGGGCAAATGACGACGGAAGTGTACCAAAATACTATATCGGTTGGAGATGGCGTTGAAGGTTCAAATTGATCGAAAATCAGGCTTGTCCCTGCGTCTTCAGCTGAAAGGCGCAATCGAGGACGGAATCTGCTTTGGGGAATTGCCGATTGGCTCTATCCTACCGTCCGTCCGCGACATGGCCCTGCAAGCTGCTGTGGCGCCGATGACCGTTGCCAAGGTCTATGCCGAACTGAAGGCATCCGGGCTGGTCGAAACGCGGACCGGCTCTGGCACGCTGGTCGCTGATTCGCCGACAGCCCGCATGGCGTCCGGGGCA
>JBBRLL010000076.1:0-13647 GCA_038231395.1 Rhodobacterales bacterium
ACCCTCAGGCCTGGCTGGCAGACGTTCTGGCAAGAATGCCCAGCATCGTCGTCTCACGCCTCCCGGAACTCCTGCCATGGAATTGGAAAGCCGCCCAAACCGCGAAAGCCGCCTGACCGCGTCCCTGACCGGATGCTTACTTCGTTCCGGTGAATATCCCACGTCATCGTCCTATCCCGCCCACCTGATAAATAGAGGAAAAGTAGAGCAGCGGACAACTTCCCTGACACAGGGGGTCCCTGCCCTTCCTGTGGCGGATCAGGCCGACATGGATATCTCAGATCCGGCTTACGACTTCGTACGCTCGATCCGCGTCTATCAGACCGAGTTCCATCAGCATCCCGGTCACGACGGCAATTGCAGCAGATCGTCCACCGTGCGCCTTGGGACCTACGGTCAGCAAGGCGACTACCGCTGGAACCGGAGTTCGACAGGCTTGCTGCCGCCAGCTTCCAAGTTCAGCCAGCCTGATGACTGCGGCTATTACGACTTCCGCAGCGTCTTCGTCGATTGGCACGATTTTGCCGGCGCTTATGGCTTCGAAGAGGTGCGCTACTGACCAGCGTCATGGAGTTTTCAAGTGGCACCTAAGCGAACCCAACTCGAGTAACAGCAACCCCAGAAATAGAAACGACGCCAGACCATAGGTCCAACGCCGCACTAAATATCTTCCTGACAGAGGGAATTTAGCGCGAGATTTGGACCCGTTCAACCCACAACTTGTTTTGTGGGAACGAATATCTTTTGCCTGATGGTCCGGCGTCCTGAAAAGAAGGACGAACCACATGGAACTGACAACTGGTGCGATCTTGCGCCGCATCACAGAGACGCACCTGTCCGCCTCGGCCCACAAACTGGCCACGCTGATCCTCGACGGTATCGCTTGGAAAGACGGCTACAACGGCCTCGACCGGGGGACTGCTGCCTTCACGCTCGCTCAACTGGCGGAGAAAATGGCTGTGTCGCGCCAGCATTTGACAGGCCTTTTGACCGAGCTCGCAGCTTCGGCCCTTGGGCTCTTGCGATGGAAAGCCAACGGCAAGTTCGCGCCGTGGCTGTTCAGGTTTCGCGGGGTGGAAAAGCAGGCCCAATCCGCAGATGTCGTGTCAGCTACAGGCGACACATCACTATATAGAGACTCTAAGAACAAAACTGTATTCGCAGGGGAGATCGAAATCGGCGAGCAGACCAACGTCTACCGGACCCCTTGGGCGGATATGATAAGGGTCGCGAAGGCCGCCCTGCCCTGTTGGAATGTTGACACCCAAGCGATCTGGGATCGGTTCGTGGCGTTCAACCGGGCGCGGGGGAATGCGGCCGTGCCCGCAGGATTTCTGCTTGGCTTCATGCGTCGCTGGCGAACATCGCCTGATGGAACGGCCCGCCCTGTTCCGGATGCAGCGCCTCAGCGCGAGCTTGATCCGGCGCAACTGAAATTGCTGGAGCAGATCAACGCCGCGCCAAACGCCAATCGCCAGTTTCACGCCTCGGACCTCTGCCGCTTGATCGGCAAAGCCGCCTATGACGCTCGTGTCTTGGACGTTGTCAGGCAGTTTGGTTGCCAAAGGTTCACGGCAACCCTTGCGGTGCATGGTCAGGCAGTGATGGCTGGGGAGATTTCGCGATGACTTTTGACTATGAATAACCTGATGAATGAGGCGGTCGAGGTCTGTCAGCCATAACGCAGCGACGCAAAACGCGGCCTCTCGTCCAGGTAGTGTCCGAGACCGTGGTGGACTTTGTTGCCGCGCTTGCGGTATAGCCGGGGTGGCCATCGAGGGCGTCGGTTTATGGTGGAGTTGCGAGCTTCAACCACGGACCGAGGAGAACCCCGATGACCGAGACCAACATGCCCTTGATCGAGCTTTTGCAAAAGCATGATGAGGGCGATTTTCTGCGTGCCGTTACCGAAGCCGTGCTTCAGACGCTGATGGAGCATGATGTCGAGGGCATGATCGGCGCGGGCCGCTATGAACGCGGCGAGGGTCGCCAGACCTACCGCAACGGCTATCGGGACCGCGAACTGAAGACGCGGATGGGCGCATTGAACCTGCGGGTGCCGAAGCTGCGGACCGGGTCATACTTCCCGGGCTTTCTCGAGCCGCGCCGCACTTCGGAGAAGGCACTGGTAGCGGTCATTCAGGAGGCGTGGATCGGCGGCGTTTCAACCTTCAAGGTCGACGATCTGGTGCAGGCGATGGGGCTGTCGGGCATCTCGAAGAGCACGGTGTCCAAGCTTTGCAAGGACATAGACGAGCGGGTCCATGAGTTCCTTGACCGTCCGCTGGCCGGTGAATGGCCCTATCTGTGGCTGGACGCGACCTATCTGAACGTGCGCCAGGGCGGGCGGATCATTTCGGTGGCGGCTATAATCGCTGTCGCGGTGAACATGGATGGGCGGCGCGAGATCATCGGCCTGACCGTCGGTCCATCCGAGGCGGAGACCTACTGGACCGAGTTTCTGCGCAGCCTGAAGGCGCGCGGGCTGGGCGGGCTGAAGCTGGTGATCTCGGACGCACACACCGGTCTGAAAGCGGCTATCCGGCGGGTATTTGACGCGACATGGCAGCGGTGCCGCGTTCACTGGATGCGCAACGCCCTCGCGCATGTGCCCAAAGGGCAGCATACGGTCGTTGCCGCCGCGATCCGGCAAACCTTCAATCAGCCTGACCAGAAAGGTGCTGTAGAGGTCTGGCGGCACGTCGCCGACCAGTTCCGCCCCCGCTGGCCCAAACTGGCCACCCTGATGGACGAGCGCGAAGCCGACGTGCTGGCCTACATGGCCTTCCCAGCCCAGCATCGCACCAAGCTTCACAGCACCAACCCATTGGAACGCTTGAACAAGGAGGTGAAGCGCCGCGCCGATGTGGTCGGCATCTTTCCGAACGAGGAGTCGATCATGCGCCTGATCGGTGCCGTCCTGTTCGAGCGGAACGACGACTGGCAGAGCCAACACCGCTACATGATGGTCGAAGCCTTCAGCCAGATCGACTCCGCCCAGATCGACCCGCTTCTAAGCATTACCACACAGGCCGCCTAACCGATGATCCAGAATGGCCATCCCGCAAATTACGCCAGCTTGACGGACGCAACCCTCGTCCATCGAATAGCTAAGCCCTGTGTCGGGTACGAAAGGAGCGATCGAAGCTTCAGTTGCCGCGGATCTAATGTCGTCAAGGCATTACTCCTCCTTCCCTCCGGCTCCTTCGCCCATGTCGTTGCGAAAGACTGGTTTTTAGGAAGGCATGCTGTAGCTATTGAGTTCAGTCTAGATAACGCCTACTGCATTGATTTTGCGTATTAACCCGCTGCATTTTCTAGCGACCTGCTGCAAGGTTTTGTATGATTTCCTTCAAGGCCCTGCAATTTGGTGACCGCGATGAAGCACCGCCCGAGTCCGTGCGAACAGGATGATCTTCTACGCCCGCGCCTCGTTGACCTGATCGATTTGCGCCATGGACTGGTGAAGCTGACCGGCCTGATCGACTGGGAAGTGTTTGAGCGGGAATGGTCAGTGTTTTTTCCCTCAAAGACCGGTCGCCCTGCGACACCGCCGCAGCGGGTGGCTGGGTTGCTCTATCTTCAGCACGCCTTTCGTCTGTTGGATGAGGCTGTTGTCGCCCGCTGGGTCGAAAATCCCTACTACCAGCACTTCACCAGCGAAATGTTCTTCCAGCACCGGTTGCCGGTCGACCCGTCGTCATTGACGCGCTGGCGCAAACGGATCGGCGAGGAAGGTATCGAGTGGCTCTTGATCCAGACCATTCAAGCCCGGCACCAATCCGGGGCGATCGACGAGGGCAGCCACAAGCGGGTAGCCGTCGATACGACTGTTATGAAGAAGAATATCGCCCACCCGTCGTCTTCCACGATCCAAGGGCCTGAGCCTCAGCCTGACCTGCGCGACCTGACCCCCTGAGGCGTGACAACAAGTGCCAGACCGAGGCGGCAGGTCACAGGCTCAGGTCACAGGCTCAGGCGGCGTGCTTCAGGCGCGCCGTACGGTGCATGCAGGTCACGACCTGATCGTCACGCCCCAGGATCACGCACACATTCAGGCGCGCCTCAATCCGGGCATATCCGGCCTGACCCAGTTCCTTGCGGGCCTGCCGACGTCCGGCCTTGTCCATGAAGACTGCATGACAGCTGTCCCACGTCGGCGCCTCCCGCCCGAAGGTCAGGATGACGTCAATGGCGTCATAGGTGATCCCGCGCTGGCGGCTGCGGGCTTCGGCATGGTGGGTCATGATCATACGTTCCATCGGCGCGGGTCTCCAGTTTGCTGCGACCGCCCCTTTGGCGCCCGCACCAGCCCATCGGCCCCCAACAACCATTCCCGCAAAAACCCGACAGCCATACGCGAACCACCCGCCGCGACAGACCGGCCCCCAGCCGCCTTCCCCCAAAAACCACCCACCCCGCACTCAGCCCGCATTATTTTCTGCGGTAATGGTCTCCAGACGCCGATCAGCCTTCGTGGCGGGGATCATCCCCGTCACGTGCATCCGAAAGGCCTGCCATGCGACCTCACAAGTCCCCACTGTTCATTGCAACCCTTGCCGGCACATTGTTGCCGTTGCGCGCCGCGCGCGCCGTCGTGGCCACCACCTTGATGGCCCTGGCTGTCCTTGTGTCCTGGATGGTCACGGCGGCCGGCGTCGCGATTGGCATCGTGACCCGCACCCTGCCCGCATCCCAAGGGGCTCCCGCCTTCGCCACCATCACCTCACCCCTCGCAGACAGGGCGCTTCTCTTGCCGCCCGGCAATCCCGCCGCATTGCCCTCGGCGGGAGATCTGGTGATCGCCAGCGGGATGCCCCAGACACTCGACGGTGTCGGAGCCTTCCTGCGCACTGCTCATCTGACCGTCTTGCCCTTGGCCGATCTGCAGAGCCGTATCACGGCAGCTCTGGCCTCGGCCCCGGTGGATCAGGTCAATCCGGCAACGTTGGTCGTGATCGCCCTCCTATTCGCAGCTTTCGCACCAATCGTCTTGCGGCTTGTAGCATCAGCAGCCATGGCCGGCGCTACGGGAGCCTTGGCGGCCGGGCTTTGGCATCTCAACCAAATCCATGTGGTTCTGCCCTTGCCGGCCGATCTCATGACTGATGTCCTGATGGGCTGTGCCATTATCGGGGGCGTGGCCGGCTGGAAGGCGACCGGGTCAGACATCAACCGGATCGGGCAGAGGATCGGCGCGCTGATTATGCTGCCATTCGTCTTGCCAAGCCTCGAGCCCCTGATCAGTCCGCTGCCACCTACCCTTCTTCTGGGCCTCTTGCCACTGGCAGTGCTTCGGCCGACGTTGATCCTGGTCGCGGCCTCCCTGCCCTTGATCGACCGGGCGCTTGACCCCAGCCCTATGGTTCTTGTCGCCACAGCGGTCATTCTGATCGGCTTGCGCCTGTGGCGGGACAGCGCTGACGGCCTTTGCCTGTTCACGATGGACAAGGCCTTCGGTCAGCCGTTCCAGCCGCGCCCCGACGCCAAGGGCAGCTTCAATTTGGCCCAGATCCTCGAACCCCGGCAGGAGGACTAAGCCATGAACCGCATCCTTGATCTGCTTTTGGAACCTGATGAGACCCTGATCTGCCGCGCACGGGTACATTGGTGGTTCAACCTGCGCGCCCTGGGCGTGCGCAACCTCTTCCAATACGTTCTGGTCACGGACCGGCGTGTGGTAGAACGCACCGGCATCCTGTCGATTCAGACCCGATCACTTGCCTTGGACCAGATCGAGAGTCGCGACATCGCACAATCGATGTGGGGCCGCATTCTGGGCTTTGGCGATCTGGACCTGCATGGTTCGGGCGGGCAAGTCCTCAACCTGAGCGACATCAGCGACCCGGTGGGCGTCGCGCGCGCCATAGGTCGCAGTGCGGCAGATCGCAGGGCAAAGTCTGGAGCCGTCGGCAAGGTCACGCCGTCCCATCAGAAAGGGCAAGGGTCAAAGCCATGACCAGCCGCTCGCCAAAATCCCGCGCAAGGCCTGCACCGTCCACCCGGCGCAAGGCACAGACCGTCCGCCAACGCTCAAGATCCATGGGGTGGCATCTGGGCCAGTTCGCCTGGATAACTCTCCTCGCGACCCTGATCCTCCTGCAGTTCTTCTGGGGTGTCCTCCTTGGTCTTGCCGAGGGGGTCCAATCCCTGCGCAAAGCTTGGGCGGAACGCCATGACGACGATAGGTCAAGGGCGCCAGAACCAAAACTGCCCGAGCAACAAGTCCTGCCCCTTCCGGCACCACCCACCACACGCCTCCAACGTTCACGCCTGACTGTCATCGAAAAACTGCCACGACCATGAAGCCAAAAAGCGCCAAAGCCACGCCCCCAAGCAGACCAACAAAGACTCCTTGGCCAATGACGAACTTCAGGTAACATCAAAAACATAAAGAGGGACAAACGCATGCTGACACCGGAAGACCGAAAAATCTTGGCCGAGGTTCTAAAGCTCGCTCGGCGTGCACAAGCTCTCTTAACGGCTGGTTCGTATCACCAGGCGATCGCGGTCAGTGACACGGCACTGAAACGGCTAGCCCGGTCGCGTGTTAAATCTATGTCAGAAGGGATAATGGTTCGGACGATGCTGCTCGTCAGCAAAGGTACAAGCCTGTCGATCAGGGGTAAACCCGCTGCGGCGCTACTCATCCTGACGGAAGCACTGGATCTGCTGGATCACCCGCCTTTGAGCAACCGACCCGAGCTGGACGGGGATCGGGCAGCCATAGTAACGATCATAGGTAATGCCCGTGGGGCCCTCGGGGATCACAGCGCGGCACTGGTGTCCCATACTCGGGCCACGGAGCTCCATCGAATGTCCCATCTAGCACAGCGGCCTGAACTGGACGGAGATCGGTCGATGGTTGCGATAAACTTGGGCGCTGCGCATTATGGTCTTGGAGATCACAACGCGGCCCTGGCAGCCTATGCCCGCGCCGAGAAGCTCCACCTTCTCGACCATCTTGCCAAGCGGCCCGAACTGGACCTGGAACGAGCACAGCTGGCAATGAACATAGGGGCTGCGCATGACGGTCTCGGGAATTACAAAATGGCACTGGCGGCTCATGTCCGGGCCGACAAGCTCCATCTTCTCCCCCATCTGGCCGAGCGGCCCGAACTGGACGTGGACCGGGCCAAGGTCGCGACGAACCTGGGCGCTGCGCATTCTGCTCTTGGCGATCATAACGCGGCCCTTGCGGCCTATACCCGAGCCGAGGACCTCCACTTTCTGCGCCATCTGGCCAAACGGCCGGAACTGGACGTGGACCGGGCAAGCATCGCGTCGAACAAAGGTCTCGCTTTCTTCCGTCTCAAGAAGCACGCGCCAGCCTTGGCGGCCCATGACCAAGCAGAAAAGCTGCATCTCCTCCGTCATCTAGCCAAGCGGCCCGAACTGGGCGGGGATCGGGCTTTGATCGCAATGAATAGGGCTGGCTGAATTTTTTGGTCTTTTCCGTCGCGATGAGGCGTTGGCGGCCTATCGGGCGGCGGCAGCACATTGGTTGTTGCAGTCTGATCTGCCATTGCCAGAACAAGCGCGTTTCGCAGGGTGTCTCGCGTTGATGGCCGGGTTGCTTTCAGAAATGGGCCTTGACGCTTTGCCTTGGGCTTTGTCTGCGAGTGACCGTCTGATTGGGATGCTGGACTTGGCGGAGCCGGTGGGGGCGGTCTGGGATAACCTGCGCCGTCATTTCGGGGAGTTTCATGCGCGTTGGCTGGGGTTCTGCCTGTCGGGCGGGTCGGCGGAGCGGGCGATGGTGCCGCGGGTGCTGGCGGCGGTGCAGGGGCGGCGGCTGATTGCGGAGACGCTGGAGGCTGCGGTGCGTGGTCCTGACGCCTCGGCCGAGTTGTTGCGCGTCGTCGACATCAAGGCGGAGATGCAGGATCTGCTGCGCCAGCTTGGCGTGGCCGAGGGGGTCTATGCGGCGGATGGGATGATCGGCCCGGATTTTGGCGGGGGCGGTGCCGGTGGTAGTCGTTCGGGCGGTGCGGGCGGGATGGGCCGTCCGGCGCGGAACGAAGAGCGCATTGCAGGTATGCGCGCCAGTCTGAGTGAGGCAAGGGGGCGGCTCACGGCGGCCAAGATGGAAGCGGCGCAGGACCCGGCCTTTGCCATCCTGACGGCGCCCTTGTCGGGTGTCTCGACGAGCACTTTGGCCAGCAGGCTTGCGCCGCATGAGGCTTTGGTGCTGGCGTTTCCCCTGGCGGTTGAGCGGTCAGGGGACGCGGAGGTGGCCGTCGGCCCCGCTGTGGTTGAGGACTTTGCGACGTGGTTCTGGGTTCTGCGCGGGGGGCGCGAGGTGCCTGAGGTGGTGCGCCTGGCCAGCCGGGTGGAGACGGTTGCTGCGGTATCGACGGCTGGATCTGTTTCTGGGCCGGGCGCTGTTCTTCCTGCATGGGCTTTGTCACTTCCGGATGTTTCGGCGCGTTGGGATATGTTTTGCCGGACGATGTCGGGGCGGGGGGATGCGCGGAGCGGGGACTGGGAGGACGTCAGGGCTGAGGGCAGTGGGGATGAGGGTGGTGTTGCGGCTGGCGCTGCGACGTCTTTTCCCAAGACCCGGTTGAGCCCTGCGCAGATGGCGGGGTTCTGGGGTGAGTTGGATCAGGCGATGGCGGCCCTGGTCTGGGGGCCGTTGCAGGCGACGGGGGTTCTGGACGGGGTGGAGGACATCCTGATTGCGACGGCGGGATCGCTGCACAATCTGCCCTTCGAGGCTGGGCGTGGGTTGGGCCGGGGGCACGAACTGGCTGGGGCGCGGCTTTTGCACCAGTCATCGCTTGCGACCTTCGCGCGCAGCCGCGGCCTTTTTGGCGCGCGCCCGACGATCCGGCAGGCCCCCGGTGGGGTGCAGGCGGATGCGGCAGGCCCGGTGATCAGCCTTCTGGCGCATCCCCAGGAGCAGGGCATCCCCTTGGCGCAGGTCGAGCGGCGGATCGCGGCGCGGCTCTGGGCAGAGACCGGGGCCGAGGTGCTGAGCGGCGGGGATTACCCCTGGACACCGTCGCGTCCGGTGGCCTTTGCCCATGCGGCCTGCCATGGCGCGGTGCGGACCCCTGAGGGTGGCACTCCGGGGGCGCACCTTATCTTGCGCAGCGAAGTGTCGGAACGCGCACTCCTGGCCGGTCCGGCGGCAGGGGCCTGGCTGGTGGGGGCCTGTGTCGGTGGCCGGGTCCATGACGACAATCTGGACGGCAATCCGACAGGCCTCGTCGCGGGGGCCCTGGGGGCCGGCAGCGAGACCCTGGTTGCGGCTGTGGCCCCCCTTCCAGACCTGGCGGGCTGCCTCTTCGGCACCTTGGTTACACTGCAACTGACGGCAGCGGCGGCATCACCTGATCTGGCAGTTCCCAGTCTCAGCACGGCGGCGGAACTGGCCAAGGCACTGATCAGCGGCCAACGCACGCCCGAGGCCCTTGCCGCCATCCTGCCCCGGCGGGTGCTGGCTGAACTGGGCGGAGAGGCGGGCCTTGCCGTCCGCCTGCCCAGTCTGGACGCCAGATTGCGCAACGTGCTGGCCGAGGATCTGGCGCAGTGGATGGACGAAGGGCTGGCCCCGGCCATGACCACCGGCAGACCCGCAAAGCAGCGCGAAAGCGCGATCGGGGGGGCCTTGAACGCCGCCGCCGCCTGGTGGGTGCCAATATCAGCGCGGGACGGCCTCGTGGAAACCCTCGCCGCTTTGGCCCCTGCCGATATAGCCTTGGACCAGCCCACCGCCGCCCGGCCCACCGCCCGCCTGCTCAGCAGCGTAGCGCAGGCGGACCCTGACCCGTTCAGCATCCTGCCCAACCCCGCACTTGACCCCGCCGAAACCGGCACGATCCGCTACGCAACCGTCGTCTTCCACGATCCAAGGGCCTGAGCCTCAGCCTGACCTGCGCGACCTGACCCCCTGAGGCGTGACAACAAGTGCCATTCATACCCTTCTGTCACCGGCGCAAAGGACCGTTTTGGGAAAGTAACGTTCATCTAAAACTTTTCAGGGCTGCAGACGCGGATCCAGAGCGAAGCGTTCTTGTACGACATCGTCGTAGTCAGCAGCTAATTTTGTCGCATCGAATATCAGGTTCCAGCTGTGTCGCGAGACAGCACTCGGAATCAAGATGAAACGGTGGTCCCCCAGAAGTCTATCACCATACTGCTGCTGGTTTTTGTTTGGGGTACAAGGGTTTAACCAGTTTGGGTTGGGAACATCGTTGGGCTCCACGACATGGATTTTCCTTGCCTCGATAATGCGTCCCGACGTCAAAATATGCGGCTGCGTGTCAAGAACAGGAAATCCCTTATGGACGGCGACCTCCAGCACAGCCGTAGCAGGATCGAGCGACGCATAGATCGCCCGAATACCGCGCGAGTTCCAGCGTCCCCCCACTTGGAAGCTTCCTTCTCCAGTATTCCAAGTCGCAGCATGCCTTTCCGCGTCCAGCCGCCAGAAGCGGATTTCTCCGCTCCCCAGCGGAGTGGACAAGGGCGTCACGCATAAACTCCGTACTCGATACGCGTAAGATAATCCTCAACGGCCTCCACCCCGACAGCTGTGCTGAGCAGATCGAGAGGCCGACGCTGATCCAGCCCAATCGCGGGCGCATTCAACCACGCCTCAGCCTCAGCTTTGGAGCCGAAGATCTCGGCAGTTCGACCAAGAATCTCAGCGAATTTCCAGGTTCGGTTACTCTGGTCAACGCTCAGTACGGCGTCTGGAGCATCCTTCTTACGACGCTGAAGTGTTCTCACGCTGATCCCGATCGCCTTTTCCAGAACGGCATCGACGGCCAAGAAGGCGACTTGGGATGTGAGATGTAGGAGGGCTGCGGAGGGCAACCCCAACATCAGAATATCGTGCGCCTCCAAGTTATTGCGTACCGGCTTCCGGATGGTATCCCTTCCACCTAGCAGAGTGTAGGTACGAGCGATGTCGTGCTCGACTGATACTGTTTGGGCCATACAAGCCTCCATTGCGCCACATGTCGCTAATTATATGACACATGACGTCAGTGATTTCAAGGCCGACTGTCCGTCGCCGATACGACTTCGCACAAGTCTTCCGAGCCGCTCTTTCTGCTCGCCATACCTCCACGGCGTTTTTCGGGCGAAGTTGCAATTTCTATGGGCCCGGATTCTGCGGGAATGGTCCATCGCGGCCGACAAGCCCCTACCAGCAAATGGTCCAGGCACAAAGGAACCGCCATGCCCCGATACACTTCGCACCTCCGCGCCCGCACTAGGGATGATCGCTCCACGAGCCGCTATTCAAACACACGAATTGCTGTCGGTCATGGTTCTGCATGCCTGATCGCGGTACATCCGACTGGCGGTGGTTGGCTGCGTTTGATGCGAGAACCCTGGGGTCATCACACAATCCTGCTCGAAATTGGCGGAACGGTCACTGCGGTTGCTGAAGCCGACGCGGCCATCCTCGGAGAACTCGTTTTCGCCCAACTGGTTCTAGTTGAGGTCGCCTGGAACTCCCGCAAGGCACAAGAGGCTATCCCCGAGCTGTTCCATGCGTAAACAAACAATGCCATCCCAAGGTTCCAACATGATTTCCAAATCGACTTCCGAAGCTCTCACCCACCATCCCGTCTTTGCCGGTGTGGCTTCGCCCTTATGCCGGTATGCTCTCAAATGGGCTG
Organism: Rhodobacterales bacterium; assembly: GCA_038231395.1. Lineage (GTDB taxonomy): Bacteria > Pseudomonadota > Alphaproteobacteria > Rhodobacterales > Rhodobacteraceae > Stagnihabitans. The sequence continues at coordinate 11,640 of JBBRLL010000076.1, forward strand.
GATCGGTCGTGGCCGCCGATTGCGCCACGATCGACTTGGAGTTTTTGACACATGGCATGGCGCTTGGAGAAAATCTCTCCGTGCTGTTTCAAAAAACCGCCGAGAACCGGGAAGGTCAGATGTTTGTCGAGTTCTCCTCGGCCTGCGATACCCTCCCTTCCCCGAATAGCACTTCTCTCTCTCCATCTCAGGCTGCACTTTCCGATTTGATGCGGACCGCCTTCCCTGGATGCATACCAGTCTCAACTTCGGAACTCACAAAGTTTGTCGGCCTGCCCATTTCATATGGATCCCGCCAGGCCGTACTGAACGGACCAAAGGGGGCTGAGCCCGATGCTTTCGACGAAGGGGTGCTTGGTTCTTTGAAGCGCAACACTGTCGCCAGGATCAGACTGCCGTTGCATGCCGCCGGCGCATTTGACGTTGGTAATTGCCTCAAGAGATTGCTTGCGTCGGATCGGCCATTTGCGTTGAAGCTAGCGCTGGCACCCGTCGTGCTGACCGCACAGCAGCGTAACCTCGCGGCAGTCGCGGCAGCCGAACTTGTCAGTGATGGGACTGCCCTCATGAGGGACCCGGCGGGCTTTCAAAGCCGCCTTCAGGATCGCATGCTGCTTGGCGCCTGGGCGGCTGGCGGCCTCGGCTGGCGCGCGCAAATCAGTCTGGATCTACCCGGAACATTGGCGGATCGTCTGTTTCTCAATGTGGCCTTCTCTGAGGCCCTTGGCGTTCCAATCCAAGATGCCAGCGAGATACAACCTTCGCTCGACCTCTCAGATGCAATCCCGCAAGTCCTTGGTCTGAGGGGGTTGCTTCCGCCCGTCACCGACCTGCGGGCCATGGGATTTTTGGAATATTCGTCCAAAAACCGAGGCTGGAAAAGCAATGGCTCCCCAGCGGTGTCACTTGGAACAGATCTTTCAGGTAAAGCCGTTTCGGTGCCAAGAGCCGATCTAGGACGTCACATGTTGATTGTAGGCGCCACTGGGACGGGCAAATCGACGTTATTACGTCATATGATCAGGCAGGATATAGCCGCCGGGATCGCAAGCGTCATCATTGATCCCCATGGTGATCTGGTTGGCGACCTATGCAACAGCCTTGGGCGGGATCTGCGAGATCGTCTGATCGTTTGGGATCTCGCGTCGGAAGCGAATGACATAGGCTTGGACCTCCTCGCTGGAACGGACGGTGACCCGGCCCTTGTTGCCAATCGAGTCGCCAACGACCTGACGGAGCTGTTCCAGAGCGTCCTCTATGCCGATTCTCCCGAGGCGTTCGGGCCGATGTGGGCTTCCTATTTCCGGAACGGCCTGGCTCTTTTAATGCTGGGAGCCCATGGAAAGGGGGAGCGTCCGGATTTGTGTGACTTTGATCGCGTCTATCATGATGTCAGCTTCCGGAAATCTCTGCTTGCGGCATGTGCGGACCCCAATGTGGTCCGGTTCTGGACCGGGATTGCACTACGTGCAGGAGGTGAAGCCTCGTTGGAGAACCTGAGCCCGTATATCGTGGGAAAGTTCACGCAGCTGACCGGGAACCCCAGAATGCGCAAAATCATTTCGGGCAAGGGACGGCCCCTTGATATGAGCGCTGCCTTCGACGGCGGGCAGACCATTCTGATCAATCTTGCCAAAGGCACCTTGGGTGCGACCGATGCTGCTGTCGTCGGCGCATTGATAACAGCGCGTATATTGCGGGACCTGCTGGCCCGTTGTACCCGACCGAGGAACGAGAGGCCACCGACAAGGATTTATCTGGATGAGGTGCAAACATTCGCTTCCTCCAGCATCGGGCAACTTCTGGCAGAGGGCAGAAAGGCAGGGGCTGAAGTCATTTGCTGTTCCCAAGACCTTACCAGCTTCGGCGGGTCTCGACCCCAACCAAGAGTTGCGGAAGCGATTCTGTCCAACGTCGGCCATTTGCTTTCATTCAGGGTCGGCGTAAGAGACGCGGCGCTCTTCTCAGAATGGTTTGCACCCGATTTCGGGCCGCGCGATCTGATGCG
>JBBRLL010000077.1:0-13019 GCA_038231395.1 Rhodobacterales bacterium
GACGGTGATGCAGAACGTCATGTCGGGCATGCACAGCCGCACCAAGGCCGGGGCCTTTGCGGCGATCCTGCGGCTACCCTCGCAACGCGCCGAAGAGGCTGCAATCCGCGATTACTGCGAAAGCTGCCTGCGTTTTGTCGGCGTCGTAGCCGAGGAGTACGACCGCATCGCCACCACTCTCGCCTATGGTCACCAGCGCCGGGTCGAAATTGCGCGTGCGCTTGCCACCCAGCCCAAGCTTTTGCTTCTGGATGAACCGGCGGCGGGCCTTAACGCGGGCGAAAAGCAGGACTTGATCGTGCTGATCCGCCGGATCCGGGACGAGCGCGGGATCTCCGTTCTGCTGATCGAACATGATACCGGGCTGGTCATGCAGGTGTCCGAACGGATCAGCGTGCTGGATCACGGCTCGATGATTGCCGAGGGGACGGCCAAGGAAATCCAGTCCAACCCTAAGGTGATCAAGGCCTATCTGGGTCAGGAAAACGCGGAGGCCGAACTTGACTTTTGACGGGCCGGAAAAGAAAATCGATGTTGTGCTGCGATTGTCGGGGGTCGAGGCGGGCTATGGCCGCATCCGCGCCTTGAACGGGATCGACCTTGAGGTGCGTCGGGGTCAGATTGTGACCTTACTGGGGGCCAATGGTGCGGGCAAGACGACGACGCTGAAAACCATTTCGGGCCTGGTGCGGCCGACTGCGGGCAGCCTGACCTTCGAAGGTCAGGACATCACCCAACTGCGCGCCAGCGACATCGCCCGCCTTGGCATTGCCCATGTCCCTGAAGGTCGCCACATCCTGCGCGGCCTGACGGTGCGAGAGAACCTGGAACTTGGCGCCTTCACCGTGCGCGATGCCGCCCTGCGGCGCGAACGGATGCAGGAGGTTTACCGCCTGTTCCCGATTCTGGACCAGCGTAAACATCAGGATGGCTCGCTTCTCTCAGGGGGCGAACAGCAGATGCTGGCGATGGGACGGGCGTTGATGCAGGGGCCGAAGGTGCTGCTGCTGGATGAGCCGTCGATGGGCCTAGCGCCCAAGCTGGTTTTGGACACGATGCGCATCATCAAGCGCCTGAACCAGGAGGGGGCCACGATCCTTCTGGTCGAACAGAACGCCCGGCTGGCGCTGAGGCTCGCGCATTATGGCTATGTGCTTGAAGGTGGCACGATCCGCATGCAGGGCGATGCGGAAACGCTGCGGGCCGACACCTCGATCGTGCAGGCCTACCTTGGCGACTAGGTCCGCGTTGACCTATCGTGCGCCCCAGGTATCCGACAGCCGATAGCCGGTGGGCCACGGGTCTGCCGGATCGCGCATGTGCTGATGGATGCCGGTGATCCAGCCACGTCCCGAAAGTTCGGGCAGGATGGCGGATTTGCCACCCACCGTCGTGTGCCCCAGAATGCGTCCGGCAAAGGTCGATCCGATCAGCGAAACTGCCGTCAGCTTATCCTCAACTCCCATTTTCCCCCGCGCCGCCAGCACCGCCATACGGGCGCAAAGTGCCGTGCCGGTGGGGGAGCGGTCTACTTTGCCCGGCTGAATGGCCACAGCCGCGCCCGCGCGCAGGCCGTCCGGCCCACGGGTGATGGGACCGGCAAACAAGCAAAAAGAGATATGCTTCCAGTCGGGGTTTTCGGGGTGATGGAAGCCAAGCGCCGCATTCGCCGCGTTGGTGATCTTCACGCCAAGCGTGGCGATGTCGTGCGCTTCGTCCGCCGCCAGCGCAAAGCCCATCGCGGCGGCATCGACGATCACGAAACTGTCGCCGCCATACGCGGTATCGACAATCAGCGTCGGCAGGCCTGGCACCTCCAGCGAAATACCCAGACGAGCGGCAAAGCTTGGCAGGTTTTGCACGAAAATACGCTCTGCCTTGCCGTCGCGGCATTCGGCCCGCACCTTCACCAGCCCGCCCGGAGCCTCAAGCACCAGTTCGGTCACGGGCTCGGTCATCGGCAGGATGCCACTGTCCAGCAGCACCGTGGCCACACAGATCGAGTTTGACCCCGACATCGGCGGCGTGTCCTCTGGCTCCATTATGATGAAGGCGGCATCGGCGTCGGGATGCTTAGGCGGCACCAGCAGGTTGACATGCCGGAACACGCCGCCGCGTGGTTCGTTCAGGACAAAGTTGCGCAAGTGGCCATCGCGGGCGATCCAGCGACTTTGCTCCCAAATCGTGGCACCGGGCGGCGGGGCCACGCCACCGACGATCACATCGCCCACCTCACCCTCGGCGTGGGCGGAGACTACGTGGATGGTCAGGTTGGTGCGCATCAGGGTCTTCCTTCAGTCAGGTCAGCCACCCAGGCGGGTTTTTCGGCGCGGTACCGGTTTGGGCGGCTTTGACACACTCGGCAAGACTGCCAAAACGCACCTCGCGCCCACTGAGGCCGGGCGCGTAATGGGCGTATTTGCCAGAGTTCGTCATCAGATTGCGCGCCTCGGGTGGGAAAAGCGGCTCGGTGATGGAACACCAGCAGATGTCTGGAAAGACCTGCGCGCCGAAAGCCTCCAGCCGCGCCAGAATGCCTTCGGCGCGGACTTTGGCCAGCACATCCTGCCCGACGGTCACGATCATGGCGGTGTCCTTGGCCCGGTGCCCCTGCACCAGCCCAGCCAAGGCCCGGCATTCGGTCAATGAAAAGTGCGGGCTGCCGAAGGCCACAAGGTCGACCTTTTCCAGACCGGGGTTCAGTTCGGTCCAGATGCGGGCAAGATCGGCCTTCGTGACCGTCACGACATCTGTTGGGTCCGGGAAATTCCCCGCCTCGGGCGTGATTCCCGCAACATGCAGCATCGGGGCGGCTGAAGTGGTGCCAAAGGCCGCACACATCGCCTTGAGGTCATCACGCGACGGGGCGGAGTGCTCCAGCCCAGTCAAGATCGGGATGCGGTCGGGCGAAAGCTGGCCCGCGATATAGCCCAGCATCGGCCAAAGCGCATCGTCGTGACCATTCGGAAGCTTCACATCAATGCGGCGGCTGGGCGCGCGGTTGGCGTCGAGATAAACCCCCGACAGCGGAGCCCGACCGGTCATGCCAATGAACAGGTCAAGATAGTCGGGATGCTTCACGGTTCGCGCTGCCAGAACGGTATTGGCATAGATCACAGCATTGGATTCGGACCAGCCGATCATCTCACCCGCCTCGGGGGCTGTCTCCAACAGGTAAGGCGCGCAGGTGAAGGTCGGGCGTGCGCCCATCTGCACATAGGCATCCGCAAGGCGCGCGGCGCGCAGGCCAAACTGCGGGGGCACACCTTGGTTGCGCCAGTTGCCGTGGTCGACTGAAATGGCGTTGATCGTGGTGGGGATGCACACGCGCCCGCCCATCTGCGCCATGGTTTCGGCAAAGCGCAGGTTGGCGGTGTTCGCCAAAATACAGCCGTCGATATGGCCTTGGCTGACATCGACCAGAGCGCTGGCCCCTTGCAGTGCCGCCATGGCGCAGATCACCTCCATCGCAATCCGGGTAGCAGGGCCTTGGACACCGTCCAGCATTGCTTGGTCCTGCGCGGTCAGGGTCAGGCTGACCACCGGCAAGGGTTCCAGTTGCACGCTGCGGCCATCGACGATCAGGGCGCTTTCGGTCAGATCAACCTTCTGCGCCTTGGCGACGGCGGCAAACTCTTGCGCCCCAAGCCGCAGCACCGGTACGTTGCAGTCAAACATCCGACCGGCGATCATCGCGCCAAGGGTGACGATATCCTCAACTTCGCGAAACACGAAGGCGGCGGGGGCGAGGCCGTTCAGCGCCAGATCGAGGGTGACTCCGCTACCACTGCACGATCCGCGTGTGGTCGGCATCATCAGGATCTTGCCCACCAGCGATTGTCCACAAAGTGGATGATGCGCATCAATCACTAGACCCGTGAGCGGGTCGACCCCACCCCAGAAGCTGAGTCCTTCGTCGGTTGCCAGTACCTGCCCGCTCGCCTGGCCTGCGATGATGCTGAACGCGGTCATTTAACGACGAACCCGTGTGCGAAGGGATCGCGGTCGTCAATGAAGATGGTGTTGATCCCCGTCACCCGCGCCCATCCGGCGATGGACGGGATGATGGCGGGGCGGCCTGCCACGCTAACCGCTGCCTCAACCCGACCTTTGAACAGCGAGCCGATGATGGATTCATGCACGAAATCATCGCCGACGCGCAACTTGCCCTTGGCCACAAGTTGCGCCATGCGAGACGAGGTGCCAGTGCCGCAGGGTGAGCGGTCAATCGCCTTTTCGCCATACAGCACCGCGTTGCGCCCGTTTGCCTGCGGGTCGCGGGCGGCGCCGGTCCACAGAATATGGGACAACCCGCAGATCGCGGGCTTTTCCGGATGGATGAATTCGTGTTTCGCGTTCAGCACATCGCGCAGCTTGCGGCCCATCTGCACCAACTGACCGGCGTTGTAATCGGCCATGTCGCGGTAGCTCTTTTGCGGATCAACAATAGCATAGAAATTGCCGCCATAGGCCACATCGACGACAATTTCGCCCAGACCCTCGACCTCGGCGGTCAGGCCCTCGGCGTATAGGAAGGCGGGCACGTTGGTCAGGCGCACCTCCTCGATGAAGCGACCCTCTTGACGATAGACCACGTCGACGCGGCCCGCCGGGGTGTCCAGACGCAACTTGCCCGGTACCTCCGGCTGGATCAGACCATTTTCCAGCGCAATGGTGACGGTTCCGATCGTGCCATGCCCGCACATCGGCAGGCAGCCAGAGGTTTCGATGAACAAGACAGCCACATCGCAATCAGGCCGCGTGGGCGGGTAAAGGATGGATCCTGACATCTGGTCATGGCCGCGCGGTTCAAACATCAGACCGGTGCGGATCCAATCAAACTCCGCCAGAAAATGCGCCCGCTTTTCCAGCATGGTGTCGCCACGCAAAAGGGGCGCGCCCCCGCTTACAAGACGCACCGGATTGCCGCAGGTATGGCCGTCTATGCAGGAAAACGTGTGTTGCATCAGCGCTGCCTTGTGAAGCGTGAGGGGGAGAAGGGCGTTACATCCAGACTTGGCTGCTGGCCTGTTACCATGTCAGCCACAATCTGCGCCGTGCCTGCAGATTGCGTCAAGCCAAGGTGCCCGTGTCCGAAAGCGCAGATCACGTCGGGGCGGCCGGGCAGCGGACCGATGGCTGGAAGGCTGTCGGGCAGCGAGGGGCGAAAGCCCATCCATTGCACCCCGCCCGAGGTTTTCAGGCCCGGCAGAAAGCTTGCGGCCTTCGTAAGCATCGCATCCGCCCGTGCGTAGTTCGGTGGCAGGTCCAGCCCGCCCAATTCTACCGCACCGCCAACCCGGATGCCTGAGCTGAGGTTTGAGATTACAAAACCGTGCTCGCCGAACGTCACCTGCAGACGCAGATCGAACGCATCGCCCGGCAAGGTTGTGTTATAGCCACGCTCGGTTTCTAGGGGTATTCTGACACCCGCCGTGCGGGCCAAGCGGTGCGAAAACGCCCCGGCGGCCAACACGACCCGCCCCTGCATCACGCCAACCGAAGTCCGCACCCCGCCGACAACAAGCGCCTGCGCTTCAGCAATCACAATCTCGCCGCCCCGGGCGCGCACGCAGTCGGCCAGGGCCAGCGTATAGTCGCGCGGATCGGTGACGGAACACCAGCTGGGCGTGAAGGTCGCATGGGTGAAACGCGGCGCCAGTCCGGGTTGAATTTCGGCGATCTCCGCGCCTTTGACATGACGAAACTCAATTCCCTCGGCCTGCCTGACCTGCCAACCCGGCAGCGAGGCGCGAAACTCCGCCTCGCCCTCGTAGACCTGCAACTGGCCCTTGCGCCGCAGCATGGCTTGCAAGCCGGCGCGCTGAAGGAAGGGGTCCAACGCCGCCTGCGACACCCTCATCAGTGCGGACTGCGCTGTCGTCGATGCACGCACGTGCGTCGGCCAACTCGCCCGCCAAAAGCGCAGCATCCAGGGTGCGATCCGCAGCGCATAGCGTGGTGGCACGCTCAGGGGGCCCCACGGATCTAACAGCCACTTGGGTGCCTTGCGGATGATCCGGGGCGAAGCGAGCGGGAAAATGTCGGTAAAGGCAAAGGCCCCGGCATTGCCAGAAGACGCCCCGGCGGCCGGTCCCTTGCAGTCCACAACCCGCACCGTCAACCCGCGGGCCAGCAAATCAAGGGCCGTTGAAAGCCCGATCACGCCGGCACCGATCACGATGACATCCGGGGACTTCATGGTCGATTGGCTATCATTAACACGTAGAAGGCGCTGCAGCGGTGCGACAGCGCACAACGAACGGCCTGCGGACGATCGCCGGACCTCTGCTCCACCCGAAGCCATTTCCGTTCCACTTAACGCGAGGCCGCGACATCCAGAGGATCCTCAAACGACATGTTCAGCGATTCCCGAACTAAAAAACTATGCTTTGGCGCACTGCCCATTTCAATGCCAAGACGGTCAAGTATACATAAAAAATACCGTTCCAGCTTTGGTGCCGAGCGGTACGAAGTGTGTCAAGGGATCATTCCGGTGGCCTGCTGTTCTCCTATTCTCGGATGGCAATACGGTGGGAGTGGACAGAACCTGAGGGTCATGCTGCGCGTTTGGTTCTGGTGAACATCAGGCGACCGTCGAGGACAGCTGCTTTCACGCGGAACTCCAGCTGACTCGTCATCGAAGCGCCATGCAATTGGAACACGGCCTTTGCCAGGTCCACCCCCATCATCGTAACGTTCATCTCTCCGTCCTCTCCATGTTGTGGTTCTTTCACCTCCATTTTTGGCACATTGCGATGCCGCCTGGGGAGAGCGGCAACCACCCCATCTTACCTTGCCATGACCGCCCGAACATGGGCATCGGCGGCATCACACCCGCACAGAAACTGAAAATGGCCGCGTGAATTCTACTCATGCACCCCGTTAAAAATGGGGGGATGACCGTCCTTCGGCGGAAACCAGCCTTCCCGCAGAGCGTTTTTCCAGCATCTTCGTCCGGGTTAACTTGCGTAAGTTTTCGGCACTGCGATCCGTAGGATGCTGGGTTTGACGGTCGAATTTCCGATCGTCCACCGTTGTTGCCAAGTTCCGTGAAGTCCAAAGAAGAAAGTGCTGTCCCTCGGTACATTTCATTTTTTCTTTGGGCTTCAAGAGTTTGACGATGCAACCTGAAGGAATAATCCAATGGCACAGACCCCTCCGCCGGCACCGCAGAAGAATTCTGCGGCTCAAGACAAGATGAAGACTGTGAAAGCTGCTTGGGACAAGGCGCCCTCGGGCCCCAAGAAAGACGCGGCTCTCAAGCATTATCAGGCCGCTGAAAAGGCCCACACCGCGAAGAATGACGCTGAGTGCATCAAGGAACTTGATGCCGCCGCTCACGCGCTCGCCTGATCGACCAACGGATGCCCCGGCGCATTGTGCCGGGGCGGCATCACAGGCATCACCCCCTGCTGCCCTCCCGCAGGCTCTTGCCCCGCAAATGGACCATTCGCATATCTGGCAATGGGACTGTCGCAGCACTTGGCCCTCCTGATCGAGATAGCTCACGTTGAACTTTGCCAGCGTGACAAGGCCATTGTAGTCGTTGAAGATTACCTTATCGTCGCGGAAGGTCGGCAGACCTACCTCGCGCAACTGCCGCACTTCCCGATTGATATGCGCCGCGCTTAGGCCAAGCACTTCGGCCAGCGGGTATTGTGTCAGCGGGAAGTTGTAGCCCGCCTTGCTGCCAAGACCAACGAGCATCAAACACGCGCCCGGTCCCAACAAGTAGTGCGCAACGCGTTGTTGTGCATCGCGACTGCCAAGACTGATCATCTTCTCTACCAGCATCGCCTCGTCGCGTGAGGCCGCCTAGAGCAACGCTGTCGCCCGCCGCGGTGGCCGACTGAACATGTCGGTCATGTCGCTTGTGGCAACCTCGTACACCTCGATCTCGGTGATAGGATCGACTTTGTGATCGGCGGTTTGGAACAGCATACTGCGCAAGCCGAGAAAGTCGCCCGGGATCGGGAAGTCGACAATCTGGCGTGTGGTGGCCAGATATCACAGATAGTGGTCGGTCACGCCCAGGCGGCTGTGGAACAGGCCGTAGCGGCAAAAGCCTCGGCGGACGCCGCGTTGACGGCTGCTTCGGCCTTGGCGGGGCGGTCGGTGACTGGCGACTCCCCCGCGAAAAGGCGTACCTATCACGGGTGACCTGAGCTGGCCAGAAAGCCTCGGATAGTGCGCATAAATAACGTATTTTGATTATAGGACGCACCAAAGGCATGAAACGATGTCAAAAATCGAAACATGCTCCCATCCTCTGCATCACCCTGCCAGTACCGTCATCGCCATCCGCACATTCTTTCCTGAATACTGATCGGAACTAATGCTCACGCTGTTCGAACCCAACGGGAGATGAGCTGCCAGGTTTACGTCGCCCAGACACGACACCTTGCACATAGCCGCCGCATCGCTACTCAATCGGCCCGCATAGCGGGTCGTTGCCTTGACAAAGCTGGGTGCAGTGTGCCGCTGCTTGGATGCATCACGACAATACACGATGACCACACCGACGCCGGTTCTATGCTGCACGCGCATGTTTGCACTTCGCTGAAAAGATCTGCATGGCAGCGGCGCATCGCACGGGCTGGCTACGTCGCAGGCTCAGGCGCTGGCGGTGAGACGACTGTGGCGAATGCCATCAGCACGACTTATTGCGCAACGTCACCCTTGCGATTCGCCCATGGTCCACCACCTCAACACAAAGACAAGCGTCGGGCAGGGTAAAAGCCTGCGCAGTTACCTTCGGACTTCGCCCAATACAACCGACCCTTAGAAGGACGCCCCATGACACGGTATCTTGCAGCCTCACTGCGCCGGGCCAACCGGCTGCTTCGCCCATACAAGCTGCGCAAGGTAACCAAGTCGATCCAGAAAGCGATGACCGGCCTCGTTGTGAAATCCGCTCTGGCTCCGCTTGCCGTTGTCGCGCCGAAGACAACCAAGCCACCCAAGGCTGCTCGATCCAAAACCGGGCTCACGCTCGGGGTCGTTCTACGGCAACTGCGCGTGGCGCAAACGCCATTGCCGGGTGCGAGGGCGGCTTCACGGCGGCAAGCCGCTGCGCCCAAGATCCCTGACGGTGCACAGTATCTGATCCGAACGCAGCGCAGCGCAACGGGGTCGCGCAGCTACAAGCTTTACCTACCGGCCAGCCAGCCAAAGCGGCCCAAGGCTATTGTCCTGATGCTGCACGGCTGCAGCCAGACCCCCGACGATTTTGCCACTGGCACGTACGTGAACGACCTTGCGGAAAAGCACGGATTCGCGGTGGCTTATCCGGCGCAGACGGCGGGCCAAAACGCGTCGTCGTGCTGGAACTGGTTCAAGCCAGCCAATCAGATCCGCGGGGCCGGAGAACCTGCGATACTGGCTTCGCTTGCCCGCAAGCTGACCAAAGAATTCGGACTAGATCGAGGGTCGGTCTTTGTTGCGGGGTTGTCGGCCGGGGGGGCGATGGCTGCGATTCTAGCAGACACCTATCCGGATGTTTTTTCGGCAGCGGGGATTCATTCCGGCATTGCACGCGGCGCGGCTCATGACGTGCGCACCGCAATTCTGGCGATGCGCAACGGCGGGCCGCCAGATGGTGTCGTGCAGCGAGTTTCCGGTCCTTTGCATCCTGTCCGCCGGATCGTGTTTCAGGGTGATGCGGACCGCACCGTCCACCCGTCGAATGCGGCAATGCTGATAGCGTCGGCACTCGGGGGTGAAACGATGCCTGCGAAAGTCAGCAAGGGATCGGTGCGTGGGCGCGGCTACACCCGCAGCAATTTTGCGGGTGGCGATGGGACGATACGGCTTGAGTTGTGGATGCTGGACGGGGCGGGACATGCCTGGTCGGGTGGACGGGCAGCCGGGTCTTACACCGACAAGGCAGGCCCGGACGCCTCAGCGCAGATGATCCGGTTCTTCCTGACGAAACCTGAGTGATTCATTCGGTCGTGGTGGAGCCGCAGACGGAACCGCCGCCGGTGTCGCACGCACCCCCGCACAGCAGACCGCTTGGCGAGGGCGCGTTTCGCCGGAACATTGGTCAGCAGCAGGCACCAGGTATCGTTGACCCACAGACCCGAGCAATTTTCAACTGGTCGGGCAGACCCGAAAGCTGCGCCAGACAACGATGACAAATTTGCCATTTAGAAGGGCAGACACCAGCAGAATGGACCGGATCAGGTGCAGAACCACCAAGATCAGCGTCAGCAGGCGGTTGGTTGGCCATGCCAGCAGCGGTATCGGCCAGATGCTGCACAGGGCAGAAAAAACCCGGAAAGAGGGTGCTGAGAAAGCCGACACCAGAAAGGCAGGGTGCGCGATGGTGCACTTTCTTTCCGTCAGGGTTGCATAACATGCGGGCGTACGCATTGGGGCCTCGCCAATGAAACCCGGCTTCGGAGAGATTGCCCTGCTGCCAGCACCGTCAAGCGAACCTGCCGCTTGGCTGAAGACCGATCCGAACCAGCGGTACAATCAAGCTGTGGCAAAACCAGTGTATCGTCCCCTCTATTGGTCCCGTGCATCGTTGGTTCCTGATCCGGAGTCGTGCGGCACCAATGCCGAAGGAAAAGGAGGTGCGGCGAGGAACGTCTTGACCACCTTCGCCGTTTTACATCACATTGACCTCAGATCGGGCAACTGATCGGTTCGGTCCACACAGGGCATTCGATGCATGATTTTGTCGGAAGGTGACATCGACCGGGGCCGGGACGCCGAAACCCCGTCCGACATCCCTGCAAGGGGACTTAAGGACGTCATTTTTCGGGTATGGCGATCCCTGACGCAGGACCATGTCATGCTGATTGCTGGCGGGGTGACTTTCTATCTGCTTTTGGCGCTTTTTCCGGCACTGGTTGCGTTCCTGTCGATCTACGGTCTGTTCTTCGATCCCGCGACCGCCGTCGGTCAGGCACAGTCGTTGCGCGGCTTCATCCCGCCCGCCGCCGTCGACATGGTCGCAGAACAGCTTGCCCGCCTGGCATCCAAGCAGAGCGAGACTTTGACCCTCGGGCTTGTCGTATCCCTTGTTATCGCCTTCTGGAGCGCGAACGGTGGCGTGAAGGCGATGATCGAAGGGCTGAATTTCGCCTACAGCGAGCGGGAGAAGCGGTCGTTTCTGCAACTGAACATCGTGGCCTTCGCCTTTACGCTGGGTGCGATGGCGGTCGTGCTGCTTTTGTTTGTGGCCTTGGCGGTTCTGCCCGCAGTGTTGGCCGTGTTCAATTTCGGCCCTACGGCCGTCATCCTGATCCGGCTTCTTCGCTGGCCGCTGCTGATTGTGATGCTGGGCCTCGCGCTGACCGTACTCTACCGCTATGGCCCCAGTCGTCGTTCGCCGCAGTGGCGTTGGGTGACATGGGGAAGCGGCTTTGCCACCATCAGCTGGCTGGTCATGTCGATAGCGTTCAGCACCTATCTGGTCCGCGTCGCCGATTTCAGTGCCACGTACGGCGCGCTTGCGGCACCGATCGGCTTTTTGCTCTGGGTTTGGCTGTCGATCATCGTCATCATCGTAGGAGCCGAAATCAACGGCGAACTGGAGCATCAAACGGCCGTCGATACCACCGTCGGTCCGGACAGACCGATGGGAAAACGCGGGGCTGTGATGGCTGACACATTGGGTGCGCCTTCCGAGTAGGCGAAAAAATGTGTCTTGAAGATGGCCGGGTGCGCGTAGCGGCGTCATGAAGGTACAAGCCGCCAGGCTCTGGAGCTCAATTGACACAAGCTGCGTTACATGACGAAAAGTTCGCCACACAAGGGCCTGATTTCATGTGTTCTGCCATCGTTGGCACGTGTCAGACCGAGCTTTATTCCCCCAAGCACCCTGATCGAAGCCGCACAGTGTTCAACGATCGACGTGTTTGAAAAGGGCGAACAGGCGAGGATCGGCATGCCCCAGTCCACCGAAAGTGTAAGCAAGTCCATGCTGGCCAATATCGCGAGCATCAATATTCCGCCACTAATCAACCCATATCTCGACTGGCTGGACGGGCAGCTCGCCGCGACCCTGCTTTCTTTCGGCGTCGATCCCGCTGCGCTTCATGACCGCAAGTTCACCCCGCGCCTATTGCCTGGCCAGTATTTCCGTGACCTGCTTCTGGCTTTGGTGGATCAGGCGACCGCTGCCGGAATTACCGTTACGGTGCGCGGGACTACCGAAGTCACCGAAGTGGTCCCCAATGGCAACGGCCTGATGGTAGTTACTCGGAAGGTTCGACACGGGGACCGTTCGACCGGATGATCCTCACCACCGGGCACGAGTTTCCTGAAGCTGACGAGGCCCCGCGCAGCTATTATCCCAGCCTATGGTCACGCCTGATCAATGCGCAGGTTCCTGCGGTCAGGATCGGGGTGTTGGGCACATCCCTCAGCGGGATCGATGCGGTGATTGAGGTGGCCACCCAGCATGGCGCCGGTTTTCTTGGCGCGATGAGCATCTGGCGTGTCAGACCACGGCCACTGGGCCGCATCTGAATATGATGTCGAGGACCGGGGGAGTGTAAAAAACCTGGGCTGTTAATGGCAGATGCGACAAACATCGCTTTCTGTCGTTATAGGAGGATCGAACAATGGAGTGACGGATAAACCTGGAAGTGAAAACCTGTTCTGGTGAAATCCACGAGGTGGAGATTGATACCTTGTCTCGCTGCACGGTCTCGGCGACGGACGAGGATATCGGACTTTCGATGGCAGAGAGCAAAGCTATTTTAGCCGCGCTGCAACATGCCATCGTAACCACCCAAATCGACGAGTATGTTGCTTCCCACACCAAGAATTCGGTTTTGCGCGTGTATCAATCACCTTGGGATGCACAATCTGTCCAGGTCACCGCTAACGGATTTACTCCCGGATCGCTGCACGCCCGAGCTCAGGGGAATCGCGTTTGGAATCTGACCTGATCTGAGGGGTCTTGCGGATTTCGTGGGGATGGATTCTTGGGCATGAAACGCCCTTCTGGAGCCCGTTCCCCGCATGGATATCTTTCTGTCTGCCTTCGGCGACATCCC
>JBBRLL010000078.1:0-11680 GCA_038231395.1 Rhodobacterales bacterium
GCTGATGGGTGCGCTTCTCCCCATTATCGAAGGTCGTTTCGATCGTAATCCGAACGTCCATGGCAGCCCTCCTCGCAAAGAGCTTATCTTAGCACAGGCCAGACCGCTGACGACGACCCCCATGTTTTGTCCACTCCCGGCCCAAGGCCGAGAAGTGGTAGGGAAAGTCAAGGTCTGCCATCGCGTCCTCCTCACGTCGCCAAAACACGGGTTTGCGCCATCACCGGCATCAAGGGCGCGCCGGTTGGCACCGCCACCGACTGCCCCGCCATCGTGGCCACCGGCACCCCGCCCGCCATGACCCGCACCGCCCCCGCCACGAATTGCGCCGTCACGCAGGGTGGGTTGGGGGTTCCCGTCAAGGCGCAGCCGATCACCGCATAGGGCGAGGCCAAAGTGACCACCGGTTGACCCGACAAAAGGACCCGCGGAAACGGTGCCATCGGGGTGGCCTGCCCGGCATGGCTGCACAAGACCGTTGCTCCAAGATGGAGGATGGGGGCGGGCATGTGATCCTCCTTTCCGTTTGGGCTTTCAGATGATGGTCAAAGCGCCAAGGTTGATGTCAACGCTGGGGCCGGTCATCGTGATGACCGCCCCCTTGCCGTTTGAAATGATGATGCCGACATCGCTGACCGAGATCATCGCTCCGGTGGTGGTCTGGATCAGGATGCCCCCCGTTGGCCCCGGCACATCGCTGATCACCATGCCGTTCTTCAGCGGCGTCTGGATGGTAAAGCCTGTGACACCCGGTGGCACCGCGTGGGCCAGAATCGGCACTTCGGCCGCACTGCCCCAATAGCCGCCAACCCAGATCGGGTAGTCCGGATCGCCCTTTTCAAACTCGATCCAAACGCCAGAGCCGATCATTGGCACAGTAAAGAACCCGGTGTTGATCCCAGCGGCGGGCACACAAGGCGAGGCCCAGGTTCCCGGCACAAAACCCGCCAGATCCGGCACAATCGCCATGATGCGCCCGATTTGCAGCGGGTCGATGTTGTTGACCACCGTGCCTCGGTATTTCCCGAACAGGGGCGCGTCGCTCATGTCGGCACCCGCTGTACGGTTGAAATCAAAGCGTTGCGCGCCAGCGAAAAGCTTTGCCTGTAGCTGCCGCGCTGAATGTCATGGGTGACGCGCTTGACGTAATAAAGCCCGTCGAACGGCTCGCCCGCCCCGCGCACCCCCACCAGCTGGCGCGATTTCAACAGTCGCCCGTATTTGGCCACGTCCAGTGAGCCGCTGCCAAACACGCTGTCGCTGTGCTGCCCGGCATAGGCAATTCCCGCCATGATCGCCTCGGGGGCTGACAGATGGGCGGTGGAATCCAGGAACACGATGTTGGGCGGCAAGGGCGGCACAAGGCCCAGCGGCGGGTTAAGGGGCGTGACGTCAGGGATAGGCAACCCGATCGGCGCTTTGCTGAACGGCTCCTGAAAGAAGACGATCGGCATCGTCTTCTGTTCCTTGTTGAAATTGAAAGCGATCTGCTCGACGTTGCTGTGCGCATCCATGTTGGTGGTCAGCGCCGGCTGCGGCTCACCCACCCGGATTTCCGGTCCCCAATAGGCTTTCGAGGTTCCCGGTGCCGGCCCCGGCTCCAGATAAAACACATAGCCCGCTTGCCCTGCCAGCCGTTGCAGATAGGCATAGTCATTGCCCCGCTGCGCCGGAATGCGTTGTAAAGGCAGCGGAGGGATGTCCAGAATGCTGGGAATAACCAGCGGGATCACGCCAAACACCGCGTATTTCGCCAGGATCAACAGCACGCGGGCCGAAGGTGGCATGGCAGGGAAGGGCAGGCCGGGGATTTCGATCAGGCTCATCAGTGCCGACAAGTCCTTGCCCTTGACCACCAGCCGCGCCACCCCGCCCTCGCCCGGTTGGGTTTCCACGTTGGTGGTGACACCGTCGATGATCGACTGTGCCTGACCGTTGATCGTCACCGTCAACACCACCCGCATCAAGGGCAGGCTGCCGCCACCGGTCAGCAGAAACAGCGTGCGCAGCGGTGATCTGGCGGGCAGTTCGAACGTCATCTCAAACCCGCTTTGCGCCCCACCAGAGCCACATTCGACCTTCACGCCCACCAAAGCCTCCACCACCTCACGCGGGGCGGCAACCGGAACCGGTCCGATTTTCAGCGAGAGTTGGACGCCCAAAGCCATGGTTCAAACGCCTTTCAAGTGCCGGGAACCGAGGGGATCAGAATGCTGGCAGCCAAAGTGTCGGTCATCTCGAACGGGTCGGTGACGGCATTGGCGTCGGCGATGCGCCAGTAAAGTTCGGGATCGCCATAGACCTGAAAGGCCAAAAGGTCCGGCCGTTCGCCCGCCCGTACGACATGTTCGAAAATCACCGGAATATCCGCCTGTTGTGCAATGAACCGGCGCAGCACGTAGGTTATCCCGGGATCGGAGGGGCTGGTCCGGAACAGGCCAAATCCGGTCCCGGCATAGCGGCTGTTCGGCCCGAAGGGATTGGACGGGATCGCACCCGCGTCAATCAGCGCCTGAATGGGGTCTGTGGTCATCTCAATTCCTCCTCATGGCAGGCTCGTCAGCCCGATCGAGGCCAGCGTGGCCGATCCGGCCTTGGTCGCCAAAGTCTCGCGGTTGCGCAGATGGCTGAGGAAGATCGCGCCGCCACGATGGTCAAAGCCAAGATCATCCGTGGAAAGCACCCGCAAGCCAAGGCTGACCCTGGCGCGGATCGGGTTCAGGTTCGGGTCAAACGCCTCTTCCGTCACCGAAAAATCAGTGACCCGCACCGGAACCACCCGGTTCTTGCTCCACACAAACAGCACCAGCGGCGCTTCGGGCGGCAGAATCTCCAAGGTTCCGTTGGCCGATTGCTGGGCCACCGCCAGCAACTCGTCGACGCTGGGATTGATCAGCGCCTCCAGCAGCGCGATCTGCGGGCCGATGCCGTAGGCCACCGCATTGGCGAAACGGTCGGGATGTTCAAGCTGATCGGTCGCATCAATCTCGGCCTCCAGCTTGATGGATTCAACCGCTGGACCTTTAAGCCGGAACGGCTGCGCCCGCTCCCCGCCGCCATCGCCGCCAACCCCCTGCACCTGATAGGACCGCGACAGCGTGTCGGGATTATATTGCAAGGCAATGGTGTTGCGCACCGCTCCCCCGCCCGGAGCCATCACGATCAACCCGCCCTTGAGGATCTTCGGCGATGCCGACAGGCCAGTCATGGTGCGGCCTCAGGGACCACCGCGCACCGCTTTGATGAGCGTTCGCTTTTCGCCGCTGCAATGATTTCGTACCGCTTCAAATCAATCCTCCCCGCCGCTTGGCTGCACCAAACGAGGTCACGCTCAATTGCCAAGCAACGCGCCAATTCCGGCACCCAAACCCGCGCCGATCAACCCGCCGGCAAGTGCGCCGAGCGGTCCGCCGGCCACGCCTCCGACGATGGCACCAGCCACACCGCCGACGCCCGCCCCGACAAGCGCCGACGCACCCTTGCCCAGACCGCCGTGGTTTGCGCGAAACAGCGACACTGCTGACTTGAATTTGTCGCCCGGGTCGCCGGATTTGTCGCCCGCCAGCGCGGTGGCACCGGTGTTCGTGCCAGCTTTGGCCCAACTCCAGTCGGAGTAGCCGTAATAAGTTCCCGCATCCGCGCCGGCAGCACTGTAAGCCGCTGTGCGAAACTCCCAGACAAGGTTTGAAGTACCAGTCGGTAGCGGTACCGTGCCGAAGTCGGGATGGTCGTGGCTGGTCGAATGGATTGGAGGGGTCGTCGTGGCGTTGCCCTGCGTGCCAAAATCCTGCGGCTTGTCGTCGCCGTTGTAATACGGGTCGCTTTCACCTTTGACGTAGTCCACGTGGTACTTGTCGCCGGTTGTATCGGCGTCGCGATAAGAGAAACCGGAGTAGACTTCACTTGGTTTTTTCGGCACGCCGTCCAGCAGTTCGCGCATCACCTGGATCAGCACGATCTTTGTGCTTTTGTCCGTCGCTTCCGGCGCATAGTCGAAGGATACCGTTCCGGAGCCGCTTGCTGACATGGCCGAAACGGGAGCTTCGCCGTCGAAATGCGACGGGCTGGCCGAACGGGTCAGCGGCACCCCGGAATAGTCGCCGCCAAGGTTGGCAGATGCAGGTGCCGCTGTCCGCGCGTTCGCTGTGGGCAGCGCCCTTGCGGTGGGCGAAACCGGGCGGGATGCTCTGGCAGAGGTGGCGTTGGCCTTCAACATGTCCCGCCTCCTTGGCGCGACAGAGCTGACCTGACCTGCGGATGACCTGTGACCGCCAAGGCAACGCCCTGGGCCATCGAGGCGTGGGGTCCATCGGCTGCTGGTTTTGCCGCCGCGCTCAGGTCGGCCCGGATCGCCCCTGCGACCGCGTCGGCAACAACTGCATTGCTTACAGTCAGGTGGTGCGGGCTGGTTTGGTGCAGGACCAGTTTTCCGATCCGGATGCGGATGGTTTCGTCGCTCACCTCAAGTCCCCCCCAATGTCGCGCTGATGCTGCGCCCCAGTTTGGCGAATTCCTCATGGGCTGCCGCCATCAGATGCGTCTGGCCTATCGGCGCACCGGCGTCCGCGGCCTTGAAGGCTGCATTGAGTGCCACGCTGCGGATATTGCCGCCGGGCAGATTGAGCCGTGACAGAGCCACAAAATCGACATCGCCCACAGGTGCTGCGGAAGGGAACTGGCGGCGCCAGATCTGCTCACGTGCTGCGGCATCCGGAAACGGAAAGTTCACGACAAACCTGATCCGCCGCATGAAGGCCTGATCCAGCGCCCCCTTCATGTTGGTGGTCAGCACGGCCAGCCCGCGATAGCTTTCGACCCGTTGCAACAGATAGGCGATCTCTATGTTGGCGTAGCGGTCATGGCTGTCTTTCACGTCACTGCGCTTGCCAAACAGCGCGTCGGCCTCGTCAAACAGCAGAACCGCCCCGCTGGTCTCGGCCGCATCAAACAGGCGTTTGAGGTTCTTTTCCGTCTCGCCGATGTATTTGGAGACGACAACAGCCAGATCGACGCGGAACAGATCCAGCCCGACCTCATTGGCAATCGCCTCGGCGGCCAGCGTCTTGCCGGTACCGGATTCGCCTGCAAACAGCGCCACAAGACCCTGACCAAGGCTGGAGCCTGCGCCAAAGCCCCAGTCGCGGTAGACCTTGTCGCGCTGGCGAACGTGGCGGGCAATGTCGCGCAGGAGGGCCGTCTGGCCGACCGGCAGGACCAGATCGGCAAAGCAGGTGCGGGAGTCTACCCGTTCGGCCACGCGCTCCAGACCACCCCG
Organism: Rhodobacterales bacterium; assembly: GCA_038231395.1. Classification (GTDB taxonomy): domain Bacteria; phylum Pseudomonadota; class Alphaproteobacteria; order Rhodobacterales; family Rhodobacteraceae; genus Stagnihabitans. The sequence goes on from JBBRLL010000078.1 coordinate 5,276, forward strand.
GGCCGCCACTCGCGCGGCCTGCCAGACCACGTCAGCGTGCCCGGTTGGGGCGCTGGTCTGCGCCGCGTCGATGATGGCGTCCAGCATGGCCGGTTCAAGGTGAAACTGCTGTGCCGCCCGACCAAGCGCCGCCACCGCTTCGGGATGCGTGCCCTGCGGATCAACCACCCGCCAGCGCGACAACAGGGCGGTGCGGGTGCGTTCGGCATCAGGCTTTGGCAGCTGAAAGGTCAGAACACGACGCTCGGCAGGCAAGGCAGACAGGCGCGGATCGTGAGGTCCAAGCCAAAGACTGGCAGAGCGCATCCGCGCCACCAGGTCCATTGCGGCGGGTTCGGCATGATCGGGTGCCATCGCCACGATCGGCAGGGCGCCGGTCAGTGCGGCCTCGCGATCCAGATGGCGGGCAATCCGCAGCAAGGCGGCGGGGTCGGTTGGCAAAGCGGCAGCCTCTATCCACAACACCGGGTGCTGTGCCGCCACGGCCAGCGCCAGATCGCGCCGTAGTGGAAGGTCTCCGCCTTGCAGCACAATCACCGGGCCCACAGGGTCCGCCCCTTTGACCAAGCGCGTGATACGCTCGATCAGCGGCCGATCTTCAGGCAGGGCCGCAGCCCCTGCAATCGTGGCAAATGTCACGCTTTCCAGGACCGGATCACTGGCCGGGATACCCGCCACGAAATGCAGCACCCTTTCATCGACCAATAACCTCGCCAGAACCAAGTCCTGCCCCGCTTCGGGCGTGATCAGATGCCAGAACCGCAAGGGGCCGCTGGGGGAAAGCGCATCCCAATGCGGCCCCGCCAGCTTTGCCAAGGCCAGCGCAAAGCTTGCCCGCGCCGACCCCTGATCAGAAGCGGCCACCGTGGTGCGCATGCCGTTGTCCAGTTCGATCCCTACGGTCAGCAACAACAGATCACGCTCAAACCCGGTCAGGCCAAAGACTTTGGCGCAATGGTCCAGAGCGGGCGTGAACCCGTCGGCTGCCACCGCAACCGGCGCACCGCCTGCAATCCGCACCCGCATCGCGTCAATTGCGGCAATCAGCCAGGCGCGGTTACGCTCTGCCCAGCTTGGCACCAAAGCCGCATCCATGCCGCGCATTGGGTCAGGGGCGGCGTTCATGCGGGCACCAAAAGGCGTTGCGTCGGGTCAAATTGCGGTGCGGGGCCGCTTTGGTCCAAAAGGATGCTGTCGGCCCCATCCACCCGAAGCCGCGCCCAACGTTGACCCGCGGGGACGCTGCCGGGAAAATTGAAAACCAATGGATCGGTGGCGGACACGCGGGGCAAGGCAAATGCCTGCACCGTGTCAAGCATCAGACTGGCATCCTGCGTCAACCTAACCTGCGGTCTTGTGGTCATCGTCACCACCACCTGCGGCGGTATCGCCACCCGCACGACCGTGGCGGCGGCCAACCCAAGTGGCAGATCGGCCTGAACGACCAGGGCCGGGGCGAGGATAAGCCCGATTGTATTGGTCTGCCGCTCCACCAGTTCGCCGGTTGGCGTAAATCGGACCGATAGCGCCACCTGACCCGCAGCCAGTGCCGATTGGGCTGCGACATCATTGGGCAGGGTCAAGGTCACCTCGGTGCCATCCGCAGTCACACTGTCGGGCGGCAACTCCAGCGGAGGGTCGATCAGCCGGTGCGCAAGCCGGACCATATGGCCTGCCCCGGCCAACCTGACGCCGCTGATGGTCACCACGTCCCCCAGCCGCACGCCGGTCTGCGGCAGGGCGGTGGTCGCACGGAACAGGGTGGGCAATGGCGGCAGCAGGTCCGGGTTGACGACCACACCGCGATCTTTGTGGGTTACCGGATCGCGTGGCCCGCGCGACAAGACAGGCAGCGGCGTGGCAGCGGGCTTGGTACCCTCAATCAGCACCACCGACACCCGATAGGCCGCCGATGGCCGGTAGCTGGACTGTAGTGCGGTCCACAGCTTGGACATATCTTCGGTGTCCATCACCAAAGGCGTCAGTTTGATCTGTTCCACCTGATCGGCAAGGTCCGAGGCCGCCAGCGCCTGAAATGCCGGCGGCAGCATTGACACATCCAGCGGCGAGGGGTCCAGCGCCCGGCGGATCGCGGCACGGTCCATCACCGGACGCTCGTGCAGCAGGTGCATCGCATAGCCCAGCAGGATTTCGGCCTGAAAATCACCGCGGCCATAGGCGGTCACCAGATAAAGCAGGTCCAGCGCCAGCGGGGCATTGGTCAGCCTTTCGCCAGTGACGGCGCTGCGCGATGGCAGCCCCAGATTACGCCAGCCCGCGTTCGGAACAACCTGATACAGAAACAGGTTCAGCCGTGGCGGCTCGATCGGGTTTTCGGTGTCAATCGTGTCGGGTGGCACCGCGCTGACCTTGACGGTGGTGCCCAATGCCGCCCCGGCCTCGACAAGTCCGTTGTCCAGCAAATTGCGCAGCACGGCACTGACAGCGCCGATGGCAAGGGGCGAGCTCATCGTTTGGCCCCCCGATCGGGGTTCAGATAATCGGCCAGCGAGAGTGTCGGTTGCACGCGCGGACGCCGGTCAGGCGGGGTGGGTTTGGGTGCAGGCGCTTCGCGCACGTCGATGCGGTCTATCGTGACATGGATCACCGGCGCTGGTGTGGCCATCTGGGTCTGCAAACGCCCGGCGACGGCAGCAGGGGAAAGCGGCGAGGCAAGAGTTGGGGCCAGAGAGTTCATCCCCTGCGACCTTTCCGTTGAAACGACAATGGGCGCAAGCCCCGGCCGCTGTGATGGTGCGACGACATGGCGCAAAGGAGCCGGATTTGCCGCCCGGACCGGGGCCGTGATGCCTTGCAGCTGCGCAGATTGCACCGAAACGCGCGCCAATATGCCGGGATCAGGCGGCGATAAGGCGGGTTCGGATGGCAAGTCAGGCAACGCCGGGCGCACCGGTTGCGGCGCTTCTGGCAAAGACCGCAAAGGTTCATCTCCAAGGCGGGTTACCTGTCGGGTGACAGACTTTTCGCGGGGTTCGGCATCGTTTGCTGTCCGCGATGCCTCTGCCGCCGCAGCCTCCTCGACAAACCCCCCGGACGCGGCCTGTGCCAAGGGCGATGGCAGCGACGGGCGGGCTGCATGGGGGGCAGCGACCGCGCGTGCCATCAATCCAAGATGGTCCAGAAACCGGGTCATTGCGCTTGAACCAGTTGCAGATAGGCGGCGCGGCGATGCGGGGTCAGGGCCATCACGTCCGGCTCTGTCCAGCCATAAGCGCGGGCGAGGGCGTCAACCTGAACCAGCGCACCTTCGGCAGCGCGCCGCAATTCAGCCCAGAACGCCTCTGCCACGTCAACCATCGCGGACCAGTTCGTCCCGCAAGCCGGACAAGTCAGTTCAAAGCTTAAAGCCGCTGCCGGATCAACCGCCTCGATCAGGTCTGACAGCGTCTCCCGCTCCTGCGCAGTCAAGGCCCAAACGTCAACCGCATCCAAACTGCACCGCGTCAGAATGAGATTGCCCGCAGCCACCGGATCGGGTTGACCAGCGGCCGCGATCAGGTCGTCGACCGTTGGAGCCGTCAGGGTGATCTCGCCGCCCAGCCAGTCTTGCTGCATCACCTCGGCCCGTACCATCAGGCTTAACTCTGCTGCCAGAACCGCGCTGTTGGCTGCAAATTCGACTTCGGTTCCACACTCCGGGCAGCAGCTTTGCAACGGCCACCGTGCGCCGAAAAAGTCGGTGCGCAGGGCAAGAAACGCCAGATTTCGGCCACCGAGCGACCGGGGCGCCACCAGTCTGCCACCCAGCACGGCATCATCGCGCGCCCAGCGGTTCAGCCCGACCGCGGGGTCCCACAAGTCAAGGACCTGCCCGTCGCGATGAATGGCCCGCACCTGATCCATGGGTCAAATTCCACTATGCCGGTTCGGTGAAGCGGGGTTCAGACGGCTCTGTCACATCAAGATCACGCTCCCAGCCCTCGTTTTCCAGCTTCAGCGACTGGATGGCCACGGCGTTGGCGTTGGCGTCCAGATCGGGCAGCGCCTGAAAATCAGACACCCAGCACCGGAAGATCTTGTAGGCGAGCGCCAACTGCCCGGCTTCATTGTAAAACTCCAGAATCAGGTCCTTGCGGAAGTCCTGCAACGACACTTCGGCACCCAGACCAGAGCCAAAGTTCCAAACCTTGTTGGCCCAGCGTTCAAATTCCAGATCATGGGTCACGCCGCGCTCCAGCGTGATCGCCTCGAACTTGGTGCGCCCGGGCGATTTGCGGCTGGTCGAGGGGTCGCCGCCCTCGCGATGCTCCACAATCTCGGTGCTGCGCTTGAGGGCAGAGACCTTGCTGATCCCGGCCACAAAACGACCATCCCATTTCACCCGGAATTTGAAGTTCTTGTAGGGATCAAAGCGCTGCGGGTTGACGGAAAACTGGGCCATGTAAAACTTCCTTTCAGCGCGGTGTTCAGGCGGCGAGGTCGCCGGCGATCTGCTGGATTTTCAGGATAACGAATTCGGCGGGCTTCAGCGGCGCGAAGCCTACGAAGATGTTGACGATGCCAAGGTTGATGTCGGCCTGCGTCGTGGTCTGGCTGTCGCATTTGACGAAATAGGCCTGCTTCGGGGTCGAACCCTGAAACGCGCCCTGCCGGAACAGCCCCTGCATGAAGGCCCCGATATTCAGCCGGATTTGCGCCCACAGCGGTTCGTCATTTGGCTCGAACACCACCCATTGCGTGCCGCGGTACAGGCTTTCCTCAAGGAAAAGCGCGGTGCGGCGGACCGGGATATACTTCCACTCTGATCCGCGGTCATTGTCGCCGTCCATCGTGCGCACGCCCCAGATCACATTGCCATAGACGGGCAACGTGCGCAGACAATTCACGGCATGCGGGTTCAGCTGACCGGTTTCCGCATCGCTCAATCTCAGGGCCAGACCGGCGGCACCCGACAAGCCTGCTTCGGTCCCGGCGGGGGCTTTCCAGACCCCACGCGCGGCGTCCGTGCTGGCAAAGATACCGGCAACAAAGCCGCAGGGCGGGTAATCGGTCAGCGCGTTCTGGTGCAAGGGGTCGGGGGCTTTGACCCGAGGGAAAAAGAACGCGGCATTGCGCCCGGACGCGCCGGTCATCCCGGACAACGTTGCGGGGGTCGACGCCACGGTATCGCCCTCTTCGCAATCCACGATCAGAAAGGCGCGGCGGTCGCCGACGTTGCCCTGAAGCACCTGAACCGTAGGCTTGTCAACCAGGCCGGGCACGCAGACGAGGTTGAAAAGGTCGATCCGGTCCGCAATCCCGCCGGTGGCGAAGGCTGCCAGAAGCTGTGTCAAAAAGCCCGCGTTGTTGGGCCCGATCACCGTGCCACGATTGCCCGGCGTTCCTGCGCCAAGGGCCACCGTCCCATCCGCAGGCCGCGCAGTCGTGCCGGCCACCAGATTGTCAATGAAAGCCGATCGCCCGTTGATCACCTTCGGCGCAAAGCGCGCATCGGTCGGGTCCATCGACAGGTTGGCGAAGGTTTCCAGCACCGCGTTGTTCGGCGTGGGTTGGATCACATCAAGGGTGAAATGCGTGGCATCCGCTACCCGCGCGGTCACCCTGACGCTGAAATCATGCGCCCATTCCCCCGGCGAACTTGCTTCGACCGTCAACGGGCTCAACGCGCATTTCGCCGTGGCGGCGGTTGCCGTGTCCACAACACTCAGAATATAGGCATCAGAGCCGCCGTTTTCATAAAAATGCCGGACCGAATGGCCAAAGTCAGAGCGTTGGTCAAGGCCGCCATAGCTGCGCTCATAATCGGCAAAACTGGTCAGGCGCAGCGCCTTGTCCACCGGACCACGCGGCGTCCAGCCGACGAACAACGTGATCGAGGTGGCAACGCCGCTGATCGTCCGCACGCCGCTTGAAAGCTCTTCGATGTAAACGCCGGGTTGCAGAAGGGCTACAGGCATGGGATCTCCTCTTCCGGGTGAACGACGCAGGGTGATGGCTCTTCAATGGCAGCCACTGTGGCGCAGGATGTGGCTGAAATTGCCCGGTGATCCTTGCGCCGGTTTACGTGGTAGCAGATTCGCCAGCCGTGCGAATGAGCCGGAAGATCTAGACCTGCGTCAGAAAGATACACACCCTCAAGCCACAGGTCCGGTAGCATGTGGTGGCAGGAATTAGCCTCGGCCCGGCAATCACGCTTCTAGGTTGCATGAGATCGTGCTATGCTTGCACTTGGTTGAAATCAGTTTTCAAATAAGAGCTCGCGGTTTTTGCGGGATGGTTTTTTGGCGGTCTTGTGGGGCGCGCGTCAGGGGAATCGCGTTTGGAATCTGACCTGATCTGAGGGGTCTTGCGGATTTCGTGGGGATGGATTCTTGGGCATGAAACGCCCTTCTGGAGCCCGTTCCCCGCATGGATATCTTTCTGTCTGCCTTCGGCGACATCCCC
>JBBRLL010000079.1:0-11359 GCA_038231395.1 Rhodobacterales bacterium
ATCTGATCGAGAACTTTTTCGGAAAACTCAAGGAATTCAGAGGCGTCGCAACCCGCTATTGCAAAACCGACGAAAGCTTCACCGCCTTCATCTCTCTCGCCGCAACCGTGATTGGAACAAGATGAACGTCAACAGACCCTAAATCAATGAGTCTAGAGCCTAAGCAGCATGTCGCTGCAACATATCTGCCAAACAACGGCTTCAAAAACGCGCGCTGACGGGCAATTTTCGACGAAAACTTAGGGCCTTTCCCAAATTGTTGCGCAGCCAAACTCGATAATTTCAGGTTCCTCGGTTTTGCGGACTACAGACTGATCCCAGCGCAATCGGCGGTGTTCGTGATGTGGCGATACATGGCCAGTCGCGCCGCAGCCCCGTCCCTTTCCTCCAGCGCTGCGATGATTTCCCGGTGTTCCGCGACGGACGCGCGCATCCGTGACGGAGCGGTGCGCGGAATAGGCTGGCGTTGCGTTTCGGTCAGTAGGCTCTGGACGGTTTCATAAAGGGTTTGAAGCATCCGGTTGGGGCAGCAGTTCACAATGGTCTGGTGAAAGCCGATATCAGCCTCGACGTTGGCCAGACGGTCGCCGGCTTCCCAATGTCTTTCCATTTCATCTGCCGCAAGACGCAACGCGGTCAGGGTCGCAGCATCTATGGCGTCGGCCGCACTTTCAGCTATCTGGCTTTCAAGCATCGCCCGGGTCTCGAAGACATCGTTCATCGCAAAGCTGTCAGAGTAGCGCCACTTCAACACACCATCCGGTTCTGATCGGCCAGAGGTCACAAAAGTGCCCCGCCCAGGTTCTGTCTTGATCAGCCCGAGCGTCTCCAAAGTCAGCAAGGCTTCGCGCAAGGACGCCCGACTGACGTTGAACTGCTCGGAAAGGATGCGCTGCGAGGGGATTCTTTCGCCCGCCTTCAACACGCTGTCCAAAATCATCTGTTGGAGTCTGCGTGCAACAACTTGCGGCACTGGCGTCCATCCATGCATCGGCAACAGGCTACGCGACACGTTTATCCTCCTCTGAGGGCCACCAGACCAATGAGCCTTTATGCAGAGACGCACCGTCAACGTTCAACAGCTATAAACTTGCAATCGAAAACCCTGCATGTTTAGCTTGGCCTGACCGGTCAGACCGGTTTGACCGTACCATATAAATCAAACAGGGAAAGGACCAGCGACATGATGAGAAGAGTGTTCTTGCAAGCCGCAGCCATCGGCATGGCGATGACGTTCGGCGCGATGGCATCCGCCGACACTTTGACCGTGGGCGCCAATATCGGCAACGTCCCGTGGGAGTTTCAGGACGATTCCGGCGCAATGGTCGGCCTTGAGATCGACCTTGCCAACGAAGTGGGCAAACGCCTTGGCCGCGACGTGACGTTCGAGAATATTCCCTTCAATGGACTGTTCTCGGCCGTGCAGTCCGGCCGGATCAACATGGCGGTATCGTCGATCACAATCACGCAAAAGCGCCTGGCCGAACTCACTTTTGCCCAGCCCTATTATGACAGCGACCAGTCCCTGACGGTGACGACGGCAAGCGGTCTGAAAAGCCTGGCCGACATGAAGGGCAAGATCATTGGCGTCGACACCGGATCGACGGGCGACATCTGGGCCACGGCGCATAGCGCCGAAGACGGCTTTGCCGATATCCGCCGCTTTGAAGGCCTGGCCCCCGCGATGCTTGATCTGGGGAATGGCAGGATCGACGGTTACATCAGCGACATTCCGGCCCTGCAATACTACGTCAAGGACAAGCCGGAATTTGCCGTGGTCGAGCGTATCCCGACTGGCGAGCAATATTCGATGATGTTTGCCAAGGACGACCCACTGGCCGCCCAGGTCAGCGACGTGCTGACCGCCTTGAAAAAGGAGGGCTTCATTGCCGCAACCCACAAGAAGTGGTTCGGCGCTGACCCCGAAGCCACGACCTCGACCGTCATGGTGATGGATATGCCCAAGCTGAAGTAAAGCTTTCCTGCCATGAGGGGCGGCGCGATGTGCCGCCCCGTTGACATGACAAATCTGGGAACCGGGCAAAGCCGATGAACATTTTCAACACCTTTTTCAACGTGCCCATCCTGATCCGCACTTTCCCGCTGCTGATGTCGGGCCTGTGGATCACGGTGCAAATCGGCGTAGTCAGCATCGTTGCGGGTCTGGTGCTGGGGATGGTTCTGGCCCTTGTGCGGCTTTATGCGGCACCCTGGTTGCAGATCATTGCCAAGATTTACATCAACTTCATGCGCTCCATCCCGCTTTTGGTGCTGCTGATCATCATTTACTACGCGCTGCCCTTTGTCGGCATCCGGTTGTCGCCGTTCTTGTCAGCGGTTTCGGCGCTGTCGCTGGTATCGGGGGCCTATACGGCCGAGATTTTCCGCGCCGGGATCGAGGCGATCCCGAAGGGCCAGTTTGAAGCCTCGGCGGCACTGGGCTTGGGCTATCGGCACATGATGGTCGATGTGATCCTGCCGCAAGCCATCCGCATCGTCATTCCGCCGCTGACCAACAACTGCATCAACGTGATCAAGGATACAGCACTCGCCTCGGTGGTGGCGATGCCCGACCTGTTGAAACAGGCGACCCAGGCGCAGGCTTTGGCGGCCAACCCCAGCCCGCTGATCGGTGCGGCGATCATCTATGTCGCATTTCTGTGGCCCTTGGTGGCGGCCGTATCGCGGTTGGAGCGCAGCTATGGCAAGGAAGACCACTGATGGGCAGCAACATTCAGATCACCAATCTTCGCAAGCAGTTCGGCAGCTTTACTGCCCTGCACGAGCTGAACCTTGAGATTGCCGAAGGCGAGGTTGTCTGTGTGATAGGGCCGTCAGGTTCAGGCAAATCCACACTGATCCGCTGTATCAATCTGCTGGAACCGTTTGAGCCGCAAAGCAAGATACATGTTGGCGGCGTGCCGGTCGAGGCGGGGCGCAATCTGGAAAAGGTGCGTGCGGATGTGGGGATGGTGTTTCAGTCCTTCAACCTGTTCCCGCATCTGACCGTGTTGCGCAATGTGATGCTTGCCCCGATGCGTGTGCGCCACGCAACCCCTGCGCAGGCCGAGGCGCGCGCGCGCGAGCTTCTGGCGCGTGTCGGCATTGAAGGACAGGCCGAGAAATATCCCGGCAAGTTGTCGGGTGGCCAGCAGCAGCGCGTGGCCATCGCACGCGCCCTCGCGATGGACCCCAAGGTGATGTTGTTTGACGAACCCACCAGCGCGCTTGACCCCGAAATGGTGGGTGAGGTGCTGGACGTGATGAAATCGTTGGCCGGCACCGGCGTCACCATGGTCGTGGTAACGCATGAAATGGGCTTTGCCAGACAGGTCGCCGACCGCGTCGTCTTCATGGACGGCGGGCGCATCATCGAGACCGGCACGCCAACCCAGATTTTCGATCACCCCCACGAAGAGCGCACGCGCAACTTTCTTGGCGCGGTGCTGAACCATTAACCTTTCGAACCGGAGACCCGAATGACCTCGCTTGACCTTGCCCATGTGCGCAGCAATTTTCCCGGCCTTGCCCGCGGATGGACCCTGTTTGACAACGCGGGCGGCTCGCAGATTCTGAAAGGTGCCGTGGACCGCATGACGGAATTTCTGCTGGAAAAGAACGTCCAGATCGGCGGCAGCTATGACGTCTCGCTGGCCGCAGCCGCTGCCTTGCGTGAGGGGCGCGAGGCAGCGGCCACCCTGATGAACGCAAGCCGCCCTGAAGAGATCATCTTTGGGCCCTCTACCACCGTCCTGTTGCAAAACCTGGCACGGGCGATGCGCAGCCAATTGCAGCCGGGTGACGAGATTATCGTCAGCCAGGCCGATCACGAATCCAACATCGGTCCGTGGATGTGGCTGCAAGAGTTTGGTATCACGATCAAGACTTGGCCGATCAACCCGGAAACCTACACGCTTGATCTGGCCGATCTGGCGCCTTTGATGACACCGCGCACGCGGCTGGTGGCGGTCACGCATGTGTCGAACATTCTGGGTCAAGTGCATCCCGTGGCGGAAATCGCCCGTTTCGTGCACGATCACGGCGCGCGGATCTGTGTCGATGCGGTGGCCTATGCGCCGCACCGCGCGATCGACGTGCAAGCCTGGGATGTCGATTACTATGTGTTCAGCCTGTATAAAACCTACGGCCCCCATTATGCGGTGATGTATGGCAAATACGATCACCTGCTGGAGCTGGATACACTTTACCATTATTTCTACGGCAAGGACAAAGTTCCGGGCAAGATGGAGCCGGGCAACCCCAGCTATGAATGCGCCTATTCCGTCGTGGCGATCCGCGACTATTTTGCCGGGCTTGGCACCGGTCAAACCACGCGGGCCAAGCTGGAAGCGGGCTTTACCGCGATTGCGGCGCAAGAGGATGCTTTGGTCGGGCGCCTATTGTCCTACCTAACGTCGCGCAATGATTGTCAGATATTCGGCGCCACCCGCAACGAAGACTCGCGTCGGATTCCGACCGTTGCGTTCCGCTTTGACGGGCGCAACTCTGGGGCGGTCTGCAAGGCAATGGACGACCACAAGATCGCCATCCGTCACGGTGATTTCCACGCCCGCCGTCTGGTGGAATCGCTGGATCAAATGGCCGATGGTGGCTTGGTGCGCGTGTCGATGGTGCATTACAACACCTTGGAAGAGGTGGAACGCCTGTGTGCCGCGTTTGACGGCATTCTGCGAAAGGCGGCCTGAGAGATGTTTGACCTGGTGGTGCGAGGCGGCACGGTTGTGACGGCAGCGGATGTGACAGCCTGCGATATCGGCATCCGGGCAGGCCGGATCGTGGCCATAGGCGAGAATCTGGCAATGGGCACCCGCGAGGTGGATGCCAAGGGCCTTTACGTTCTGCCCGGCGGCATCGACAGCCATGTTCACATCTCACAGCCTTCGGGCGACGGCATCGTAATGGCGGATGATTTTCAAAGCGGTACGCGGTCGGCCCTGTTCGGCGGCAACACGACCATTCTGCCGTTTTGCCTGCAACAAAAGGGCCAGACCCTGCGGGAGGCGCTGACCGCCTATCATGCGTTGGCCGAGGGACAATGCCTGACCGACATCAGCTTTCATCTGATCATCACCGATCCGACCGCCTCTGTGCTGGGCCAAGAGGTTCCCGCACTGGTCGAAGACGGCTACACCTCGCTCAAGGTGTTCATGACCTATGAAGGGATGTGCCTGCACGACAACGAAATCCTTGACACGCTGGACGCTGCCCGCAGTTCCGGCGCGCTGGTCATGGTGCATTGCGAGAATGAGGACGCCATCCGCTTTCTGATCGGCAAGCATGAAGCGGCAGGCACCGTTGCCCCGCCAGCCCATGCCACCACCAGGCCGATTGCTGCTGAACGCGAAGCGACGCACCGGGCGCTGTCGCTTGCGGAAATCGTCGATGTGCCGATCGTGATCGTCCATGTCTCGAACCGTGAGGCGATGGAGGAAATCGCCCGCGCCCGCAAACGCGGTGTCAAGGTGACAGGCGAAACCTGCCCGCAATACCTGATGCTGACCGCCGAGGATCTGGACCGCGACGGCTGGCAAGGCGCGAAGTTCGTCTGCTCCCCCCCGCCGCGCGACGAGGCAAGCAAGGCCGCCTGTTGGGAAGGGATCGAGCAAGGTGTGTTCGACCTCTATTCCTCGGACCACTGCCCCTTCCGGTTTGACGACCCCGAAGGCAAGTTGAACCCAAAAGGCAAAAAAAGCTTTCGCTGGATTCCGAACGGCATCCCCGGTGTTGAAACCCGCCTGCCGATCCTGTTTTCCGAAGGCGTGATGAAGGGCCGCATCGACCTGCCCCGTTTTGCCGCCCTTACCGCGACAAACCACGCCAAATTGTATGGGCTTTATCCGCGCAAAGGCACCATCGCTGTCGGGTCGGACGCAGATCTGACCCTGTGGGACCCAACGCAGCGGCGCACGATAAGCAATGACATGCTGCATCACGGCGCAGACTACACGCCTTATGAGGGGCTGGAGGTTCAGGGCTGGCCGGTGACAGTCATCCTGCGCGGCCAAATCGCCGTCGATCAGGGAAAGCTGCACCTGACACCTGGCGCTGGCACCTACTTGCCAAGAAAGCGCAGTTTACCCCGCTCAGGTGTCTGATTTTGGCAAGAAAATGCCGTCTTATGCCCGACCGGGGACGAGTTTATCAAAGCGGTAGCACGATGCTACACCCTGAAGCTCGTGGTGGGATAGAGCGAACAAAGCGGCGCGCAGCATGTCTCAGGACAATTCGCAGATGTAATTGTTGACGAGAAATTTCGTTTTGTTTTCTTAAAGACAGTCTCGGGCCGTGATCACCGGTGACCCCAGCCAATGACTGCTGAAGCTCTTGCCATGCTGCACTTGCATCGGGCCGCTTTCCGCCCTTTTCGACGGTCAGGGTGATAACCGTCGCGGAATGCGTGACGTCCGCCAACTCTGTTGGCGGCGCGGTTGAGACGGCCAGTTGGTCGGCGAAAGGCCCCGAGGCGCGTCCGCGCCGGGCCCTTAAGAAATGAGGTCAGGGGCCTCACCCGAAGGGGTCGATCTCTGTCACGAGGACGACCTCGTCGCCGTCGATTTCATCGGCGGGGACGGCGCCAAAGGTTCCATCCCCTGCCTGGAAGACAACGATCGAAACCATGAGCGTGGCGGCGAGGGAGGCGGCGAAGGCGTGAGCATCTTTGCGGGACATCTGTTTGGCTCCTGTCTGGGAGGCGGGGGACCATCCCCCGCGCGACAGGACCTCGAAGGCCCGAAGACTGGCTGACATCACCGGGTGCGTTCGGCTCGCCCGAATCCACCCGGCGGCACGGGCTCGCCCGTAGCCCGACCCCTCGCGGGTTGATCTCGAAGACGGAGTTCGGGGCAAGGAAGGGAATGGCGAGCGGGGGATGGTCCCCCAACGTCAGGAGCTGATTGTCCCGCTGATGCTTCTAACGCAGCCAGCCTCCCGGCCAGGCTCTTGATTGATGTCCTCCGTCTTTGTGGGATGGATCCTTTGGCACCCGGTATCGCGGGACGAGTTTGGGATTGGTGAGAGGCCCGCCCCTTCGGCAGGCCCCTCACGCGTTGTCAGGGCTCAGGCGGCCAGGTCCGCGCCCCCTGCCCTATCGCTGTCCTCGGTGCCGAAGATTTCGAGACGGGCGTTTCGATAGCCCTCCCGAGCGATCCAGAGCTCGGCCGCGATGATCGATTCCGCCAGACGCAGCAGCTCGGTGTTGCCACCGAAGTCCAGAAGCACGCGCACCTGCCCGGGTTTCGGTTCCTCGGCCACCTTGAAGATGAGCCGACTGTCCGCCGAATGGCTGCGCATGATGGTGACGAGGATGACCCCGTCCGAGGAGAAGTTCCCTTTATGCAGCGTGAAGGAGGCCGGTGCCGTCCAGGTCGGATAGACCCTTGGCGGCTCCTTCTTCACAAGGCGGCCGACGCCGTTCGATCGTTCCCAGGCCGCAAGCTTCTTTGTGAAACGTGCCGGCGGTTTGGGACTGCCGTCGGTGTAGCGAATAAGCGCGCCCAAGGGCGCGCTGTCGATGATGGTTGATGCAGACATGATTCCTCACTTCGAATGCGAACATTCGCATGCATCTTATTGATATTGTTGTGTTTTGTGGTGAGTGAGGGCGGGTTTCCCCGCCCTCGGAGGCTCAGATCACTCGGCAGCCATCATCGGCGCGTCGGGAACTGGCATATCGGCCATCAGGAAGGCTGGAAGTTCGACGGTTTCGCTGTCGTCAGGCATTTCGGCGACCATATCATCAGCATCGTCGACCGAAGCCCCCTGCCCTTCTGCTTTGTCTTGATCATCGAGCGCGACCAAATCCGCGCGCCGCAGAACATCCGGCAGCCAACCAGAGCCCTTGAGCAGGCGTTCCGCCTCGGTGGCCATCTCGCCCTTCTTGAGGTGATCAAGAAGCTGCGCGGTGCCTTCGCCCTTCGCCTCGCGCACGGCCTCAACGATTCGGGCCTTGGGCACACGGTTGAGGTAGCCGTCGACCGTCGGCTCCCAGCCCGCCTCGATCATGTCGAGATCCACCGCGCAAGCTACCAGATCGGCATGCGCCATGCGGCGAGTCAGACCGCTGGCGGAGATGCCCGCCCCATAGGGGTTCACCTTCTCATGAATGGCGTTGATCCCAAAGCTGAGGCAATGCGCCAACAGCGCCAGACGGCTGCCCTGGTCGAGCACCACCAGATAGTCCCAGAGCGCAGCATCATCGCCGAGGGGCAGACCAGCCTCCCACGCCGCGTGACGTTCATCGACCAGCTTGGCCACGACGCTGTCCTTCAGATCGGGCGCCTGCGCCGTCATGTAGACGTGACGCACCGAGGCTTCGAGGCAGCTGCCCGTTGCAGAGGAGGTTCGGAAAGTATCCGCCACTAGCTTGAGGAGCAGGAGCGTCAGCGCTACGTCGGGCGACCGCCCGATAGCTTCACGCAGCGCTAAGGTCCGGTGGGCGGTCAGTTCCATGACCAGCCGCTCGGGCAGCGGCTTCAGCGCGCCATCATCCTCATCCTCGGCCAATTCCGCGCCGAGCGGCTGACCACCCGAGGTGATGACAGTGTCAACTCCGGAGATCGCCGATGGCTGCCAGCCGGAACCCCCGGCATCACTCCCCTGCCCCGTGGCATCCGCGCCATCGCCATCCTGGACCGCGGTCTCCTCGCGCGGTTCATCCTCGGGCCGGACGTACCCGCGATAGATTGCGAGGCTGCCATCCCGACCCAGTGTCAAGAAGACGCCCGCGCGAACAACCTCGACCGGGTCGTAGATCAGAGGCCGCTGCTCGAGCGCCTCCATTGCCACTTCTAGCTGACCGATCCGCGCATCGATCTCCTCGGGGTATTCGTCCTGACCGGAGTATTCCTCCTCCAGTGCGCGATACTCGGCGAGCAGCGCCGCGTGGGCCGCGCTTTCCTCGTCGGTCATCGGCGCAGGATCACCGGCCAGACGCCGCAGTCCGTGGCTGTAGCCATAGGGCAAGTCGGTTGCCACCTCGATCCACTTCCAGCCTTCGGCGGCGAGAGCCTCGGCCTCGGCCTGAAGCTTCTCCGCCACGAGTCGGTCGAGCAGGGCAGGGTCCTCGAGCCAGCCACCGTCATCGCCCTGGAAGAGATCGCGCAGCACGACACCACCCGCCGCCTCATAGGCATCGACTCCGACAAAGACAGCGCGACGATCCGAGGCCCGGATCGAGGTCTCGGTCAGCATGCGCCGGATGGCGTAGGGCTCCTTGTTCCAAGAGTTCTTCACCGCATCCCAGATCTGCACCTGGCGTGCATGATCAGGGTTCACCGTGAAGGCCATCAGCTGCTCCAGCGTCATGCCGTCGTCGGCATAGACCTCGAGAAGGGCAGGGGCCACGGACGCGAGCTTCAGGCGCTGCTTGACGATCTGCGGCGTGACGAAGAAGGCGGCAGCAATCGCTTCTTCGCCCTGACCTTTCTCGCGCAGCGCTGCGAAGGCGCGGAACTGGTCGAGCGGGTGCAGAGCGACACGCTGCATGTTCTCCGCCAGCGAGTCATCCTCGGCAAGGATCTCTGATGCAGCATCCCGCACGATGCAGGGGATTGGACCGGTCTTTGCCAGCCGCTTCTGCTTCACCAGCAGTGACAGCGCTTGGAACCGGCGGCCACCGGCCGGGATTTCGAACATGCCGCTTTCGACACCATCGGCATCGAGCACCTGCCGAACGTTCAGGCCCTGCAGCAGACCGCGCCGCGCGATGTCTTCAGCCAGTTCCTCGACCGAGACGCCCGCCTTGATACGCCGAACGTTGAACTGGCTCAGCACGAGCTTGTCGAAGGGAATGTCCCGCGAGGGGGACAGGGTGATTTTCTGGACAGGTTTCGTCATCAGATCTTCTCCACGACGGGCGCCGGAAGCCACTCTCCCGATCTCACTTCCCGTCACCCCTCACCAGCATTCCTCTCACTCTTCTTCGTTTATGCGCTTGTTAAGCGTGCTTGGGCGAAACATGGTTGTCTTCAATCTGCGCGTTACGTTGCCATTGGAAGGACGCGGGGGTGAAAATTAGAGACGCACTTAGTGGCTGTAGTGATGTCCACCGCGGTGGACATCACGCAGGCGCACAGGCCGCCAGAGAGAGCCTTGCTATAATGGCTGCAGGTCTGAAGCCTTTGGCCCTCTTCCCAAGTGTGATGCTGTGGAAATAGGCAGCATAGTTTCGAACCCGCGTTCCAAGTTGCAGCAGGATGAAAACAGCAGCGGCTGTTCTCTTGGAACCCACACGCTTGCTGGCTTCGTGGAAAGTGCCCGGTTGAATGCCCATCATCGGGGCGAGGTTCTGAGCATGTCTTTCGATGTCGCCCCACGTTCGGAGCGGCGCTGGAGCGAATGCAGTAGCTTATCTGCAAACAGCCGTTAGCGTTGGGATGCTGGGTAGCAGATCGCTCTTTGTGTCTTCAGATTCAATTTCTTCTTTTTCAGACTTAGAAAGATGCCGGACAATTTGACCGTCATTGGCGGGCAGTTTTGTTGTAATCACAACGTCCACCACGGTGGACATTTGGCGAAGGTGGTTCGTGACCTGTTCCAGCAGCGAACGATACTCTGCCATTGCCAGTTTGCGCCGCATCGTTCTTCGAACGCCGTCTGCAAAGGCGCAGCTAGGTTCGATACCGTCGATATGAGCCAAACCGACGAGAATTTGTTTCCGCAGGAAAATCTGATCGTGGCGCGTCTCTTCCAGTTCTGCGGCAGCATTGAGAAACTCACCGGCGCGTTTCAACAGCGGCGAAAGCGAAAGGCCAAAGCTGATGACCTGACCATCACGCGAGCTGACGCGATAGCGCTTGCGGTTCGGGCTGTCATGACGCTCGATCAATCCAAGGTCTACGAAACGGTCGATATGGCGACGGAGAGTCCGCTCGTCTATGCCTCCGACCCGGCGGCATATTTCCAAGTTGGAAGCGAACACAGTGTCACCTTGCCCTGGCCGGAGGAAGCTAAGGAGGGCCTGCAAGGTCTGGATGTGCCCCGGCTTTAGTCCGAAGGCACTGCGTGCGTCGCGCAGAGCTCGAAAGACCGCCCAGATGTCGGGAGGCGTAGAATTCTCATGCCGGTCGCGCCTTCTGGCGCCGGAGGAACTGGCGAAAACCTGAGTGAATGCCATGTTTTTTTGAACGACGGCCACGTCGGCCCATAGTTTTCCCGGCGCCTCCCACGAGTTCTCGCGCAGGAGGCAATAAAAATCATGTCCACCGAATCGGTGACTCTTGACCGGTATGTTGGAGATTGCTACATCATAGGTGCAAATCGATGATGGGCTCTCCGAGGGAAACCTTGGGGGGCTCTTTTCTTTTTGGCCTTCGCTACTCTCCTTCTGCTCGCGTTACAC
>JBBRLL010000080.1:0-11143 GCA_038231395.1 Rhodobacterales bacterium
ATACCAAGATTCATTGATTAGAACCCCTGAGCCCATTGTCGGAGTCCGAGGGACCTTATGCGGCAAGGCTGCTCGACAAGCTTGTTCCAAGCTTCACAGCAATGGTCGACGATATCGTCGTAGGAGGCAAAGACCCGGTTCGATAGCCAGTTGTCGCGCATGAACTGCCATACGTTTTCTTGCGGGTTGAGCTCGGGGCATTTGGCAGGCAGCGGCACGATGGAGATATTTTCCGGCACATGTAGCTTCGGCGTCAGGTGCCAGCCGGCTTGATCCATCAGCACGATAGCATGGGCACGCGGCGCGACAGCCCGGGCGATCTCGGCGAGGTGCAGTTTCATCGTCTCGGTATTACAAAATGGCAGGACGAGGCCGGCCGCCTTGCCCTCCTTTGGACAGATCGCTCCAAAGATATAGGCCGACCTGGTTCGCTGATCGTGCGGGGCAGACGGTCGCGTGCCGCGTTTTGCCCATCGCCGGGTGATCTTGTTCTTCTGACCGACCCTGGCTTCGTCCTGCCACCATATCTCTATGGGTGTGCCGGGCGGGAGGGCCGCCCGGACCTTGTCCACCTCAGTGGCAAAGCCCCCCCTTTGAAGGCCTCGAGGGCCTCGACATCCTGTGCGTGGTGGCGAGGACGCGCGGATAACTTCCGGTAGCCCAACGCGCGCAATTCACGGCTCAGCGTCGGCTTGGAGACCGAAACTGCGAATTCGTCCCACAGCCATTGGATCAGATCGGCAATCCGCCAACGCACGACGCCGTGAACTGCCGGGATCGGGCCGCGCTCGACGATCTCTCTCAGAGCTGTCCGGTGTCCATCGTTCAGAATAGCCGGTTTGCCGGGCGCTTTGCGATCGATCAGCCCAGCCGGTCCCTCCACGTTGAACCTCACCACCCAGTCGCGAATGATCTGCACCGTGACCCCGCCGATCCGCGCTGCGTCCGTGCGACTTGCTCCCTCGTAGATCGCGGCTAGTGCCAGAACGCGCCGCGCCTGCGGTCCATCCTTCGATTTCCGGGCAAATGCAATCATCGAAGCGGCGTCATAGTCAGTGGAAAGTGGGATTGGCATGGCAAACTCCGGATGGTTTGCCATTTTGAATCAACTCGTGACGCCGCTGGCAAGCCCCCGCGAGTCAGCATCATCAATACTTGGTATAAGGGTCGACGGCGTTTAGCTTGTAGGTTTCGATAAGCGCTGCCATGCGGGTCTACGAATGGCCGCCTCCATTATAGTCGTACAGACAGCGTTTTTGCGGTTGATGGTCATCGCGCTTCATTCTGTCCATGTCGGCGAAGGGCGGGAGGTTCAATTATCCAAGCCAGCCCTACCTAAAAAAACGGGAAGCCGAGGCCCTTCAGGGTTGGTAAAATTCCACGGCATGAGGGCGTCGATCTTTGCGCTTGGCCATTCGTTGGCGATGCGCTCCAATGTCTGCCCCCCCCGCGCGGTGAAACAAGCGTGCACAAAACCGCACGACCGGGATGGAGAACGGTCACCACCATCGCCAACCGCCATCCGGCGTCACGCATAGAAGATCTCATCCCTTGAACTTTCCAACAGCTGTAAAGCTGAAACTCGGACGGCCTTCAGCCGCCTCTTACGCCCAATCTCGCCCTCATCAACTTTCCGTGATACCTATTCTCATGGGTTAGGCGGCATAGGTGTGACAAGAACATTTCTCTCGATCGTCACCAAACCGTTGCAATATATTGCGAAAACCAACGCTCAAAAGCGAGAGGTCGCGGCACGTCGGATCAGGAAAAGAGCACCAAGATGGCAAGCATGGGTGCAAGATGGGCACCGAAGGCGATGGGTTTGTCGAACCTGCGCCGCAAGATTGCCCCGATAAGACCGGTGACAGAGGCGGCTAGGATGTAAAACGGCAAGGATTCGTAGGGCAACCAGGCCGCGGCCGCCGTCATCAACTTGACATCGCCACCCCCCAGACCGGCCTTGCCGCGAAACCGCATAAAGCTGTACTGCAGCAGCCTTAGCGCCACCCATACCACCGCCATCGCGAGGAAGCGGAGCAAAAGCGGTTCGCTCAGTGCGCAGTAGATCAGCCCCAAGGGGATCAACGGCAGCGAGAGCCGGTCCGGAATACGGTGGTGGCGCAGGTCGATTACTGCGATGGCCGCAGCCACTCCGCTCAGCCCGGCACAAAGCACCGCCGCATTCCAGTCCTGCCGGACAATTTCGGCCACAAGCCCCAGTCCGGCGCAGCTGAGGATCAGGATCCGGTCACACGGCCCGAGCCAGTCGGCAATCTGGCGGCTCGAAATGCGCCCGCTCATGGTTTGGACAGCATCCGCAGCTCAGTTTCGGTTGGCCTAACGCTGCCCGGCTTCGCGCTTGCGACAAGCTCGCCGCTTTTCTGCAAGATCAAGGTCACCTCGCCATTTGGTCCCATGAAAATCGCGGTATCAGAATGAACTTCTTCCAGATGCAGGCCAAGTGAGGCTTGACCGGGGCGCAGAAAGACGACGGGACCACCGGCGTCATCACCCAGATAGGCTCCACCCGGCCGAGGGCTAGTCACCGTCCCCATCAATACCGCTTGCGCCGAACCCAAGGGTTGCATAGCGGCAGCGTCGCCGGTTAGGGCCGCGGGTGCCGGGGCGGGCTCGGGCGCGAGCCCCTCGACCACAGGTCTGTTGCGTGTCGGATCAAATAGAGGATGATCGAAGAGGGCTGCGAAATCGGCATCTGTCCGTCGCGAAAGCGGGTTCAGGGTCGCGATCACCGGGTCCTTTGGGACTGCTGCGGCGACCGTTGGCGGAATTGGCAACTCCGGCCAATAGTCCCAGACTACGCTGCCTGCTAAGGCGAGAGCCAAAGAACTAAGGACATACATACGAAAGCTCATTGCGCCACCCTCCCCGCATAAGCTGACAAATCCAGCTCCATGGCAAAACGGCGTTTTTCACTCAGCTCCGACACCCGCAAAGCGTCGACGAATATCAAAGGTTCGGCGGCTTCCAATGCGATTATGGTCTGCATGATGCCCTTTTCATCCGCTGAAAGGCGCAGGTTGACCCGCAAACGTGTCAAGGTCCCTTCCGCCTCGGCACCGCGCGCTTCGATCTGCTGGAGATCAGCATTTTGGACCAGTACCAGAATTCTGGACTGAAGGGCAGAGCTGGAGAGCCCGACCGTCGCCCCTGACAGCAGAAGTTTTGCCGCTTGCACGCTGGGTTCAGAAGGGCGACGATCCAATACGGCCTGCAGCCTCGTTTGTGCTTCGTCCGCCGTTGAGGCTAGCGTCGTCGCGACGCCCCATGCGAATACTGCCAGAAGGGCAGCCAAAACAGGGGGCATGACCAGAATCCAAACAGCGCGACGCAGTGTCATGGTGCCACCAGCTTGCCGCGAATGGTAAAAGTAAAGCTGCCACTGTCTGCGTTGCGCGAGGCGGGGCCGGCGAAATCGACGTGACCAAAAACAGGATCCGCCGATAGCGCGGGGATGATCCCTTCCGGTCTTTCCGTTTGGCCAGAGATTTCAAAGCCGTCGGCGGTCACAGACAGCATTGTAAGATAACTGTCTTGCGGGAGTGCAGCCGCCAGATGGGTTAGGGCCAGCGCAACACTGTCAGTCTTGCGCTGCAACAAAGCTTTGGCAGCCTGCGCCGGACCAGTTCCTTCTTTCAACCGCGCAGCGGTTCGCTGAACGGCCGCATCAGCGAGAGCCGCACGGTCGTGCTCCTGCAGGGCGATGTTAGCGCCAAGCCCGGCAAGCACCATAGCCAGCAGCGTCATGAGAAAAGACGAAAGCGCCAACCGGTCACGCCAGCGTCGCAGCTGAGTAAAGTGGCGGCGAAAGCGGAAACCGCCTTGGGCCACGACTTCGGCAAGCCGCAGGCCTTTTGCGGACAAAAAGCTTTCGGCCTCCTCTACCGCGCGCAAGGGAATCAAGGCGAGATTGATCCTGCGTCCCGAAACCCTGACATCCCACAGGCAGGCATTCTGGTCCCACGGCGACAGCGCCTCTACCCGAGCCGCAAGCCAGTTGAGATTCGGAGCCCTCTCGCCGGCGGCAATTTCCAGTTCCTTTCGCAAAAGGCAATTAGCCGGGAGCATAAGTTGTACTGCGCGGCCGGGACGCGCCTGCTCAAGTGTTTCGGTCGTAAGAACGTCAAGGCCACGCAAACCGGGCGGCACCACATTTTGCAAGGCGATGGCTAGTGTTTCTGCTGCGGACAGAAGCCAGGCGAACATTCAGTTTCCTTCCATCATCGCCTCGGGCCAGCCCAAGAATAGAATATAGAGGTGGTGATCGGTTCCCGCTAGGACGGAAACATGAGTCCAAAGCCTGCCTGCGGGATCGGCGCCATCCAGCGTCGGGTCCTCGACGTGCAGCCATAACTCGTAAAATCCGCGACCTGCCGACATTTCCGCGCCCGAGAAATCGACCTGCGGCGGTACCGCAACGTCGCGTAGCGCGACCGGAGCGCTTGCAAGGTGAATGGTTTCTGATTTGCCAAGCAAGGTGACATATGGGGCAATCTTTGGCCATAGGTCCGCGTCACGGGCGAACAGTCTCGAGACCTGACTTACATTCTGGAAGGCCATCTTGTTGGCCGGCCTTCGGGCAGATGCTATTGCGAGTCCGATTCTTTGAGCCTGTTCTGGCGAGGCGCCCAAGGCTGAAAGGGCTGCGGTCAAAGTGGCTGCCGTAATAAAATTCGGGTTGATCAGGCCTGCGGCCGCCTCGATCCGGGCACGAACAGCGCCACCCGGCAAGGGCAGACTGACGGGCGTGCCATCCTCAGCAAGGTCGCTGGCGGGAAGACGCGCGCCAAGCGTGGCCAACGCAGAACTAATCAAGACCTCTCGCCGGAAGGCGGCCCGCTCGGCAGAAAGTGTGGCGAGGTCACTTTCAGAAACCCGGATCACCAGTCCGGCCAAAGCGGCCAGTAAGGCAAGCGAAACGAGAACCACCAGAAGAACGGCGCCGGCCTCGCGGTTCACGGAAAAACCTCTTCTGGCAAACTGCATTGCGGCCCAGGCCCAAGGGCGCAAACGGTTTCTATCAGTAGAGGAAAGGCACCGACCAGTTCCACTGTCTGCGAAGCATTCAGCGAGACAAGGCCAAAGGCGCGGGGCAGACCTGGCTGGCTCCAGTCCCGGCGCCAAGTGGTCTTGTCGTCGAGATAGCGCAATTCCCACTGTCCTGCGCCATGCCAGACCGTCTGTCCCGCGCCAAATGGACCGAACGCTCCCTCAGACAGCAAGGCCGCCTCGGACCGAACTAGGTCGGTGAAATCGACGCCTGAGCGCAGATCATAGCGCAGTAGCATTGGCGAAGACCCAGCAAAGAGGGACGCCGCGGGAAAGCTGACCACAGTAGGCCGTCCTCGAAAGATGACTTCGCCGTGCGCATCGCGCAGCTTTAGCCCGTGCAGCGCATCCCCAGACAGAACGGCGCCGGCGCGGCCAAAAGCCTCGACCTCTGCCGCCACGGAAACTGACCGGGACGCCCCGTTTGACGCGATATGAAGGGTCGACAAGACGATAGCCGCCACTGACATCCCCAATGTCAGAGCGACCAACGCCTCGATCAGGGTGAAGCCTGCCTCGTCGCTCATCGCGCGGTTTCCGGTTCAAGGCGGGTCAGGGTGATCTGCGGTCCACCGATCCACGTCACGGCGACCACGTGCCGAATCGTGCCATGATCGAGAGCGATCATCGTAGCGGCCCAAGCCAGCGCGCCGGCCTGTCCGCGCCCGACCTCACCCGTGACGAGCAGTTTGCGCGCAAGATCGCGGGCGGCGGTTTCCTTGTTCATACGGTCGTTGACGCGGGCCGATTGAGTGAACAACGTCAGAGCGGTCACTATGGCCATGGAAGCAATGGTCAGCGCGGCCAGAACTTCGACCAGAGAGAAGCCCGCTTCAAGGGTGCAAGACCCCCGTGACCGGTTCAACGACCAGCCTGTCTTCTGACCCCGGTGCCAGAAGCCGAACCAGGCCCCCATTGCTTGACCCGTCCGGCCCGAAAGTGATGGCCTTGCCTCCGTCGCTAGCGGTGCAGAAAACCTGATAATCGAGGCCGAAGACCAGCGTCTTGCCTGCCGCCAGAAGGCTGTGGCCATCCTCGCCGGCCTCAAGCGAGACAATGCGGTCGGACCGCATGGCGTCCGCCCGCACGCTGCGCACAAGGGATTGCAGGGCCGTTCGGTCGATCCTATGCTTGCCAGGAAGTCCGCGCCCGACGACCAGCCCCGCAGCCATCGCCGTAATCGCCACGACGAGAAGCATCTCTGCCAGCGTGACGCCAGTTTCGGTGCCTTTGGGGTCGGATCTTGATTCGGGGCCGGCTCCAGAGGCGGGGTAACAGACGCGCTCACGGAGAAATGTCGGCATTGTCGCCATCGCCGCCTTCCTTGCCATTTGCCCCTAAACTGCGAAGCTTGTAGGAGCTGCCATCTGCGCTGGCGGCGTAGTCATAGGGGTTGTTCCAGGGGTCATTCGCCACCGCCTTGTCAAGGTAAGGCCCGGCCCAGCCAGCGGTCTCCAACGGCGCCTTGGCCAAAACACCCAGCCCGTCCGAAGTTTTCGGGTACCGGCCCATATCAAGGTGATAAAGCTCCAGTGCGGTCTGATACGAGGCGATCTGCACATGCGCGGTCTTGACCTTGGAGGAACTCATGTAACCGATCACCTTCGGCCCGACCAATGCCGCTAGCATTGCCAGAATGACTAGGACGACCAACAGCTCCACCAGGGTAAAGCCGGCCTCTCTATCGTCACGGGCGTCGGTCTCGCGCATCGGATTCCCCTAAACAAACAAGTCATTGACCGACATCAGCGCGCCGATGACGGTGTAAATTAGCGCGCCGACCCCGACCGAAATCAGAAGGATGATCGCAGGCTCCAACAGCACCAAGGCACGGTCGAGCGCTATTCTTGTCTTTTCCTCGAAGACCTGAGCGGCTTGGGTCAGGCTGCGGGCCATGTTGCCGGTTTCCTGGCCGACGCGGATCAGACTGGACAGCAGATGGGGCACGCCGCGTGCCTCACGCAGAGGTTGGGTGACGTCCTGCCCGGCACGCAGGGCGTTCTCCATCCCCTCCAGCAGGCGAGACAGGTCGGGTGCTGCGGTGCTGCGACGGGTCAGGCGCAGCGCCTCGGACAGGGGCAGGCGGGCCTCGGTCAGCATGGCGAGCGAGCGGGTCATTTCGGCCAGACGCGCGGTCAGGATCAGATTGCCCACGACCGGCAGATGGGTGGCTGCGGCAACGATGGCGCGTTGCACGGCGGGCAGACGAACTAGTAGCGCCAGAAACCCAAGGCCTGCGGCCACACATAGACTTGAAAGCACGGCGTGGCTTGTCAGCCAGTCCGACAGGTCGATTAGACGCCGAATCGCGGCATCGGCGCCATCGGGACGAGGCTCAGCTGTCAAGACCGAGCGCATTTGCGGCACCACGGCCAAGGCGATCAGCGCAATGGCGGCCAGCGCCACCAGCAACAGAAACCCCGGGTAGACCAGCGCCGATCCGAGCTTGCGGCGCAATGCCTGCGTTTGGCTCCGCCCGGCATGCAGCCGTTGCAGGACCATCGGCAGGGTGCCGTTGCCCTCCGCCAAGGCTACCAGCCGCAGATAGGCTTCGGGGAAGACCTCGCCCTGCCGCGACAGTGCATCGGCGAGGCTGGCTCCGGCGCGCAACTCTCCTCGCACGGCGAAAAGGACAGGTTGCATGTGGTTTTGACCGGCCTCTTGGCCCAGTAGGTCGATTGCGCGGCCCAAGGGCACGCCCGCGCCGATCATCCACGACAATTCCTGGGTGAACAACGTGACATCATCCGGCGTCGGGCCTGAGGCAAAAAGACTAGCCATCCTGCACCACCCGCAGGACCTCTTCGACCGAGGTCAGCCCCTCCAGCACGCCGCGAAGGCCGTCTGCCATTAGGGGCTGCATGCCAGACTCCAAAGCGGTCTGATGTAGGGCAGAAGTGCCAGCACCTGCTAGCAGTTTGGCGCGCAGGGGTTCGGTCATCGGCATCACCTCGAATATCGCGCGGCGCCCGTAGTAACCGGTCCGCCCACATTGATCGCAGCCTTGCGCCGTCCAATGCGCGGCGGGGGTGGCAGGGTCTTGACCGCAAAGGCGCTGGATATCTTCAGGGAACGGCAAAAGGCCAAAGGCCTCGGTCCGGCAATGGCGGCATAACAGGCGCACGAGACGTTGGCCGACCGAAAGGCGCAGGGTGGCGGCCAGAAGGTAAGGCTCCACCCCCATCTCAGCCAGCCGCACCACGGCCCCGGCGGCAGAGTTGGTGTGCAGCGTCGTCAGCACCAGATGCCCGGTCAGCGAGGCTTGCACCGTCACCTCGGCGGTTTCCGCGTCACGAACCTCGCCCACCAGCAGGATATCGGGGTCTGCCCGCATGAAGGCGCGCAGACCGGCGGAAAAGGTCAGGCCGATGGCGGGGTTGACCTGCACCTGCGAAATCCCGGGGATGTGGTATTCGACCGGGTCCTCAATTGAGATGATCTTGCGGCGCGGGTCGTTCACATGGCCAGTGGCTGCGGCCAACGTGGTGGTCTTGCCGCTGCCGGTAGGTCCGGTGATCAGGATCAACCCGTGCGAATTTGCAAGTGCTTTGGTCAGGGCGGTTTCCGCCTGCGCCTGCAGGCCAAGGCTGGATATAGAGGGCAGGTTCTGCCGCCCCGCGAGGATACGGACCGCAGCCCCCTCGCCATCTACCATGGGTAGGGTGGCCAGTCGCAGGTCATGCGTGCGCCCGGCGATCACGGCGCGGATCGGGCCATCCTGCGCCAGACGCCGTTCGGCAATGTTCAGACCGGCGAGAATCTTCAGTCGCGCCACCACCGCCCGCCCGGTGGCAGTAGGCAAAGCGGCGACGAGCCGCAGCATTCCATCGACGCGCTGACGCACGGCCATCCCGGCAGCGCCCGGTTCGAAATGCACATCGGTCGCCCGCGCCTCTACCGCCTGTGCCAGCGCTCGATCCAGTAGGGCTATCACGGGGGCGTCCAAGGCGCTGTCCTGCTGGTCGTCTTGCATAGCCTCTGACGCGCGGGCAAGAGCACCCGACTGCAGATCGTCCAGCCGGGACAACAGCGCGGGTTGCGAGGCGACCAGCAGAGCAAGGCCCGGCCCCAAAGCCGCCTTTAGCGCGGAAACCGCCCCTAGATCGGAAGGATCCGCCAGGGCCACGCGCCATTGGCCATCCGCCCCAGTTCCCAAGGGCAGCATGAGGCTGCGGCGCAGGAAACTGCGCGACATGCCATCGGGCAGAACCGGGGCAGCGGGCCAGTCGGCCTCGGACATCAGGGGCAGACCATGGGCTGCAGCGCGGGTCCTGGCCAAAGCCACCGGATCCTCCGGCGCGCTTCCCGTGGCAGAAAAGGGCTGGCTCATCGCCCGCTCATCTGCGGCATGCGGACCAGCTGCTGCTGCGAAATGTCTGACAAATTCTGCAAGTTGCGCACCACATGCGGCGTTATGAAGACCAGCAATTCGTTGCGGTTCTTTTCGGTGTCGTTCACTTTGGTCAGAGAGCCAAACAATTTGTTGCGTTCCTTTGACTCCTGACCGGCAGTCAAGCAACCAAGTGGGACAGTCTTTCGGTCGTAGACCGCCACGCGGGTCGCAATTGAGCGCTGCCGCAAGGTCAGAGTTAGACAGGCGGCCCCCAAGTGGTTGCTAATCACCGCCGCCAAATCCTGATGGATCAGCAGGTTCATGAAATTAGTTTGGCTGAAAGGTGTATCGCCGCCGGCCTGTGCTGCCATAGCCGACAAGGCCGCGGCACCTGCGGGCGGGCACGGCAATTGGGTTCCCACTGGGCTTGGCCACGGCTCAGAAATTTCAGTGGCGATCGTTCCGCCGCCTCCCTTGCCATATGTCGTAAGCAAAATCCCTGACAGGTCTGAGACCTTGGGATGTTGCATTTGATCGGCCGTGATATGACCGCCGGCTGCGCCATCGGTACGATCCAGTTGCCAGATCCATTGCATCGCGCATCGAAACTTTTTGCGCCTACCAGACTGTAAAAGATTAACGTTAGGACGTCGAATCACCGTTGTCGACCTATTAGAGGCTTGCAGGTCATTGGACGCCATCACAGCCAGATCAGCCGCAACCTGATTGGCCGGGACGATCGGCGGGCATGCGATGCCTGAATTGGGCTTGACAACAAGATACATGCCCCGCGATTGCGCTATGCTTACGATATTCTTGCGCACCGCACAACTGGCGCGCATCAGAATCATTTCATCGTTCCGTGAAACCCAGATGGTCCCCTCAGGAGCGGCAAATCCACTCGGAGGGACGATCTTCCGCTCGGGGCTCAGATGGCGCATGGGTAGCGCGGTTAACCCGTAGTCTTCGCGCTTCACGCCCGCCGTGACGACGTTGCCATCCAAAGCCTTCATACGGAATTCGGCGCCTTCTCTGACCAGGATGAGTCGGTCGGGCTTCAAAGCCTCGTCAAAGATCAGCAAAAGGTCACTCCGTGGTCATGGGGTCTAATGTAGCGAAGGACCTCCAAAAACCAATCATCGCGCATTTTCGTCTCCCCGTTCTCAGAACAGCCTATCCTGCAACCACAACCATTTCTTCCCGGATTTGTTTAATTTGGAATGAAGAACGCTTTAACTTTGAAAAGAACCCGTGCTTTTTTTGACTTGTCCTCTGGCAACGCGTCAGCGGCGCAGCAAATTCAAGGTTGGTGCATTAGAGCAAGTCGCCTTGTTCGCGATTCAGGATTCCCAAGTTGTGAGGTTTGTGATTCCATGATCTTGCCAGATGTAGGGGGTCAGTATGGGCAAGCCACATCCAATTGAGTTGTGGAGCCGGGTCATCGCGTTTGTCGAAGAGGGCCATGGTCATTGCGAGGCCGCACGTCACTTTCGGGTTTCGCCGCGCTTCGTGAACGACATGGTGATACTGAAACGCGAGAGCGGGGGGCTTTCGCCGAAGGCGCAGGGGAGCCATACGGAGGGCAAACTTGCGCCCTACACCGGCTGGCTGCGTGACCGACTGGCGATCAAGGGCGATCTGACGCTGGATGAGATCGTGGCCGAACTGGCCTGCGTGCAGGGTGTTTGGGTGCATCGCGGGTCGGTCGGCAAATGGCTGCACCGGCTTGGGCTGAGCCATAAA
>JBBRLL010000081.1:0-11011 GCA_038231395.1 Rhodobacterales bacterium
CGGCACACCGCCTTCGGCTTGGCGCAGGATCGCGAGAATCTGAGGTTCCGTGTATCTGCTCGTCTTCATCTGAATCTCCTCATGCATCTTGCCGAGAAAATTCTACTTATACAGCCCCCTACTTTCGGGGGGGATTACCGCCTGACCAAAAACCGGGCGGAAACTGTTAGCGTTCGGTCAGTTTCAACTCAATCCGGCGGTTCTGCGCCCGGTCCTCCGGGGTGTCGCCGCTGGCGACCGGCTGGAACTGCCCGAACCCGGCAGCTGCAAGACGGTCCGGCGGAAATCCCAGGCCGTCCGTCATGTAACGCACCACAGATAGCGCCCGGGCCTGGCTCAACTCCCAGTTATCGCGGTAGGCGCCGTTGCCGGACAGTTGCGTGCCATCGGTATGGCCATCGACCCGGATGATCCAATTGAGCGCTGGCGGGATATTCGGCACCACCTGTTGCAGGGTCTGGACCACCGAGGCAATCTGGGTCTTTCCCTCCTCCGACAGGTCGGCAGCGCCCGGTTGGAACAGCACTTCGGAGGAGAACACGAAACGGTCGCCGACCACGCGGACGCCCGGCTGACCTGCCATCAACTTCGATATTTCTCCAAAGAATTCAGAGCGATACTTGGACAAATCCTTATTTTCGGCTTCAAGTCGCTTGCGTTCGGCCTGCTCCAGATCGGCGACGTGCTTTTCTTCTGCCAGCTTTTGCGCCAAAGCGGCGTTGAGTTGGCTGCCCAAAGCCGTGATTTGCACGTTGCTGGCGCTGTCTTTTGCGGCAGAAGCATCCAGCATGCCCTGAAGATCGGCCAGTTGCGCCCGCAGCGCGTTCAACTGTTGGTTCAACAAGGTGACGTTGCGCGCCTGTTCGGTAATCTGTTGATCTTTAGCAGTTAAAACTTTCTGCGCTTCCGCAAGAGCCACCGCCTGAGTGTTTTGACCAGAGTTCTGCGCGTCTTTTGCTGCGGTTTCTGCGGCAGCCAGAAGCGTCAAAGTCTCCTCGGCCTTCTTGCGCTGTTCCTCCAGCGCCAGCGTCATCGCGGTCAGTTCCGCATCGGAATTCTTCAATTTGTCGCGCAAGGCCGCAGCCGCCGCTGCATCGACGATCTGCTGCTGTTCGGCGCTGGTCAGTTGGGTTTGCAAGCTTGTTGCCTGCCCCTGAACGCTGGCCAAAGCGCTGTCTTTATCTTTGGCCTGCCGGTTCAGGTCCTCGATCAGGGCTTGCAGCGCATCACGCCGGGCGGCGGCAACGCGGGCGGCTTCGGCGTCAGCGCTGACCTCGTCACGGGCCTTGGCTAGCGCTAAATTCGCAGCCTCTTTCTCAGTAATCAGTTTGCTTTCAGCAGCGTGCAGATCGGCGACCGAGGCCGCCAGCGTCCCGATCTGCCCTTTTTGCGCATCGCTTTGCGCCAACAAAGACGCAACCTGAGCCTCAAAACTCGCGAC
Organism: Rhodobacterales bacterium; assembly: GCA_038231395.1. GTDB lineage: Bacteria > Pseudomonadota > Alphaproteobacteria > Rhodobacterales > Rhodobacteraceae > Stagnihabitans. The sequence goes on from JBBRLL010000081.1 coordinate 1,442, forward strand.
TTTGCCTTGTGCGTCGGAAAGCTCACTTTGTTTGGAGGTCAGTTGTGCCGACAGGTTCGTGATCAGCGCGGACTTCTGTTCATCCTGCGCTCTTGCCGCCGTCAGGCTCGTCTGCAAAGTACCAACCTGGTTTGACAGGTCAGTGGTCTTGGCTTTTTCCAACCCCAAAGCATCCGCCAGTTGCGCGATTTGCGCGTTAAGCTGGCCAAGTTCGGTGCTTTGCGAGGTGATCGTGTCGCGCAGCACCGATTGTGCGACGGTAAGGATGGTCAGCACGAACATCAACACCATCAGCAGCGTCGTCACCGCATCGACAAACCCCGCCCAGATATTTGGCCCTTCGCGGCGGCGCCGGCTGAGGCCCATGTCTCAACCCCGCCCGACTGAGCCGCGCGACATCGCACGGATGGCCGTGGTCAGTGCGGTCAGGTCGCCGCGCAGATCGGCAATGCTTTCCTGCCGTCCGGCGGAAATTTCCTCAAGGATACGAAGCAATTGCACGTCGATGGAGCGCAGCCGCATCCGGCTTTCGGCATCTGTGTAACCCTGTGCCCCCCCCTCCGCCGTGGTCAGCGCCGCCAAAATCCTTTCTTGCCCGGCCGCAATCGTGTTCAGCGCCGCAAGCTGACCACTTTCGGCCTCCATCCCTTTGGACAGACGCCGGATCGCCCCGGCCAACTCGCCGATTTTGTCGTCAGACTGCGCGCGATTGGTCTCGGCCAGCGAATAAATCGTCTGCAAAACCTCGATCTGGCCGGACATATGGTCCAAAAGCTGCACCAGAACGCCCTGATCGGCGCCATCTCCGTCGCCCGACAGACCAAGCCGGGTGATCGTTGAGACCCACTCTTCCAACTCGCGGTAAAAGCGGTTCTGCCCATGGCTGGCGAAAAGCTCCAAAAGCCCCACCACCAAAGACCCCGCCAACCCCATCAGCGAAGAGCTGAACGCCGTGCTCATCCCGCCAAGCTGCTGTTGCAGACCCGCCATCAGCTTAGTGAAAATCTCCACCCCCGTCTCCCCGGCCTGCGGGGCAAGGTCTTTGATGGTGTTGACAATGGCGGGAATTGTGGTGGCAAGGCCGTAGAATGTGCCCAAAAGGCCAAGAAATATCAGAAGGTTGGTCAGATAGCGCGTGATGTCGCGCGCCTCGTCGATCCGCGTTGCAACCGAGTCCAGGATGGAGTGGGCATTGGCCGAAGTGATCTGCTGATTGGCCTCGCGTGACCGGAGCAAGGCCGCCAAAGGGGCCAGAAGTCGCGGCGGTTGCGCGTTTTCACTGCCCGGCACGTCGTTGGCGAAATTCTCGATCCAGTGAACCGATTGGATCAGGATCAGCACCTGCCAGAAGCAGGTCAGGATGCCGAAGGAAAACACGCCGATGATGAAGGCATTCAAATAGGGGTTCGTCTGCAAAATATGCAAAACTTCGTTCTTGATGAACCAAATGCCCCCGGAAACCAGTCCGCAGGAAATCAACATCATGATGACCTGCCGGAACGGCTGCGTGAACGAAATCGGGGCGGAATCGTGATCTGTCATGCCGGTTTTTGGCTCACATTGGCTGCTCTTTTCCAACAATAGCAGGCAATCCAAGCGTGCCAAGCGAAAGCGGCTTAGGCGCTGATTTCCCGTACCATTGTGACAAGGCGGTCAAGGCCTGCGTCGGCAATTCCCAAAGCGGCGAGGTGGGCTGCGGTGGCAAAAAGATAGTCACGGTTGGAGCCGCGCCCGCCCACGGCCTCAGCGATGACCTGTGCCTGCGCCTCCAACGACAGACCGCCGCAATACTGCGCGTGGTCAGGGTCGACAACATAGGTCAGCGCCGCGATATCTCGTCCATCGGTGGTATGGACCTCCAGCCAAGCCTCAATATATGCGGAAGAGATCAGCTCACGGTCCCGCAGGGCGGCAAGCGTCGCGACCTCCGCCCCCGGCATCACGCGAAACGCCACGCCGTCGCACCACACGAGTGCCTGTGCGCGGTCCAATGCCAGCACCAACCCCATCTTTTCCGGCGTGCCGCGATGGTGGATTGACCACATGCAAAAGCTGCGGTGCCAGCCATTGGCCCGCGCCACAACCCGCTCCGCCACCGGAAACCCCGGATCCCAGATCAGCGATCCATAGCCAAAAACCCATAGCGCATCCGTCATCAACTGGCCCTTTCCGTCGCAGCCTTGTAAACATCCGGCGAGGCAAAGGAAAAGAGGTCACCATGCGGGCGGTGCGCTATATCTTGTGGCTTGTTCTGGCTTTGGGCATCCTGTGGGGGACGTATTGGTTCGTCGGCGCGCATTTCGTCCGGCAAGGGGTCGAGGGTTGGTTTGCAGGGCAAAAGGCCGCCGGACTGGTCGCCGAAAACTCCGGCATAGCGGTTGCGGGCTTCGCCGACCGTTTAGATGTGACCGTCTCCGACCTGCATCTGGCCGACCCGGCCGGCATTTGGGGCTGGAAAGCGCCGTTTGCACAGGTTTTCGCCATGACGTGGAAGCCGTGGCACCTGATTGCAGCTCTGCCTCATACGCAAGAGCTTGATCTGTTGGGACAAAAGATCACCATTGGGTCAACCCGCATGATGGGCAGCCTGCTGATGCAACCGACGTTGGCGTTTGGTTTCGTCCGCGCGGTGGTGGAAAGTGAGGGGCTGACCCTGACCGCTGACGCCTGGAAAACGGCGGCGGAGAAGATCGCTATTGCCGTCGAACGTGACGCGACGCAGGTGAACACCCTGCATTTTGGGGCCGATATCACCAACCTGACCCTGCCCGATACGATGGCTCACCTTCCGGATCTGGGCGCTGCCGTGACTCTGGCGCATCTGGACGCCAGCCTTGGCCTGTCGCAGCCGATTGACAGCGCCATGCAAAATCCGCAAATCCTGCATGCCAGCATCAAATCTTTGCACATCGCATGGGGCGCACTGGATCTGACGGCCACGGGCAGTATCAAGCCGGACGCGCAGGGCTTGGTGGAGGGTAAAATCGACATGCAGCTGAAAGGTTGGCGTGCGGTACCAGCGGTTGTGGTCGCCCTTGGTCTGGTTCCGCCGCAAAGTCAGGTGACTGTCCAGCGGGCGTTGGAATATCTTGCCGCCTCCAGCCCCGACCCGGAGGTGTTAAGCCTGCCGCTGACATTCGAAGGTGGCAGGATGAGCCTTGGGCCCCTTCCGCTTGGTCCCGCGCCCCGGCTGCAATAGTCAACGGCAGTAGTCGCTGCCACCGTGATGTGCGACATCGAAGTGGATGTGGCTTTCGTGATAGCCGTCGGAGCCTGGGCCAAGAATGGTGTGGAAAATGCCGCAGCCCGCCTTCTGCGCGGCCCTGATCTGAGCGTTGTAGCTTTGCGCCACAGTATAAGTGCGGCCTGTGTTCGTGACAAACGCTGATATATCAATGGCCTGCCCCAAACCATGCACAGAGACAGGATTGCCACGCACGTTGTTCCTTGGGCGGCAAGCATAGCTGTCGACCACGTTCAGCGCGATGATCGTGTTCTGAAACGCTGGTTGCAACCCGGTTTTGACCCAGGTTGACAGCGCCTGCGCCTCCTCACAATTGATCGTGGCCGGCGGGTTCAGCACCACACCGCCAACTTGTGCGACCAGCACCGGTTCGGGCACATTGCACCCGGCGATCTTTGAGCGGATCGGCGGCAGAACCTTGCCCTTCAGGTCGGCACGCTGACACAGCGCCCCTTTCGAGGGAGCCGTCGGCTTCTGCGCCACAGGCTCAACAACAGGTTTCTGCTCCACGGGTGCGACGACAGGTTTCTGCGCTACAGTCACTGCAACCACAGGTTTTAGCGCCATCTGCGCCGGTCTCGGCTGGGGGTGGATGGTGGGACCAGCAATTGAGGCCACAGCTGGCGCGGTCGCAAAAACCGGGCGCGGCAGCGGATGGATGACCCGTACGCCCTGAACTTCCGCGATATCGGGATGCGCTTTAGGGCGGGCGAGCGACAGGTCTTGCTCTGCCCGGACCATACTTGCCCCCAGCACGAGCACGGTGATCGCCAGCGTCTTCACCTCACGCTTCGGCTTTTGGTGCTGCGACGCGGCCAAAATTGGGCGCAGAGGTGTCTTGACCAGCCTCGATAATGCCCCGTCGGATCGCGCGCGTTCGGGTGAAATAGTCGAACAACTGGTCCCCTTCGCCCATGCGAATGGCGCGTTGCAGCACGAACAACTCTTCGGCAAAACGGCCAAGGATGTCCAGAACCGCGTCCCTGTTGGTCAGAAACACATCGCGCCACATGGTCGGGTCAGATGCGGCAATCCGGGTGAAGTCCCTGAAACCACTCGCAGAATACTCGATCACTTCAGAGTTTGAAACCTGCGCCACATGCTCCGCCACCCCAACCATCGTGTAGGCGATCAAGTGCGGCGTATGGCTGACCACCGCCAAGACCAGATCGTGATGCTCGGGCGTCATCTCGTTGACCTTGGCCCCCATGCCGACCAGCAGCCGCGTCAGCCGGTCCACCGCCGCACGGTCAACCTCTGGCATAGGGGTCAACAGCCACCAGCGGTTGTGATACAGCGTCGCAAAGCCGGCACGTGGGCCGGAGTATTCGGTGCCAGCCATCGGATGACCGGGGATAAACCGCACGCCCGCCGGAATATGCGGTTGAACGGCTGCAATCACCGCCTGCTTGACAGAGCCCACGTCGGTCACCGTGCAGCCCGGTGCAAGATGCGGCGCAATCTCGGCTGCGATGGAGGCCATGGCCCCGACAGGAACCGCCAGAACCACAAGGTCAGCGCCCTGAACCGCCTGCGCCGCTGTGGCGTAAACCCGGTCACACAGGCCAATTTCCAACGCAACAGCGCGGGTTTCAGCGGATTTGGCATGGCCGACAATCTCACCGGCCAAGCCATTTGCGCGCATCGCATGGGCCATGGAGGACGCAATCAGGCCAAGCCCTATCAGTGCAACCCTCTGATAAATCATTACTTCATGCCCTTGAACTGGCCAATCGCGTGGGCGACCCTGCGGCAACTGCTTTCATCGCCGATGGTGATGCGCAGACAATTGGGCAGTTTGTAGCTGGTCACCCGCCGCACCAAAAGCCCTTGGCCTTGCAGGAACACGTCGCAGGCCTCAGCCTCCTCCTGTCCGGCAAACCTTGCAAGGATGAAATTGGCCATCGAGGTGTCGGATGGCACCCCCAATTCGCCCAAAGCCAAAGCCAGCCAGTTGCGCATCCTTGCGTTTTCTGACCGGCAGCGGTTGACGTAATCCTGGTCGCGCACAGCAGCCTCGGCCACATCCAACTGGGTGTTGGACAGGTTGAACGGGCCCCGGATGCGGTTCAAAACGTCGATAATCTCTCGCGGCCCATAGCCCCAACCAACCCTAAGCCCGCCCAATCCATAGATTTTTGAGAATGTCCGGGTCATCACCACGTTGTCTCGCCGCCGCACCAAAGCAGCGCCGCCATCATAGCCATCGACGAAATCGGCATAGGCCCCATCCAGCACCAGAATGGCTTGGGTCGGCAGACCAGCGGCCAGCCGTTCCGCCTCCGCCGCCGAAATCATCGTGCCGGTCGGGTTGTTGGGGTTGGCGATAAAAACCAGCTTGGTGCGCCGGTTGCAGGCGCGCAGGATGGCGTCAACGTCAGTGGTACGGTCACGTTCGGCCACTTCAACAGGTGTCGCACCGGCAGCCATCGCCGAAATCCGGTACATGAGAAACCCATGTTCGGTGAAAACCACCTCATCCTTGAGGCCGGCATAGGCCTGACACAGGAAATGGATGATTTCATCCGAACCGGCCCCGCAAATGATCTGCGCCGGGTCCAGCCCGTGCGCGTCAGCAATCGCCAGCCGCAAGCTCTGGTGGTCGGTGGAGGGGTAGCGGTGGATCTGGTGGACCGAGCGTTGAAAGGCATCCTTGGCCTTGTCGGAAGGTCCGAACGGGTTCTCGTTCGAGGACAGTTTCACCACGTTTGACACACCCGCCACCGCAGCTTTGCCGCCTTCGTAAAGTGCAATATCCAGTATGCCAGGCTGCGGGCGGATGTCGTTCATGCGGAAACCTCGGACTGTTGGACCGGGGTTGTAGCCGCCGGGAAAGGTGATGGCCAGTCAGAATTCTTGCGGCGAATAGCCTCAGTGGCTGGCGCTGCGCGACGTCAGCCAGTCCATCAGGGCCAGCAGCACGCCAGAGATCACGAAGGACAGATGCACGATCACCATGTAGTGCAGGGTATCGAGGCTGACAGGATGCGCGTTCTCCTGCCCCAGCTCCATGAAAACCTTCAACAGATGAATGCCGGAAATCGCCACGATCGATGCAATCAGTTTCATCTTCAGACCCGAGAAATCGACCTTGCCCATCCAGCTTGGCCGGTCCGTCGCGTCCTCAAGGTCCAGTTTGGACACGAAGTTTTCGTACCCCGAAAAGATCACCACAAGCATCAGGTTGGCTGCAAACGACATGTCGATCAGCGTCAGGATCGAAAGGATGCCCTGATCCGCCGTCATATCCAGCACATGCGGAACGATTGCCGCGGTCTCGCGCACGAAAATAACGGTCAGCATACCCAACGAAATCACAAGGCAAAGATACATCGGCGCCATCATCCAGCGCGAGGCGAACAAAAGTTGCTCAAACCGGACTTCAACATGCTTCTTGCGGCTGTATACAGACGTGGGACGCATCGAAATCTCCTCGGGTGGAAGGACAGCACTGCAATAAAAAAGGGCCCGCGCGCTGGCGGGCCCTTGTGCCAGTACCCTGAAAGGGCCCCTGATCAGTTCTTGGCGTAGTATTCGACGACCAGGTTCGGCTCCATTTTGACCGGATAGGGCACGTCACCCAAAGTCGGGGTACGCACGAACTTTACGATCAGCTTTTGTTGGTCGACTTCCACGTAATCCGGAATGTCACGCTCGGCCAAAGCCAGCGCTTCGGTGATTGCAGCCATCTGCTTGGACTTTTGGCGCACTTCGATCACGTCGCCTTCGTTCACGCGGTATGAGGCGATGTTAACCGGCTTGCCGTTGACGGTGACGTGGCCATGGTTGACGAACTGGCGCGCCGCAAACACGGTTGGCACCAGCTTGGCGCGGTAGCAGACGGCGTCCAGACGACGCTCCAGCAGACCCACCAACGCTTCGCCGGTATCACCACGTTGACGCTCAGCATCCGCATAGATCTTGCGGAACTGCTTTTCGGTCAGGTCGCCGTAGTAGCCCTTGAGCTTTTGCTTGGCGCGCAGTTGCGTCCCGAAGTCCGAGAGTTTGTTCTTGCGGCGCTGACCATGCTGGCCCGGACCGTATTCACGCTTGTTCACCGGGGATTTCGGACGGCCCCAGATGTTTTCGCCCATGCGGCGGTCAATTTTGTACTTGGCAGACGTGCGTTTGGTCACGGCTGATCTCCTTCGTTTGTTGCTCCGTCGACCTTTCCGAAAACCGGTTCCCACCTTTTGGGTTTCTGGCAGCCTGCGCCGCCTGTTGCCCCGTGGTTCCGGCCCGGTAAAATCTTGGGCCATGAAGGGCGTTGTCCTTTGGTCCCCACCTTCGAAAAGGCTTCGACCCGACAGGCTTTCTCTTACGAGGGCCACCAACACCAATGAAAAGCCCCGGAAAAGCTTTCCGGGACTTGGCGGCTTATACAGCGCAAAGCGGGGGAGTCAACGCCTGCCGCTTACGCTCTACATTTTCATGTCATGCCGCAGGATTGCCGCCTCTGACGACGACAAGTTGCGCCGCGCGGTGTCGCCGTAGCCCTGAGGGTTTGCCATCAGGTTCGGCAACAAGTCCAGCAATCTGTCGCGCTGCACAGGGTCCATTGCATCCAATGCCGCATTGGCGGGATGAAAGCTTTCCGTTTCCAGCCCATTGGCCCAGATCACATTATGCTGGCTCAACAGGGCATGAACGTAGGTCACCTCGCGCGCAACCCGGTCAACGGTGATGGTCAGGTCGTTGACCAGATCCTCGGCGGCCACCAGCACTTCATCGGCGTTGAACAAAGCCTGCGCCGCCCGGCCCTTCAACAGCATCCGATGCTTCGGGCTGACCAGAAGATCCGGGTCTGGCCGGTCAGGCCCCAAAGCACCAGCCCGAAACCGGATCGGGCGCAGATGCGGCATCGCATAAAGCCGTGCGCCAGACAGATGGCGCGTGCCCATCCACAACACAGGCTGCGCGCCGTTGTCGCGGGTCAGAACCTTGTCGCCCTCTCGCAAATCCTGAACCAGCCTCAGCCCCGCCGGGGTGGCAATTCGCGTGCCACAAGCAAAGCAAATCACCCCACCGGCACTTTGCGGCAGGTCCCGTTTGTGTTGGTCAATCGAAACCCGCATCACCCATAAATCCTGATCCGGCGGCGGCATTTCACCCACCACCATCGCCAGCCTGGCCCTAGAGTCCGCCACCGTCAGCAGCGTGACGGTAAACGTCTGATGCCCGTCGGTGAGGATAAAGCACTGATCAGCCAACGGATCGTTGGCCGGTTCATCGTCGCTGTCCGGCGTGGCCACCTTGGTCTGTGCCACGGTCCCGATCAGCCGCCGCACACTGCGCGCCGCCCTGCGCCGCAACTCTGCCGCCCCTTCCGCCCCATCCAGTCGCAGCACGTCCTGCGGGCCATCCAGCCGCACCGGCACCCCGCTCCAACGCCACGACGCGCCGACCGCAAGAATGTCCAGTGGCGCCGAAGTCACGCCGTCTGTCTCTGTCTGTGACCAGGAAATGACGAACGTGCCCGTTGAGCTCGTTTTCATGCCTGCTATGCCTGCTCGTTTTTTTGGTTTTTGTTTTTGTTGCCTCGACTTTAAACGTTAACAAAACAACCGGACCTTGCCTATGACCAAACCGCAACAATGCGGCAAATATGACGAATTGGGCGCAAAAGCGGGCGTCGGGTAGGCTTGTCAGCCGGTAGCCAGGGCCAAACCATCCACCACCGCCGTAAACGGTTCAGAGTTTTGCAGGCTGGCGTCAGGGCACAACGCCCGCGCCTCCGCAGCCACCATGCCCATCAGGCTTGACCCGCCAACCAGAACCACCGTTCCAATCGCCTCAGGTGCAACGCCGGCCATCCGGCACGTCTCCATCGCCGCCGCACGCATAGGCTCGCGGTAGCGGGCCAGCGCTGCATCCAAAGAGGCCAGCGTGATAGGTACGGCCAGATCAGCCTCAACCTTCTCCATCCTGATCCGCGCGCCTTCACGCCCGGCATTGGCATTGATCTTGCCGCGTTCCACCGCGAAGGCCAGTTCATGCCCCAGCTCGTCTTTCAACACCGTGGCCAGCCGCCGCAAAAGCCGGGGTTTCACCGCCAGTTTCACCATCTTCGCCACTTCGGCCCGGGTTTCCGGCGTGTAAAGGAACGGAATTTTCGCCCAGGTCGACAGTTCGGTAAAGATATGGTTCGGCACCGGCAGCAGTCCGGCCCCCATTTCCCGCCGCAACTCCGCGCCATAGCCCAGCCGGGGCATCGCGTGGGCCATCGAAATCGCATGGTCAAAGTCGGTGCCGCCAAGGCGAAAGCCGTGGCTCGCCAAAATCTGCACCCGCCCCGCACCGACTGGCCCCGCACCGACTGGCCCCGC
>JBBRLL010000082.1:0-10635 GCA_038231395.1 Rhodobacterales bacterium
CGCGCCCTCGACCTCGCCCGCAGGGACACCTCAAAGGGCTCGCTCTCGATCAAACTGAAGCGGGCGGGTTGGAGCGATGCGTTTCTTCTCAGCCTTCTCAAACAGTTAGCAGATGCTTAGGCCAAACGCGATTGCCCTGGCTTCCAGACACCGGCGTCGTCCCATTTCCAGAACATGTCGTTCACGAAGATGATGTTTTTTGGACCGATAAGCGCGAGCGTTTTCAGTGCAAGCGACAGATGATCGTCCCGGTCCGCATCGATCGCGCTACTTGCTTGATCGCGCAGAGTTGTCAAAGTGGTGCCGGTAGCGGCCTTGATCGCGTTAAAGACGGTCTCCCGCTCTACCGGAGAAAGCCTACTTGCGACCTGAGCCAACTCCCCAATCCCATCGGTATCGTCACGTGTCAGGCACCGGGCTTCAGCCAATGCTTCGTCATAGGTCCATGACCGTTTTGCCCCGACCAGATAGTGGGTCGTGCCAGTCCCTATATCGTATACAAAGCCCTCACCCGTTTCGAGTTTACGGATAAAGGCCGCCTCTGAAACGCTTGCCCGAAAGGGGGCCTCGCAACGCAGCTTTTCGCCGGGTTTCATTCCTTGCACCCAGTCACTGAACGACTTGACCACTTCGCCAACCGTGATTTCCGTATCTGCTGTGAGTTGACCATAGTCGGCAAAGTGCAGGCCGCCGTCCTCCTTTCCAATCCGCACCCGAACACCAGTGTGCGTCCCGTAGGTCGCAAGTTGCTTGGCCGTCGGCGCCTCGATGAAGCTGATGTCCAGCGGGCCCCCGCCTTCGTTGACGATGTGAATGTCGGCAGACCCCACCGAATAGCCCGGCGCCTCGCACACATCCGGTCTTGAACAAAATACCAACCGCCCCGGCACCCAAACTGCGCTATCAATCACGGTGCGCTGGCCGTAGCCAATGATTGTGCCGGGCACGACGCGGCTGTAGCGCGGTGACTGGAAGGAAATGCCCAGAAGGACCATCTGCACGTTAAGATAGGCGCGAAGCACGTCGATTTTGCTGGGTTCCGACACACGGATATAGGCATGCGAAGGCCCGCCGAACGTGCCGGTGTTGCTCACCCGTGCCGATGACGAACGCAGTTCAACCCGTTCGCAGGTACTGATGCCCGGCAAGATTGGCTCCAGCATCCTGAGGCGCGCGCCAAGGTCCAGTGCTTTCCAGTCGTCCGGCATGCCTTCTGGATTGTCGGCATCGATCAGAACCCATGCGGACGGCCTCATGCCGCGTTTCAGTCGGGCCGCAACACGGTGATCGTCTATTTCGTGGACGCCTCCGGCCACTTCCCCAGCTGTGCTATCCATGAGTTGCGCAAGCATCTTCTCGGTGATTACTTCGAATGGCAAATCACCGTTGATCCAACTCCCCGGAACCAAGACGAGATCATTTGCCTCGGTTACCGTCTTCAGAAGTGAAGCAAGTTCTTGGGCAGTCTCGACAGTATGGGTCACTGCCTGAGCATGGGTAACGTTGCATACGGCCTGTTTGGTCAGGGCGCCGTCAGTAATTTTGAAGGTTTTGCAGACCCTACTGGGTTGCAGGGCCTTGAGGACCGTGATTGCATCGTTGGAGGCGCAGCCTCCAAAGTGAGCAATTTCTCCGGCAGTCGATTTTGTCGCCAGCATGTTATTGAGCTTTCTATTATTGAAAGCCGAGCGCGATCGAGGTATGGTCATCTACCGCTAGAAGACCGCTGATCCCCGCCCGGACGATTGGGTGGGGATTTCAGTTGGCGGATATATCGCGTTTCGCCATTGCGCGCTCGATCACGGCCAAGAGTTCGGAGCGTGGCCATCTACTCAGACCGCCCAACTTTACAGCCTTGGGTAGAATGCCATTAGCCACCCAGCGCCAGAATGTTGGAATGCTGATTTGTAGTTCCTCTGCACCCTCGCAGGCGGTAAGTAGGGGATCGGTGCTTGCCATCGGAAAACCTCATATCGTTTGAAGGCGGTTGATAGGAGGATGTATAGACCATTGGCGATCGAGAGGAAATTTGGGTTCAAACCCATAATTGGTAAAACGAACCCATAACTTTAGAGCTATTTTGGGGTGCGAAATTTTCCAATCAACGGAAGGAGATAGCGACGGCATGTCTCGTGACTAACTTCCTCTTGGAGCTCTGACTTGGCCCATGCGATTGCTCCGGTAACGATGCTAAGCTGCTTATCATCAGGCCCAATTTCTTTGGCGACGAACCTACGTCTAAACTCAGAAACCATTGCTTTTTCGAGCATCCCATCCCCTATCTTGTGCCTTCCGCTAGCGTTTTCCTGAAAGGGCGGCGGCTCTACATAATTTTTGACATCGCTTTCCTTAGAAAGTAGTTCCATCAGACCAGTGTCGGTCAAATCTGCGTCTGGCAGCTTCCAACAAACGGGGAGGCCATCTAGGGCACTTATAATACTGATATAAAATGGCTCTTCTGTACTTAATGGCGAGTGAGATGCATCGAATAGGAAACTGCGTGTATTGATGAAGTAGAAGATATCACCGCCTCGCTCGGCTAACTCGCGCCATTCCTCTTCATTCTCTGGGAACTGGGCTCCCGCAGAAGCCCAGAAATTCCCGGAAAAAACGTCCAGCTTCAGTGCGACGCCCTGAGTTGAAGTCACATAGAGTAGACCTATTGTGTGAAGCGCAAACCGCCTCCAAAGCCACTCCCGATAAGCCTTCCACCTAAATATTTCTTCCTCGCTGGGAAATCCACCCGCAGTTTTGGGCGCATCCAAATCCACGCTACCATGCCCGATCTTCGGCTGCGTGAGCGACCAATGCCATGCAATCCGTCCAATTCTGTGGTATGCGGTTGCAAGCGTTTCATACGCATGAAGAGAATACATATCCTTATGCTCCGGCTATAAGTCGCACGACCGCGCCATTCTGGCCGGTAACGTGTTGCGCCCAGCGCGCAAGTAGGACGCGCCGCTGTTCAAGGAAATCCGTGCGCCGATAGGCCCGTTCGACAGAGCCACCGACAACGTGCCCCAGAATGGTCTCTGCCACGTCATGCGGGGCGTCGGTAGTCTCGGCCAGCCAGTCGCGCAAGCTGGACCGGAAGCCATGCGGGCGCTCGACCATCTGCCGCCGCTCCATCAAGCGTGACATGGTGGCGTCTGAAATCACGCCTTTGCGGACACTTGGGAAAAGGTAGCCGTCACGCGACAGGGGCTTTGCCTGCTCAATGATTGCCAGCGCTTCGGGCGAGAGGGGGACGCGGAAATCTGGGGTGGCATCCCTGCGGCCCTTCATAGCCTCGCCCGGAATGGTCCACACCTCGCTCTCGATATGCTCAAACCGCATGAAGCGGAGAGGGCCGGAGCGTACCCCTGTTAGGATGAGCAGGCGCAGGGCAAGGTGGGTAATGCTTCCTCCATCAAGGCTGGAGTAGAAAGCGGGTACTTCTCGCCAAGGCACCGAAGGGACGTTCTGAACCTTGTGCCGTTGCGCGCCAAGCAAGGCTCTGGCCTTGACCACTGCCTGCAAGTCTACGTCCAATCCCAGCGCAGCCCCATGAGTGAGGCATATCCCAAGACGGTTGAGGGCCTTCGCGGCGGTTTCGGCCTTGCTGTGCCAGATAGGCGCAAGGGTGTCGCGAATGTCGGTCTGATCAATCTCTGCCACCGGCACCTTCTCAAGCTTCGGCAGGATGTAAAGCCTGAGCGGGCTAAACCACCTTCCGGCCTCTCCATCACCTTTCAGGTCGGCCTTGCGGCTCTCAAAGGCATCGGCGGCTATGTCATTCAAGACGTGGAGGTTGCGCGCTGCCTCCCTGCGCTCCCATTCCCGCTTCTTGATCGGGTCAACCTCTTGCTCCGCCAAGCCGCGCCATTTGGCGGCGGCGGTGCGAGCGTCCTTGAGCGAAACATCGGCAACACCGCCAAGGCCCATTTCGCGCCGCCTGCCATGAACGGTGATGCGCAACACCCATTGCCCGCCAGTGTTATCCTGTTTCACCAGCCAGAGGCCGCCACCGTCGCAATGTTTGCCCGGCGCGGCAGCCTTCACTTCAACGGCGGTCAGTCGGTTGATTGCGCGGGCCAAAATCTATCCCCCTAATTATCCCCCCCTATATTTAGTATGTCCTGCGGCGGAATGATAGGCCTTGACCATAGTTGATGGAAGAAAATTCAATATTTGTTGGGACTTCGTCGGTCTGGCGTGAAAGCTGATAGGTTCTGATAACCGCATATAGGAAAATTCAATGCCGACCGCCCGCACCAGATTGCACCAGATTGGAACAGTCGGGCTACCCTGCGATGGTCGCGGACGGTGCAGGTCGGGTGTCGGCAGAGCACGCGATCGGGGGCCGGGTTCGCGGCGCCACGCGCGGATCAAGGAACACTGGCAAGGTGAGGCTACGCCGCGTCGCTCAACGCACGGGTAACGCCTGCTTTGAGTTTCAGGTTGTTCTTTGTGGGACGTGCCCGAAGCGTGCTGACACGCAGCCTTCGACGTGAACATCTGCCGAACGCTTTGCGGCGAAACCTTGGTTACCGTGCGATGAACGCCGATGCTTAAGCCCGGATGATTCGGGCAAAGGTAACCAAGCCAATGTGTTTACCTGCATAAGTTCGCACCAAACCGTGAAACTGATGCCGTTTGCGAAACAAGATGCCCTCAATCTGGGCAGGATTGCGGCGAAATTCCGGTGTCATGGTTAAATATTCCTTTTGTTTCCACCAAGGCTCCAATTCCATCGGAAGAGGAAGTCCGCCCACACGGTCCGGCGGCAATTGCTGAGGAAACTGATCATTTGCCGCCAATTGTCGTTTCCGCTGTGGCAACAACGATCAACCGAGCGTGGCGGATTCTGCTCGAATTTTCGGGCAAATAAGCGAGTTCGAGGCGAAACCGCCATTTTTCCCCCCATTTTTCACTTTTCGTAAGCCTTAACGAAAGGTATTGATCACTTGTCCTGACTTGAAAGGACAACGGCCGTGGGGGCGGTCTGTAAGTGGTGTTGCACGGAAACGTGCGAGTGTGTGGACGAGGTTCTGACGGGGCTTTTCGCTCCGTCTGATCAGTATTTGGCCAAGGCCCCGCTGAGCGACCTTTTTCTGCGCTTTCGCAACGCGACAAACACAGCAGTCCGGCGTCTGGCTCGGCCCATCTTGGCCGATTTTCTGCGTTTTACCACGCGGGGAAAGCCAGAGTTGAGAGACGGCTTGCCGTCTCTGAGCTTGAAACCGGGGCACCTGCCCCTGAAACGCGACGGAGACTGACTATGTCGGATCAGATGATCAAAATGTGCGGCGCACGGCCTTTGGCCGCAGCCAAAGCATGGATGACCGTCGGGGCTGACAAGCGTGGTTTCGGCAATGTGGCCCGTGCGACTGTGGAGTTTTGCAAATGACCTTCTTCAATTTTTCCTTCTACCGTTGGTGTGACACGTCGGGCTGCTGGCACGATGGCTATCCTGCGTCGGGCTGCCACTACACTGCGGTTCATGGCTGCAACACCTGGGGTAGCTGGACCGATTGCACGCCGCACGGTGATGGCTACGTCGATGGTACAGCGGGCAACGACCTGATCGACTACAATTACACGGGCGATCCGCAGCACGACCTGATTGACCACAACGATGCGATCCTTGGCGTGGCCAAGTCGAACGATGACATTGTGAGGGCGGGTTCCGGCGACGACACGGTCAAGGCGGGCGAGGGCAACGACACCGTCTACGGTGGCGACGGCAATGACAGCCTGTTCGGCGGCAATGGCAACGACAACCTGTCGGGCGATGCGGGCAATGACACGATGATCGGCGACGCTGGTTGCAACGTGGAATACGGCGGCTCGGGCGATGACAAATTCGTCGGCGGTGTTGGTTCGGACACCTTCTTTGGTGGCACCGGGCAGGACAATCTGGACTATTCGGCCTCGGGTGCCGGGGTCACGGTCAACCTGACCACGGGTGGCTTGGCGGGCGGTGATGCGGCAAATGACTGCGTCGGCGGCGCGATTGACGGGGTTATCGGTTCGAATTTCGCAGACAGTCTGACCGGGTTTGACCAGCAGGGCACCACGGCGGCGGACACGTTTACCAACCAGTTCTACGGCAATGGCGGTAACGACACGATTTCGGGCATGGGCGGCAACGACCAGCTTTTCGGCGGCAACGATCATGACCTTGTGTACGGCGGCACCGGCGACGACCTCGTCTCTGGCGATGCGGGCAATGATACGCTGCATGGTGACGATGGCAATGACCGGATCTATGGTGGCACCGGCAACGACCTTGCAACCGGCGACGCGGGCAACGACACCATCAGCGGCGATGCTGGTGACGATACGATTGTTGGCGGCACCGGAGCGGACTCGCTCTCGGGCGGCGACGGTCAGGATTTGTTCGTCGGCGGCAACGCGGGTGACTTCGTCGATGGCGGTGAAGGTGGCGTGGACTGTGACACGCTGGACCTGCGCGGTCTTGGCCCCATCAGCATCGTCTACGATCCGGCCAACCACGAAAACGGCACGGTAACGTTCCTTGACTCGCATGGCATGTCCACCGGGACCATGGTCTTCAAGAACATCGAGACTGTTCTGCAGGATGTGCATCCGGACGGCTATGTGGACGGCACCGCGGGCGGCGACTTGATCAACGGCGGCTATACCGATCCGAATGGCGACAAGATTGACGGCAACGACGCGCTTCTGCCGGGCGCTGGCCCGAATGACGACTATGTCCGTGCTGGTGACGGCAACGACACCATTCTGGCCGGTGTGGGCAACGACATCGTCTATGCGGGCAACGGCAATGACAATGCGGATGGCGGTATCGGCAATGACACGCTTTTGGGCGAAGAGGGCAACGATACGCTGACCGGCGGCGACGGCAATGACAGCCTTGATGGCGGTTGGGGCAACGACCAGCTGTTTGGCGACAATGGCAACGATACTTTGGTTGGCGGGGCCGGCAACGACTCCCTCTACGGTGGCGACGGGCGCGATCTTGCCTATGGTGGCGAAGGCAATGACTACATCGACACCTCAACCGGCGTGTGGGGAGAGCATCCTGACCAGGGTTATCCGGGGCTTTACCCGTCCGATACCGATGTCAACAACGACAAAGACACGGTGTTTGGTGGTTCGGGCGATGACACGATCCGCACCGGTGACGACGCCGACTCGATCAGCGGCGGCGACGGCAACGACTCGATCGACGGCGGCGTCGACAATGACACGATTTCTGGCGATGCGGGCAACGACACCATCGTTGGCGGCGAGGGCGCTGACAGCATTGATGGCGGCACCGGCAACGACCTGATCTATGGCGGCTATGGCCCCGGCGTGCCGGACAGCGTCAACATCCCCGACGCCACCGATCTGCTTCCGAACAATGGCAACGACATGATCCATGGTGGAGATGGCAACGACACCATTTTCGGCATGGACGACAAGGATACGTTGTATGGCGACGCCGGTCATGACTCCATCGACGGCGGCATCGACAACGACCTTTTGTACGGCGGGGACGGCAATGACACGCTGTTGGGCAGCGAAGGCGACGACACGCTGCACGGCGATACTGGCAATGACGTGCTGGATGGCGGCGTTGGCAACGATGTGCTGGACGGCGGAACCGGCAACGATACCGAATTCGGCGGCACGGGCAACGACAACTTCACGGCCGGCACCGGAGCCGACAGCCTGTACGGTGGCGACGACGCGGATCACTTCTCTGGCGGCAACGCCGGAGAGCATATCGACGGCGGCGAGGGTGGTTATGACCACGACACGCTGGACCTGACCGGCGCAGGCCCGCTGCACATCATCTACGACCCCGCCAACCACGAAAACGGCACGGTTCAGTTCCTTGACCCGACCGACCACCACGTCACCGGCACGATGACGTTCCAGAACATCGAGAATGTCATCCCCTGCTTTACCCCCGGCACGCTGATTGCGACGCCGCGTGGCGAGGTTCCGGTGGAAAGCCTGCGTCCGGGCGACCGGATCATCACCCGCGACAACGGCATGCAGGAAATCGCATGGGTGGGCCGCCGCGATCTGGGCTGGGCCGATCTGGCTGCGGCGCCGCATCTGAAGCCGGTTCTGGTCCGCCAGGGCTCGCTGGGCAATGGCCTGCCGGAGCAGGACATGATGGTCTCGCCGAACCACCGCCTTCTGGTCGCCAACGACCGCACCGCGCTCTATTTCGACGAGCATGAAGTGCTGGTTGCGGCCAAGCATCTGATCACCTCCAAGGGGGTACATTCGATTGATGCGGCGGGCGTCAGCTACATCCACTTCATGTGCGAACGCCATGAAGTCGTCTTGTCGAACGGGGCCTGGACCGAAACCTTCCAGCCCGGCGATCTGACGCTGAAGGGAATGGGCAATGCCCAACGCTCTGAAATATATGAGCTGTTCCCGGAGCTGACGACCGATGTGGGTCTGGAGAACTACGCCGCAGCCCGCAAGACGCTGAAGCGGCATGAAGCGGCTTTGCTGGTCCGCTAAGACGATCACGGGGCCCGCTGGCCGGGCCTCGCATCACCCGAATTCTTGACAGTTATGCAGCTGGTTGGGGAGCGCCCCAGCATTCGGAGAAAGGGAGGCTTTGCCTCTCTTTTTTCGTTTAAGCTGGCCGTTCAGGTCAGGCGCAGAGGGGGATGCCCCGCCGTCTGCTTCCCACCTTTTTACCCAATCGCCAACCGCACCGCCCTTGGTCGCCGAATGTGTCACACCTGTGGCCAGCGTCGCATTGCGGCCACATTCGGGCGTGTGACCGTCGGCAATCTCCCCAAACCGGTCACATTTTAGGAAAATTTGCCAAGTATCCGGGCGATTGAGCAATGAAGGCAATACAAAATGACGATCCTGACCGGCACCTCTGGCAATGACACTTTGACGGGTGGCAGTGCTGCTGACTCGCTGACCGGGGCGGCCGGAAACGATGTATTGTATGGCGGTGGCGGAAACGACACCATATTTGGTGGAGACGGCAACGATTCCATTTTCGGCGGCACTGGCAATGACCAGACCGACGGCGGCAACGGCGACGACACCTTCTACCTGACCCCCACCTTCGGCAACGACACGATCATCGGTGGCGAAGCGCTTGAAACCTTTGGTGACCGGATTGATGCCAGTGGCATGACCGTGGGCGTGACGGTGAAGCTGACCGGTTCCGAGGCCGGGACAGTGTCGGACGGCACCAGCACTTCCACTTTCAGCCAGATCGAAAATTTCACGCTGACCGGGTTTAACGACAGCTTCAACGGGACGAACGCCTCGCTTTCGGTCAATGTCGACGGTGGTGCAGGCAACGACACGCTGATCGGCAGCAGTGCCGCGGATACGTTGATCGGCGGATCGGGCAGCGACAATATCTCGTCCGGGGCCGGCAACGATACGGTTTATGACGAGGGGACGACCGCCGGTTCTGGCAGCGGTGCGGATACCATTGATCTTGGCGCAGGCGATGACACCTATATTGGCACCGGCACCGGACCGGGCGACAACGACCTGATCTTTGGCGGCGACGGCAATGACAAGATCACCACCTCGGGCGGGATCGACACGGTCTATGGCGGTGCTGGCAACGACCTGCTGACGGCGGGCAATGACACTCTGGCCTCGAACGGCGACAAGCTTTACGGCGGCGCGGGCAATGACACGCTGATTGGGGGCAACACCAACGACACGCTGGATGGCGGCCTGGGGGCCGACAGCATCTTTGGCAACGCTGGCGACGATGCGATTTATGGCGGCACCGGCTCTCCCATCGGCACCACCTATATCACCAACGGCACTTTCACCGGCGGCGGCGCGGGTTGGTCCGGCACCGATCTGGAGTTCAATCCGGAAAGCTCTTATTTCGGCGGCGGATCCAGCAGCAACGGCGTGTCTGAGGTGGATGGCAACCGTGGCCAGACCACGGTCATGCAGCAAACCTTCAACGTAGATGGTGCGGAGACGGCGCAACTGACCTTCCGCTCGGTCATCCGGACCATTGGAACCGTTGGGGTCGACGGGTTCCGGGTGGATATCGTCGATTCCAATGGCAACGTCATCGGCACGATGAACGTCTTCCCTACGTCCAACACGACCTGGGCCAACTATACACTGGATTTCAATTTCCCGGCAGCGGGCAGCTACACGCTGCGCTTTACCGAGCTTGGCAACGACGACAGCCTTGGCGCGCTGTTGGATGATGTGCAGATCACTTCGACCAGTGCAGCCCTCGACAGTGCCGCTGACACATTAAGCGGTGGCGATGGCAACGACACGATCTACAGCTATGGCGGCAATGACGTGGTCGCCGGCGATGCGGGCAACGACCTGATCTACGGCGGCGATGACAACGACGTGCTGTCGGGCGGGGCGGACAGTGACACGGCCTATGGCGACGCTGGCGATGACACGCTGACCGGCGATGCGGGCAACGACCTGCTGTACGGGGGGGTCGGCAACGACACGCTTTATGGCGGCACCGAGAATGACACGCTGTCGGGCGATGCGGGCAATGACCTGCTGCACGGCGATGATGGCATTGACGTCGTCTCTGGCGGCGATGGCAATGACACGGCCTATGGCGACGCTGGCGATGACACGCTGACCGGCGATGCGGGCAACGACCTGCTGTACGGGGGGGTC
>JBBRLL010000083.1:0-10424 GCA_038231395.1 Rhodobacterales bacterium
CACAGTCCCATGCCATGGTCACCGCTGCCGTCTGCAACCGGGTCAGGACTGTGTCCAGCTCGCCTACAATCCGTGCAAAATCAAAGGGTTGTTCGGGAGGGTATAACAACTGGGCAATCGTACTGGATACAGGGGGGATCAATGATGTGATCATGGTCGTCTCCTTACCGCATAATCAACACCATGCGCGTCGATTGTGATCGGATCGGGAAACAACTGCGGTAATTAAAAGATTTTTCAAACTTTTAGCGCCGGTTCTCGCCACAAACACAATGTTTTGGCAGAGGCCGGATTGTTGACTAAAGGAATTCAATCCTGAGCCCTGAAATCGCCCTTGCCGTTTTGGGTCAGGCAGTTCGCGTCAGGTAGTTCGCGTCAGGCAGTTCGGATCACGCAATGCGCGCCAGTCAGTTTGCGCGCGTAGGCTCCCGTCAGTGAGTTCGTTCCAATCGGCCCATCGCAATCGGCCCATTGGGATCGACCAGTCGCAATCGGCCAGTCGCAATCTGCCAGTTGAAGTCGGCTATTGGCAGTCGGCCAGTTGAAGTCGACGATGGCCAGCTTGCAGGGCTCTTATTCCCAGTCGGAAAGGTTGCCGCCGTTCAGGTGGTAAAGGGTCGCCTGAACCAGCCCGACAGGCAGGGCGACCACAAGGCCAAAGCCCGCGATCACATGGGCGCCGAGGTGCAAAAGCAAGCCGGGGCGCGGCGGCTCTGCCGGCTCAATCGGGCTGAAAAGGGCAGCGCCGGTGCGTGGGGGCGGCAAAGCGGTGGCCTTGGCAGAGGCTTTCGCGACCCGACGTGATGCAGAGGGCACCGCAGAACGTGGGTCAGCAGAGTGTGGGTCAGCAGACTGTTGGGCCGCAGACTTTGGCACCGGACGCGACACCGACTTTGGCTCTGACTGCATCAAGGCACGGACGGCGGCCATGGCGGCGTCCGCTTCGGACAGCGAGGGACGCTGCGTTTTTCCAGTAGGAGAGTGCGCGGGAGACCGGAACTGTGAGCCGGGTAGCGACATCGAATGCGACATCGAATGCGGCGGTGACTGCAAGACCGGTTGCGACGGCGACTGAGACGGAGTTTGCGGGATGGTTTGCGCAGCGAACGACAAGAGCGGTTGCGCAGGCATCTGTGACGGGGCGGGCGATTGCGGGCGCGATGGTTCAGACGATTGCGCGGGACCAGATCCGCTGGTGGGAACTGACAGCAAGTGTGCCGGGCTTTGTGCTATGGACCGCAGTGCAGCCGCTGCGGCATTTCCCCGGGCCTGATCGGAAGCGGGCACCGACCCTGTCGCTGGTTTAGCCGCAGACCCGGAGGCGCTCGCAGAGCGGATCAGGTTCGGGTAGGCCAGCGGCTCGGGCACAACGACCCTCGGCAGCAACACCACGCGCGCTTGCGACATCCCGGCGGCAAAACTGGCCACCGTGGCGGTGATGGTACGGCGCTTGGGCACAAAGCGTTGCGCCTTGCCCATCCAGCCAAGGTTGACCTGATACCGTCCAGCCTCGATCTGGTCGGCCAGCGCGTCCAGACCCTGCGCGGTCGTGGCAAGGTGCGGTGCCAACCAGCGGCGTGCCAAGGCATAGCCCACTGCGAGCCATGCGCCGGGTTTGAATTTCGGCTGCTGGTGACCTTCGACCCAGATTTGCGGGCGTTCGGGCGTCTCTGAATTTGGTTTGGGGTCAAGGCGGGCCATGGCGATACTCTGAACTGCAATAGCGCCAAGATTGGTCATAAGACCATGGCGCTGCTGCGGTGGTTTGATGGCACAAATGTGGCAACAGGCGTTGGGAGGTTCGGGGGAGGGCAATCCGGGATGGTGCAGTTATGGAACCTGCTTCGTGGCGGTTGACAGTGCTTCTTAGGGGGCACTAGCCTTGGCAGATCAGGCTCCGCGGTTCTGGTTTTGTGGTGCCGCGGCAGTAAGGGGATGGCAAGGGAGGTCGGAATGCGGATGGTCTGTCGCGGCCTTGGCCAATTCGTCGCCTTGTCCTGGGTGCTTTGCCTGTCTGCGGCAGCGCCGCTTTGGGCCGACGGCGTCGCACGACCGTTGGACGACGGCGAAGCCGCGCGTTGGCGGGGTGTCGGGGTGCTTTACGTCGGTGTGAAAAACGAATGCAGCGCTGCACTGATCTCGCCAACCGAGGCGATTACGGCCGCGCATTGCGTCTATGGGCAGTCGACGCGCAGCTATGTGCCCACGCACCTTTTGCGACTGGTTCTGGGTCCGCGCGGCGACGTGCAGGCTGCGGTGCGCGGGGTGCGCGCTGTGGCTGTTTTGCCGGGCTATCGGATTGGCCTTCAAGAGAATGACCCCCAAAACACTGGCCCCGGCAAGATTGGCCCCGACAAGATTGGCCCCGACAAGACTGACGGTGACAAGACTGGCCCTGACAAGACTGGCGTCCAAAAAACTGGCCCCGCATCCGCGCTGGACCAGATCGCATCGGATATGGCGCTTTTGGAACTTGACGCGCCGGTGAGCTCTCAGGAAGCCGTGCCCTTTGATGTCGCCGATTGGTCGGACCCGGTTGCATCCTTCGTTGATATCGTGGGCTACGAACATCCGACGCCGTTGCAACCGATGATCCGCGAGGGATGCACCGCCCTGGACACGACGCAGGGCGTAACCTCGGTCAATTGTCAGGTGGTGGGCGGTCTTTCGGGTGCCCCGGTGATTTTGCGGCTGAACCCCGACGATCCGCCGCAACTGGTGGCCGAGGTTTCGTCACGGGCGAAGATTTCAGGGCAAGCGTTGGCGCTGGTGGTGTCCATAGCGCCCCATCTGGCGGAGTTGCGCGGGTTGATCGCGAAATGAACGCACCGAAAGCCGCGAATTTTCTGCGAAAATTCGGGACGGGTGCTTGGCGATTCCGGGGGAAAGCAGACCTTGGGTCGGATTCGCCTGAATTGAGTTTTACCAGGTCCAGTCGCCCTGCCATAGGAACAGGGGCGCCCGAAAGCGCCCCTGTTCCTTTCTGCCGATCTGATCAGCAGGAATAATACATCTGGTATTCGATCGGATGCGGCGTGTGTTCGAAGGCGTAAACCTCCTGCCACTTCAACTCCATATAGGCTTCCAGCATCTCGCGCGAGAACACGCTGCCCGCCAGAAGGAAGTCCATATCCTTCTCCAGCTCTTGCAGGGCTTCGCGCAAGGAACCGCAGACGGTCGGGATTTCGGCCAGTTCTTCCGGCGGCAGATCGTACAGATCCTTGTCGGAGGGCGCGCCGGGGTCGATCTTGTTCTTGATGCCGTCAAGTCCGGCCATCATCAGCGCTGCGAAAGCCAGATAGGGGTTGGCCGACGGATCGGGGAAACGCGCCTCGACCCGTTTGGCTTTGGGCGATTCGGTCCACGGAATGCGAACGCAGCCCGAGCGGTTGCGGGCGGAATAGGCGCGCAGAACCGGCGCTTCAAAGCCCGGGATCAGACGTTTGTAGCTGTTGGTGGCGGGGTTGGTGATCGCGTTCAACGCTTTGGCATGGATCAGGATGCCACCGATGAACCACAACGCTTCCTGGCTGAGGTCGGCGTATTTGTCGCCAGCAAACAAGGGTTTGCCGCCCTTCCAGATCGACATGTTGACGTGCATGCCCGAACCGTTATCGCCCTTGATCGGTTTGGGCATGAAGGTCACGGTCTTGCCATAGGCTGCCGCCACGTTGTGGATGACGTATTTATACTTCTGCATGTTGTCGGCCTGTTCGACCAGACCGCCGAAGATCATGCCAAGTTCGTGCTGGCAGGTCGCAACTTCGTGGTGGTGCTTGTCGACCTTGATGCCCATGCGCTTCATGGTGGACAGCATCTCGCCGCGCAGATCCTGCGCCTCGTCCACCGGGTTCACCGGAAAATAACCTCCTTTGAAACCGGCCCGGTGACCCAGATTGCCGCCTTCAAACGACGCGTCGGTGTTCCAGGCTGCGGCTTCCGCATCAATCTGGTAGGACACCTTGTTCGGGCTGACCTGATAGCGCACGTCGTCGAAGATGAAGAATTCCGCTTCCGGTCCGAAATAGGCCGCATCACCGATGCCGGTCGATTTCAGGTAGGCTTCTGCCTTCAGCGCGATCTGGCGCGGGCAACGGTCGTAAGCCTCATTCGTGTCAGGTTCGACCACGTTGCAATGCACGCACAGGGTTTTTTCGGCGTAGAACGGGTCCATGTAGACCGAGGCCGCATCCGGCATCAGTTTCATGTCGGACTGGTCAATCGACTTCCAGCCGGCGATGGAGGAGCCGTCAAACATGAAGCCTTCCTCGAAGAAGTCTTCATCGACAAGATCGGCCACCAGCGTCACGTGCTGAAGCTTGCCCTTGGGATCGGTAAAACGGATGTCGACGTATTCGACGTCTTCGTCCTTGATCAGTTTCAGAGCATCGCTGACTGCGCTCATCATGCTGCCTTTCGGGGTTGAGGTTTGAGTAGGTGTCGTTTTGCGGCCAGTTGGTAGGCCAGTGTTCAGGTGAGGCCAGTGTTCAGGTGAGGCCATTGTTCAGGTGAGGCCATTGTTCAGGTGAGGCCAGTGTTCAGGTGAGGCCTGTGTTCAGGTGAGGCCGGTGTTAGATTGCGTCGTCGCCGTGTTCGCCGGTGCGGATGCGGATCGCCTGTTCGACGGTGTAGACGAAAATCTTGCCGTCGCCGATCTTGTCGGTGCGGGCCGCCGATATGATGGCCGCGATGGCCGCATCCACCATGTCATCGGACAGGACCACTTCGATCTTCACCTTGGGCAGGAAATCCACCACATATTCGGCACCGCGGTACAGTTCGGTATGGCCCTTCTGACGGCCAAAGCCCTTGACCTCGGTCACCGAAAGGCCCTGAATACCCGCCTCTTGCAGCGCCTCTTTGACTTCATCCAGCTTGAATGGCTTGATGATGGCCTCGATCTTCTTCATGCGACTCCCCCCGGGGTTTTCCGACCTTCGTCGTCTTGCTTGTGGTTTCTGACCACTTCCTTGCGGCCGGGACAATTGAGTAGGCGGGAAGTGCGGGAGCTTGGGGCGGGATTCAGAGGGATTTGAGCAAATAATGTGCGACATCGCCTAAATAATGATCAGTTTAAGAACGAAAGCGCATCAAACATGACCGACCTGTTAACCGCCGCCCAGATGCGCGCGATCGAGGCTGCGGCCATCGCCTCGGGCACCGTCACCGGGCTGGACCTGATGGAGCGCGCCGGGCGCGGCGTGGTGGAGGCCGTCTTTGCCGAATGGCCGGAACTGGCCGCCGGTTCGTTCCGCGCCGTCGTCCTCTGCGGCCCCGGCAACAACGGCGGCGACGGGTTTGTCGTGGCACGCCTGCTGAAGGAATGGGGCTGGTCGGTCGAGGTGTATCTGTACGGCACGCCCGAGGGGATGCCTGGGGATGCAAGGGCGAATTATGAGCGGTGGGTGGCGATGGGGGCGGTGATGCCATTCGCGGACATGGACACTCGTGTGTTTCATGGGACACCACTGGTGGTGGACGCGCTGTTTGGCACCGGGCTGTCTCGCACGACCAATATGATCGGCGGCCTGTGGGATATGACGAAAGGATCGGGTTGCCGCCTGATCGCTGTTGATATCGTTTCGGGTCTTTGTGCCGATAGTGGCCGCTACATCCTGAATGATGCCTCCGAAGACGGTGCGCATTATTTCGTGCCGCCGTTCGATCTGACCGTGACGTTTCATTCAGCCAAGCCGGGGCATTATCTGGCAGATGGGTCGAACATCTGCGGCAGGGTGAAAGTGGTGGACATTGATCTTCCCCACCGTGCGGAGGGGGTTCTGATGACTGCAACGCCACGGAACCTGACAAAGCCTGCCGGGCATAAATACTCCCACGGTCACGCCCTTATCCTCTCTGGTCCGCCCGGTCATGGCGGTGCTGCCCGGATGTCGGCGCGGGGGGCGCAGCGGATCGGGGCGGGGTTGGTGACCCTTGCCTGCCCGCCTGACGCTCTCGCCGAAAACGCCGGGCGGCTGGAGGCGATCATGCTGACGACGGTGGCGGATGCAGCGAAATTGCGGGCAATCCTGACCGATGCGCGGATCACTGCGCTGTGCCTCGGTCCGGGGTTTGGCACTGGCCCGGCGCAAGCGGCAATGATCGCCACCGCCCTGCACGCCAAACGCCCGATGGTGCTGGACGCCGACGCGCTGACTCTGCTGTCGCGCGATCCAACCCTGTTCGCCGCCCTTCATTCCAAATGCGTTCTGACCCCGCATGGCGGTGAGTTTGCCCGGTTGTTCCCCGATATCGCGGCCAAACTTGACGCCCCCGCCACCAAAGGCCCTGCCTATTCCAAGGTGGATGCCACGCGGGAGGCTGCCGCCCGTGTGGGCTGTGTGGTGTTGTTCAAGGGCCCCGATACCGTCATCGCCTCACCCGACGGCAGTTGCGCCATCAACTCCGCCGCTTATGACCGCGCCGCGCCTTGGCTTGCCACCGCAGGATCAGGTGATGTCCTGGCGGGTTTCATCACAGGGCTGCTGGCGCGCGGCTTTGCCCCCCAGCAAGCGGCTGAAACCGGCGCATGGCTTCACGTCGAATGCGCCCGCAGCTTTGGGCCGGGGCTTATTGCCGAAGATTTGCCAGAGGAACTGCCCAAAGTCTTCCGCGCTTTGGGGCTGTAGCGCTTGTAGCGCTGTGCCAGCTGCCGAGCTGGCGATCAATGGCGGCTGCTGGTTGCTACGAAAACGCAAAAAGACCGGCATCAATCCGGTCCTGTTCATTTGCCGATTGCGAAACACTCGCGGAACGGCCCGCGCATCTGAGACCCTCCGCCAGCGGGTTGGAACTGTCGCCTCAGACCTTCGCCACCACGCCGTCGCAGGCAAGTTCCAGACCGCCCGCATAGATCACGGCGGGTTCATCAAAGACGAGGGTGTAAAGCCGACCCTCCGCCAAGGTTTCGGCCCGGATATAGGTGCCGTCGGCCAAACGCTGCGCCGGTACCACGGCCTGTGACGCGCCGAACAGCGCCTTGGCCCGCCAGTCACGCACCAGAATTCCCATCGAGGCCGTCACGGTGACGTCGTCCTGCGGCTTGCCCAGACCCAAAGCGTCCTGCGACACCCGGACCACGCGGGCATTGCGGATCACGGTCACCTCAATCTGACGCACACGGCGGGCCCCGGCACGGGTCAGCACACGGTCACCGGGCGTCAGATATTCCACCGGCAGACTGCCATCCAGCGTCAGAATCCGGGTTCCGGCCAGCATCCCCTGCACATCTGTCGCGGCCGCCAACTGGCTTGCATCAAGACGCTCAAATTCGATTTGCTTCGATGCCATCGCCGGGTCTCCTGCAAGGTTCTGCCTTGCTTGTTTTTCCGCAAGAATATGGCAACATTCAGTTAACGGCGAGCCCTTTTGGCGACAATTCACCGAATTCAGCCGCAAACCGCTGCAACAGACCGCCTTATATTTTCCCCTCGCATCCTGACGCTGCCTTTGATAGAAGGACGCGGATTTTGCCAGAGACGGTTTCGCCCTGAAAGCGGGGTGGGGTGGCTCTGACAAATTGCGGGTGTGGCGAAACTGGCAGACGCACCAGATTTAGGTTCTGGCGCCGCGAGGCGTGGGGGTTCAAGTCCCTTCACCCGCACCAGATCAGGGATGAGCCCAACTAGGGATGAGAAGGACGATAGAATGCAGGTCACCGAGACCCTGAAAGACGGACTGAAGCGCGCCTACACCATCACGGTGACGGCGGCTGAACTGGACGCCAAGGTCAACGAAAAGCTGGTCGAGGCGGCGCCCGACATCGAAATCAAGGGCTTTCGCAAGGGCAAGGTGCCGATGGCGATCCTGAAGAAACAATATGGCCAGCGCATCGTCGGTGATGCGATGCAAGAAGCCATTGACGGTGCCATGAAGGATCACTTTGACGCCAGCGGTGACCGTCCGGCTTTGCAGCCCGACGTCAAGATGGTCGGTGGCGAGACCTGGAAAGAGGGTCAGGATGTCGTGGTCGAGATGACCTACGAAGCCTTGCCGCCGATTCCGGAGATTGATGCGGCCAAGATCACGCTGGACCGTCTGGCCGTGAAGGCGGATGAGGCTTCGGTGGAAGAGGCGCTGAAAAGCCTCGCGGCCTCGTCGCAGACCTTTGACGACCGCAAGGCGGGGGCCAAGGCCAAAGACGGCGATCAGGTCACGATCGACTTCAAAGGCTCGGTCGATGGCGTGGCTTTTGACGGCGGCGCGGGCGAGGATTATCCGCTGGTGCTGGGATCGAACTCTTTCATCCCGGGGTTTGAGGCGCAACTGGTCGGCACCAAGGCCGGCGAGGATGTCACCGTCAACGTGACTTTCCCGGAGGCTTACGGTGCGGCCAATCTGGCGGGCAAGGCGGCCGTGTTTGAGTGCAAGATCAAAGCCATCAAGATGCCGGTTGCGGCAGAGATGAACGATGAACTGGCCAAGAAATACGGGGCCGAGGATATGGTGGCGCTGAAAGGCCAGATCACCGAACGGCTTGAGGCGGAATACAAGGGTGCGGCGCGGGCTGTGATGAAGCGCTCGCTTCTGGACCAGTTGGACGCGATGGTGAAATTTGACCTTCCCGCCTCCTTGGTGGAGGCTGAAGCCGGTCAGATCGCCCACCAGCTCTGGCATGAAGAAAACCCGCAGGACCATGGCCACAACCATGCAGCCATCGAGACGACTGAAGAGCATAAAGCCTTGGCAGAGCGTCGGGTGCGTCTGGGGCTGTTGCTGGCCGAGGTCGGTCGCAAGGCCGAAGTCACCGTCACCGATCAGGAAATGACCCAAGCGGTGCTGAATGCCGCCCGTCAGTATCCGGGTCAGGAGCGGCAGTATTTCGAGTTCGTGCAGAAGAACCAGCAGGTGCAACAGCAACTGCGCGCGCCGATCTTTGAAGACAAGGTTGTCGATCACATCGTGGCCGGGGCCAAGGTGGCGGACAAGGAAGTCTCCAAGGAAGACCTGCAAAAGCTGGTCGAAGCTTTGGACGAAATGTAAGCCAAGGCTTCTTGGCGACAGAAATGGGGCTGCGGCAGGCTGTCGCGGCCCTTTTTTTATACTTTGCCAGTCTTGGATGATCTGCTGATCTTTGCGTGAAGCTATGGCTTTTCATCCTCAACAGCGCCAGACTTGGCCCGCAGGTGCGGGGCTGACCCTCTGGGAAAGGATAAGATGGACCTTGTGACCAAGGCTCGTGAATTTGCGCGGGCACAGCATGACGGGCAATATCGCAAAGGGGCGGCGCAGGAGCCTTATTTCAACCATCTGGAGGAGGTGGCCACTTTGGTCGCAAGCTTTGGTGGCGGGCCTTTGGTGGTGGCGGCAGCCTGGCTGCACGACACAGTGGAAGATTGCGACGTGACCAATCGCGAGATCATGGACAACTTCGGAGCCTTTGTGGCGGGCATCGTGGCAGAACTGACCGATGACACGGCGCTGGAACCCTTGGCGCGCAAGCGGGCGCAGGTGACCAATGCGCCGAAGAAATCGCCGGGCGGCGCCTTGGTCAAGATTTGCGACAAGATCAGCAACATCCGCGCGGTTTCCGACAGTCCGGCACTGGATTGGACCGTGGAACGGCAGCGCGAATATCTGCGCTGGTCAGCCGAAGTGGTGGACGCTTTGCCTGCCGGGGCCGATCCGGCGCGGGCTACCTTTGCACAGGACCTTGCGCGGGGCCTGAAGGCGGTTGCGGCGCGGGCCTAGCCTTCACCCCTTCAGCGCGCAGCACATAGATGCCAGCGCCGATGATGATGGCGATGCCAAGCCAGCCGAGGTCGTCGGGCAACTGACGCCAGAACAGCCAACCCCACAGGATGCCCCAGAAGGCGAAGGTAAACTCGAACGGGGCCACGACAGAGGATTGACCGCTGCGGTAGGCTTGGGTCAGCAGGGTCAGGCCTATCGCTGCAATCAGGCCGCAGGCACACATCAGACCACTGTCCACCGCATCGGGCCAGACCCAGCCCCGGGTCAAGAACGACAGCGAGGGGTGCATGGCTTGGGTGTGCGTGCCGGAGCCATAGATGGCCGACAGCAAAAGACCGCAGATCAGAAAGGCGTTGTTGCCCCAGAACGCCATCGCCGCCGCCGTGTCTTTGGTGCCCATGGTGCGGGCGAGGATCATCGACAACGCATAGGCAAAGCCGCAAAAGATCGGCAAAACGGCAGCCCAGTCGAACAAAGCGCCGCCCGGACGCACCATGATCACCACGCCGCAGAACCCCAACGCCACCGCCAGCCCGCGTTTGGCCGAGACATGCTCTTTCAACATCACCACCGACAGGATCACGATGATCGTAAGTCTGCGCCGAGGACCGCGATCAGGCTGTATTGACTTGGGTTTTGTCGACTTCCCAGTTCCACGGGAGGAGGTTGGGCAGCTTTGAGACCGGCAGGTCGGATATCCTGGCGATGATGTCTGCGAGCCAGGCTTGTGG
>JBBRLL010000084.1:0-10175 GCA_038231395.1 Rhodobacterales bacterium
CAGATGCGAAAGATCGATGGTTGGGAAACCTTGGCTCAGCCTATCGCCCCAATCAGCCTTGACCTCGCGGCCTGATCAGGTCCACATCAACATGCTCGGAGAACGCCGCCAGAGAATTTCCACCAGTTTCGAGACACAACCCAACAGAGCCCCGTGGCGCGCGTCAATCAGGAATCCGCAGCACCCAGCCACGAACTCATTGTGTTGGCATCAGGAAAATCTCGTTCACGGCACAGCGTGGGTCAGCTTCGAGCGCAAAAAGTACGGCGCGGGCTACGTCTTCGGCCTGCAACTTGTCCGGCTTGGGTTTGTCAAAAAACGCTGTATCGACCATGCCGGGGGCGAGGATCGTGCAGCGGCCCCCGAACGCCTTCATTTCCTCGGACAGGTTGCCGCCATATCCGTGCACGAACCATTTCGACGCGCCGTAAACCGATCCTGCAATATGGACCCGGCCAGCGGCGGACCCCGTCAGCAACAGATGCCCCGCCCGTTTCTTCAGGTGCGGCATCGCGGCCATGACGGTCCACAGGACACCCATAACATTCACGCCGATCATCTTCTCCCACTCCTTAGAGTCGCCGGCCTCGGTGCCGGAGGCGGAAAGCCCCATGCCTGCGTTGGCGAATGCCGCGTTCAGCCCGCCTGTTTTGCCGACGAATGTCGCCATCGCAGACTTCAGGTTGTTCAGGTCGGTCACATCGCCCGGCAAGGCCAAGGCGTTGTCGCCGAGTTCGCTTGCAAGAGCGTCCAACTTGTCCTTGGATCGCGCAAACAGCCCGACCTGCCAGCCCTGCGCAATCGCCAATCGCGCCGTCGCTGCCCCGATGCCGCTTGACGCGCCGGTGATGAAAAGTGCCTTCGTGCTCATGCCATGTCCTGTTTTTCAAAGGGGAATCTGGAAGAGAACGTTCTTGCGGTCATTTCGTTGCGTCTGGGCCGACATATTCAGGTCCGACGAACGCGGCATCAGGGTTGAGCACCGACGGTTTTCAGCATTCCCGACATTGCAAAGGGAACACATGGCAGCGCCATGCGTTACATGACCAAGTGCAAAGGGGCCAACATGCCGACAATCACCACAGTCAATCCCGCAACCGAGCAAGACATTCAGACCTACACCGTCATGGATGTGCAGAAGGCAACGGACCGGATCGAGGCCTGCCATGCGGCGTTTCTGGAGTGGCGCAAGCTGACGCATCACGAACGGGCCTCGTTTCTGATCAGCATCGGCCAGACGCTGCGCGCGCACGCTGACGAGCTGGCCGCCCTGATGACACGGGAGACTGGCAAACTGTTGAGGGATGGGCTGACCGAGGTCGAGATTTGCGCGGCAATCTGTGACTACACTGCCCAACACGGGCCGGGCGCGCTGGCGGATGAAGAGCGCACACATGGACCTGACCAAAAGCGTGGGGTCGTCACCTATCAGCCGATAGGCGTCGTCTATTCGATCCAGCCGTGGAACTTTCCCTTCTATCAGCCGGTTCGCGTGCTGGCCGCCAACCTGATGGCCGGCAACGGCTGTGTTCTGAAACATGCCAGCATCTGTACCGGGTCGGGCCTGCGCCTGCGCGAGTTGTGTATTCTGGCAGGTCTGCCCAAGGATTTGTTTCAGGTCGTCGTGATCGATCATGACACCAGTGACACCCTGATCGCCCATCCAAAGGTTCGCGCAGTGACGATGACAGGCAGTGACGGGGCCGGACGGCTTGTCGGCGCCACGGCTGCCAAGGCGCTTAAGAAAACCGTGCTCGAACTGGGGTCCAACGACGCCTATCTGGTGCTGGAGGACGCGGATATCGAAACCGCGGTCAAGTTTTCGGTGACCGGGCGGCTGTATAACAACGGCGAGACCTGCGTATCGGCCAAGCGGTTCATCGTGACGGACAAGGTTTACGACGCCTTTGTCAGCGCGTTTGTGGCGCAGATGAAGGACATTCGCATGGGCGATCCGATGGATGCGAACAGCCAGCTTGGCCCGCTGTCGAGCAAGGCGCAGTTCGACACGGTCAAAGGGCAGGTCGATGACAGCATCGCCAAAGGGGCCACGGTCCTGTGCGGCGGTCAGGCCCCGGATCGCACCGGTGCGTATTATCCGGCCACGGTTCTGGCCGACCTCGCGCCCGGCATGCCAGCCTATGATGATGAGATTTTCGGGCCAGTCGCATCGATCATCCGGGCCAAGGACGATGAAGATGCCATGCGTCTGGCCAACGAAAGCCGCTATGGGCTGGGCGGTGGGATCTTTTCCAAGGACGAGGACCGCGCCTTCAAGCTGGCCCGCGATGTCTTCGATACCGGCATGGTCCGCATCAATACTTTCGGGGCCATGGATCCGAACATGCCATTTGGCGGGGTCAAGGATTCCGGCTACGGACGCGAGCACGGCGGCTTCGGCATGAAGGAGTTCGTGAACGTAAAGGCGATCTTTCTGCCGTGATCTTGCCTGGCCCAAGACTATCGACCGACCCCGACCCGCTCGACGGCAGAGTGAAGGCCAATGAAACCGCCTGACACTGATACAGCGGCGGGGGCCACTATGTTTGAACAGCTGAGGCTTTCCGGCACGTTCGTTTTCCTGAAAGGACCCTGAACCATGACGCAATCCGATAGCACGAACCGTAGGTTTGTCCTCGCCAAGCGTCCCAAGGGCGAGCCGGATGACAGCACCCTTCGGCTTGAAACCGAAGATGTTGCGACCCCCGGCAACGGTCAGATGCTGCTGCGCAACGAATTCCTGTCGCTGGACCCGTACATGCGCGGCCGGATGAGCGATGCCCCGTCTTATGCGGCACCGGTTGCGATCGGCGCTGTCATGATCGGCGGAACTGTTGCGCAGGTCGTGTCGTCCGACGTGGCCGGCTTTGCGGCAGGCGACTGGGTTCAGGCGTTCGGTGGCTGGCAGGATTATGCGCTGTCCGACGGCACCGGTGTGATCAATATGGGAAAGTCGCCCAAAAATCCGTCTTGGGCGCTGGGTGTGCTCGGGATGCCGGGCCTGACCGCCTGGGCTGGACTGACCCAGATCGGCCAGCCCAGAAAGGGCGAAACGCTGGTCGTCGCAGGGGCCAGCGGTCCGGTTGGTGCCACCGTGGGCCAGATCGGCAAGATCCTTGGCCTGCATGTCGTCGGTATCGCGGGCGGGCCTGCGAAATGCGCCCATGTGGTCGACACTCTCGGCTTCGATGCCTGCATTGACTATAAGACAGACGGGTTTCCGGCTGCGCTGAAGGCGGCGGTGTCCGACGGCATCGACATCTACTTTGAAAACGTCGGCGGCGCTGTTTTCGACGCAGTTCTGCCGCTGCTGAATCCCAAGGCTCGCATCCCCGTTTGCGGTCTGATCTCGCAATACAATGCTACCGCGCTGCCGGACGGCCCGGACCGGATGAACCTGCTGCTTGGCATAATCCTGCGCAAGCGGATGACCCTGCGCGGCTTTATCGTCTTTGATGACTTCGGTCACCTGTACCCAGAGTTCGCCAAGCAGATGGGCGACTGGATCAAGGCAGGAAAAGTTCAGTACCGCGAGGAAATGATCGTGGGCCTGGAACGCGCCCCGGCGGCCTTCGTTGGTTTGCTGAAGGGTGAAGCTTTTGGCAAACGCGTCGTCAAGCTGACCGCCTGAAACAGAAACAGATCGAAAGGTAACATAGACATGAAAATTCTCATGGTTCTCACATCGCACGACAAACTGGGCGACACTGGCAAGAAGACCGGCTTCTGGCTTGAGGAATTTGCCGCGCCCTATTACGTCTTCAAGGACGCAGGGGCGCAGGTCACGCTGGCCTCGCCCAAGGGTGGCCAGCCGCCGCTCGACCCCACCAGCGACGCGGCCGACGCCCAGACCGAGGCGACAAAACGCTTCAAGGGCGACGCGGCGGCGCAAAGCGATCTGGTACAGACGGTCGCTCTGTCAACGGTTTCAGCAGACGGTTTCGATGCAGTCTTTTACCCTGGCGGTCACGGCCCGCTTTGGGACCTCGCCGAAGATGCCGACAGCATCAAGCTGATCGAAACCTTTGCACGCAGCGACAGACCGATCGCCGCCGTCTGCCACGCCCCGGCGGTGTTCAAGCACCCCAAAGGCGCAGACGGCAAACCACTGGTGTCGGGCAAGACGGTGACCGGGTTCACCAATACCGAAGAAGAGGGTGCTGGCCTGACCGATGTGGTTCCCTTCCTTGTCGAGGACATGCTGAAAGCCAACGGCGGCATTTACGAAAAGGGCGCGGACTGGGCATCTTTCGTGGTGACTGACGGCAAGCTGGTCACCGGCCAGAACCCGGCGTCGTCGGAAGAGGCAGCGCGGAAACTGCTGGAATTGATCTGATTGGGCCCTTGCAGGCGCAAGGCGATGATCCTTCCGATCGGCGCGCGCAATGCCCTGAACGCCATCCGGATGTTGTGATCGCGCGCTGCTGATTTCGCGCCGGTAATCGCAGGCGGGGGACACTTTGAAGGGACAACCCATGAGTGAAACATTCGACAGCATTGTGATCGGGGCCGGTCAGGCCGGCCCTGCGATGGCGGCCCGGTTGGCTGCGTCCGGCGAACGGGTGGCGTTGATCGAACGCGACCAGATGGGCGGCACCTGCGTCAACACCGGTTGCACGCCGACCAAGACACTCGTCGCGTCGGCCCACGCGGCGTGGTTGGCGCGCGAGGGCGCGCGGTTCGGCATCGTGACTGGCCCGGTGGCGGTGGACGCAGCCCGGGTGCGCGCACGCAAGGATGCCGTCGTTCAGGCCGCGCGGGCTAACGTCACCCATTGGATGGAGAACACCGCCGGCATCACTGTGATCCGCGGACACGCGCGGTTCAGTGGGCCACATACGTTAGCGGTCGACGACCGACAGCTGCAGGCGGCGCGGATATTTGTCAACGTAGGTGCCAGCGCCACGGTGCCGCCGGTGCCGGGGATCGAGACCGTTCCTTATCTGACCAATTCCGACGTCATGGACATGGACGTCGTGCCCGAGCACCTTGTCATCCTGGGCGGTAGCTATATCGGCCTTGAATTCGCGCAGATTTTCCGCCGCTTCGGTGCCGACGTGACCATTCTTGAGGCCGCCCCCACATTCCTTGGCCGTGAGGATGCCGATATTGCCACAGAGATCCACGGGATACTGAGCGGCGAGGGAATCCAGATCGAGGTCGGGATCACCGATCTGTCTTTTGCACCATCAGATCAAAGCATCACCGCGCGCTTTCGCACCGCTGCGGGCTTAGATGTCGCCCTGAAAGCTAGCCATCTGCTGGTCGCCACCGGGCGGCGGCCGAATACGGAGGATCTGGGGCTTGATGCGGCCGGGCTGGTCGCCGACACGCGCGGCGTCATCCCGGTGGACGAGACCTGCCGCAGCGCGCAGCCGCATATCTGGGTGCTGGGCGACGCGAATGGCCGCGGTGGCTTTACACACACCGCCTACAATGACTTCGAGATCGTCGCGGGCAACCTTCTGGACGGCGAGGACCGCAAGATCAGGGATCGCAAACCGGTCTATGCGCTGTTCATCGACCCGCCCCTTGGCCGGATCGGCATGAGCGAGGCCGAGGCACGCGCCGCGGGTCACCGCGTTCTGGTGGGCACCCGGGCAATGGCGCGGGTCAGCCGTGCTGTTGAGAGCGGCGAGACTCGCGGGATGATGAAAGTCATCTTTGACGCCGAATCCCGCTGCCTTCTGGGGGCCGCGATCATCGGATTTCACGGTGACGAAGCGGTGCAGTTCCTGTTGCCTGCGCTGTATCAGGGCCTGACCGACCGCGACATTCGCGCCATGACCGGCATCCATCCGACGGTCACCGAACTGCTACCCTATGCCATCGCCGATGCGAAAGAGGTCTGAGACGTCAGGGGGCCGCGAAACCTGCGCGATACGAACCGGGCCATGGTCAATCAGCATTGTGATGCCGCGCAGCGTCCGTAGTCTTTTGAATTGATGGGTCGTTGTCGGCCAATGTTCTCATCCCAAGCCCTGCAGTGCGTAGTCTGGAACGCAACCTGTTGTCCGCGCGTTTGGCATATGCCCCGATGGGCGGGACACAGGAGTATCCGATGCTGAAATCCATATCACTTGCAGCACTGCTGGCGGTGACCGTCCTTCCCGCTGGTGCAGACACCATCCGCGTTGGCATGTCGGGCGGGTATTTTCCCTTCACCTTTGTGAAACAGGACACGCTTCAGGGCTTTGAGGTCGATCTGATGAACGCCCTTGCCGAACGAACCGGCGACACGGTGGAGTTCTCCACCATGTCGTTTTCCGGTTTGATCGGTGCGCTGGAAGCGGGGCGTATCGATACGATTGCCAACCAGATCACCATCACGCCCGACCGTGCGGCGAAGTTCGCCTTCAGCCAGCCCTATGTTTACGATGGCGCGCAGGTGGTGGTGAAGTTGGGCAACGAGACCGAGATCACCGGGGTCGACAGCCTGCGGGGCCGCATTGTCGCGGTCAACCTCGGGTCAAACTTCGAGCAGCTGTTGCGCGAACTGCCGTTTGCCGAAGAGATCGACATCCGGACCTACGAAAGCAATATCGAGCAAGATACGGCACTCGGCCGGGTCGATGCCTTTGTGATGGACCGGGTATCGTCAGCGCAGGTGATCAAGGAAAGCCCGCTGCCGCTGGCCCTTGCCGGCCCGCCGTTCAGCGAGATCCAGAATGCTCTGCCGTTCCGCAACGATGCCGAGGGTCAGGCGCTGCGCGACCGGCTGGACGCCGCACTGACCGAGATGAAAGCCGATGGCACCTTGCGGGCGATCTCTGAGAAATGGCTCGGCCTTGACGTGACAGCACCTGCGGGCTGAAGCATGCGAGCGCTTGACCTTGACTACATGCTGGGTCTGGTGCCCGTTATCCTTGGCTATGTGCCGCTGACGATCGGCATGGCGCTGGCCGCGATGGTGGGCGCACTGATCCTGGCCAGCCTGATGGCGGTGGAACGTGTGGTGCGCGTGCCGGTGCTGGACCTGTTCGTGCAGTTGTTCATCAGTTTTTTTCGCGGAACGCCGCTGCTGGTGCAGTTGTTTTTGTTCTACTACGGCCTGCCGCAGATCCTGCCGGTTCTGGCGGGGATCAACGGCGTGACGGCCGCGATCATCGGGCTGACGCTGCATTTTTCGGCGTATATGGCCGAAAGCATCCGTGCCGCGATTTTGGGCGTCGACCGCAGCCAGTGGGAGGCAGCACAGGCCGTCGGCATGACGCAAACCCAGTCGATGCGCCGCATCATCCTGCCGCAGGCGGCGCGCGTCGCCGCCCCGACACTGGTCAATTACTTTATCGACATGATTAAAAGCACATCGCTGGCGTTTACACTTGGCGTGACCGAAATGATGGGCGCCACGCAAAAGGAAGCCGCCGGCAGCTTTTTGTATTTCGAGGCGTTTCTTGTCGTGGCCGTGCTTTACTGGGCGATCGTCGAGATGCTGTCCTTTCTGCAAAAGCGCCTTGAGCGTCGTCTGAACAAGGCGCTGACCCGATGATCAGCATCCGCAGACTGACCAAACGCTACGGCACAAATACGGTGCTGAATGCTATCGACCTCGACATATCGGCAGGTGAGCGGGTGGCGATCATTGGCCCGTCCGGCACAGGAAAGTCGACGTTGCTGCGGTGCTTAAACTATCTCGACCGCCCCGATGGCGGCGTGATCCGGATCGGCGATCTGACGGTTGATGCGGCCACGGCGCGGCCCGCTGACATCCTGGCACTGCGCCGCCGCACCGCGTTTGTGTTCCAGAACTACTCGCTCTTTGCCAACAAGACCGCGCGCGAAAACATCACCGAAGCGTTAATTACCGTCCAGCGCAAACCCCGTGCGGACGCCAATGCGCGGGCGGATGCAATCCTGCGTGAGATCGGGTTGGTGGACAAAGCCTCGGCCTATCCGGCGGCCCTGTCGGGCGGCCAACAACAGCGCATCGGCATTGGCCGCGCGATGGCGCTGGACGCAAGCCTGATGTTGTTTGACGAGCCGACATCGTCGCTTGACCCTGAATGGGTCGGCGAGGTGCTGGACCTGATGCGCCAGTTGGCCTCTCGGCGGCAGACAATGCTGATCGTCACGCATGAGATGCAGTTTGCGCGCGAGATTGCGGACCGGGTGATCTTCATGGACGGCGGGCGCATTGTTGAACAGGGACCGCCTGCGCAAATTTTTGACGCGCCGCAGGACAAGCGCACTGAAAGCTTCTTGCGCCGTGTCAGGTAAGCGGTATCGGGGCCTACGCTGCTATGGCGCGGGGTTGCTGATGCCGCAATGCAGCAGGTCTGCCCTGTCATCCGTGCTTGCTACAAACATTCTGGAACGAAAGTCTCCGCCAAACCGAACCTGTGGTCGAAATGATCCCCAAGGCGATGGTCAAAAATGGCCGCGATCACGCTGTTGATAGGCAAATGCCAACGATCAGCCACCGCTTAGGCCAAGCCGACAACAAAACCATAATCGTTGCAATCAGCGTCACATCATGCCACGACATGGGGGTAGCTGCTATGCCAGTTACGGGTTTGCAGCGGAGCAACGCCCAATTTTGGGCCCCGTCGCTGGTGAAGCCTTGGCTTCGACAGATGACCGCTAAGGACGAACCTGCCAAAGAGACTGCGAACAGCGTGCCGCATTCCCAGTCGACGGGTGATCATCACTGTCTGGTTGTGGGCATGGGCGCATCGGCCGGTGGGATCGAGGCGTTCAGCAAATTCTTTGATGCGATGCCGCACGACAGCGGGGCGGCCTTTGTTCTGGTGCTGCACCTTGATCCTACGCGCGAAAGCCACATGGCAACGGTGCTGGCAGCCCATACAACAATGCCCGTGGTGCAGGTCGAAGATCAGATGCAGATCCTGCCCAACCATGTCTACGTCATCGCCCCCGACCGGGATTTGACGGTGACGGCGGGCGTTCTGCACCTGATAAAGCCTGCGGAAAAGCGCGGGCACCGGCACCCGGTTGATGTATTGTTCCGCTCGCTTGCCGCTGATCAGGGGGAACGGGTCATCGCCGTGGTGTTGTCAGGAACCGGCAGCAACGGCACCGACGGGCTGAAAGAGGTGCGCGCGGCCGGCGGGTTGATATTGGTGCAGGACCCGGAGACCGCAAAATTCGACGGCATGCCGCGCAGTGCGATTGCCGCAGGAATGGCTGACCATGTGCTTGCCCCTGAAGCGATGCCCGCCATTCTGGGGCAGTATTTCCGCAACGAATATATTGCTGAGCCCAAAGGTGGCGAGACGTCGGAAACCAGTTCGCAGCACCTGATTGATCAGGTCCTGACAGTGGTGCGCACTCGCACCGGCCATAACTTCAACACTTACCGGCGCAGCACCTTGCAGCGGCGTATTCAGCGCCGCCTGAGTTTGTATAATATCGTTTCGCTGGACGCCTATCTGACCGATTTGCGCAATGATCCCACCGAAGCAGCCACTCTGGTCAAGGATTTGTTGATCAATGTCACCAGTTTCTTCCGCGATGCGGATGCATGGAAAACATTGTGCGATCTGGTGATCACCCCGCTGGTCACGTCGCGTGAAACCGGATCGGCCATCCGCGTTTGGGTGCCGGGCTGTTCGACCGGGGAAGAAGCTTATACTGTGGCCATGCTGATTGCCGAGCAGGCGACGCTGGCGGGCAAAGCGTTCGACGTCAAGATTTTTGCCACCGACGCGCGCGAAGACAACCTGCAAATCGCGCGCGACGGTATCTATCCGGCGGCTGCCGTCACCGGCCTTGATGCCACCCGCAAACGCCGGTTTTTTGAGGCCGCCGAAGCGACTTACCGGGTGAAGAAAGACCTGCGCGCCACCGTGGTTTTTGCCCCGCAAAACCTGCTAAGTG
This sequence comes from Rhodobacterales bacterium, assembly GCA_038231395.1. Lineage (GTDB taxonomy): Bacteria > Pseudomonadota > Alphaproteobacteria > Rhodobacterales > Rhodobacteraceae > Stagnihabitans. The sequence goes on from JBBRLL010000084.1 coordinate 9,841, forward strand.
ACCCGCCGTTTTCGCATCTTGATCTGGTGACCTGCCGCAATCTGCTAATCTATTTGGAACCCGACGCGCAGCAGGGGATCATCGCGCTCTTTCATTTCGCCCTTGAACCGGGGGGTGCGATGATGCTGGGCAATACCGAAACGGTCGGGCGGCACAGCGGCGTTTTCGAGACGCTGTCAAAGAAATGGCGGATATACAAACGGCTGGGCGCAACGCGGCTGGATATTGTCAACTTTCCGGTTTTGCGCGGCCAGCCCGCCCGCCAAAGGCCAGAACAGGAAACCGCCGTCGTGCAATCGCCCGACCAAACCTTGCCCGCCGCCGATCTGGCGCGG
>JBBRLL010000085.1:0-10138 GCA_038231395.1 Rhodobacterales bacterium
AGGTTCGGTTGGGTCGTCCAGCGTGGTGCGGTCGATCATCTGATGCGCACGGCCGTCGGCCATCACCAGGATGCGGTCGCAGGCGGTCAGCAGTTCGGACAGTTCGGAGGAGATCATTACGATGCCCTTGCCTTGGGCGGCAAGGTCGCGGACCAGCCGGATGATTTCGGACTTGGAGCCAATGTCGATGCCTGCGGTGGGTTCATCCAGCACCAGAATGTCCGGGTCGGTGGCGAGCCATTTGCCGATCACCACCTTTTGCTGATTTCCTCCTGAGAGGGTGGAAACCGCATGGTCCCGGCTGGCGGTCTTGATGGAAAGCCGCTGGATCATGCCATCGGTGATCATCTGCGCCTTGGCGCGGTCCACCACACCCTTTTCGGAAATACGGTCCAATACTGCCAGCACCATGTTGGTGGCCACTGAATGAGCGGGAATGATGCCTTGGGTCGCCCGCGCCTCTGGCACCAAAGCCACGCCCGCATTGATGGCGTCGGAAGGTTTGCGGATGGCGATGGACTGGCCCTTGATGCGAATTTCGCCTGACACGGCGGGTTCGACCCCGGCGATCACGCGGGCCAGGGCCGAACGACCAGACCCCAATAGCCCCGCCAGACCCAGAACCTCACCCCGATGCAGGGTGAAAGTGACGTTGTCGGGATTGTGCGGGCCGGTGAGGTTGCGCACCTCCAACAAAACTTCACCGCGGGCTGCATCCCCCCGGTGAACGTCAGACAGGCCTTTGGAGCGCTTGCCGACGATATGTTCGATCATCACGTCGATGGGCAGATCGGCCATAGGCGCGGTGATCACATGTTTGCCGTCCCGCAAAATCGTGGCGCGGTCGGCGATGCGGGCGATTTCGTCCATGCGGTGCGACACGTAGATGATCGCCACTCCTTGCGCCTTCAGCTTGCGCAGGAAGGTGAACAGACGTTCGACGTCGGACACGGCAAGGGCGGTGGAGGGTTCGTCAAGGATCAGCACTTTGGAGGTCTGGCTGATCGCCTTGGCAATCTCTGTCAGTTGCTTTTGCCCGGCGCCTAGAGTGGCGACAATGGCCTTGGGGTCGACCTTCACCTCCAGCGTGGCGAAGATTTCGGCGGCTTTTGCCTCGCAGGCGGGGTCGTCGATATAGCCGCGCGGTGTGCGGGCTTCGCGGGTTAGGAAGATGTTCTGCGCCACCGTCAACGTGGGGATGAGGCTCATCTCCTGAAAGTTCATAGCAATCCCGGCAGCGCGAGAGGCTTCCGGCGTGTGGATGGTAAGGGGCGTGCCCGCGACCGTTATCGTTCCGGTATCGGGCTTGTGGACCCCATTCAGAACTTTGAGGATGGTGGATTTCCCGGCCCCGTTGCCGCCCAGAAGGGCATGAACTTCACCGGGAAAAACCTCGAAATCCACGTTGTCCAAAGCTTTGACACCGCCAAAGGCCTTGGAAATACCCTTCATGACGACGGCGGATGTCATTTGCCCACGACCTCCCACAATCCGGTTTCGCCGGATCGCAGCAGGGCGTCGGCGACCAGTTCGCAAGCCAACCCATCGTCGAAATTGGGGCTGGGCTGCTTGCCCGTAGCGATGGCGCTGAAGAAGTCGTGGCATTCGACGATCTTCGTCTCGGAATAGCCGATGCCAAGGCCGGGGATCGGCCACAGGGCTTGGCCATAGGGATGGGCCGGGCCGGTGTAGATGGTGCGGAAGCCGCGTGCATCAGCGGGATCATCGGCGAACATCACCTGCAACTCATCCCGGCGCTCATAGTTGAACACGATCGAGCCTTTGGTGCCGTGAATCTCCAGCGTGATGAAGTTGTTGCGGCCCCAAGCGTTGCGCGTGGCCTCCAGCGAGCCGATGGCGCCGCTTTCGAACTTCAGCATCGAGACGACTTCGTCATCCACATCAACCTCTGCCCGTTCGGCACCGGCAGATTTTTCGGAGGCCCCGAGTTTGTCCATGCCGCCCTGTTGCAAGGGGCGGGTCTTGACATAGGTGCGGGTCAGGGCGTTGACGGCTTCGATGGGGCCCGCGAGGTAATGCGCCAGATCGACCACATGGGTCGCGATATCGCCCACCGTGCCGGACCCCGCGATTTTTTTCTGAAAGCGCCAAGACAGCGGGCCATTTTCATCCGCCGACCAGTCTTGCAGGTAGGTGCCGCGAAAGTTGAGGACGCGCCCAATGCGGCCTTCGTCGATGAATTTCTTGGCTAAAGCCACGGCCGGAGTGCGCCGGTAGTTGAAGGCGACCATGTGGATCACACCGGCCTTTTTCACTGCAGCGGCCATGGCGCGGGCTTCTTCCACTGTGCGGGCAAGCGGTTTTTCACAGATGATGTGCTTGCCGGCGGCAGCCGCAGCAATGGCAATCTCGGCATGGACGTTGTTGGGGGTGCAGATGTCCACCACGTCGATATCGGGGCGGGCCACCACAGCGCGCCAATCGGACGAGGCTTCGTCAAAGCCAAAGCGTTGGCGGGCGGTCTCGGCAGCGCCGTCGGTCACATCAACCACGACCTTGCGGTGCGGGATGGCGGGCGCGGGCCAGAAGAACATCGGCATCGCGGCATAGGCCATCGCATGGGCCTTGCCCATGAAGCCGCCGCCGATCATGGCGACGTTCATCACTTTGGTCATCATCTCTCTCCTGAAAGGAATACGCCTGCGCCGCGTGGCAACTAAGGCCGTAAGATGCGCGGGCGGCTATTGGATCGCCCGCGCTGTGGGGTCAGTTGACCATCGAGGATTTGACGTTCTCGGTCGCTTCGGTCGAATAGACCTGCTTCCACGCGTCCAGCAGGTTGGCATGAGCCACCGGCAGCGCAGGCAGCGCCACAAACGCAGGGGCCGCTTTGCCCAACAGACCGTATCCCGCCAGCTTCGCCTCTACAACGCCGGCGTCATAGGGGCGCTGTGCGCCAAGCCCCTTCACGAAGCCGTTCTGCGCCATGGAAATCGCAACATTCTCGCCCAGATCGCAGGTAGTGATGATGAGATCATCGCGGCCGGCGTTGCGGGCGGCAGAAATTACGCCCTCCGCAGGCACGTCCCAAACCGCCCAAATGCCCTGAATCTCAGGATGAGAGGTCAGCATGGCGCCAGCAGCCTTCTCAGCATCGCCCGAGAAGTCTGGGCCGCCGATGCCCTGTTCGTCCACAATCTTGATATCGGGGTAGTCGGTGGTGATCGTGGTCTTGAAGGCGGTGTAACGCTGCTTGGTCACGAAGAAATCGGCGGCGTGGAAGACCAGACCGATATTGCCCTTGCTGTTCAATGCTTTGGCCATCAGATGCGCCGCGGCCACGCCATTTCCGTAGTTGTCAGCCGAGACGACCGAGACGTAATCCTTGCCCGCCGTCAGCCCTGCAGCCACGTTGTCCATGAAGACGATCTTCACCCCGGCATCAGCGACGGCCTTGTAGGCGGCGGCAGTCGCGGTCGGATCGGTCGGGATTGAAATCATGATGCTGGGCTTTTGCGCCATGATCGTCTCGATGTCCGAGACCTGCTTTTCAGGCTTGAAACCCGCATCCGTGACGGCGATCACTTTGATCCCCATCAGGTCGAACTGGGTCTGCAAGCCGTTGATCTGCGCCCGACTCCAGTCGTTTCCGCCGTAGTGCATGACGATGGCGGCGGTTGCGTTCATCGCCTTGATCTTGGCCAGTTCGTCGTCCGTCAGCGTGACGGAAGAAGCCGGCGACGGGTCCTCGCCGTTCGGGCCTTTGGACAGAACGCTTTCGACCAGCTTGGCCAAAGCCTCGTCCGGGCCGGCATAGGCCGGGCGCATCGCGGTCATCAGCGCAAGCAAGGCCGCGCCGCCCAAAAGGCTGCGTCTTGTGATCATGATTCTTCCTCCCAGAAGATCGGGGCTTGCCCCGGATAAGGTCAGTGGGTCTTGAGGTAGTCCATGCTGAGCCTCGCCCCTTCGGCAGGGTCGGCCCAGGCATCGAGTTCGGCGCAGACCCAGCCATCATAGCCCACATCGCGCAGGGCTTGCAGGATGGGCAGGGTCGGCACATCGCCGCGATCCAGCGGCGTGAAGGCAAAGGGCTCCCGCTGGAAACCCTTGAGATGGACGTAGGAAATCCGGGCCGCATGGTCGCGGATCAGTTGCGCAGGGTCACCGCCGGCTGCCGCAAGATGTGCAGTGTCGGGGACGAAGTCGATGGTGGTCAGGTCGAAGATTTTGGCCACGCTGTCCGGGCCTTCGACGATGGTTGACAAGTGCGGATGGTAGTGGGCCCGCAAGCCCCGCGCCATTGCCAGATCCTTCACGCGGTCCAGGGCTGCGGCCAGCTTGTGATAGTCCGCCTCACGGGTGCCATCGAAGCGCTTGGCCCCACCACCCACCACAAGATGCGGCGCGCCGAGTTCGGCAGCCCTGTCGGCAGCACGGGTCACGCGGGCCAGCTCTTCGGGCAGAATGTCATCGAAGATGAAATTGCCGCCAGAGTAAGCTGCCACCAGTTGCAGGCCCGAATTTTCCAAAAGGGCGCGGAACTCGGCGGCGGAATGGTCCAGCAGATTGCCGTCAAAGACCTCTACCCCTTGATAGCCCGCTGCCGCAATCTCGGTAAACGCCCGGTCCATCTGACCGAAGGTGCGATAGGCCAACTGGGTGATCGAGGTGACCCCCACGGCATCGCCCCCGAGCGGCCCCCAACAATTGGCGTGATACGCCAGCTTCCAGTCCGTCATGTTCCCCTCCCTGAACGCCTTGGGCCTTTTGAACCCTTGGCGCGTCGACCTCCTCAAGTCGTTGGATGGATGCTTAAGGCCGGAATCATGCTGGGTCAATATATTTACAGCATAAGAGTGCAATCTTTTGCATATTAATCGCAAAAGTATTCGCTTGATCAGGCGAAGTCCGCGAATTACATAAGAAAAAGAGAGGATCGGAGGGGCGATGCAGCAAGGATTGACAGAGACGACCGCCGCCTCGCGTGGCAAAGGTCGACCTCGGGTGGCCGAAACTGCGGCTCCCTCACTGGTCGAACTTCTGAACCTGATTCGCGCCGATGACCCGACGACCCGCCAGGAGCTGGAGCGGAAAAGTGAGCTTGGCCGTGCCGTCGTGGCGGACCGTTTGACGATGCTGGCCGATCTGGGCCTGATCGACGAAAGCGAGACCGGCCTCGCCACAGGGGGGCGGGCGCCGCGCCTTGTACGGCTGGTTGCGCGGCGGGGCCGGCTTTTGGTCGCCACGCTTGACCAGACCGCCCTAGGCGTAGGCGTGGCCGATCTGGCCGGCAACCTTTTGACCGAACACCACGAGGAATTCGAACTGACCGCCCCGCCGCAGGCACTGGCTGAACGGTTGACGACGCTGCTGCGCTGGTCGCTGGAACGTCAGACCTCTCCCGCCGGACTTTGGGGCATCTCGCTGTCTGTGCCCGGCACCGTACCCGGCACCGAGGGTGACTTCTTGACCAAAACGCCCCCGGCGCTGCCCGCATGGGAGGGCTTTCCCCTGGTCGAGATGCTGACCCGCAGCTTTGGCGTGCCGATCTGGATGAGATCCTCTGTCGATATGATGACGATGGGCGAGCTTCATGCCGGGGCTGCAAAAGGATTGTCCTCGATGCTATTCGTCAAGGTCGGGCGCCGGATTGGGGCGGGGATCGTCTCGGAGGGGCGGCTGTATCGCGGCGCACTGGGGGCCACCGGGCTGATCGGGGCGATCCCGGTGAATTCTGGCGACCGCACCGGCACGCTGGACGCCTTGGCCGGCTCAGACATGATCCTGCGCGAGGGGCGATTGGCGGCGGAGTCGGGGCGCAGCCCCGTCCTTGCCGATCAACTGCACCGGGGCGGAGAGATCACGGCAATCGACGTTGCCCAAGCGGCCCAGATGGGCGACGAGGCTGGTGCCGAGATCCTTACCACGTCGGGCCGTCTGATCGGTCAGGTCGTGGCGACACTGACCAATACACTCAACCCCGAGGTGATCGTCCTGTCCGGTTCGATCGTGCAGACCAACGACATCATCCTCGCCGCAGTGCGCGAAGCGGTCTATGGCGCGGGCCATCCGCTGGTCACCCGGGATTTGCGGATCATCCGCAGTCAGATGGGCTCGTCTGCCGGGCTGGTCGGCGCGGCGCGGGTGGGGGCCGAGCTTCTCTTTGCCCCGACTTTCCTCAAAGAATGGGTCATGCAGGGCAGCCCTCTGCTGCATCCAGGCTTTGTGGCATTCCGCGCTGGCCTTGAATCCACCCCGTCACCGCCTGTCCCTGTACCGCCCCCCAGACGAGGTGTACCATGACCATCTCCGGCCTTGGCCCCCATGGCGAGCGTGCCGCCCCGCCTGAACGCGTGACCCTGCTGCCGGAGGACCGCGCAGCGGCGAAGGCGCGCAGCTTTCGCGTCGCCGTCGTGATGCACACGCTCGACAGCGACTGGGCAAGCCAGCAACTGTCCGGAATGATGGGAAGATTAGGTGATTGCGGAACGGCTGTTACCCATGTCATCGACTGCGCTTTCTCGCCATTCGCACAGGTTGAGGCGCTGGACAGGCTTCTGTCGCTAAAGCCGGATGCCGTGATCTCGTTACCGGTGGCCAATGAAGAAGTGGCCTTCGCCCATGCTCGCCTAACTGATGCAGGCATCAAGCTGGTGCTGTTGGACAATGTGCCCACGGGATTGCTGCCGGGAAAGCATTACGGGACATTGGTCTCCGCAGACAATTTCGGCCTTGGCAAGATTGCGGCGGAGGGTCTGTCGCCGTATCTGCCGCAGGGCGCCGAAGTGGGGCTGTTGGGTTATGCTGCGGATTTCTTTGCAACCAACGAGCGAGAGCTGGCCTTCACGAAATGGATGCGGGCCCATCGCCCCGACGTGAGCATCAGGCAAGACGCCTTCGGCCGGATCGACGAGTCCGCCCGCCGCACCGAGGTGATGCTGACGGCACATCCCAATCTGGCAGGGCTTTTTGTGGTCTGGGACACGCCTGCGCTGAAGGCCGCCGAGATCCTGCGGGGCATGCCGAGGCAAATTCCCATCGCCACCGTCGATCTTGGCGAGGAAGTTGCCATCGGCCTGGCGCAGGGCACGCCTTTTGCCATCGTCGCAGCTCAACAGCCCTATTTGCAGGGGGTCGCCGCAGCGCAAACCACGATCTTGACTCTCCTGGGCCGACCAACCCCGGCATGGATCGCCTTGCCGGGTATTGCAGTGACACGGAGCAATGTAGTGGAAAGTTACCAGCGCATCTGGCGCAAGCCTGCGCCGCAGTCTGTCCTGCAAGCGGTTGGCCTGATCCGCTGAATTCGCGTGTGTGGCCCATCCGTATTTATGTGGCGATATTTGAGAGTATCGTTTTCGTTCAGGATCGCGTTTCAATCACCTCAGACCGCCAAATTTTGCCTGGAGCTCGCAAGAGCCCAAATCGTCATCGCTGAACGGATGCTTATAGCACCGTGCCTTAGGTAAAGGCGCGTTTGTATAATGCGCCTCACAGCCCAAAGGACCGAAGTCCGGAAGTTTACGTCCCCAGCACGACCCATACGACTATCAGGCGCTGGGGTGCCAGTTCTGCAGGGCCCGGGCCAGACGGTTCAGACCCTCGTCAAGCCGGACGGCCGCACCGCCGCCGACGCCCAGCCGGATGTGACCCGGAAGATCGTAGGCGCTGCCGGGCATCAAAAAGGTACGATAGGGCGGGGCCAGCAGAAAACGCGCAAAGGCCTCGCTGTCCATGCCCCGCGCCAAGCGCCCAAGGCCGATCAGGCCGGCCTTGGGCGGCACCCAGCTAAGCCGGTCCTGCGAGGCGACCCATTGGTTCATATGCGCCAGATTGGCGGCCCCTTCCTGCCGGGCGCGGTCAAGAGCTGCGGCGTAGCGACTTGGCCGCAATGCGACCTCGGCGATCACCTCGCCCATGATGTTCATGATTTCACTGGAGTTTTCGCGCAGGATCAGGGCGTCGCGCATCAGGCCCGCGTCGCGGCAGATCATCCAGCCGGTGCGCAGCCCTTGCAAACCCAGGGCCTTGCTGACCGATCCGGTGGTGATGCCGCGTTCGTAAAGCCCGGCGACCGAGGGCGCACGGGACCCATCCCATTCAAGGCCCGCATAGACCTCGTCAATCAAAAGCCATGCACCGACCCGGTCCGCGATGGCGACCACCTCTGCCACTTCGGCGGCACTCAGAAGATCGCCGGTCGGGTTGTTGGGATTGGTCAGAAAGATCATCCGCGTGCCGGGGGTCACCGCCGTCGCCAGCCGGTCCAAGGGCAAGCGCCAGCCCTGCGCCTCATCCCGCGCGACTTTGACAATTTCGGCCCCCTTGGCCTTGGCCAGCACCTCGGCCTGCGGCCAGCCGGGGGCTTCGATGACCATCCGCTCTCCGGGTTGCAGAAGTTGCAGGATCGCGAGGTAATTCGCCTCGGCCGCTCCGGCGGTGATCAGCACATCGGCGGGCGTGCAGATGCCGGTCAACCCCGCCTGCGCCAGCACATGTCTCCGCACCTCGGGCAGACCGCGAAAGTCGCGTCCGTTCCAGTCCAACGACTGGTCGGGGTCTAAGTCCGCCAGATAGTCGCTCAGCCGGGGCGAGGCCGACAGGGAAAATCCCACGATGGCCTCGGGCGCGGCTTCGGTGGTTTCCAGCAGGTATTCAAACAAGGTGTGTATCTTGACTTTCAACCGGGTGCTCCGCTTCATCTGGCTTCGGGGGGCACCGGCATGATGGATCAGATTGCGCTGAAGGGGAAACCCCTTCGGCTGGCGGTTCTGGATTATGGGTTGTTCAAGGTCCACTTCGGCCCGCGCACGATCGGCATCTGCGGCTTTGCCTTGCAGACGGACGCGGACGAGGTTGTGCTGATCGACACCGGCTTTCCGGCGAAATATGCACAGGACGCGCAGGCCGCGACGGAGGAGGATGGGCTTGGCAGCTTTGGCCGCGTGCTGTCGATTACGCCGGAAAATGCGCCCGACGGCCAACTTGCCAAACTGGGGCTGTCCAAGTCCGACGTCACCCTGATGATCCAGAGCCACACTCACATTGATCACGTAGGCCACATGGATGGCTTTCCCGGCGTGCCGATCCTGATTGGCGCAGCCGAACGCGCTCTGCCGCGCCCGCTGTACTGGTCGGGCAAGCAAGCGATGGAGTGGCCGGCGCGTGACTATCATCTTGTCACGCAGGACATCTCTCTCACGCCTGGGTTCGAGGTGCTGCTGTGTCCGGGCCACGCGCCGGGACAGTTGGCCTTCATGGTGAACCTGCCGCAAAGCGGCTGGATCCTGCTCACCTCGGATGCGATCAGCCGGGCGGCGGAGATCGACGAGGGCTTCGCCGGGTCATGGGACGTGCCCCTGGCGGTGCATCACGGGGACAGGTTGATGCGGCTGGCCCGTGACAGAGGCGCCTTGGTAATCTTCGGCCACAGCCCCCAGCAATGGCCCACCTTGCGCAAGGCACCCGAGTGGTTCACCTGACGTCGCGGCCCTGATTGAGGATGATGACATTGCCGCTACAGATATCCCCGGCCGACGATATCAGAAACCCGACCCAAGCCGCGATCTCGGACGGTTGCATCGCATGGCCATGCGGCATGGCGGCGATGGCGCGGGCCAGCACGTCCTCGGTCAGCACCTTGAACAGAGGGGTTTCGGTCATGGCGGGGGCTACCGAGTTCACCGCGATCTTGTCACGCGCATAGCGACGCGCCAAATCCTTGGTCAGGGTATCCAGCGCCGCCTTGGAAGCGCGGGAGTGCGGCGGGTCGAAAACGTCGAAATTGTAGGCTCCGTTGGAGCTGATGTTGACAATCTTGCGGACGCCCGGGCGCCCCGCCATCAATGGGATCGCTGCCTGACAGCAATGGAAGGCCCCCGAGAAATTGAGTGCCATCTGGCGGTCCAGTTCGTTCGCCGGAATGTTCGGAAAGTCGGACATGAAGCAGGTGCCGCCATTGTTGACCAAGGCATCGACGCCGCCGTGGTCTCTGCCTTCCTGCGCCTCTTGCGGCAGGTGTTCGATGATGTCGAACTGAACCGCCCCGGGTTTACCGGAGGGCAAAACTTTCGGAGAATTGCCCGTTATGGAACAGACACAAAAGAAGCAGACCTCGAAGTCGTATTCACCCGAGTTCCGCGAGCGTGCGGTACGGTTGGCGATGGAACACCGCGAT
>JBBRLL010000086.1:0-10116 GCA_038231395.1 Rhodobacterales bacterium
ATGAAGACCTTCAGCGACCGCCCGTTGGCATCGGCGATGGCGTGAAGCTTGGTGCTCATGCCGCCTTTTTGCGCCCGATGGCCCTTCCGCGCCCCCCTTTTTTACCGGCAGGCTTGAAGCCGTGCGATGCGCTTTCAGATAGGTCGCGTCGATCATGACGGTCTTCGGCTCGGCTGCCTCGGACGCGAGGCCCTCCATGATCCGGGCAAAGACCCCCATTCCACTCCACCGCTTCCAGCGGTTATAGAGCGTCTTCGCCGGGCCATACTCGCGCGGCGCATCGCACCAGCGCAACCCATTGCGATTGATAAAGATTATGCCGCTCAGAACTCGACGGTCATCCACCCTTGGACGCCCATGGCTCTTGGGGAAAAACGGCCGAAGCCGGTCCATTTGCGCTTCGGTCAGAAAGAACAAATTGCTCATGTCTCAGGTCTACTTGCGGAGCCTGAATCACGAAACCTGGACGAAATCAATGGGTCCTGAGCCTAGGTAGGAGGTACCTGAGCATCCGGTGTTACAGGACTAAACCCCGAACATCTTGATATCGGGTCAAGGGCGGACAACCATGACGATGATCGAGAGTTTGTTGCGAATGGGGTCAATTTCGACCTGTTATAGACCCGTGGTATCGGCTGCCATGAAGTGGAAACGTCACCTCCAGCGTCACCCTCGACAACAATGATCTGAATGTCCTTTGGCAGAGTTCACGGCTGACATTTGGATCAGATGGAATGGACGGGTCACTTCAAACTGCTGCATGGCATAGCCCGCAACGCCAGAGCCAGTCATCACCGTCGCCACGCTCTGGCAACCCAGATGGGGCAGCCGTTGGGGCAACTGGCAGGCAAACCGGTATCCACCAACAGGGTAATCGACTTCAAGCAGAAGAAATCGTGCTTTCATCCGGAACGTTGGCTGGGGCGCTAGGATTCGAACCTAGGTATGTCGGTACCAAAAACCGATGCCTTACCGCTTGGCGACGCCCCAACTGTGCCGCGTTCTAGCGAAGGGACCGGAGGGCTGCAAGGGGGGGATGGCCGAAATTGTCGCAAAAATCTGGACGTTGAATGCCGCAGGACAGACAGCTAACAGGGTCATATGGAACGATATGATGTGGTGATCCTTGGGGCGGGTGCGGCAGGCATGATGGCCGCGATCGAAGCCGGGCGGCGCGGTCGGCGGGTTTTGGTCATCGACCATGCCAAGGCTGCGGGCGAGAAAATCCGGATCTCTGGCGGGGGCAGGTGCAATTTCACCAACCTCGGGTTTGGGGTGGAGCGGTTTTTATCAAAGAATCCGCGGTTTGCCCTGTCCGCCCTGAAACGCTTCACCGCGCTGGATTTCGTGGCCCGGGTCGATGCGGCAGGGATTTCATGGCACGAAAAGACGTTGGGGCAATTGTTTTGCGACGGTTCTGCCAAAGAGATTGTCGCGATGCTGCTGGCTGATATGGGCCGGGCAGGGGTGGCGCTGTGGCTGGATTGCGCGTTGGGCGAGGTGCAGCGGTCGGGCGCTGGCTTTGTCGTCAAGACCGAACGCGGGCCGGTTGAAGCGGGCAAGGTGATTGTGGCTACAGGCGGCAAGTCGATCCCCAAGATGGGGGCGACTGGCTACGGATACCGGATCGCTGAAAGCTTCGGGCTGCCTTTGGTCGAAACCAGACCTGCTTTGGTGCCACTGACCTTTGCCGAGCAGGAATTGGCCTGGATGGCACCGTTGGCTGGCGTTGCGCTGCCCGTTCAGATGCGGGCAGAGCAGGGGCCGGGGTTTGACGAGGCGGCGTTGTTCACGCATCGGGGCTTGTCGGGGCCTGCGGTTTTGCAGGTCTCCAGCTATTGGCGTGAGGGGCAGAGGGTGCGGCTGGACCTGTGTCCGGGGCTGGATGTGGCTGCGGCTTTGCGGCAGGCCAAAGCGGTGAGCGGGCGGCAGGGCCTGCGGACCGCCTTGACCGCCCTGCTGCCCGAACGGTTGGCGCGGGTTCTGGCAGAGCAGCTGGGTCGGCAGGAAGCGATGCTCGCGACGCTGTCGGGGGCGGAACTGGAGCGGATCGCCCGGTTTTTACAGGAGTGGGCGCTGACCCCGGTAGGCTCCGAAGGGTACCGGACGGCAGAAGTCACCCTCGGCGGCGTTGACACCGACGCGCTGGATGCCCGGACGATGGAGACAAAAGGCGTGCCGGGGTTGTATTTCATCGGCGAGGTGGTCGATGTGACCGGCTGGCTTGGTGGGTATAACTTCCAATGGGCGTGGTCGTCGGGATGGGCGGCGGGGCAGGCAGCGTAAGACGGCGTCGGGCTGAAATGCGGACAATCAGGCTTCTTTTGCAGGCTTCTTTTGACGGAGGTCGTCACAGGGCTACCTATTGATTGAAGCTACGCTGAAATCCGAACGGAAAAGTCACAGCTATAAGGTGACGGGGCTTCTGTGATGCTCAAACCATGTCAGGGTCGTACATGTCAGCCACCTCAGCAAATCCCTCGCTACGGATCGCCATATTGGGCACCGGAAAGATTGGCAGCACCTTTGCCTTTCAGCTGTCCCGCGTCGGGCATCATGATGTGACCGTCATCGCGCGTCCCGGATCGGTCAGGCTGGCGCAATTGCAACGTGATCAGGCCATCATCGACGTGAACGGCAATCGTGCGCAGGTCCAGATTTGCGAGGTGTTGGACGAGGACGCGCCCTACGATCTGGTGATTGTGACCTGTCTTGATCATCAGACGACGGATTTGCTGCCCAACCTCAAACGCAACGCCGCAAAGACTGTGCTGTTCATGTTCAATACCTTCCGGCCGGAGCGACTTTCGCAGGCCGTTGGTGTCGACCGCTGTGCATTCGGTATGCCCTTCGTTCAGGCTAGACTGGACGACAATGGCAAGCTGAAGGCGATGATCGGTGCCGGTGGGCAAAAGACACTTCTGGGCGCGGCGCGTTGGGTGGACCTGTTCAGCGGCGCCGGTTTGCCTGCGAAGCTGGAAGCCGACATGCCGCTGTGGTTGCGGTGCCACGCTCCGGTCTGCGTCGCGTTCGAAAGTGTCTCGGTTGCGGGCGAGACGCGCGGCGGTGGTGCGTCGTGGACAGAGGCCATGGTGCTGGCGCAAGGCGTTCAAGCGTGCTTTGGTCTGATCCGGGGTTTGGGATATTTGATCTATCCGCAAGGTTAAAGGGTATTTGAGCGCTCTCCCCCTTCAGTCCTTGCAGCTATGCTTTGGACCCTGTCGCGCGTGCGGGGATTTCGCGAATTGTTGGCGTCGGGAAAGACCGAATGCCAGTTTTTGGTGGACGACATGGTCGCGGCGGCACGTATCGTGGCGCAACCGGTGAATGTTGCACGCATTCAGGCGATGAAGCCTTGATCGGTGGCGTTTCCGGTCGGCGTCGGGTTCAGCCGCGCTGATCCTTGCTCTTTGAGGTCTGCAAGCCGACTTTAGGGAAGCGCGGTCATCTCGATGCGTCGGGGTGGCCTTTGAGCGAAGGCTGTCGGCGTTCAAACCCTGATCGGATCAGCCTTGGCCAGCCGGTCAAACGTCATCAGGCTTTCGATCAGCGCCTTCATATCTTTCAGGAAAACCATGTTCGGACCGTCGGAAGGGGCGTGGTCGGGGTCCTGATGGGTTTCGATGAACACGCCCGCAATGCCCAACGCCACCGCGCAACGCGCCATCACCGGGGCGAATTCGCGTTGGCCGCCGGTGCTGTCACCCATCCCGCCCGGTTGCTGGACCGAGTGGGTGGCGTCCATGATCACAGGATAGCCGGTGCGCGCCATGATGGGCAGGGAGCGCATGTCGGCCACGAGGGTGTTGTAGCCGAAGGAGACGCCACGTTCGGTCAAAAGGATGTTCTGGTTGCCGGTCGAGGCGACTTTGGCTGCTACATTGGCCATGCCCTCGGGGGCGAGGAACTGGCCTTTCTTGATGTTGATGACGGCGCCGGTTTCGCCTGCGGCGAGCAGCAGGTCGGTCTGGCGGCACAGAAATGCCGGGATCTGGATGACGTCGACGACGGTCGCAGCCTCGCGCGCCTGGGCGATGTCATGAATGTCGGTCAGGACCGGCAGGCCAGAGGCGCGGATCGTCTGCAGCACCTTCAGACCCTCAGCCATGCCCAGACCGCGACGGCCGTTCAGACTGGTGCGGTTGGCTTTGTCATAGCTGGCCTTGAACACATATTGCGCACCGGCGGCGCGGCACACCTCTGCCATGTGGCCCGCGATCATCTGGGCGTGGTCCAGACTTTCCAGCTGGCATGGCCCCGCAATCACCAGAAGGGGCCTGTCGTTGGATACCGTCAGGCCGCCGATCTTCACATCTTTCATCTGTGGTCCTATCCCGAAACCTGTTCTCGCAAGATCGCGATGGTCATCGAGATCATCAGGTAGATGCCGCCAAAGATCAACATCACCACCAGCGTATTCTCAAACGCGCGTGGATAGCTGGGTGTATCAGGCGCGACCGGTTCCACCGCAAGCTCCAGATAGCGGGTCTGGCGTGCGGCGGCGATGCGAGAGGTTTCCACCGCCGTGGTGGCCTGTGCCAGCATCATTTGCCGGGTTGTTACATCTGCCACGGCCATCGCCATTTGTGATTGAACCGAGGCGAGGCCGGGGCCGTTGTTGCCGCCTTCGGTCAACCCCGCGCGCAGCTTTGCGATCTGCTCGTTCAATGTCTTGATCCGGGTTTTCACCGGGTCCATCCGGGCCTGACTGGGCGCAGCATTGGCCTGCAACTCTGCCAGAGACAGGTTTTCAACCATCACCTGACTGTTCAACGCCGCGATCTGGGCCGTGACCAGTCCCGCCTCAACCTCAGAGTTCAGGGTCTTATACTTCTCCTGCAGGGTCACAAGATTGGTTTGCGCGGTGGTCAGCTTGGTCTGGGCATCTTCGAAACTGGACTTTGCGCTGATTTCCTGATCATCGCGCTGGCGCTTTGACATGCTGTCGACCTGCTCTTCGGCATAGCCGATCAGCGCCTTGGTGAAGCTTACCGCAACATTCGGATCGGCGGCCGACACTTCCATGTTGATCAGCCCTTCGGTCGGGTCATAGCTGACCTTCACGTAGCGCTGGTACAGGTTGTAGGATTGGGTGTTGTTGGCGTTGGCGGGCAGGCGCTGGATCGGGTCGATCTTGGGGTCAGCGAAGTGGGCGCGAAAACCCTGATCCTTGTCCAACCGCTCCATCGCGACGCGCGATTGCAGATAGCCCTGCACGGCAACCGAATCCGGCCCGGTGGCAAAGGAGGTGCCGGAAAACAGCGAGGAAATCTGTGAAGATGCGGTGGCCTGCTGGATCACGAATTTGGCGGTGACCGAATACATCGGCGTGGCGACCATGAAATAGTACCAGCCGGCCAAAAGTGTCGGAAGCAGCACGAAGACCGAAAGCTTGGCCCACATCATCGCCAGGGCACGCCGTCTGCGGGCCACGATGTCGGTCTGGATGCGCCGCACTTCGGCGACATGCGACTGTTCAATGCGGACTTCGGTCGACGGGACCGGGATCGGCTTGACGATTTGCGGCAGCCTTTCGCCGTCTTTTGGCACCGTCAGCGCGCGGGATTGATCGGTTGCTGCGGGCAGGCCCGTGTCATCTGGCCCCGCCAAATCGCCTTGCACCAGCTCCAACACGGCAGAGCGGCCAAACGGGTCGATCCCGGCACGGCGCAAAAGGCGGACCGCGTCGAAATCAGAGGTCGCGGGCAAGCCATGTTTCTGCGCCATACGCCGGGCGACCCGCAGTTGACGGCCCGTCAGCCCCTCACGCCGGATGGCGTCAATTTCCTCGGGGGGGGAGGCGTCGTCGGGCAAAGGTGTGCTGCCGGGCGGCACTTGCGGCAAGAAGGTCTGGTTGCCAAAGCCATCGTCACTTTCGTCCGGCATGAAGGCATCGTTGCCAATGGTCTGGCCCTGCCGCAGCGGCACCTGATCGGCCGGAGCGGACGCGGACGTCGCCGAAGACCCAACCGCAGGCGCTATATTGCTTCGCGCGATCATCTGCACCTGACTCATATCCGGGGCATCGACCGGATCAGGCTTGCGAGTGCGGAAACGGCTAATCGTGAGCTTCGTAGTCATACAGCTGTTTCGCTTCTTGAAGGGTTTCGAACTGGTAAAGCTGACCGTTTTTCAGCACGGCGGCGGTGCGGCAGAATTTTTCAAGGGTTTTGGCAGAGTGGCTGACCACAATCACCGTCGCGTTCTGCAGACGCTGGCGCAGGATTGTCCCGGCCTTCCGGTTGAATTCAACGTCGGTGGTGGACGGCATCCCCTCGTCGATCAGGTAGATGTCAAACTCCAATGCCAGCATCAGCGCAAAGTTGAAGCGTGACCGCATCCCGGCGGAGTAGACGCCGACCGGCTGGTCAAAATACTCCTCTATCCCGCAAAGCCAGCGGCAGAAGCTTTCGACATAGTCGGGGTCCAGCGCGTAAAGCCTTGCGATGTAGCGGGAATTTTCGGTGGCCGTGTGTTTGGAGACCACGCCGCCCATGAATCCCAAAGGAAAGGAAATGCGTGAGGTGCGGCGGATTTTGCCCTCGTCCGGCTTTTCCAGCCCGGCCATCATGTTGATGATGGTCGTCTTGCCGGTGCCGTTCTTGGCCAGAATCCCCATGGAGTTGCCAAGCGTGACCTTGAATGACGCGCGGTCGAGAATGACCTTGCGGCTCTTCCCGGTCCAGAAACTTTTGCTGACATTCTCGAATTCGATCATGTCTTTCCTGCGTTCCTTGCCCCAGTATCGTCCCAGTCCCGCTCCAGTCTTGCGACAGTCTTGCGACAGTCTTACGACAGTCTTGCGACAGTCCCAAGGGACCATTGGCGCGACCGCTGTAGCCTCAAGCGACCGGTCTGCGCACCGGCTTATCGGATTATTGTTAAGGGCAGGTGCATACCTGTCCTGCCGCCAGAGTTTAAGATGCGGCGATAACCGAGACAATAGTTGCATTTGGGGCATCATTGTGACTCCAAACGCGTATCTTGCACATTTTCATAAAAATCACGGCAAATTGCGCGCGATTTTGCGTCGGGTCCATCGGGCTGTTCCCCAGGACAGCGCAAGAGCCAAGGGGCCGAACAGAAGGCTCAGCGCCACCCCGGCGCGGGCCTGATCGGCGGGGATGCCGCCGGGCAGCACCTGATCCAGCGCCAGCAGCGGCACGGTCAGCCCCATGCCGGACAGGACAGCGATCAGGCTCAGGTCGTGCGTCCGGATGCCGGAGGGCATTTTACCGCCCCTGACTGCCAAAGCCACGCCAGCCCCGACGAACAGGCCAACCGGCTTGCCAAGCCAAAGGGTCAACAGGATCCTCGTCGTCATCGGGCCAAGTGCGGACACATCGACCCCGCCGCGTGTCAGGCCGAACAGGAACAGGATCACAGGCAGCGGTCGGGCCAAAAGCTGGGTAAGCCGGTTCAGCGGATCGTGAAGCACCGCTTCCGCTTCTGCGAACAGGCCAAAACTGCGCCCGGCATGCGGAATGACCGGAACCAGCGGCAGCAGACCCAAGGCTCCGGGCAGACCCGACAGCACGACGCCGGCCCAACAGACCACGCTGGCAACAAGGTAGGGCCAAAGGCTGGCGGCGCGGCGATGTTGACGCTCTGTCGCACTGGGATGCGCAAAGCGCGCGGCGAAGGTCCAGACCAGGGCGAGCGATAGCGCAGGCAGGATCAGCCAGAGCGGGCGCAGGCCAGTGGCCGCGACATCAACGCCCAAGGCCAGCAAGCCAAGGATGTCAAAGGCAATCGCTGTCAACAGCAACAGGTGAAGCGCGGGATGGTCGCGGCCAAACACCTTTGCGCCAAAGACATAGGCCAGCACCACGTCGGACCCGATGGGCAAGGGCCAGCCACCCAAGCGGCCAACGGCTGCCATCCCAGTGGCAGCAGTGGGGTCAGCAGGTCCAGCCAGCACCCAGATCAACACCGCCCCCAGAATACCGCCGATCACTGCGCCAATCGGCACGGCGCGGCGCGACGCTCCGGCCAGCGCCCCGCGTTCCAGAACCAAAGCCTCCCACAATTCTTTGGCGATGAACGCGATGAACAGGGCCATCAAGCCGTCAGAGGTGACGGTTTGCAGGGTCAGCACTGATGAGGGCAGGCCTAGCCAAGTGGGCAGCGATGGCACCGGCAGCCGATATTCCAGCGCATCATGATAGCTGTCAGGGTTGATGTTTACCCAAAGCGTGGCCGACACGACCCCGCCGATCAAAGCAGTGGCAAAATGGCGGACATGTGGTGAAACACGGTACATGAGGCTGCTCGTAACGGCTAAAGGGCTGCTATCTGCCATAGGCTGCGGGCGCGGCAGTGGCAATGAAGCGCGTTTGTCCGTTAGGGTATTTGCAGGGCTGCGCTGCAACGGCTCATGAAGTGGGGGCAGGGTGGAGCTGACAGAACGTCTTGCGGCGTGCAGCCTGTGCTCAGCGCGGTTTGCGGCGACGGTGACCGGTCACGCGCCGCGGCCGGTGGTCTGGTTTCGTCCCTCGGCACGGATCCTGATTTCGGGTCAGGCGCCGGGCGCGCGGGTTCATGCCTCTGGCGTGCCCTTCGACGATGCCTCTGGTGACCGGTTGCGCGCTTGGATGGGGTTGGACCGGGCGCAGTTCTACGACCGCGACCGGATTGCCGTGGTGCCGATGGCGTTTTGCTTTCCGGGCTATGATGCCGAGGGCTCTGACCTGCCGCCACCGCCGATCTGCGCGCGGACATGGCGGACCGAGGTTCTGGCAGGGTTGCCGCTGATGCGTCTGACGCTGTTGGTCGGCGGCTCCGCCCAAGTCTGGCACTTCGGCAAAGGTTCAGTCTCGGCCCGGGTTCAGGACTGGCGCAATCAGGCAGCTTTGGGCGTTTTTCCCTTGCCGCATCCATCGTGGCGCAATACCGGCTGGCTGAAACGCAATCCGTGGTTTGAGGCGGAATTGCTGCCAGAGTTGCGTCAGGCGGTTGCCGTCGCAGGTGGTGTGGCAGGTGGTGTGGCAGGTGGTGTGGCGGGTAGCGCGCCGGATGAAACGGCGTTTGATGGCGGAGGTGGCGAATGACGGCTTTGGATCGTGCTCATGTGGCGATGCAGGCGGGCGGTGAGGTCGAATCTCTGGCCTTCTGGCGCGTCTTTGCCGATGCCGAAGTGTTTGTCGTGCTGGAGCGCGAGGCCGTGGCCGAAGTGCTGGAGCCGAAGGTGTTTGACCTTTCGATGGGCCGGATGCTTCTGGCCTTTGATACCGAAGAACGGCTGGCGACGATCAGTGATCTGCCGGTGCCCTACGCCGCCTTGCCGGGGCGCGTGGTGGCTGGGCAACTGGCAGGGCAGGGGTTGGCTTTGGGGCTGAACCTTGGCACCGGGGCTGCAAGCGAAACGGTCCTGCCGGCAGAGGCGATGGACTGGCTGGCCCAGATGCTGACGCAAAACGAACCGGAGGAGCGTGAGGCGCGGATTGTGCGGCTGGCTCTGCCCTTGCTGCCGGAGGGGGTTTTGCACGCTTTGCAAGGGTTGGTGCCGGGGCAGGGTGTGGCGGCGCTGGCTCAGGTGGAATACGTTGGCGGTGGCTGGGGACATGTGATGGCGTTCGCAGGGATCGCCGCCAATGATGAGGCACGGATGGCCCGCGCGGTGACCGAGGCTTTGGCCTTCTCTGGGCTGGACGCAGCATCACTGGATCTGGTGTTTTGCGCGCCGGAAAGCACGTTGTTTGGCCGGATCGCGAACGCGGGGCAGGTCATGCGACCCTTGATGGCGCCGATGCCGGTTGAGATTCCCTTGGCTTTGGCCCCGCAAGGTCCGGGAACCGATCCGAACCGGCCGCCAAGACTGAAATAGTTGGGGTATCTTAATACCTCATATTTCAACCTACTGTTTTATATGGATTTATACTTTCATTGCCCCCTTGACCGAAAGAATGGCTTCAGCGATAAGCCCCCATCCGAGATCACAAGGCGGCCTGTCCGCCCTTCAACTTAGGTTCCGATATGAAAACCTTTACCGCAACGCCTGCGGATATCGTCAAGAAGTGGGTCCTGATCGACGCTGAAGGCGTTGTTCTGGGCCGTCTTGCGACGCTGGCCGCCTCGATCCTGCGCGGCAAGAACAAGCCGACCTTCACGCCCCAC
>JBBRLL010000087.1:0-9633 GCA_038231395.1 Rhodobacterales bacterium
CATGGGAAAACGCAGAAGGATGCGGTGGTCGCCCAAAGGGGCTCACCGAGTAGCCGTCACAAGGGCCGCCGTCCTCGACGGTCGTCTGACAGTCGCAAACAGCAGACGGGCCGCATGACCCCCATGTTTTGTCCACTCCCCGCGCCTTCTGCGCAGCATTAGACACAATGGGCTCAGACCGGTCATGCTGCAGCGCGGCGAGCCGCTTCTGGGATCCGCGCGCACAGCATCGCCTTGACCGGCCGAGTGCCGCCGGTTGGCGAATACACTGGCGTCTTCCTTAAGCAGACGTCCAAGTCGCTTGAATTTAGGCATCCCAATTGGAAAAGTGGCAATATTGATTTTCGGCGGGAGAGCATAGCGTTAGATCAACCCAAGATCCCGGGTTAGGGCTGCGAAATTGTCCGCTGGGTGTCGTCACCTTCCACGATGCAAGATTTGGCATCACATTCGGTCGGGCTGAAGCCGTGAGGGCTTGAAGAGGCTGGAATATCGTCCCTTGTCGTAAGAAAGCGTCGGCAACGTCCGGGGCCTTCAAACTGCTATTGCAAATCGAATACCGGAATGAAACTCGCTGGGGCGAGCGTTCCGCCGGGGCCGATGGCGTCGATGTTTTCCGGGGTGACAATTTCGATTCTTGGGCCGGCATGGCGCAGGGTCAGGCTGCCTTCGATGGCGCGCACGGCCTGTTCCACCGCCAACTGCCCTTGCAGGATTGGAAAATCATCCGGTGCGCCGAGGATCTTGCCCCGCTTGATGCCACGAAACACGGCAGGGGTCATGTAGTCTGACACGATGCCGATCTTGCCGGAAAGCCCACGCTCCCGCAGGATGGAAACGGCGGCTTCGGCCATCGGGCCGCTGCCGACCAGATAGTCGATGTCGGGATTTGTATCGAGCACTTCCTCCACGAGGTTGACCTGAATCTCGCGGCCCGTATCGCCATATTTCACCACGACGATTTGCGCGGAACTGTCGGACAGGGCGCTGCGAAAGCCGTCTTCGACAAAGCGCACCCAGCCTGCGCCCTTGGTGCCCGGAAACCACGCCAGCCGCACGGGGGGGCTGCCCTTGGGATGCAGGCGGGCAATCAATTGCCCTGCAGCCGCACCCATTTCACGCCAGGAAACCCCGGATTTCGCGCTGATCCCGGCATCGGCGATGTCGTTGACGGCAGCAATGACCGGCACCTGCCTGGCGATCTCGGTGACGGTCGGTGTCAGCCCGTCAAAGGACACGGTGCCAAGGATCAAGGCATCGGCACCGCCCGCCACGCAGGCCTTGATCTGGTCAATCTGGCGGGCAAGATTGGGGTAGCCGCCCGCCTCTACCAGTGAAAAGCTGACGCCAAGCCGAGCGGCCTCTAGCGCCATGCCGTAGTTGACTGACAGCCAGTAGGCGTCTTTCAGATGGGGATATGAGACGCAAAGGTGCCAGGGTTTTGCGGCCTTGGTCAGCGGTTGATAGGTGATCGCCTGCGAGGGGCTGGAATAGTCGAAGGGCACCTTTGGGGCCTGCAGCGCCCAAGTCTCGGCAGCCGCCGGTGCGGCCAGCCACAGCCATGTCAGCACTTGCGTCGCCAAGCCCATGATTTTCCTTTCCTGCCGCCGCCGCCGGTATAGGTTCATCGCAACTGTCCCAAAGATCAAGCGAGCCTTGCCCGGATGAACCCCTTTTCCAGCCTTGGCGGCAAACTGCTTCTAGCCTTTCTGGTTATTGCCGGGTTGCCCGCGCTGACCGGGCTGTTTGGCTGGGTGGAACTGGGCAAGGTGTCGCGCAATCAGGCGGGTGTGATCAACGATACGATCCCGACCATCGCCGAGGTGCGTGGCTATACCGAAGAGACGGCCCGTATCGTCGCGGTCGCTCCTGAACTGGCCAGTATCACGACGGAAAGTGCACGTGCCGACCGGATCGCCTTCCTGAACGCTCAAGTGGATGCGCTGAGCGCCCGGCTGGAGCGCTTGCAGGCAGCAGATGCGGCGGGGACCGTCGGGCTGGCGCTGACGGTCGCGCAGATCCGGCGCGACATCGGCACGCTGGATTCTCTGGTGCGCCAGCGCATCGCCCTGACTGCGACAGAGGGGCGCCAGTTGCATGCAGCATTGAAGGCGACCGATGACCTGTTAGGGGTCGCCGATACGCTGGTGGCCAATGCGGAAATGTCGACCTCTGCCACGATATCAGACCTTTACGACATGAACGAGCCTGCGGCGGACCCGGCAACCCGGCTGGACGCGCTGGACAAGCTGATCGAGGTGGATCTGTTCGAACTGGGCCTGATGAGCGAGCTGCGCTCTCGCACGGCGGAAATTGGGCTGTTGATGAACCGGGCTCCCGGCGTGGCCAGTCTGGCTGAACTTGCCGACCTGCAGGCGCAATTGGGCACGCGGATGGATATTGTCGCGCGGCGGGTCAAGGAAATCCACGATCCAAGACGGGCGGGGCAAGCGCAGGGCTTGCTTTTGGACATCGTGCCGAAAGACGGGGCCGACGGGCTTTTCACAACCGCCAGCCAGATTCTGTCAATTGCGCAGCGGATCGACGATCTGCAGGCGTCACTGCGGGTATCGGCCAAGGCGCTGGATGATCAGGCCAACCTGCTGGCCGATGACGCGCAGGCGCGCGCCAGCGTGGCGGGCAACGAGGCGATGGGCATCATCCGCTTTACCCAGATGTTGTACGGCTGGGCCGCAGTGGTGGTTCTGGCCATCTCGCTCGCCGTGCTGTGGTTCTACATTCGCGGCAACATCATCCGCCGGATCGACCGGCTTTCAGCCTGGATGGGATCACTGGCCGGAGGTGAGGTGAACCTGCATGTCACCCCCAGCGGCCATGACGAAATCACCCGGATGGAGCGCGCATTTGAAGTCTTTCGCCAGCAGGCCTTGGCCAAGCTGGCGCTGGAGGAAGAGAAATCCCGGACGCTGGAGGAGTTGCGCCTGCACCGCAACGAATTGCAGCGTCTGGTCGCAGAACAGACCCTGACCCTGCGGGAAGAAGTCACAGCGCATGCCGCCGCCCGCGCCAAAGCCGAGGGCGCAGACCGCGCCAAGTCGGAGTTTCTGGCGATGATGAGCCATGAGATCAGAACCCCGATGAACGGCATCCTCGGCATGATCCGCGCCCTGTCGCGTGACCGTCTGAACGAACGCCAGCAAACCTATCTGCAGGCCGCCGAAGTCTCGGGCCAAGGCTTGATGACGATCCTGAACGACGTGCTGGAATTCTCCAAAGCTGAGATTGGCGGGATGGCCGAGGCGCCGGTGATCTTTGATCCGGGTCGACTGTTGGGTGATATTGCCGTTCTGATGCGGGCGGGGGCGGTGGAAAAGGGCCTTGCCCTGCGGCTTGACCTGGGCGACCTGCCGCCGGCCTTGTGTGGTAACATGGCCAAGCTGCGCCAGATCCTTTTCAATCTTCTGTCCAACGCCATCAAGTTCACCGATCACGGCGAAGTCTGTCTGCGCGTCCGCCTCATTGGCCCCGGCCAATACACCTTCACGGTGGCCGACAGCGGGCCGGGCATCCATCCGCAGGCGCAGGCCCGGATATTCGAGGCCTTTGAACAGGAAGACGCCATGACCACCCGGCGCTACGGTGGCACCGGTCTCGGCCTCGCGATCAGCCGCCGTTTTGCCGACCTGATGCGCGGGTCAATCATCCTGACCAGCGAACCCGGCCGAACCGAGTTCACCCTGACCGTCCCGCTTGACACAGCCGACCCCACCTTGCTGCCACCCGAGGCCGTGATCCTGCCCGCCCAAAAGGCCGCGCTCCGGATTCTGGTGGTCGAGGATAACGCAATCAACCAGATGGTCACCCAAAGCTATCTGGAGCAGTTGGGCCACACCGGCGTTCCCGTGACCACCGCCGAGGAAGCTCTCGCCCTGCTGCCCCAACAGCCCTTTGACGCCGTCTTGATGGATGTGAACCTGCCTGGCATGTCAGGCCAGGCCGCGACTCAGGCGATCCGTGCCCATACCAACCCTAAAATCGCACGCCTGCCGGTAATCGGCATCTCTGCCCATGTCCTGGTCGAGGATATTGCGTCGCAGCTGGCCGCCGGAATGGATGATTTTGTCGCCAAACCCGTCGCACCCGAGCGTCTGGCCCGCGCCCTTTCGCGTTGGTCTGGGGCGGCTACGGTGGCTCCCTCCGCTGTGCGCCCCGTTCTAGGTGCTTTGGTCGCCGATTTGGGCGCCAGTCGGGCCGCCGGCCTTGCCCATCTGTTCCTGCAGACGATGCAGGCCGAGATCGCTGTGCTGCAGGAGGCCGCCCTTCAGCGCGATGCCAACGCGGTCTATGCTGCAGCGCATTGCCTGAAAGGGGCCGCGGGAAACTTCGATTTACCCGATCTCTGCGCCGCGCTGCAAGAGGTGGAAACTTTTGCCCAAAGCGGCGTTGTGAACGATCTGGCGGCATTGCTGGGGTTGGTGCCCCGCGTGCGGGCCGCGATGGCCGCTGCGGTGGAGGGTTTGCAAGTCAATTCAAATGTGCTGTGAACACATAGCCTTCGCCATGTGACGTGCTGATGATGCGCGGTGCCTTCGGGTCGTCATTCAGCTTGGCACGCAGGCGGCGCACCAGAACGTCGATTGTGCGGCTGGTGGTGTCGTTGCTGCGGTGCGTGACACTCAGGGCCAGACGGTCGCGGCTTAAGACCGCGCCGGGATACGAGACGAACTGGCGCAGCAATTCGAACTCTGCCCGGGTCAAAGGAATGGCCGTGCCATCGGCAGTGCGAAGCTGGCGGCTGGTAGTGTCGAAGGTGAAGCCTTCGAACGCGCACACCCTTCGCCCCGTTCGCCGCATAGCAGCCGTGCGCCGCAGCAGGTTCTTGATGCGGGCCAAAAGCTCTCGTCTGTTGAAGGGTTTGCAGACATAATCATCCGCCCCCAGTTCCAGCCCCACGATGCGGTCCACGTCATCGGTGCGTCCCGACACAAGGATGATGCCAATCTCGGACAAGGCGCGCTGTTCACGGGTGATCTCTAACCCATCTTTGCCGGACAGGTTGATGTCGATGATCAGCAGATCGGCCCCGGTATCAGCCAGTATCCGTTCAGCCCGTTCCGAACTGTCCGCCTCGGATACTTTGTAGCCGTGGCTGTCCAGATAAGATCCCAGTGTGGCGCGTGTCACTGGATCATCCTCGATGATCAGGATATGGGGCGGGCGCGCGGGTTTCGGTGGGGCGATCATTCCTCTCTGTTAACAAATTTTCACAAATTAAACCAGTTTGTTCTTTCCGTGGGTCTTACCGGTTCACATCTGCCCGTTAGCCTTGCCATTGGAAGCAACCGCTTTCCGACAATAGACCGCCATGGGCGGCGTATAGAACAGGGAGTTCTTGATGACCTACCGCAGGATACTGCTGTCTGGCGTGGCCGTTCTGGGCCTGAGCCAGATGGCTTTTGCCGATGATTCCGCCGACTCCATGACGATTGGCCTGCACGACTGGTCCAGCCAAATCGTCGACAGCCGCGTTGTGGGGGACATTCTGGAAAGCGTCGGTGACCATGTTGAATATGTCACGACCGACAGCCAGGCCGTCTACGAATCCATCCGTCTGGGCGATGTGACGCTGGAAACCGAAGTTTGGGAAGCCACCTTCGGCGCCGCGTTCGAGGCGGCCAAGGCCAAGGGCGGCATCGTCGACGTCGGCACCATGGATGCCGTCACCCGCGAAGAATGGTGGATGCCGGAATGGGACAAAGAGGCCTGCCCTGGCCTGCCCGATTGGAACGCGCTGAACGCCTGCGCGGCCAAGTTCGCCACGCCTGAAAGCGGTGGCAAGGGGCGCTATCTGGGTGGCCCGGTCGATTGGCAGGCACATGATGGCGACCGGATTGCGGCGCTGAACATGGACTTCGTTCTGGTCAACGCCGGGTCGGCTGCAGCTCTGTGGGCCGAAATCGCCTCGGCCGCCAAGGACAAGCGCCCGATCGTGGTGTTCAACTGGACCCCGAACTTTATCGACGCTGTCTATCCCGGCGAATTCATCGAATTCCCCAAGCACTTTGACGGCTGCGAAGACAAGCCCGAACTGGGTGTGAACCCCAAGGCCACCTATGACTGCGGCTTTCCCGGCAATGGCTATCTGAAGAAAGCCGCTTGGGACGGGATGGAGAAGAAGTGGCCGAAAGCCTATGCCGTTCTGCAAAAGGTGAACTTCACCAACGCCCAACTGGCTGACATGGCCAAGATGGTCGACGTGGACGGGATGGAACCCGAGGACGCTGCCAAGAAGTGGCTCGCCGATAACGAAGCCGTCTGGAAGCCCTGGACCGAATAAGCCCACCTGTTACCCTGAACCTCGCCCGGGGCGCACCCCGGGCGAGGTTTCGCGCATTCCGGAGTCCGCCCCGTGTCAACACCCGTCCTGTCCTGCAAGAATGTCTGGAAACTTTACGGCCCGCGACCCGAGGTCTACTTTGCCAAAGTGGGCGGCAAGACCTTCGACCAGATCGCCGCCGATGGCTATATCTCGGCCGTCCGCGACGTTTCGGTCTCGGTAGCCAAAGGTGAGATGCTCGTGGTGATGGGCCTGTCCGGTTCCGGCAAATCAACCTTGGTGCGCTGCATGTCGCGGCTTGTCGAAGTGACCGGCGGCGTGGTCGAGGTTGACGGGCAGGATATAGCCAAACTTGACGAGGCCGCCCTGATCGACCTGCGGCGGCGCAAGATGGGGATGGTGTTCCAAAGCTTTGGACTGCTGCCGCACCGCACAGTGCTGGACAACGTGGCCTTCCCGCTGGAGATGCGCGGCCAGGACCGCCACGACCGCCGCGCCCGGGCGATGGAGGTGATCGAACTGGTGGGCTTGAAGGGACGCGAGGATTATTTTCCGCGAGAACTTTCGGGCGGCCAGCAGCAGCGGGTCGGCATTGCCCGCAGCCTGGCGATCGAGCCGGACATCTGGTTTCTGGATGAACCCTTCTCGGCCCTTGACCCGCTGATCCGGCGCGAGATGCAGGACGAATTCCTGCGGCTGAAACGCATGCTGGGCAAAACCTCGGTCTTCATCACCCATGACTTTGACGAGGCTTTGCGGCTGGCCGACCGCATTGCCATCATGAAAGACGGCGCGGTGGAACAGTGCGATACTCCCGACCAGATCGTGCTGCACCCCGCCACCCCCTATGTGAAGAAATTCACCGAAGAGATTGAAAAGGCCCGCGTCATCCGAGCCCGCGCCTTATTACGCCCCGGCATGGCTGAGGGAGCGCCCGTGCCCGCCCAAGCCACGCTGCACGATCTGGCGCGGCGCATCGTGCAGGACACATCGCCTTGGATCCCCGTCGAAGAGGCGGGCCAGGTTATCGGCGTGATCGACAGGCAAGCCGCGCTGGATATCCTGTTCGGGGCCTCGCCATGACCACCCGTCACTCAGCGTTAGCCCTTCTGGCCCTCGCCGTGGCCTTGGCGCTGACCCGCAGCCTGCTGCCGGATTGGTTGATGCGCCCGCCCGCATGGCTGGTTTGGCCCTTTGCCGACTGGCTGAACGCGGCCTTTGCCTTTTGCCAGAACGATCTGGGCCTGATGACCATAACCCGCGCCTTTGCCGCCGGGATCGAGGCGCTTTTGGACGTCAGCGGCAACCTCTTTTACGGCAAGAACCGCTGGCCGCATCTGGGGCCCTTGCCCTGGACCACACTGGCGATCACGGCGGGATGCCTGGCCTATGCCTTGAATGGCTGGCGGCTGGCGACCCTTGCGGCGGGAACCTTCGTCTGGATCGCGATAATGGGTCAGTGGGAATGGGCGATGCAGACGCTAAGCGTCATCCTCGTCGCCGCGCCGATTGCTTTTCTGGTGGGTCTGGGCCTTGGAATCCTCGCCTGGCGCTCGCCTGTGGTGGAGCGGGTGCTGAACCCCCTCCTGAACATCGCACAATCGTTGCCGCAGTTTGCCTATATGATCCCAGTCGTGGTCTTTGTCGGCGTGGGGCCGAAGGCCGGAGCGATTACGACGATTGTCTTTGCCTTGCCGCCGATGATCCGCATGACGGTTCTGGGCCTGAAGAAGGTGCCCGAAACCGTGGTCGAGGCCGGGCTGATGAGCGGCGCTACCCGCTGGCAGATGCTGACCCGCGTGCGTCTACCCACCGCAAGGAATGACCTTTTGATTGGTGTAAATCAGGTCATCATGCAGTGCCTTGCGATGGTGGTCTTGACCTCGTTCATCGGGATGCCGGGGCTGGGGCAGAAGCTGCTGCAACTGATGCAGGCGCTGAAGATCGGCCTCAGCTTTGAAATCGGTGTGACGATCGTGCTGTTGGCCGTCACCCTGGACCGCATGTCACGCGCCTGGTCGGTGATGCAGCCCAAACACCACCCGAGGGGAACGCCCTGGCTGGTGCGCCACTGGGTATTGGCGGTCTGGGCCGGGCTGATAGTGCTGGCCTTTGCCTTGGCGGCGGTAAGCCCATGGTTCAGCCAGATCGAACGTGCGCAAGCCCTGTCGATCGCCAAGCCGATTGATGTGGCGGTTGATATGCTGATCGGACTGATCGACCCTGTCTCGCAATGGCTGCGCTGGTTCTTGATCACCTGGGTGCTGATCCCGTTCCGCAACGCGATCCTTTGGCTGCCGTTTGTGGCGGTGCTGGTGCTGCTGATGGCCTTGGGCTGGGCGGTCGGCGGGTTAAGGTCTGCGCTGGTATGCCTCGGCTATTTCGGCGTGATCGCCATGACGGGCTGGTGGGATCGGGCGATGATAACGGTTTACACCGTCATCACCTCTGTCGTTTTGGCCGCGCTGATGGGATTTCCCCTAGCAATCTGGGGCGCGCGAACAGAGGGGCGCGCGCGCAAGGTCTTGTTCCTGTGCGATACCTTGCAGACCTTCCCCAGCTTCATCTACTTGATCCCGGTCATCATGCTGTTCGGCGTCAATGATGTGGCGGTGGTCGGGGCGGTGGTCCTGTTCGCCGCCGTCCCCCTGGTGCGCTACACCATCGAGGGACTGCGCAGTGTTGCCCCCGAACTGGTCGAAGCCGCGCGGATGTCCGGCGCCACCCGCCGCCAATTGCTATGGAAGGTGCAGGTGCCGATGGCCCTGCCCACCATCCTGATCGGGGTGAACCAATCCACCATGTTCTCGCTGTTCATGGTGATCATCGCGGCCTTCATTGGCACGCAGGATCTGGGGCAAGAGATGCAAAGGGCACTTTCAACCACCGATGTCGGCAAAGGCCTGGTGCTGGGGCTGGCGGTTGCCTTCATGGGGTTGATGGTCGATCATCTGGTCAATCGTTGGTCAGCCCGGCGCAAGGCAGCACTTGGTCTTTCGTGATTCCAAGTCGAACAAGCTTCGATGCGATCCTTGGGGTGCAAGACCTAGGCTCTAGACTTCGGTAACGAGGCAGTCTCTGTCAAGCGGTTTTGCGCATAGGGCGTCGACCGCTGGGTTGCGGTTTCCATCTCTTCTCTTTCTGCGTCGTCCTGCTGACACTGCCGCCTTCGTCTGAGATCATCCCGGGTGCATGCTTCGGTCCGTGGTCGGCGCGATGGCCGCCAACATGATGCTGGTTCAAATGCAATTCCGATGTGCCCATCTCATTGGCGTGCTCGATGTGGATCGGCAACAGTCCGGACCACGGCATCATCGGAACCACGTCCCTGGGGG
>JBBRLL010000088.1:0-9486 GCA_038231395.1 Rhodobacterales bacterium
CAGAAGACGGCGCTGAAGGTTTTGGCGCAGGGCGCGGATCGTGCCGAGGCAGACAGGGCACGTGCGCTGCTTCTGACGCTCGACGGCTGGACGAGCGCGCGGATTGCGCAAGCCTTTGGCGTGCGCGAGGATACGGTTCGGCTCTGGCGCAGTCATTTCGCCCGGTACAGGCTCCGGTACAGGCTCCGGTGCGGGGTCGACGCCCTGAGGGCGCGCATCGCGCCGGGGCCTGTCCCGCTGAAGGCGCAGGCCGCGCTCAGGGTCGCCACTCCGCTGGCGCACCCGACAACATTCCGGCCGACCTCGCCTTCCTCCGCCAGGCCGTCCTGGATTGGCTTGACCGGCCAGTCTAGGGGCTGGACCTGCTCAGTCTGGCTCTGAGGATGTAACCAGCACTGACGGAATCAAAGTGCCAAGATGGGTTTGCGAAGATCTACAAAGGGGAGCGTTAATGTCGGAGATCAGCACGGTCGGGCCCTATCTGCTGAAGAGTGTGTCTGCCACGTGCAGCGCCACTTCGATCCAAGTTTATCAGGCTGATGGGGTGGGTGACGATCATCAAAGCTGTAGAGATGACCGCCTGCGACGTCTTGAAATGCTCAAACGCACTGGGTTTGTTCGCATTCCCGAGCGAGCCTGCCGCCCGGGAGCGGCATCGGACTGTTTTTTCTGGCAAAGCGCTCATGCCAGCCGTTTGTCACAATAGTCACTTGATGGTTTTGCTTGACAACGCTTGACGACAGGACTGTCAAATTGGAAGCGTTGATTTCTGTCGGAAACAGGGGGAGACTGATGATGAACAATTTAATGTCGAGACGGACTTTTCTGGCGATGACGTCGGGAATGACGCTGGCCAGCACCTTCGCGATGCTGCGCCCGGCACAGGCGGGCGGCACCATCGCCGAGATCAAATGGGCCCTCGCCACTGTGCCGGAATCGCTGTTCGTTCCCCGGTCGTGGAGCACGGATACCGGCGTGATCATGTCGCTGGTGCAGGAAGGCCCGCTGATGTTCGGCAATGATCTTGCCTTGGAGCCGGGGCCTGCAAAGTCGTGGTCGTTCACCGACCCTACGACGGCGGTATACAAGCTGCGCGCCGGCGTCACCTTCTCGGACGGCACCCCGCTGACGGCGGCGGATGTGGTGGCCACGATCAACTTTCACCTCGATCCCAAAAGCGGATCTCAGGTCGCAACCTTCTTTTCGTCGGTCGCCTCGGCTGAAGCAACCGATCCTGCGACGGTCACGGTCAAGCTGAAGGCGCCCAACGTCCAGTTCCAGTATTGGGCTGCGCATATGGCCGGGTTCATCTTCAAGAAAGACCAGGTGACTTCGCAAGACATTGGCACGCCGGACGGCCTGCCACTTGGCACCGGCCCCTACAAGATCACCCAATTCTCCCCGGCCGAAAAGGTCGTGCTGGAGGCGCGGGCGGA
Source organism: Rhodobacterales bacterium (assembly GCA_038231395.1). Taxonomy (GTDB): domain Bacteria; phylum Pseudomonadota; class Alphaproteobacteria; order Rhodobacterales; family Rhodobacteraceae; genus Stagnihabitans. Next base: position 1,437 of record JBBRLL010000088.1, read on the forward strand.
TTATTGGGGTGGTGCACCCCTGATCCAGAAAATCACCATCGTCGCCATTCCCGATGAGCAGACCCGCATCCTTGCCATGCAGAACGGCGACATCGACGGGACCTTTGCTGTGTCGATCACCAACATCGACCAATGGAAGACCGCAGGCGATGCCAAGGTCTATACCGCTCCCTCCCTGGCCACCTTCCTTCTGACGCTGGACCAGACCACCCCGCCGTTCGACGATGTGCATGTGCGCCGCGCTTTGGCCTATTCGGTGGATCGTGCCGGGTTGGTGAAGGCGCTTCTGAAAGGCAACGGCGAGGTTCTGACCGCACTGAACCCGGTGGAGATGTGGTCTGGCGTTCTGACACCGGACGAGGTGCGCGCCTTTTACGCGACGATCCCCGACTATGCCTTTGACATGGACAAGGCCAAGGCCGAACTGGCGCAATCTGCTCATGCAAAGGGGTTTGCCTTCACCGCCCCGGTGTCCAGCGCGCTTCCCGATATGGTCAACGCGATGCAAAGCCTCGCGCAGAACCTCAAGTCGCTGAACATCGACATGAAAGTTGAAGAACACGACGCGAACCAGTGGCTGGCCGACTATTTCAAGCACGAAAACCTCGGCGTGCAGTCGATGAACTACTATCCCGACTTTGGGGATCCGGCGGCCTATCCCTATCTGTTCTTCCATTCGGACAACGCACGTGCAGATGGCATGAACGCGTCGAACTTCCGCAACAAGGATGTGGACGGCTTCATCAATACCGCTGATCAAGTGGCGGATCCTGCTGTGCGGGCTGATGCCTTGAAGAAGGCCTTCAAGATCGCCAATGAGGAAGTGGCCGTGATCACCCTGTTCACGCCTTACAACGCCATGGCTTTGTCCGGGAAGTATCAGATGACAGGCTATAATGCCTTTTGGTACAATATCCCTTGGGCCATGCGCGGCTTTACGACGAGGGCTTGAAACCAGACTGCGGCCCGCGTCGGATTGATGCGGGGCGCGGGCTCTTATGCCGATGGGAAGATCTGACATGCCTTTGCCCGAAGCGATCAGCTGGCTGGATCGTCTGACCAGCATCTCTGACCTGTCGTTCACACATGATGGGGCGGCTGTTCTGGCCACCCTGTCACCGTCCAGTGCGGCCAAGGGCGAAGCCTTTGCCAGCCGCGTCTGGCGGTTTCCAGTCTCAGGGCCTCCGGTGCAACTGACCCAAGGGCCGGGCAGTGACGGGCGGGCGTCGGGTTCCCCCCGCGACGAGCGCATTGCCTTCCTGTCGGACCGCGCAACCCCGGGCAAGATGGAGCTTTATCTGTCCGAAGGCGGGGTTGATCCGCGCAGGCTGGGTCCGCTGCCCGGCACCATCGAAGATCTGAAATGGACGGCAGATGCCTCTGCCATAGTGGTTCTGGCCGCCGACAAGGGCCTGAACGGCGGTGCGACGAACGGCGCCACCCGGCTCTGGTGGGGCGGCGACGAAGACCCCGAAGTGTCCTCCCCCACCCGCGCGCTGCGGCGCCTTTTCCGTTTTGATCTTGCCAGTGGTGGCGTCGCCGAAGTTGGCCCGCACGACCTGACCGCGTGGGAGTTTGACCTGCTGCCGAACGGCGCGGTGGCGATCTGTTCGGCGGACCCGTCGGAGCGCGGATGGCATCATCCCCGTATGATGGTTATCGACTTTGCCACGCGGCAGGCGCGGCAGGTGCATCAGAGCGACTGGCAGTTGCAGGGGCTTGCCGCCTCGCCCGACGGCAACCGAGTGGCGGTGCTGGAAGGCTGGTCCAGCGATCGCGGGCTGGTGGCGGGTGAGATGCGGGTGATTGATCTGCGCACCAATACCGCAACATCGCTTGCCGCAGTCAGCCTGTCGAATGCAACCCAACTGCGCTGGCGCGACGCGGACAGCCTGTGGTTCACCGGCTGGAAGAACCTTGGCGCCACCTACGGCATCGTGGGTCTGGATGGCCGCATCCACATGCAGATGGACGAGGATGCCACAATTGGCGAGAACGCCTTTGTCGCCACCATGGCAGTCTCAAACGATGGCAAACTGGCCGCCATCCGCGAGACGGTGGGGCAGCCACAGGAAATCTTCGTCAAATCCGCGCTGTCTGAAAGCTGGACCCAACTTGGCGACGTGAACGGTGCGGTGGCGCGGGGCTATCCCGAATATCCCGACATCCGCCACATCGCCTGGACCGGCACAGACGGCTTGGCGCTGGAGGCGCTGATCTTCGTGCCCAAAGGGCTGGGGCCCGGGCCGCAGCCGATGGTTGTCAATATCCACGGCGGGCCCTGCATGTCGGCCAAATATGCCTTTGACTCTTGCGGAGGTCTTGCTTGGGCTGCGGCGGGATATGTGACCTTTGTGCCCAATTACCGCGGCAATGTCGGCTGGGGGCAGGATTTCACCCAGATGAACCTGGGCGACCCTGCGGGGGCAGAATTTGACGACATCATGGCCGGGGTCGATGCCTGCATCGCGGCGGGTCTGGCCGATCCGCATCGCCTTGGGGTGACCGGTTCGTCCTACGGCGGGTATCTGTCGGCTTGGGCCGTGGCCACGACCAACCGGTTCAAGGCCGCCATCCCCTTGTCAACGATCTGCGACCAGATCAGTTCGCATTATTCCTGCGAGCATGACTTTCACGAATTCATCAATGGCGGACCACTCAGCCAGCCGCAATTCCGCGATGTGGCGATTGACCGCTCGCCCCTGACGCGACTTGACAAGCCCGTGACACCGACCCTGCTGATCCAAGGCCGCGAAGACCGCTGCACTCCCTTGGGTCAGGCGCAGGAGTTCTACGCCGCGCTGAAGGAACGTGGTGTTGCCACCGAGCTCGTGGTCTACCCGCGCGAGGGGCATTGGCTGGTGGAAACCGGGCACAAGCACGACGCCTGGGCGCGCAAGTTCGCTTGGTTTGATACCTACTTGCGGCAGTCCAATGCCTGAGGGCCTGCTGCGGCTGGTGCTGATCCGGCTGGCGCAGGCCGTGCCGCTGATGATGGCCATCTCACTGATCGTGTTTGCGCTGATCCACATCGCCCCCGGCGATCCGGTGCGCACGCTTTTGGGCACCAAACAGGCCACGCCCGAAGCTTTGGCCGCCATTCGAGCGCGCTATAACCTGGATGATCCCTTTTTGGTGCAGTACGGCAAATGGCTTTGGCAAGTGGTGCAGGGCGATCTGGGACGCTCGATCTCGGGCAACCGCAAGGTCGTCAACATCATCTCTGAACGCCTGAGCCTGTCGCTGTTTCTGGCCGCGATGAGCGGCGTTCTGGTCTTGGTCTGCGGCATTGGGCTTGGGGCGCTTGCGGCGCTACGGCAGGGCACCTGGGTAGACCGGATGGCGGTAACGTTCGGAGTGCTTGGCATCAGCGCGCCGGCCTTTGTGGTTGGCATCTTCCTTCTTTATGTCTTTGGCGTTCTTTTGGGCTGGTTTCCGACCTATGGCGCGGGTGAAGGCGTGCTGGACCGGTTCTGGCATCTGGTCTTGCCCATGGTCGCGCTCACCTTTTCGGTCATGGCCATCGTCATCAAGGTGACCCGTGCCGCAATGATTGATGTGCTGGCCAAGGACTATGTCACCTTTGCCCGCGCCCGTGGCCTGTCGCGACGCCACATCCTGACCCGCTATGTGCTGCGAAATGCGCTGATCCCGGTGGCTACAGCGGCGGGTCTGGTGATTGTCAGCCTGATCGCCGGATCGATCTTTGTCGAGGTGACCTTCGCCCTGCCCGGCCTTGGCACCCTGACCGTTGATGCCGTCAGCAAGCGCGACATCCCACTTATTCAGGGCACGACGCTGGTATTTTCTGCTTTCGTGGTGCTGGCCAACCTGACCGTGGATATCCTGTATACACTGATCGACCCGCGCATTCGCTTTGAGCGGGCAAAATCATGAGCCTGCCGGACGTATTCCCCGCCGCGCGCCGTGCGCAGGTGCCTGTCTCAATCAAGGTGGCCATGATCGTTCTGGCGGCTGTGGTGGTCTGTGCCTTTGCAGCGCGCTGGATCGCGCCGCAAGACCCCTATGTGCAACATCTGGACATCGGCATCTCGCTGCCGTCTGACACTTTCCTCGCGGGCACCGATACGCTTGGCCGCGATATCCTGTCACGCGTGATCACGGGGGCCGCGACCGCACTGATGGGCCCAATGGTGATTGCGGCGGGCGCGTTCTGCCTTGCCACCGCGCTTGGCCTGATGGCGGGCTTTTACGGCGGATGGGTCGATGCCGCGATCATGCGTTGGGCGGATTTCATGCTGGCGCTGCCCTATACGCTGATCACCATCGTCGTGGTCGGCGTGATTGGTGGCGGCTACTGGACCGCCGTTTTTGTGCTGTTGATCCTGTTCGTGCCGTCGGACACCCGGATCGTGCGGGCCGCCGTGCTGGAACAACGCCCCCGGCCGTATATCGAGGCCGCTCGGGTGCTGGGCATCCCACAATCCCGCATTCTGATCGTGCATATCCTGCCCAATGTGCTGCCGATCATCCTGGCCTATGTCGCCATCGACTTCGCCTTCGCTTTGGTCAATCTGGCCGGCCTGTCGTTTCTGGGGTTGGGGGTGGAACCCGGAACGGCAGACTGGGGCCGGATGCTGTCGGAAAACCGCAACCTGATCGCCTCCAACCCGCCGGGGGTGCTGCTGCCAGCAGGAATGATCATCGTAACGGCGGTTTGCATGAACCTGATCGGGGATTGGTTGTTTGAGCGGTTCACCAAATGAGCGGGCAAGTGGGCCCAGATGCTTTCCTGACGCTGGATGGTCTGTCGATCCTTGCGGGCCCACCGGGTGCTACGCTGGTCCTGACCAGCGACACCACGTTTGAACTGGCACGCGGCGAGAGCCTTGCGGTGGTCGGGGAGTCCGGGTCGGGCAAATCCCTGACCGCCAAGGCAATTGCAGGATTGCTTCCGCCCGGGCTGCAAACACGCGGTTCAGTCCGGTTGGAAGGTGCCGAACTGACGGGTCTGGCCGAGCGCGACTGGCAGCGCATCCGGGGGCGGCGCATTTCCATGCTGCTGCAAGACCCGTTCACCATGATGAACCCTGTCATGCGCTGCGGCGCGCATATCGCCGAAATGCTGGCCGATGATCCGCGCTTTGCCAGCCGTGCCGCGCGGCAGGCCGAGGTCGCCCGGCGTTTGGCCGAGGTTGGCATCACCGACCCCTCGGTGGCCGACCGCTATCCGTTCCAGTTGTCGGGCGGTATGTGCCAAAGGGTGGCACTGGCCGCCGCCTTGGCGCGTGACCCGGACCTGCTGATCGCCGATGAACCCTCCACCGCGCTGGATGTGACAACCCAAGCCGAGATCATGCAGCTGTTGCGCCGCGCAAGGGCTCAGCGGCAGATGAGCCTGATTCTGATCACCCACGACCTGCGGCTGGCGTTTTCCACCTGCGACCGCGTGCTTGTGCTTTACGCCGGAGCCACCGTGGAAATAGGTAAGGCCGATGCGGTCGCCGCCGCCCCGATCCACCCCTACACCAGCGGCCTTCTGCTGTCCGAACCGCCCTCTGACCGGCGGGTGAACCGGCTGGTGGCGATGCGGGGCAACGTGCCAACGGCCCAAAGCGTGTTGCAGACCTGCGCGTTTTACGACCGGTGCGACTGGGCCGATGCACGCTGCAAGGCCTCTCGCCCCAGACTGACCGAACGCGCACCCGACCGCTTCACTGCATGCCTGCGTCAGCCCGAGATTCAGGCAGAGCTTGACGCTTTGCGCGACCGGGTCATGGCCGATGCGCCACCCCCTGCACCACCTTTGGCAAAGACGGCGCTGCTGCGCGTGGAAGGCCTGCAGCGCACCTTTGCCGGCAAGACACCGGTGCGCGCGCTCAAAGGCGTCAGCCTCACGGTAGCGCCCGGCGAAAGCGTTGGCATCGTCGGGGAATCCGGGTCGGGCAAAACGACGCTTGGGCGGTGCCTTGTGGGGCTTGAGGTGCCAGATGCGGGCCAGATCACAATCGACGGCATCCAAGCGGCCAAAGTTCAAGATCTGAGCGCGCAAGACAGGGCGCGTTTGCGTCGCACCATCCAGATGGTGTTTCAAGACCCCTATGCCACGCTGAACCCCCGGCATTCGGTGGCACAGACCCTGTCGGAATCCCTGCGCGTGGCGAAGTTTGCCGGCAGCTATGCGACCGAAAGCGACCGTCTGTTGCAGGCGGTGGGTTTGACCCCGGCCTATGGCGACCGACGCCCCGCGCAACTGTCGGGCGGCGAGCGCCAGCGGGTGGCGATTGCCCGTGCGCTTGCGGTGTCGCCCCAGATCCTTGTCTGTGACGAGCCGGTGTCAGCGCTGGATGTGTCTGTTCAGGCGCAGGTCCTCAACCTGTTGAAGGACCTGAAGGCGCAACTCGGTCTAGCGCTGTTGTTCATCACCCATGATCTGGCCGTCGTGCGCCAAATCGCTGACCGCATCTGCGTGATCTACCTGGGCGAGATCGTTGAGCAAGGCCCGGTCGACGAAGTCTTGAACGCCCCCAAACACGACTACACCAGACGCCTCGTCGCCTCGATGACCACGCTGGCGGGAGCGGCTGAGGACTGATGCGGTATGTCGCCCAAAATGCGGAAGCCGTGCCAATTAGCCCTGACAAGCCCCTTTCGAGCATTTTGACGGATGCGCCGGCGGCGCTCAAAACGCGCCATTTGCGCAATGTAGCGTTTGAATGACGTGCAAGGTGCAATTGCGCACACGTACTCCATTGATCCCGCCCTTGACCCTTGACGCGACACGCCACAACCATACACGAAGTGCTGCCATGGCGTACCATCTGGAGCGAAATCATGCTGAAATTTTACTATCACCCCTCACCCAATCCCGCAAAAGTGGCACTTTTGTTGGAAGAACTTGGCGTCCAATATGAGGTTGTTCCTGTTGATACGCGCAAAGGCGAACAGCACCTACCCGCCTTTCTTGCCATCAACCCGAACGGCAAAACCCCTGCGCTGACCGATGGCGATGCAACGGTTTTCGACAGTGCAGCGATCCTGACGTATCTCGCGCAGAAGCACGGCAAGTTCCTTCCGGGCAAGGACGATGTGTCCCAGGGGCGTTTCCTGTCCTGGATGGCGTTCGTTTCCAGCGGGATTGGCCCTTATTCGGGCCAATCGGTTCACTTCAAGCATTTCGCACCCCAGCCAAAGATCTATGCCGTCAACCGTTTCGATTACGAAGCCGAAAGACACTGGAAACTGATCGATACTGAGCTTTCTAAAGCAGATTGGATGCTGGGCGAAACCTATACGATTCTGGACATGGCGGTCTGGGGCTGGGCGCGGGCAGTGCCCTTTATCTTGGGCGGAGACGCTTGGGAAAAGTTGCCAAACCTCAAGCGGTTCATGGATACGGTAAATGCTCGTCCTGCGGCTCAGGCGGCAGAAGCATTGGCCGGTAAGCACGCCTTCAAAAAGGACATGGACGCGGAGGCTACCGCCGCGATGTTCCCCCAGAACAAACGGCTCGCGACCAATTGACCAAACTCTTCGCCCGCGCTGCTTTGGCGGCCGGGCGCAATAAGCTTCGCCTACGTCTCATCGTCGCGACAAATCGGCAAAGTTGTTTTTACGGTTGCATATCTTAACCTTAGCACAGGTGAGTGCGCCGAAAGATTCTCAAAAGCACGCCTCGCGCATACTTGTTATGGGGATGTCGCCGAGGCAAGCATGAGCCCTCGGTTTGGCAAACCGGCATCAAGGCTTGGGATTGAACCGCCCTGGCTTTACCGGAGGGTGTTTTGTTCAATGACTAGGCGACCATATCGAGTGTGTTCAGGTTTGCATAGAACGCCTTCTCTGCTTCTGCGGGTGGGATGTATCCGATAGGGCCGAGTAAGCGGCGGTTGTTATACAAATCGACCCATTTCAGGGTTTCCCATTCGACCTCACGCATGGATTTCCACGGCCCGGTCTGGTTGATCACCTCGGTTTTGAACAGGCCGATGACGCACTCAGCCAGTGCATTGTCATAGGCGTCGCCAACGGTTCCGACTGAGAGATCGATCTCGGCCTCAGCCAGTCGCTCGGTATACTTGATGGACAG
>JBBRLL010000089.1:0-9374 GCA_038231395.1 Rhodobacterales bacterium
AAGATCAACCCAATCACCACGCCCTGCCGCACGCACGGAAGGATCACCCGCCATTGCAGCCCCAGATCGCTGATCCCCAACAAATACCCCGCCTCCAGCAAATCCTTCACGGCCAAAGCGTTCAGACTGCTTTTCATCGGCCCATAGTAAAGCGAGGCTCCAAGCGGAATATATCCCCAGATCAACAGCCACGGCGAACCAGTCAGCACGATCCCATAATTGCCCGCGTAAAGCCGCAAAAGCCCCAGAGCCATCACGATCCCCGGCACCGCATAGGGCAGCACGACCAACCCGGCCAGCCAGCGGTCCAGCTTGGGAAAGTAGCAATGCGCTGCAAGGATCGCGGGCACGCAGATCACGGCAGAGGCCGCCAGTGACCCCACCGCCAGGATCAGCGAATTGCGCAACGCCAGCAAAAACCGCGGATCGACGGCCAATGCGCCCACCCACCGTGTCGTATAGCCCAAGGGCAGCACAGACCCGGCCCAATCCACCGCAAAGGCGTTCAGCCCGACTGCAAGGATCGGCAGGAACAACAGCGCCAGCAAGGCCGCCACAAGCCAAACGCGCACCGGATCACGCATCGCCGTTCAACCTGCGTTTGGCCCAGACCTGCTGCACCACGATCGGCAGCACCAGCGTCACCACAAGGATCATCGACAGCGCATCGGCCAGATTTGGCTCCGAAAAGACATCCCCCGCCACCAGTTCGCCAATATGGATGGTCAAAAGGTTGACGTTGCCCCCCGCCAGCGCAAAGGCGGTGGCATAGGTCCCCATCGCATTGGCAAACAACAGGACCGAGGCACCGACCAAGCTGGGTGCCAGCACCGGCAACCCGATCCGCCACCAGAAGGTCAGGCGAGAAACCCCCAGCAGACGCGCCGCCTCCTCAATCTCGGGCGTCAGGGCTTTCAGACTGGGAAAAATCACCAGGATCCCAAGGCAGATCTGAAAATAGGAATAGACCATCACCAATCCGCCAATCGAATAGATGTTCAGGTTTTGAATCAGCCCGGCCGCTTTCAACAACAACGTAAACGACCCCGACAGGCCGAACATGATGATGAACGCGAAGGCCAGAGGGAACCCGGTGAAATTCGCCCCGATGTTGGAGTAGGTCAGGATCAGCGTCTGCACCCCTTGCGGTGTGGACTGCAAAAGTCGGGAGATCGGCAGGGCAGCCGCCAAACCAATCAGCGTGGTCAGCACGGACAGCCAAAGGCTGGTGACAAAAGCGCCACGATGATAGGCGGAAAGGGCCAGTTCAACATAGTTGCCCAACGACCACGCGCCACCCCGCACAAAGCTGGACATGACCACCGCCGCCAGTGGCAGGATCTCAAAAAACAAAAGCACCGCGAACAGCGGCGCCACGGCAAGGATCAACCTTTTGGGGCGTTTCATTGTCAGCCTGTAACCGGGCAGCCTATAAGGCGGCCCCGGATCGCTCCGGGGCCTTGATTTTCGATCAAAGCTTGGTTGCAACCTGCTCTTGCCACATCTTGGCGAGGGTCTTTGCCGCATCGCCCCACAGGGCCGCGTTAATCGGGCGGGCCTTGGCGTATTGTTCAGACGGCAGCACCTTGGCTGCGGCTTCTGCTGGCAAGGTGATATGGTCGATGCGGATCGGGCGGGCATAGCCCAAGGCGAACAGGATCTGTCCCTCGTCTGACAGCGAGAATTCGCGGGCCAGCTTGGCGATATTCGGACGCTTGGCATAGGCATTGATCGTGGTTGTATAGCCGGAGATTACGGACCCATCCGACGGGATCAGGACGTCAAACTTGTCCGCACCCACGATATCGCGCCATGCCAGCGCGTTGAAATCCCAGACCAAAGACACCTCAACCTCGCCCTTTTCCATCGTGGCAACCGAGGCGTTGACCGGCATCAACCGGCCTGCTTCGGCCAGCTTGACAAAGAACTCCATCGCCGGGGCCAGATTGTCTTCGCCGCCGCCCATCGCAATTGCCGCCGCCAGAACCACTGCGTTCGACTGCGCGGCCTTGCCGACTTCGCCCACGCTGACCTTGTAGGTCCCGTTCAGCAAGTCTGCAAAAGACTTCGGCGGGTTGGCGACGGTTTTGGAGATCAGAAGCGAAATCGTGCCGGTGTAGCCCAAAGCCCAATGTCCGGCATCATCACGCGCCCAAGGGGGGATTTGGTCCCAGGTGGTGGTCTTGAACGGCTGGCTCAATCCGCGGGTGATGGCAATCGGTCCGAATTCCAGACCCACTTCGCCGATGTCAGCGGAAGGGTTGGCCTTTTCAGCCTCAAACTTGGCCAATTCTTCGGCGGAGGACATATCGGTATCGGTGTGTGTGACGCCGTACTTGGCCGAAATCGCCTTCCACTGCGCGCCCCAGTTTGCCCAATCGTCCGGCATGCCAAGTGATACGATCATCCCTTCGGCCTTGGCCGCCGCTTCCATGTCTGCCATCGCATCGGCATGCACGAGCCGTGTGCTCAGCATCAGGCCGCCAAAGCTGAGGCCGAAGAATTCGCGTTTGGTGATATCCATGGTCCGTGCCCCTTGATCAAAACTCCACTCCTTCATCGCGGCGCTTGGTGACAGGAACATGATGGCGCCGTGATGATTGGATGACGCCTGCGGGGCATTTGGGGTCACTCGCTGGCCGCGCAAGGTCCGGATCGGTGGACCGGGTGCTTGGCAACATCCCGGGGGGTCATTCTTGGCTGACCGTCGCAGAGTAAGTCAGGAAAGTGCAAAAACGTATATACAAACGCTGTACGCTCAATATACAAAAAGCCCATCTCCAAAGAGGGCACCATGATGAGCAAGCATAAGGCAAACCCCAAAGACAAGGAAAAGGGCGGCCAACTGGTCATCCGCGTCGACAAGGCGGACCGCGCGGCTTTCATTGCGCAATGCAAAAAGCTGGACACCACAGCCGCCCGCGAAATTCGCCGCTTCATGCGCGAATTCATCGCGCCCTCTGCCCCGGAAGGTGCCGCCAAGGCCGACGTGCTGGCAGAAGGAACCTTCGATGCACCTGCGCTTCCGCCCGAGGCCGTTGCAACCTCAACACCGGCACAGGTGGCCACCGAAATGGTCTTAGGGGGCGCGGACACGCCTGCCCCCATCAAGACGGTCCGCAAACCCGTCAAACTGTGAGCTTTGCGGGCAACATCGTTGTGCACCAATCTGCGACGACCAAAACTTGATGAACACGCGCGCGCGGTCGCCCGCCCCGAGGAACCTGTGATGACCTTGCCGAAAGGATTGTTTTACCTGCTGTCTGGCCCTGCCGGTTCAACCTTTGCGCAGAGTCCGGTGGGAAAACTTGTCCCGATGATTTTGATGCAAGACGCTGCCCTGCCGTTCACCCGGCTGGACCTTTTTGACCAATCCCTGCGCCGCTCTGGCAGGCTTTTGCTGGATACCGGCACCGATTTGAAGTTGATGATGGCGGACGGCGTCTTGATCGCTCAACCCCTGCCGCATCCCCAGACATTGGTGGCTGATATGGCCGACGGTCCGGTAAAACAGATGTTGGCCGACCTGTCACCTTTGCGACGCCTGTTGCCCTGCGGGTCCGGCACCTTTGCCAGCACCGCGATTGGGTTTGTGGATGACGTCCAAAAAATCCGTTGTCGTGCAGCATCGCACACCTTGACCAGCACGGATGGCAGACAAGCGACGCTTGTTCACCTGAAAGGTTTGCGGGGTTACGGTCAGGCGCTGGCCGATGCGCTTGAACAGATCAAAACCTGCGGCGGCCATCTCTTTGACATGGAAGACTTGCACCAGCTTCTTTTCCCTCTGCATCCGGTCCCGCAGGGCAAACCAACGGTGGCGCTGCGGCCTGACCAATCCGCGTTTGAGGCCGCAACCCAGATCATCGCCGGTCAGGTCCCGATTGCGCGCCAGAACGAACCCGGCATCATCGCGGATTTAGACACCGAATTCCTGCACGACTACCGCATTGCCCTGCGCAAAATCCGCTCTGTTCTAAGCCTGTTCAAAGGCGTCTACCTTCCGGACCAAACGGCCAACCTCAAGACCCGGTTTTCCACCTTGATGGCGCTGACCGGACCGTTGCGCGATCTGGATGTCCTTCTGCTTGAACGAGCAGCCACCTACGACATGGTGCCGCAAAGCCTGCATGATGGCTTGGATGCCATGTTCGCCCTGCGCAAGACAGAGCGGTCGGCGGCCCTTACCAAATTGCGGCGGCATCTGTCGGGCAGCCGTTATCTGAAGACTATGGCTGATCTTGCCGATGTCTTCACGACACCGGGCGTGCTGGATGCCGGACCAAAGGCCACGCGGCCGGTGCATGACTATGCCGCGACCCTCATCTGGCAACGCTTTCAGAAAGCCCGCAAGATTGCCGGTCACCTCAGCGCCGAAACCCCGGATGCTGCGGTTCACGCCCTGCGCATTCATTGCAAGAAACTGCGTTATCTGATGGAATTCTCGACCAGTCTTTACCCGCAAGCTCAGTTGAATCCAGCGATCAAGACCTTGAAACGGCTGCAAGACAACCTTGGAACTGCCAATGACATTGCGGTTCAGTTGTTGAACTTGCAGACCTTTCTGCGCGGAGCCGACGCATGGTCGCAAGGCGCGGGGGTGCAAATCGCGCAAAGTGTGGGCGCGCTGACCCTTGTTCTGCACCAGCGCAAACAGGCGGCGCGTCAGCAGACCCAGACGCTCGTCGCAGGCTTCGCCAGCCCGCACACGCAACAGATCTTCCGCGATTTGTTCCACCCAAGGAAACCAAAGCCATGAACATCATCGCCTGCTATGCCAACAAGGGTGGTGTCGGAAAAACGGCGGCCGCCGTGAACCTGTCTTTCGCCTTTGCCGCCTTGGGCCAACGCGTTTTGCTGTGCGATCTGGACCCGCAAGGGGCGGCCAGCTTCTACTTTCGCGTCAAACCGTCCCGGAAACTGACCGAAGCCGCCTTTTTTGAGGATGTCGAGAAATTCACCAAGTCGATCAAGGCCAGCGACTATGAAAACCTTGATATTCTGCCGGCAAACATGGGGTTTCGCGACTTCGAAGTGCTTTTGTCTCAGATGAAGGCGCCAAAGTCGCGTCTGAAACAGGCCTTGAAAGCGGTGGCAAGCGACTATGACGTGATCATGCTGGACTGTCCGCCCAACCTTTCGACCTTGTCGGAAAATATCTTCCGGGCGGCTGATGCCGTGCTGGTGCCGATCATTCCGACCACGCTGTCGCAGCGCACCTTCGAACAGCTGGTGGACTTCTTCACGGCAAACGACCTGTCCACCGCAAAGCTGCACGGCTTTTACAGCATGGTCCAAGGCACAAAGTCGCTGCATGACGAAACCATGGGCCTGATGCGGGCGGCCTATCCTGCAAACATCATGGGCTCGAAAATCCCGTTTGCGTCAGACGTCGAGCGGATGGGCGTACACCGGGCTCCGGTTCTGGTGACGGCCCCCAGCAGTGCAGCCAGCAAAGCCTATCAAGCTCTGTCCGAAGAGATAGCCCTTCGGCTTGCCATCTGAAACCGTCCGCTGCCTGTCCGTCGCAAATCTGTCATCAATCGGCTGGACATAGGGTGTGAGGTCCGCAAGCACCAATCCGCACCCGTGCCGACCGACGTCTGACCCGGAATCTGGCCCGAAATTGGCATGCAGCGCCCACTTCGTCCTTGGTTGATGGCCTCTGGCGGAATAGTCGTTGTGCCATCCTTGGTCCGACGAGACAGGAGAGTTTGATGAGACGCTTGCTTTATGTTCTGGCTGCCGTGGTTGCAGGTGCAGTGGCGCTTCTTGTTGGCTTTGGCGTGTTCGCGCCGACGCCGTTGTCGCTGTCCGTTATTGCCGGGTCCGAAAACAAGACGCTTGAGCCCCTGATCATGGATTGGGCGGCAAAGAACAACACGGCGCTGACCATCAGCTATCTGGGTTCGGTCGACATATCGCGCGAATTGGAAAAAGGTACCGCAGGCGGTTATGACGCGGTCTGGCCGGCCCAGTCGCTGTGGATCGCTTTGGGCGACACGACAAAAGTGACCAAACATGCGGAGTCCATCCTGCGCTCGCCCGTTGTCCTCGGATTGAAGAAATCCATAGCCCAAAAGCTGGGCTGGGTCGGACGGGCTGACATTACGGTGCAGATGATGGCCGAGGCCGCCAGCACCAAACAATTCCGGCTGGCGATGACGTCGGCCACCCAGTCGAACTCTGGCGCGTCGGCTTACATCGGCTTTCTTTATGCGATGGCGGGCAATCCGGACGTGCTGACGATGGCCAACCTGAATGATCCCAAGGTGCAGGACGGTGTGCGCGGGCTTTTGGCGCAGGTGGACCGGTCTTCGGGGTCGTCAGGCTGGCTGAAGGACGCGCTGGTGGCCAATCCTGCGGCCTGTGATGCGATGTTCAACTACGAATCCACCATTCTGGAGGCTGATCAGGCCCTGACTGCCGCCGGGCAAGAGCCACTTTATATCATTTATCCGTCCAACGGTCTGTCCGTGGCCGACAGCCCCTTGGCCTATGTCGATAAGGGCGATGCGACCAAAGAAGCGGCTTTTCTGAAGCTGCAAGCCTTTCTCCTGTCACCTGAAACGCAAAAGACCCTGTCAGACCTCGGCCGTCGCTCCGGTCTTGTGGGCATGGACGTGCAGACCCCTAAACCCGAGGTCTGGAAAGCCGATTGGGGGGCAAACCTGAAACATGACATCGCCCCGGTGCCCACCCCCAGCCCCGATGTGATCGCCGAGGCGCTGTCGCTCTATCAGACCGAACTGCGCAAACCCTCGCTGACCGTTTGGGTCCTCGATATCTCCGGCTCCATGGGCGGCGCGCCGATCGAGCATCTTAAAGCGGCGATGGGACTTTTGCTGAACAAGAAGGCGGCGGCGATCAACCTGCTGCAACCCTCGCGGCGCGATGTCACCATCATCATTCCGTTCAATGATCAGATCGGCCAACCTATCGTCGTGAAAGGCGACGGCGATGCGGACCTGTCGGCTGCTTTGGCGCAGGTGGAGCAGTTGCATGCCGGCGGTGGCACCGATCTTTATCTTGCCTTGGCAACCGCCTTGCAAGCGTTGCAGCCCTACAAAGATGACGGCACGCTGTTTACATATCTTCCGGCCATCGTGGCGATGACGGACGGAGCTTCGGATTTGGTAAACTTCGATTTCTTCGCTCAGATCAGGGACCAAAGCGGTTTTGGCAAAGACGTGCCGATCCACGCCATCGCTTTTGGCGATGCCGACATGAGCCAACTGACGGCGCTGACCAAGGGCAGTATCGGGCGTCTGTTTGTGGCAGGTGACGACATGGCCGGGGCTCTGCGGCAAGCCAAGGGTTACAACTGATGGCACTCCCCGACGGTCCGCGACAAATTCTGGCCACCCTGTTGGCCTCGTCGGCATTTCTGGCGCTGTTTCTGTACGGCTCTTTGGTCTGGTGGCTTGCGCTTGGCCTTGCGGCATTGGTTTATGCAGCCCTGTTGCTGTTGATCCCGCGGCGCCGTCCGTTGACCGAGGTGATGGTGTCTGATCAGGTCTCCGCTCAGGACATCATCCGCGCCACCGATGCGCTGACCAACGCAGCCTTCCGCTTGAACGAGGCTGCCAAAGCCGCCCCCGTCGCAGACCGCGCCGATCTGGCCGATATGACGAAACACCTGACCTCGCTGCGCGAGCTGATCAAATCCGACCCGAAGGACTATCGCCAGACCAAGCAGTTCATCTCGTATTTCCTGCCGTTGATCGTGACAACCGTGGAATCCTACGTGGGTCTTGCCAAGCTGGCCCAAGGTGACAATGCGGCACGGCTGGCGGAATTGGGCAGCATGATCAAAGGCTTTGTGCCGGTTGTGCAAAAAATCGATCAGGCTTGCATCGAAAATGACTTCGTGGCCCTTGAAGCGCAGGTCTCCGCCCTGCAATTCCAGCTGAAACGCATATGAGGACTAAAGGATGAACCGGACACTTCTTGGCCTCGTCCTTTTGGTGGTGGTGGCGCTGGCGACCGTTGCCGTGACGCAGTTCAACCTGTTGGGTGTTCTGCAACGTGCGGCCCCTGCGCAACCCGTGACCGTTTCGCTGTTTTACGGTGGTGAAAAAGCCTCGCTGCTGGCCGACGCCAAGGTCACCGGCATCCTGAAGGACCGCTACGCGATCACGCTGGATGCCACCAAAGCGGGCTCGGTGGAGATGGTGACGACGCTGGACACCTCCGCCAAGGACTGTCTGTGGCCGTCCAACAGCGTGTCGGTGGAAATGGCGCGCGCCTCGGGCAAAAACGTGGTGGCAGAGGCTACCATCTTCAACTCTCCCATCGTCCTCTATGCGTGGTCTGACGTGGCCGATGCCTTGACCAAGGCCGGCGTGGTGCGCACCGCAACCGATGGCACGCTTTACGCGGATGTGCAGGCGCTTGGCACCCTGATCACCAGCGCCAAACGCTGGAAAGAGGATTTGGGTCTGAACATCTATGGCCCCTTCAAGGTGATTTCCACCGATCCCGCCAAGTCAAACTCCGGGCTGATCTGGGCCGGGCTTTTCGCCACCAGCCTGAACGCGGGCAATCCGCCGACCGAAGCCGATCTGCCCGCGATTTTTCCCAAACTCAAAACCTATTTTGCCTCGATGGGGTTCATGGAGGCCTCTTCCGGCGATTTGTTCGAAAATTTCCTCAAGCAGGGCATGGGGTCGCGGCCGATTATCGTGGGCTATGAAAACCAGCTGGTCGAGTTTGTGACTGAAAATCAGCGTTATGCCGATCTGATCAAGGCCAAGATCAAGGTGATCTACCCGGAGCCGACCATCTTCGCGTCCCATCCGCTGATCTCATTGACGCCGAAATGCAAACGTCTGGCAGAGGCTTTGGTTGATCCCGAGTTGCAGCAAATCGCCTGGGCCGAGCATGGTTTTCGCACCGGGTTGATCGGCGTCAACAATGATCCGGCCAAGATCACGGTCGCCAAACTGCCCGACACGGTGGCGCTGGTGGTGCCAATGTCTTCGGCAAAGGTCATGACCGACATCGTCGGCGCGCTGCAACCCTAAACGACGCGCATCGGGCTGAACTCTGTCGGTTACAGCGCAAAGCAAATCTCCTGGCGCGGTGCCGGTTGCGATATCGTGACAGACGAAAAACTGGCAGCCGCCTTAGCTGTAAGGACGCGCCAAACCGCCAATCGGCCAGCGAAGAACGGCGAAGGAGTGGCCGATCTTACCCTTGAAAAGCCGGGCGCCTTGGCCGTGCCACCCTAAATCCGTATTCCTCCGGTGAGGGCCGTCTGATGCAGCGTTCTAAGGTGGGCTAAGACGCTGACCTTATGGATGACCGTAAGTTCAGATCACAGATTGAGGTTCTCCCGGTTGTCGACAAAGGTCGGCGGCGAGAGTGGACGG
>JBBRLL010000090.1:0-8993 GCA_038231395.1 Rhodobacterales bacterium
CCCCACACGGGGGCGTGGATCGAAACTTCCAGGAAGCGGGCGAAGTCCTCTTGCAGGTGCAGGTCGCCCCCACACGGGGGCGTGGATCGAAACATCGCGCGGCCCTTTGCACACAGGCCGGCTCTTGTGGTCGCCCCCACACGGGGGCGTGGATCGAAACTGGCTGCCGGGCAATGCGCTTGCTGAAAAGGCGCGGGGGTCGCCCCCACACGGGGGCGTGGATCGAAACCTTGCGTGGATGCGCACGGGCGGCAACCTGATCGGTCGCCCCCACACGGGGGCGTGGATCGAAACAGTCTGCCCCGTGGAATCGATCCGCGAAGGCCAGCCGTCGCCCCCACACGGGGGCGTGGATCGAGCACTGAGAGTTTCACGGCTCGCTGGTCCCGTCAGGGACGGGACGCCTCGGATTTTTGACACAGGATCGGCCGAAAGCGAAAACTTAGGCGCTCACGCCCCCTTCTCGAACTTGAGAACCGGGATACCGAGCTTCTTGGCCTTGTCGGCGAGGTTTTCCTGAATTCCATTGCCCGGGAAGACCAGGACACCCACGGGCAGCACATCCAGCATGGCGTCGTTGCGCTTGAAGGGGGCGGCCTTGGCGTGTTTGGTCCAGTCAGGCTTGAAGGCGACCTGCGTGACACCCCGGGCTTCAGCCCATTTGGCGGCGATGAGTTCAGCCCCCTTACCGCTGCCACCGTGCAGAAGGACCATATCGGGATATTTGGTGCGGACCTGATCGAGCTTGCCCCAGATCAGGCGGTGATCGTTGAAGTCGGTGCCACCGGTGAGGGCAACCTTGGGACCAGCGGGCAGCATCACTTCGGTCTCGGACCGGCGCTTGGCGGCTAGAAAATCGCGGCTGTCGATCAGGGCGGAAGTCAGGTGCCGGTGGTTCACCATCGACCCGGAGCGAGGCCGCCAGGTTGAGCCTGTGTGCATCTCGAACGCCTCGGCGCTGCGGTCGCGGAAGGCTTCGAGACAATGCCGCCGTTCCACAAGCGTCGTGCCCTCAGCCGTCAGGCGCTCAAGCTCGGTGGATTTCACCTCGGATCCGTCTTGCTCGCGCTGCAGGCGCTGTTGCGCCACCTCATTGTCGTCGAGCAACCGCTCAACCCGGGCGGCGGCGCGGTGGAAGAGGTTGACCTGGCCCCAGAGCAGCTCTTCGAGGTCGGGTTCCATGCGGGTCTCAGCAAGGGTTGCGGCGATGGCATCGAAGATATCGGTGACGGCGTCGATGAGACGCTCTGGCTCCGGCATCGGGCGCGGATCGGGCTCGTCTTGGAAGGCACGGGTGCCGTAAAGCTGAAGCTCCTGAAGCGCCCAGGCGGTTTGGGAAAGGGTCGGGTTGGGATCAAAACTGTCGTTCTGGAATTGGGGTGTCATGTGTTTCTTGCCTCTGGGCCTATCTTGTCCGCACGACATCCCGCGCGGCCTTCATGGGCTGCGGAAGCTGTCACTGGCGACGCCCCTTCACCCTCTCTTTAGGGCCGGAACGCATGTGGAGGAGGACGGGGGGCGGCTGATTTGCCTCGCGATGCAAAGACGGCTCTGCCGTCGGCGGAAATCAGGTGCCCCCCGTCCTTGAAGGGGCGCCGCCTTTGACGGCCGCTTGGCCCATCTCTTGAAGGACGTGCGGGTGACGTGTGGAGGAGTTGCCTAAGGTTAGGCAAGAGATGACACCCCAGATCCAGACAGGGACCCTTGACCCCTGCCCTACCGTTTCAGCCGCGGCGGGCGCTTTTGAGCTTCAGATTTGCAACCGATGCTGATCTTCCGGCCCGATCTGTTTTGCCAGATGCTGGCGCAGCGCCTCAATGCCGTCTGCCCTGAGATCGTCGTTGAAATCCCCAAGCCTTGGCTCCAGCAGGATCACCTGAACCCCGACCTCTTTGGCTCTGGCGCCCAACCTTTCTGCCGCGCGGTGACCTGCGGGATCGCGGTCAACGGCAATGTAGAGGCGCTGCAACTCCCGTGGCAGCAGGACCGCTCCGAGGTGCCCCGACGAGAGTGCCGCCCAGACGGGAAGGCCGGGGGCCGCTTGGGAAACGGACAGCATGGTCTCGATGCCTTCACCCAGTGCGAGGACGTCGTCACACGGGCTGAACCTGACGGCATTGCCAAGGAGGTGACCCATGGCCCGACGCGGCGTTGCGACATCCGCTTTGTCCTGACCGTCAGGTGCCAGCCAAGTGCGATGTACGCCCTGCAAGGCCCCTGTCACATCGGTAACCGCCGCGATCATTGCGGGTCTGGGGACGGGCTTGGTCTGATCCCCCTCCCGATGCCAGCACTTCGAATGGAAGCGCAGGGCCGCACTCGCCCCCAAATGTCTGATGCCCCGGGAGGTGAGGTAGGTTGCTGCAAGTGTGCCTGCGACCGGCTGCGAGGCTGCAAACAAGCGCGATGCGGCGGCTGTTGTGCCGCCGGGGGCTTTCGGCGGTCTTGCGGCAGGAATTTCCGGGCCAACCGGCTGCGGACGGCCAAGATGGGCCCGGGCCTCGGCCAGAAGATCGGGAAAGCGCGTGATCCCCGTGCGCTGGCGGATGATATCGAGAAGATCGCCATGTTCCCCGGTTGCTGAATCCGTCCATTTCCCAGAAGCGCCCGCCCCAGCTTTCGGTCCGGTCAACCTGACAAACAACGACCGCCCGGGATTGTTCTGAAGATCGCCCACCATCCAATAAGAGCCCTCCCGCCGTCCGGCGGGAAGGTAATGACGGCAAACCTGTTCTGCGTTTTGCGCAAGTGCGCTGAGAAGCTCATCTGTTTCCAATAACATAATCGCACCAATCAACCTTTGCGTGCATGTAAGGCAAGGAGCGGGGAACGTGCAAGCAGATGGTCAATGGTTTTGACACCGCTGGTATCCGTCGGGCAGAACAGCCGCAGTTTCCAAGCGATGATTTCTGAAAAGAAGCCATCGGCCTTGAGCCGGTCCTTCTGGCTTTCCGTGAAACCCGAAAGCTCGATCCGGCTCACCCCCATGACGCGGGAGCGGTGCAGCTCCAGCCCTTCGGCCAGTTGCACCACTGTCTTGCCCTCCAGAACGAGGGCATGGACCTGCGCCCCTGAGAGCGTTGGCGCATCCGCCGCCAGCGTGGTTGCGACCCACGCGGGCGAGACGCGGCGGCCGATGATGCGTTGGCCGTCATCGGTCTGCAGCCGGTAGACACGGGTTTCATCCTGCGGCAGCTGCTTCCAGATCGGCAGGAGCAAGCCAGCCACGATGTGCAGCGTGGTTTCCGAAAATTCGGGCACCTCGGCCAGTTCTGTGGTCCAGGCGGTGATGAACGCCGCGCGATCAGCTTCCAGCCAATGCGTATCCTCCATCATCGTGACCGGGAAAGTGCTGGCCTCAGTCGGGCGGATCAGGCGAATACGCGGCTCAATCGTGCCGTCGTCGAGCATCAGGGTGGTCGCAGGCACTTGCACCGCAGCGCGCCCTGACCGGCTGTTGACCAGAAACCGGGCCTTTGGGTCCTCATACCAGTCCAGTGCATCGGCCAGCGACAGCGGCGCATTGCGCTGCTTTTGCGCGATGGTCAGGAGCTGGGTTTCCGCGCCGGAGCCGGGATGGGTGTAGATCACCTTGCGGTCGGTGACGCGGAAGCTTTCAGCACGCAAGGTTTCCAGCCCGAGGTCATAGACCCCGGCGGCGATGGCGCCCTCGATGCGCTGTTCGAGCAACTCCTCAAAAGCCGTGAACAGGATACCTTGCATGGCAATTGTGAGCGCCAAGAGGCGATTTAGGAAAGTGGTGATCGGTGGCAGGTCGTCCTTCAGCCCGTTGTCATCGGTCAGGCTGAGGCCAGTGGCCTCTTCAAAGGCCATAAGCGAACAGCCTGCCACATCGCCACGATGAAGGCGACGATAGAGTTGCCGCAAGGCATCGCGGGCATAAGGGCTCTCGAGGTTGTCCTCAGGCCGGAACAGCCCCTGCCCCCCGGTCTGGCGTTGGCCGCGCGTGATCGCCCCGAGTGTGTCGAGGCGGCGCGCGATGGTGCTGAGGAAGCGCTTTTCGGCCTTCACGTCGGTGGCCACTGGGCGAAACAGCGGCGGCTGCGCCTGATTGGTCCGGTTGGTGCGGCCGAGGCCTTGGATCGCGGCATCGGCCTTCCAGCCCGGCTCCAGCAGGTAATGCACGCGCAGGCGCTGGTTCTTGGCCCCGAGATCGGCGTGGTAACTGCGGCCCGTACCGCCTGCCTCAGAAAAGATCAGGATGCGCTTCTGGTCATCCATAAAGGCGGCCGTTTCCGCGAGGTTGGCAGAGCCTGCCCGGGACTCAACCACGAGCCGCGCGGCGTGCCCCTCGCCTTTGCGCACGATGCGGCGCGTCCGTCCGGTGACTTCGGCCACCAGATCGGTGCCGAAGCGCTGCACGATCTGGTCGAGCGCGCCGGGCACGGGCGGTAATGAGGCCAGATGCTCGATCAGCGCATCGCGGCGGCGCACCGCCTCGCGGCATTCCACGGGCTGGCCATCTCGGGTGACGGGCCGGGACGACAGATTACCCTCGCTGTCGGTAAAGGGCTCATAGAGCTGCACCGGGAAGGAATGGGCGAGGTAGTCCAGGCAGGCCTCACGCGGCGTGATGTCCACGCGCACATCGTTCCATTCATCGGTGGGGATGTCTGACAGGCGCCGTTCCATCAGCGCTTCGCCGGTGGAGACGATCTGGATGACAGCCGCATGGCCTGCCGCCAGATCGGCGTCGATCGCGGCGATGAGGGTGGGGGTTTTCATCGAAGTCAGCAGATGGCCGAAGAAGCGCTGCTTGGCGGACTCGAAGGCCGAGCGGGCAGCGGATTTGGCTTGGCGGTTCAGCGTACCGCTGTCGCCCGTGATGTTCGCGGCCTCCATCGCGGCGGCGAGGTTGTTGTGGATGATGGCGAAGGCCCCGGCATAGGCATCATAGATGCCGCGCTGCTCTTGGGTCAGGGCATGCACCAGCATTTCGTATTCGACGCCGTCGTAAGAGAGCGACCGGGCGGTGTAGAGGCCGAGGGATCGCAGATCGCGTGCGAGGACTTCCATTGCAGCGACGCCACCCGCCTCGATGGCTTCGACAAATTCGGACCGGGTCGCAAACGGAAAGTCTTCGCCGCCCCAGAGCCCAAGGCGTTGTGCGTAGGCCAGATTGTGGACCGAAGTGGCCCCGGTGGCCGAGACATAGACCACGCGGGCATTGGGCAGCTTGTGTTGCAAGCGCAGGCCTGCCTTGCCCTGCTGGGAGGCTTCAGTGTCGCCGCGATCCCCTTTCGATCCGGCGGCATTCGCCATGGCATGGCTTTCGTCAAACAGGATCACCCCTTCGAAGTCTGAACCCAGCCAGTCGACAATCTGGTCGACGCGGGATTTCTTGGCACCGCGCTCCTCGGAGCGCAGTGTGGCATAGCTGGTGAAGAGGATGCCTTCCGTGAGCGGAATATCGCGGCCTTGGGCGAAACGCGACAGCGGCGTGACCAACAGACGTTCCTGGCCAAGCGCCGACCAGTCGCGCTGCGCATCTTCCAGAAGCTTGTCGCTCTTTGAGATCCAGAGCGCCTTGCGGCGGCCCTTCGCCCAGTTGTCGAGCAAGATCCCAGCTGATTGGCGGCCTTTACCTGCGCCAGTGCCATCGCCAAGAAAGAAGCCGCGCCGGAAGCGGATGGCATCGGTTGCATCATCAGGTGCGGCGGAGACCATGTCGCCGGTCTCATCAACGGTCCACGAGCCGGCGAGATACGCCCCATGTGCTTCGCCCGCATAGATCACCGTTTCAAGCTGGGCATCGGACAGCAGGCCGTCCCGCAAGACAGTAGTGGGCAGCTTGGGCTGGTAGCTGGGTTTTGGCGGCGCGACCGAGGCCATGGCGGCGGATTGCACCAGCTTGGTGGGATGTGGCACCGCACCGGGGATGTCGATCGCCTGCAGTCGGAAGGTCTCATAGATCGCATCTGACAGGCGCGCGATGACCTCGTCTTCGCTGCCGTCCCGCAGGGTGTAGGCGAGGTCTTCGGCTTGGAACGACGGCTGAAAACGGGACAGCGATGCTGCAACGGGCGCACGCGGTTTCTTAGCGGTGGCACTGGTTACACGCAACGGATTTGCCGGAACGAGGGGACGCGGGCCCTGCGCTGCGGGTGCGCCCGGTTCCAAGGCGAGGCGTGGCGGCACCTCAGTGGTGATCCGCGTCATCAGACTGGCGACATTGGCAGCCATGGGTTGCGTGAGGTCGGCGGTGATGCCGCCCAGCTCGCCGCCACGACACTTGTCGAAGACAGAAATCCGGGTCTCAAAACTGGTGCCATGTTTGGCGAAGGCTGCGCCCGAGACCGCGCCGGTGAACACCAGATGCGCCGTCTCAGTCAGTTTGGCAAAGCTTGCACCACATGTAGGCGCATCGGGGGCAAAACCAGCACCGGTGATGGCGACCAGCCGGCCGCCGGGCGCGAGGCGCGCAAGTGCCGAGCGGATATGGCGCCCTGTGGCCTCCGAGTTTCGGCCATCGACATGCGCCACTGCAGAAAATGGCGGGTTCATCAGGATCACGCTCGGGCGGATGCTGGCGTCTAGATGATCGTCGATCTGCGCGGCATCAAAGCAGGTGACGGGCTTGCCCGGAAACAGATGCCGCAGAAGATCAGCACGGGTGTCGGCAAGTTCATTCAGCACCAGACTGCCACCTGTGATTTCTGCCAGGATGGCGAGAAGGCCGGTTCCGGCCGAGGGCTCAAGGGCGAGATCGGCCCCGGTGATCTGCGCCGCCGCCAGTGCCGCAAGCCCCATCGGCAGTGGCGTCGAAAACTGTTGAAACCGCTCCATCTCTTCCGACCGGCGGGTATGGGTCGGCAGCAGGTTTGACACTTTGACAAGGATCGGCAGCAGCGCTGCAGGCGATCCGGCGCGGGATAAAAGCGCGCGGCCGAATTTGCGCAAGAAGAGGACCAGCACTACTTCGCAGGCTTCATAACCCAGCTTCCAATCCCAAAGGCCGGCCGCATCGGAGCCACCGAACGCGCGCTCCATCTCGAGACGCAGTCGCAGCGCGTCGATCTGAAAACCTTGCGCCAGATCGGGCTGCAGGGATCTCGCAACCGCGATGATCGCGGCGGCGGTGTCATAGGATGGGGATTGCGGCAGGGCAACCGGCGCCAGCACGGGTGCAACAGCAGTCTGAAACGTCATCGGGGGACTCCGGAAAGAGGGACAGGGTCAAACCGGCAGGGCACTCTCTTTTCGCCCCTCCGGCCTGCCCTTCCCCGGCTTCCCTCTGCCTCTCAAATCCCCGTCATCAAGGACGCACGGCTTGATTTTGTTCCTGATATGTTCTATATATCAGATTAACGCCACAAGGGAGATGTCCCATGGAAGCCACCAGTTTTGCCTTGCCCGCTACCCCACGCCAGATCGCTTTCGCACGGTCTTTGGCGCTGCGCAACCAGACCCTCTTGCCATGGGAGATTCAGCAAGATCGGCGTAGCCTAAGCACCTGGATTGATGCGCAAGCGCAGATGAAATCTGCCACTGCTACAGACCCGCGCCCGAGTTCAAAGCAAGTGGCGTTCGCGGAGAAACTCGCCCGGATCAAACACCGTGCCGTGCCGGATGAATGTTTTAGGGACAAGGGCCTGATGTCGAAGTGGATCGACGGCAACAAGTGACGTCAGGCTTTACGGCGGCTAGATCTACCGCGCGCGCGTGTTCGCCACCTCGTCACTCAAAACGGCGGCGCTTCAAACTGATTGATTTCCAGTATGAATTATCGTACTAAATTCGGTACGCAACAGCGCATCCGAGTCGCTGTTGCAGGAGAGCAAGATATGCAGCGTGTCGAAGCACAGATCGCGGTCAGCGTCTCTGACCTGAAAAAAAGTCCGACAGCCATAATGGCGAAAGCGGATGGCGAAGCCGTGGCTGTGCTCAACCACAACCGGGTCATGGCCTATATGGTGCCGGCAGATGCCTATGAAGCGATGGTCGAGCAACTTGATGACCTGGCGCTCGCAGAAATTGTCCGCGGGCGCGCCAGCGAGGTTCCGGTGCATGTGAGCCTTGATGAGCTTTGATCTTCAGTTTCTGCCGTCCGCATTGAAGGAATGGCAAAAACTTGGCAGCACTGTTCGCGAGCAGTTCAAGAAAAAGCTGACCGAGCGGCTTGAGGCCCCGCGTGTGCCAGGGGATGCGCTGCACGGGCTTGAGCATCATTACAAGATCAAACTGCGGGCTTCTGGTTACCGACTGGTCTATCGCGTGGAAGACCAATCCGTCACGGTGACCATTGTGGCAGTTGGAAAACGTGAGCGCAATGATGTCTACAAGACCGCCACGGCGCGCACTGACAAGAAATAGCTCAATGGTCGCATTCCGAACCGCTGATCCCGCTCATTGATCAGCGCTGTTTGATGTGAGGATCTCGGGCTGCTTGCGATGAAATGACCGAAGTACCGCGGATGCAAGCCAAGTAGGATATTGCGGGGCTGCGGCCACCATTTCCAAAAAAGCTGATGCTGAAAGTCTACGTTTCAGCGTCCGCAGTGCACCTTCAGCCTGCTCTGGCCCAAGCCATGCCAAAGCCCTGACGGCTTGGCCGGCTGTTTTGCCCGCAAGCGAAAGCTGCCAATTCGGCGCATGGCGCAGCTCGACAGATTGCTTGCCCATGGTAAGGGTTCGACTGCGTCCGGAGGTCAGATAGACCGACTGGACAGGCACTTGCGTCGTCAGACCAAGTGCATTCGCTGCGGCTGCACCGTTCGGCACGATGACCTCTCCGCGTTGCTGTGCCAATGCCTCAACTGCTTGCTCAATCGAAGGGCTTCTCTGTCCAAACCGCGTCTGAACATGACGCAGAGACACGCCACGCCCGGCACCGATGAGTTGGCCGCGCTCGGTCAGGCGCGAGAGGGTCTGATCCACCGCAGCCCTTGATCCAAGATGCAATAGTCCCTTCGCTGCAAGCGGCGTTCCCTCCGGCAAGGCGGAAGCGTGCTGGATGATCTGTTCTGACAGTC
>JBBRLL010000091.1:0-8792 GCA_038231395.1 Rhodobacterales bacterium
AAAATCACCGCATCCGAAAGGGCGAAAAAATGAAGGTTTCAATTCTTGTAGGGGCGAACGCTTACGCTTGCATCGACAACGACGGGGTCAAGACGGACATTCGACTTTACGCAGGCCGCAGCCCTTCGCAGAGTTTGCGCGAATACGCCAAACATCTACGCCAGCAGGCCGCAGGCCACCAGGCGCGCGCAACGCTGGCAGAGGTGGCCGCTGACGCATTGGAGAGCCGGAAGGTGACGGCATGACGCCAGGCACCTTCCGCAGCGCCCTATATCGGATCGCGCGCGCCCTTGGCGACGTGCAGGCAATCACCAGCCGCAAGCCCCACTCCATTGAGAAGCGCCTTGCGCGCCGGATCGTGGGCCGGTTCATGTCAAAACTGATGCGGTAGCCGCGCAGCCGCCGTCCACCGCAAAGCAGAAGGGCCGCCCCTGATCGGGCGGCCCTTCGCATGTCGCAAGCCCGCGCCCCCACCGGGCCGCGACACAGCCCTTACGGCGTGACCGACCGGCCCCAAACCGCAATCTGATATTTGTTCGTCGCGCCCGCGCCGTTGGTGATGTTGATAAGGTCAGCCGTGGATGGCGTGACGGTGCCAAGGCCGCCAGCTCCGCCGCCCATGCGGAAGAACACGTCGCCCGGCTGGAGTACGATTTGCGCCGTGGCGTTGCCCAAAAGGCCGGTCCACAGGTTCGTGCCCGCGCCAATCGTCAATGCCGTGGTGTTGGCCGCCACCGTGGGGTCTTGCGGAGAGTTCCAGATGAAAATTCCGCAGACCGTCAACAGGTTCAGGTTGCCCGAGCCAATGACGTTGGCAATCTGGCCGTTCAAGTCAACCGCGTCCAGCGTCGCAGATGCCACCGAACGCTCTGCGCCGTACACTTGGTCAATCTGGTTGAGGCCCGTCCCCGAAGCATGCTCGATGATGCCATTGGGCGTACCGGTCCACGCCGGAATTGCGGACAGCCGCTGTATCGTGGTCTGTTGCAGAATGAGGTTAAAGT
This sequence comes from Rhodobacterales bacterium, assembly GCA_038231395.1. Lineage (GTDB taxonomy): Bacteria > Pseudomonadota > Alphaproteobacteria > Rhodobacterales > Rhodobacteraceae > Stagnihabitans. Next base: position 1,005 of record JBBRLL010000091.1, read on the forward strand.
TTGCCCTTGCGTAAGCGGCCATCTGATTTCCTTCCTGAGAGTTTGCCCCGTGGGCAAGTTATGGCAAAGCGTAGCACCGCGCGGCGTGAAGCGCCACTATTTCGCGAGGCTGATCTTTTTGGTGATCGCCGCGTTAATCTTTTCATTCAGGACGCTTTCCGTTGCCTTGAGCGCGTTGATCGCGGCGGGAACGCTGGCCTTGATGTAGCCCGACGCAGACTGCACCGCTGCCGTGGGCGGCAGGCTTCCAGCCAAGGCGTTCGTCACGCCGGTTTCAATCGCGGCATTCAGTGTTGCCAGATGCTTTGCGTCCACCCAAGCGGACGAAAACCGCACGAAGGACGCGGTTGCCGTATAGGCAATGGCCGTCAGCGCCGTTCCGAGGATCGGGATGATGTAAGCCAAGACGGACGGCAGGAATTGGGAAATAAGGGCGTTCACGGTCTTCTCCTTTGGGTTTGCGTTACTTCAACCGTTGATGCGAAACATCGTGCTGTCAAGGCACTAGTGCTTTTCCGGCACCAGCCCCCAAAACGGGGGAATGACCGTCCAGCACGTTTCAAGAAGGTATTCGCCCGGCCCAAACCCTTCGTCTTCGCAAGGCTTTAGATTGGCCTTCGACCCAAACCACCACCACAGATAAAGCGGATCGGGCAACTCTGCCGCCGGGCGGTAATTGATCGGCTTGCTTGAACCCGTCGAGCAAACAAACTGCTGGCTTGGGCTGCGCCGCAGCGTGACGACGAATAAACCAATAAACGGGCGTTCTATCGTTCGATCCGCCCGCATTGTCACGTATTCGGGCGTGGCCGCGCTGCTTACCTCAACCGACTTGACGTCCATACAGAGCGACGGCACCAGCGTGGCGACAAGGACGACGTAGAGCCAACCTAACATAATCAGGCGGAACCACGTCTTTTCGCGCATATGAAATCCAGCCATCTATTTCCCTCTCCAAAGCGCAATCATGCCAGACAGGAAGTCTTTTTCGCCGCTGCGCCTGATCAGTGAGCGCATGATATTCTCCCCCAAGAGCGTCCAAAGAACCGCCGCGGGGATCGTGTAATCGTCAGCCGCCAGTCCAAAAAAATGAAGCGTTGGCCTTGTGAACGCCCAAGCGGAAAAGGCAGCGGCGAACCCCGTGGCAAAAGCCTTGGTGATCGTCGTTCGTTCGCTGAAAATAAGCTTAACGGCTGCTGCGCCAAGTACGGCAAACCAGAATTGCCCTTCTATAGCGAGCCAGGACGTGACTTTTTCCAGCATTGCGGCTCCTATCATGTCGGCAGTCTTACGCCGCTATCGTCATTTACGCCAGGATTAGCACAAAGGGCCGACCCTGTCCCTATAGACAGGTTTTTTGCCAGCCTATCCAGTGCTGGTCAAGCTTGCGTCATCCAGACCGCAGGCGCGTTCCCGGTGTTGATTTCCGTGTTTGTGTATACCCACGGGTTAGGCGCGCCGCTGGCGAAGGTGACGGACCGCAGCAACGTGGATCGGCTGGTCGTGGCGGCAGGCCCGACGTTGAGGGACGGCGTCGCCCCGGCGTTCCATGTCGAAAAACTGGCGGTTCCGCTGATCCTCATGAAAAACCAGTACGTTGAACCCGCCACAAGACTGCCGGACAGCGAACCGGAAACCATGCCCGCCGTCACTGAACTGATGGCCGCCGTTTCCCCGATCAGCGTTGTCGGTCGGCCCTGCGCGTCGCTGGCATAGTAGCCAAGCTTGATGTTGCCCGCGCCGCCCGTGCTGATGTTGGCCTTGAGTGCGGAGAACGAAATGGCAGCGGGCGCGCAGAACGGGAAAAGAAACATGCGATCCGCGACGCCCGTAGCCGTGCCTGTCGACAGAGACGTTAGGCTCGTTGGCAGATCGTCGCCGCTAACTGGCGTCAGCCACGGGCGGCCAAGAGCCTGCGACGCGGTAAGCATCACCATGAGTTGCGCTACCGACAGGGCCGCAGGTGTGGTGGCCGATCCGGTGTCATTGCCAATGACCGACAGGGCCGCAAGGTTGGCCTGCTTTGCCAGCGTGACAGCGCCCGCCGATATGGTCAGCGCCAGCGATCCAGCCGACCCGGTGACGTCGCCCGTAAAGGTCGGAACCTGCGACGCCAGCAAGAGGCCCGTAATGTCTGCCGTCGTGATGGCAAGCAAGGCTTTGGCCTGTGATACCGTGAGGTCTTCGGGCGCGCCTGCGCCCGCCGTCAGCCGCGCCTTGAAGGTGGCAGAGTTGACGCTTGTAAGCATGGCGTTGGTGATCGTTCCTGCGCCGATCCCGCCGCCGCCCACACCAGAAACCACCGCCGCGATATAGGCTGAGTGTGTGCCTTCCGCGCCCGTGTTCAGGGCAACCGCGATCTTGTAGCGCGTCCAGGCGGAAGCTGTGGGCGGGCTGTAAACGATGTGAGGCGAAGCGCTGCGCGCAACCAGTGTTTCGGTCGTACTGCCCGCCGTCGAGGCGTAAAGCCGATATTCCAGAAAGTTGTAATAGAACGTCGCCGGGCCATCAAAGTTGATGGTGTCGAAGAAAGGTGCTGCCGTCCAGCCGGTCGGCGCTGCGGGCAGGACCGCGACCGCCGCCGCCGTGACCGTGCCTGCCGACACCCACCCGCGCGACTTCCCGTCTTTGCCAAGGCCGCGCACATGGGTTTCGTAAGAGACGCCGTCCACCAGTTCGCCCGTGAAGACGGTCCCGTTGTTCGGAACGGGCGGGCCGACCTTGAAAGGCGTGGTTCCGACCTCGCGCCAACGCGCTTGGAGTTGCGCCTGCTGCGGCCCAACTGTAGGGGGCGGGGACACGTTAATGCCGATCCGCGCGACCGCCGATCCGCTGCCAGACAGGATCGCCGCGTCGCTGCCGGTGATCGTGCCTATGACCGTGGGCAGGGTGGGGCCAAAGCGGGTCAAGGGCGTGACGTTCGGGCTGTAGGCGGGGATTGTGCCGCTGTCTGCCGTCAGCACCGCAGGGGCCGCGTCCACGCACGTAATCTCTGCAATCAGGTCGCCGCTGTGCCTGATGGATTTGACCAGCAAGTCAACCGGCGTCGAAGACGTCAGGTCAATCATAATCAGGTCGCCAATGTTCAGGCCGCCCGACTGCGGGAACGTCGCGGAGTAGTGCCTACACGCGCCTTGGGTGCCGTGCCGCGTGTCGAAAAGCGCCGTCGTTCCATCCTGCAACCGCACACGGGCGCGGTAGTTTTTTGCGTCTTCAAGGTTGGCCCAATCGTCAAGCTGTAAGCTGTAGAGGATACCAGCAACATAGGAAATGTCCTTGATCCGGGCCGACCCGACCGAGAACAGCGGGACGTCGTGAACCAGCCTGACAATGTCGCCCATCTGGCAACGAACATGGTCCAGGTCCGACGAAAACGTATATTCTTCGGGCCGCAGGATCGCCTGCGCCAGATGATACCGGCCAAGCCTCCATGCGTTGCCTTGCGTCGTGCTGAACTTGCTCAATATGACGGCAGGCAAGTCCAGCGTTTCGATCATCGTTGCATTCGACGCCGAATAGCCGTCCGCATAGACAAGCACCTCGTCTTGCTGCCAGTCCTTTTGCTCGCTGATGACACGGACGCGAAAGGCGTGGATTTCGCGGCTGATAACCCGTGAACCCTTGAAGCCGAAGGTATTGCGCGGCGTGAAATGCTGCACAATCGAGTTCGCCCCGTTGTCGCGGATAACACCGAATTTCAGGTCGTTCATGGATCGCCGCGCCCGCCCCGTGGCGGCCACCATATCAAGCACCTGAGACAAGGGCTGTGTCTGATCTACGACGGTGTCGCAGGTCCAGGTTGGATCATTCGTGGCCCACGCCAGCAGGCCCGCAAGGTCAACCCGCGCATCTGGCAGGGCGTTTATGCCCATCTGCGGCCCCTGCACACAAGCGGCGTAAATCCAAGCAGGATGGCGGATCGGCTGCGGTGCGCTCCACGTCGTACCGTCCCACACCCGCCCAAGCTGCTGCACGATCGCGTTCAGCGTGTCGATTTGGCCGTTAAGCTGTTCTGTGGCTTTGACCCTTATGGCTACTTCCGCGATATTGGGATTGGACGGGATGCCGCCCGTCTTGATCGACCGAATGGCCGACAAAACCGCCGCCTCCCTGATGTTGACAGAACTTCCCAAGGCCGTCGTTCGCGTGACCGAAATTTCCCACTGAGCCGCAGAAGGAAAGTTGATTTCCTGCGTAAACCGCACGTAGGACGTCGTTCTGCCGGTGCAGAGTTTGGTTGCAACAAAGATGAATGCGCCGCCGCTGCCCGCCAGCCGATAGCGAATGTCGATATTGACATTAACCGCCACCTTGTTGCCCTTGGTGTCAAAATCGCAAAGCCCTTGAAAGCCAATATCGACCTGAGCCGTGATGCAGCCCGTCCGCGTCGTGCGGGTACTTCCGACCGAGACAGCCAGCGCCACCGAATAGGGGTCTTCCTCAATCGTGGAGGCGTAAAGCGTCATTGCTGTGCTGCCGGTTTTCCAACTCACATTTGGGGCACCGGAAAGTGCTGGAATATTCGCCGTCGTAAGCGTCTGGTCGACATTCAAGAACTCAATCTGAACATCGGAAAACGACATAATGTCAGTCGTTCCGATCTTGAGGGTTTCGAGCGACACCGGCCCATATCCGAACGTATACCGGGCGCGCCAATAAATTTCGTCGTCCACAGTTTCGGAATAGCCTTGCGCCGTCATGGGCGGGAACATCAGGTGACGCCCCAAAACGGTAGGGTAAACCCCGTAAGGGTTGCGAACGTTTGACGCGCCCGTGATCGTGAAGGTGGCCGCGTCGGATGACGCGCCTTTGTTGGCAGATGGCGGTGGGATAAGGGCCGAAATCAAGAGTTGTCCGACGACAGTAATTGCCGTTGCCGCCAGCGCGATAGCAAAGGCCGTGGCGGTGACACCCAAAGCGCCAAGCACAAAAGGGGCCAAAACCGGCGCGACGACGGCCACGATAATCGACAGGATCAGCGCGACCGCTTTACCGTTTACCTCGCAATAGAACTCCAGCACCGAGCCATTGCGTGGCTTGACCTTGTCCCACATGCCTGACGGCACAACCGAAGTCTTATCCCCGCGCCCGAGCCGTGCGCGCATGTAAGGCATTCGCTCCGGTGGAATGTCGCACATATCGGCTATTTCCTGGACCGTCAGACCTTCCCAAACCTTCTTCGTCGCGGTCGCGGCCTTGAAGGGAGCGGCCCACGCAGCAACGTGGATCATGTCGCCTTCAATCGTGCCTTCAACAGTCTTGGTATCTGAAAAGTCCTTCAACGCGCGGCCTCCAACGTGACGATTGCCAGCGCTCTACAATGGAACCGGCCTCGTCTTCGGTGTGTAGCATCAAATCCGGCCCCAAACAGTAGGCAACATGGATCGGATGCCCGCCAGCGCGGATCAGGATGGCGTCACCCTCTGCCGCGTCTGAAAAGGCGACCGGCTTGTAAATATCGCGCTGCGCCTCTGCAACCCGTCGATGCACCGCGCCCGCCATACTGCATTCGGGATCTGGAATGGCCCGCCCAAAGCGTTCAGCGTGCAGAAGGATGAACAGGCCGAGGCAATCACAACCGGCCTTGCTGCGGCCTCGCCTGACGTGTGGTATGCCAACCCAATCATCTATCCACATCAGAAAAGCGCCGGCGCATTTACCGGGTTCATGTTCATCTGCCCAAACGTCAAATCCATGATCGGTTCAACCTGCAAGCTGCCGCCAACCGTGCTATCGTCATAGTTAAAACCGCGCAGTTGCAGGTTGAAAGGGCCAATCTCGACCGTGTCAGGCGTGGCAGCCAGCACCCAAAAAACCTGTGCCGAAATGTAGCCGTTGACCGACCGAAAGAGTTGCATCAACTCCAAACTCGTATTGTCAAACGACCAACTCATGACCGCCGTTCCCTCCGGTTCCTCGTCTGGCAGGTTCACCATGAAGGGAAAGGCCGTGTAGAGATTGCCGCCGCTTGTGATGTCTTCGGAGTTTGCCACCAGCCGCAGCGGGCCGGTCCAGGCGGCGTTGGTCATCACCACGAGGGGAAGCCAGATTTGATCGGTTTCCTCTGCGTTGATGGATTTCAGGGCGAGAGTGGAGAGCGCCCGCATCAGGTAATGTCCTGCAAGTTGACGCTGAGAACGTACTTTGTTCCCCAAGCGCTGAAGACATAGGGGGCTTTTGGGTCAAAGCGGTAGGTATTGTAAATTTGCGTGTCTGCAATGGGGTCGATCATCACGAAGCTTAAAGACCCATTCGCCAGCGTCACGCGGAACCACGCTTCAAAAATATCGACTTGGGCCACGTTGAAGCCGTGAAAGTCCAGCTTCACCATGCGGTTTGTTTTTGTGCTGCGCTGGCGTCGCTTGCCCGGCCCGACTGACATTTGCGTCGCAAGGATGTTGTTCTCTGTTGGCCCTGCAACCTGCTGGCCTGCCGTCGTGGGAACCTGCGGAATACCAATGGGCCAACTAGCCATTATCGCGACCTCACACCGGCACCATATCGCCGCTTCATCGGCCCGTCGAGGCCGCCGCCGTCGATCATATCCGAAACCGTCTTGCGCAAGAAGACGTCAATCCGGCCCGTCTGCTTGTTGGTTTCCGTCCTGGTCTGATCCGCGGCGTTTTCGTGAATGTGGATTTCCGGGCTGAACCCGCCGACACCCTGCCCGGCGATCTGCTGAGAGGCGGCCACGGCCCGCATCAGGTCTGGCATGGGAAGCGTGGCGGGGACCGACCGGCCCGAAGGCATTTGCATGTTGCCCCGCAGCGTGACCGGGATGGTGCGGCCATCCGGCAGAGGCACGAAAGCCTCTGGCATACCGGCCTCTGCCGATAGGGTCAGCGTCGGGCCGTAGTTGATGCCGCCATTCGCCATATGGGTCACAGGCTTGCCGATTGCCCCGCTTGTCCCCGTTACCAGCGTCGTAAAGAAGTCTTGAAGGCCGCCGCCCGAAAACAGCGACGTGAAAGCCTTCGTCCCGTTGAGTTGCAACATTTGAACAACCACGTTTGTTAGAATGTCGCCAAGGCTTTTGCCCTGAACGATCATCTGCCCCATCTGGTTGATTATGTTGGCATAGGCGCTTTTGGTGCTGTCAGCCATCCGCTTCGTGGCAACGTCCAGCTTCGCCACAACGTTGCTTTCCTCGCCGTACTTCGCCACCAGAAGCGCACGCGCCTGAGCGGTGCGGTCCGTGTCCTCTGTCAGCTTTTCCTGCGCCGTCTGCTGCGACGCAATCAGGCTGTTGGCAAGGCTCATGGCGTCGTTGATGTTCGTTATTTTCCCGTCGATGTTGTCGAGTTTGCCCGCCCCGCCGCCGCCCCCGCTTCCTTTGGTGGGATCCGCCGTCAGTTTGTCGATTTCTTTGTTTACGTTCAACAGTTCCGTTGTCATCTTGGCCGTCTTGTTGCCAAGGGTCGCCGCTTCATCCGGGGTCGCCCCGGCCCGGATAGCCGTGAGGACTACGTTATCCCCGGCCTGTGCGCCTGCAATATCCTCTTTCGACGCCCCGCCCTTCGCCATTGCAAGATAGCGCTTCGCCCCGTCGAGTTTGTCTTGCAGGCTGACATTGACACCGCCCAAAGTCGCAAGAGCATTGCGCAAGGTGATTGCCTTACTGGTCAGGTTATTGGCGTCGGCCCCCGCAGCGGCCATAGATTGCCGCAGACGCGCCATGGCCGCGTCTGCCGCTGCGACCTCCGGGGAACCCTCGCCAAAGGCCGCCACGAGCGCCACGCGGGCCGTGCGCAGATCTTCGGCCTTGACCTTGCCCGCTTCCAGTTCTGC
>JBBRLL010000092.1:0-8532 GCA_038231395.1 Rhodobacterales bacterium
ACGCAAATCGGCCAAGGGCAACCGGTTTGCCTTTGTCAGCCTGTCGGACCCGACGGGGCTTTATGAGGTGACGGTATTCAGTGACACGCTGGAAGCGGCGCGGGATTTTCTGGAGCCGGGGATGAATGTGGTCCTGACGGTTGAAGCCAATCTGGAAGGCGATACGCTGAAACTGCTGGCGCGGGGTGCGCAGCCGATTGATCAGGTGGCCGCAGATGCCGGGGCGCAGGCGATCCGGGTGCATGTGAACCAAGTGGCGGCAATTTCCTCGCTGGTGGCGTTGCTGGCACGGGTCGAGGGGCGCCACAAAGCGCAGATCACGCTTTGTGTGCCCGATGCGCAGGGCCGGGAAATTGATCTGACTTTGCCGCAGCCTTACCCTTTGACGCCACAAATCCGGGGTGCCATCAAGGCGATGAGCGGTGTCGTCATGGTGGAAGAGGTTTAAGGGGCGATGGGCAGATTGCCCATCCTACTCCAACTGCGGACTTGCGGTACTTCGGCGCCCTTCGCACCATCGCGCATGCACCGGAACTATTCGGTGGATTTGCACCCTAGTCATGCCAACGGCTTGCCCTTTTCTCGCTGACGCTCCCGGCGTCCAAACCTGCACCTGCGGAAACCTGATCATGAGACGCCATCGCATTTCCTTACCACTGCGGCGGGCGGGCATTGGCCGCCGGGGCTTCACCCCCCGCATCACCACCGCCTGCCTCACGCTCTGCCAGAAGGCCAACGATCCGGGTCAGACGGTCAATCTCGCGGCCCTGCTTTGTGACCATGTCCGACAGGTCATCGACCGCCCGTATCAGATGCGCGGTCTTCTCTTCCAACACGTCGATCGGGTCCATCACCATGACTTCCTTCTTCCAGTTGCCCCTGGCCAAACGGTCCGCTGGCAGTTCAGCGTAAGCTTCCAAGCGCGTGAAACCCTCAGGCTGCCTGTCAAACGCGGAGGGTGCGGTGCTTGAAGCGCCCCGCAGCCTCCGCTATGGAGCCTCATCCAAGCAAAGGTGACCGCCGTGGCCTCCGACACCCCATCCGACACCCCATCGAATACTTCGCAAAAATCGGCGCGCCGTCCGAGGGCCGAGACGCCCAAGGGCTTTCGTGACTATTTCGGCGCGGACGTCACCGAACGCAAGCAGATGCTGGACAAGATCGCGCAGGTTTACGAGCTTTATGGCTTTGACCCGCTGGAAACCAGTGCGGTGGAGACGGTGGAGGCTTTGGGAAAGTTCCTGCCCGATGTGGATCGTCCCAACGAAGGTGTCTTTGGCTGGCAGGATGAGGATGCCGACTGGCTTGCCCTGCGCTATGATCTGACGGCCCCCTTGGCCCGGGTGGCCGCACAGTATCGCAACGATTTGCCCAGTCCTTACCGCCGCTATGCGATGGGCCCGGTCTGGCGCAATGAAAAGCCGGGTCCGGGGCGGTTCCGCCAGTTTTATCAATGCGATGCGGATACGGTGGGGGCAGCCTCGGTCGCTGCCGACGCCGAGATTTGCATGATGCTGGCGGATGCGCTGGAGGCCGTGGGGATCGAGCGCGGCGACTATGTGATCAAGGTCAACAACCGCAAGGTGTTGAACGGAGTTATGGAGGTGGCCGCGCCACCCGCCCAATTTCCGGTGGGCGACAATTTACGCGGAACGATCCGTGCAGTTTTGGATCAAAACAAGCACGACGCAGTTCTTCGTACGATCGACAAATTCGATAAAGTGGGTGCGGCTGGAGTTCGCGACCTGTTAGGGAAAGGTAGGCTGGATGCCTCCGGTGCCTATATTGATGGTGTCAATCTTGAATTAGAACAGGCTGATGCGATACTGAAATTCCTTACCTCGAAAGGGAGTAGCAATTCGGAAACGATTGCAAATCTCCGTGCTTCTGTGGGGGACAGTGAAATTGGGCGTGAGGGCGTCGACGAACTTGAGAACATCGCGGCACTGCTTGAAACGTTGGGGTATAGCGCTGACCGGATAGCAATTGATCCATCCGTCGTCCGCGGTCTCGGCTACTACACCGGGCCGGTTTTCGAAGCGGAACTGACCTTTGAAATCCTCGACGACAAGGGGCGCAAGCGGTCGTTTGGCTCGGTTGCGGGCGGGGGGCGGTATGATGATCTGGTCAAGCGCTTTACCGGGCAATCGGTTCCGGCGACCGGGGTTTCCATCGGGGTGGATCGGTTGTTGGCCGCTCTCAAGGCCAAGGGGCGGACTTTGGGGGAGGCTGCGGGGCCTGTCGTGGTGACGGTGATGGACCGGGACCGGATGGCAGATTACATGGCGATGGTCGGGGACCTGCGTCAGGCCGGTCTCCGGGCAGAGGTCTATCTGGGCAACCCCAAGAACTTTGGCAACCAGTTGAAATATGCGGACAAACGCGGCTCTCCTGTTGCGGTCATTCAGGGTGGGAATGAGGCTGCGGCGGGCACGGTGATCCTCAAAGACCTGATCCTTGGCGCGGAAATTGCACAAGGGGCGAGCCTTGAGGAATGGAAATCGCGGCCCGCGCAGGTGGAGGTTCCCCGCGCTGATCTGGTCGCCGAAGTGCGGCGGATTTTGGCCAGCCAGAAAGACCTGCAGGGGACTGGCGCAAATTGACCGTCAGCATTCCAACCCTGTTGGCGACCCAAATCGTCAAGACGGGACGCGGTGCAAAATGATCTTCTGCAGTCGAACGCTGGCGTTGTCCCAAAGCGACCTGACAGGGTGTGGCGCAAGATGACCGCCAAAGCGGCGATCCGCGCCGAGGCGGAGCGGCTTTTTGCGGCGTTTCAGGCGGCGGGGGCCGTGCCCGTCGACGCCGATATCCTGCTGCCCGCCGAAACTCTGCTGGACCTTTATGGCGAGGATATCCGGGCCCGCGCTTACGTGACGACCGACCCCTTGCAGGGCGAGATGATGCTGCGGCCGGATTTTACGGTTCCGGTGGTGCAGGCGCATATGGCGCATGGCGCGGACCCGGCGCGCTATTGCTACCAGGGCGCGGTGTTCCGCAAGCAGGAGCATGGCAACCGGGCCAGCGAATACCTGCAGGTCGGGTTTGAGGTGTTTGACCCTCAAGCCCCCGAAACGGCCGATGCCGAGGTTTTCGCGCTGTTTCGCGATGTGCTGGCGGGGCTGCCGCTGCGGGCGGTGACGGGCGACATCGGTATCCTTATGGCTGCGGTGCGCGGGCTTGACACCTCTGACCGGCGCAAGGCGGCTTTGCTGCGGCATGTCTGGCGGCCTCAACGGTTTCGGGCGCTTTTGGACCGGTTCTCGGGCCGGGCGGCTTTGCCCGCGTCACGCGCTGCCTTGCTGGCGCGTTTGGCGGCAGGCTCACCGGAGGCGTTGATTGCGGCGGCGGGGCCCTTGATCGGGCTGCGCGACATGGCGGAAATCAGCGCCAGGGCGGCGGCATTGCTGGAAGATGCCGGCACCAAGCCTATTTCTGCGCTGGAGGCGGCGATGCTGTACGACTTGCTGCAGTTGCAGGCTCCTGCTGGCGCGGCTTTGGCGCATTTGCGCGGCATCTCGGCGCATCTTCCGGCGATTGGTGCGGCGGTGGACCGGTTTGCTGCGCGGCTGGATGCTTTGGTGGCGCGCGGGGTGGACGTGAAAACCCTGGCATTCGAGGCGAGCCATGGCCGCACAGCGATGGAATATTACGACGGCTTCGTCTTCAGTTTTGTCAGCGGTGCGGATGTCGTGGCCTCTGGCGGGCGCTATGACGCTTTGACGGCGGTGCTGGGGCAGGGGCGGTCTATTCCGGCGGTGGGCGGGATCGTGCGGCCGCATCTGGTGGTTGGGCTAAGGGGGGCTGTCTGATGGTCAAGATCGGGGTGCCCTCCAAAGGCCGGCTGATGCAGATGTCCTTTGACTGGTTCGGGCTGCACGGCTTGCGCATGGCCAAGACCGGGTCGGAGCGCGAATACGCGGGCGTCGTGGAGGGGATGGACGGGGTTGATCTGGTCATGCTTTCGGCGGCAGAGATCCCGCGGGAACTGGCGGCGGGGCGGATTGATCTTGGCGTCACCGGCATCGACCTTGTGCGCGACAAGCTGGCGGATTGGAACCGGCAAGTGTCAGAAGTGGCCGCTTTGGGGTTTGGCCATGCCGATCTGATCATCGCGGTGCCGGTGGCCTGGATTGATGTGGAAACCGTCGATGATCTGGACGCTGCGGCTGCGGCTTTCCGGGCCAGGCATGGCTTTCGGCTGCGGATTGCCACCAAATACCACCGGCTGGTGCGCGACTATCTGACGGCGCAGGGGGTGGCGGATTATCAACTGGTGGACAGTCAGGGGGCAACCGAAGGCACGGTCAAGAACCTGACGGCAGAGGCAATCGCAGACATCACCACCAGCGGAGAGACGCTGCGGGCCAACCACCTGAAGGTGTTGAGCGGCGCAGTGATCCTGCAATCTCAGGCGATGCTGTACCGGTCGGCCTTGGCGATTGGGGCTGAGGTTGACGCCGTATTGGCGCATATCGGCTTCTGACCGGGCGGCTTTGTCCGTGGCTGAGGCTTTTCCCCGACTGCACACTTCGGCATCCGCGATGGATTTTGGTGAACTGCTAAAACGACAGGTCAGCTTTTCCGACTGGCCATTGCCACCCCTGCGGCGGCCAGCGCCATGCCCAGCCAGCCGAGGGGCGGCATGACCTCTCCCAACAAAGGCCACGCGAACAAGGCGGACAGGGGTGGGACGAGGTAGAACAAGGCGGACACCCGGCTGACCTCGCCAATCCGGATCATCGCCAGCAGCAGCGACATGGCCAGCAATGAGTTGCCAAGCACCAGATAGGTCATGACCCCGATGAATTGCCAATCCCAGTGGATTTGCAGGCTTTCCGTCGCCAGCGCCAAGGGCACGCAAAAGGCAGCGCCTACCGCATACTGGATCAGGTTGGCGGTAACCGGATGGTGGCTGACACCGAACTTCTTTTCATAAAGCGTGCCGCCGGTGATCCCCAACAAAGCCACAACCGTACAGGCCAGACCGAAAGGGTTCTGCGCCGCGATGCTGGACCGGGCGAGGATCACCACAAGCGCGCCGCCAAGCCCCAGGGCAAGGCCAAGCCAGCCCTTGGCACTGACCCTTTCGCCCACCAGATAAGGTGCAGTCAGGGCCACCAGAATGGGTTGCAGGCAGACAACGATGGCAACTGCACCCGCCGAAATGCCGGATTTGAACGCAAGGTAACACAGGCCGAAATAGACGACCTGAATGAGAAAGCCCACAACCGCCACATCGGCAGTGGCGCGCCACGACTTGGGCAGGGGCGGCCGCATCACGATTGCCACCGGGATCAAGGCCACCAGCACCAGCACGTAACGCAGCGCCAGAAGGGTCAGGGGCTGGGCGTGCATCAGGCCAAGCTTGGCCATGCCAAAACCGCCGGACCACAAAAGCAGGAAGATCACTGGTGCGGCGGTTAGCCAAAAGTTGCGTTTCATGGTGCCTGTCCGCCGGTGCGGGCCGTAAGCGACACCTCAGCGCAGGCCGATTTCAGCCAAGGCCAGGGCCAGCGCCGGCGGCAGGACGTCGTCGCTTATCCGGGCGCGGCCAAGGTCGGGCGGGCAGTCCTTGGGGTCGAAATAACGCCAGCCCTGAAACGGTCGACGGGCGGCGGCTTCGGTGCGCACAACCTCCGGGTCCATCAGGATGCCGCAACGCAGGATGCCATCGGCACCCTCGACCTTTTCCAGCCCGACGATGGCTTGCCGGCACAGGATCACGCCCTTGATCACCCAGTAAAGCGAGCCGCCCTGCAGCTCAGCCTCGCGTTTCGGCCACATGCGGGTAACATGGCGGCGCGCACCATCGGGACGGGTCGAGGGGTTGGCGCGGTGCCAGCCGACCAGATCCTCCACGCTGTCGCAACCGACGCAGAGTTTCAGGATGTTCAGGTGAGTCTCGAAATGTGCCATGCCCTGCACTGTAGAGCGATTGGTAGCAGCAACAACCCTTGCCGGACCGTCAAGAGGCGCGTATCTTGCGGTTCGCGCGTGCGCGACCCCCATCATTCGATAAAGGTTCCGATCATGTCCCGATTTGCCGCCCCGATTGCCGAACAAATCTGGGACATGAAGTACCGCCTGAAAGCGGCGGATGGCACCGTCCTTGACGGCTCTGTCGAGGACACCTGGCGGCGGATTGCGCGGGCCTTGGCTGCGGTGGAGGTGGAACCCGCGTTGTGGGAGCAGCGGTTCTATGCCGCCCTTGAAGGGTTCAAATTCCTGCCAGCCGGGCGCATCACGGCGGGGGCGGGCACCGGGCGGGCGGTCACTTTGTTCAACTGCTTTGTCATGGGCACGATCCCCGACACGATGGCCGGGATTTTCGAGGCGCTGAAGGAAGCGGCCCTGACCATGCAGCAGGGCGGCGGCATCGGCTATGACTTCTCCACGATCCGGCCAAAGGGGGCCGAAGTGAAGGGCGTGGCGGCGGATGCCTCTGGTCCCTTAAGCTTCATGGATGTCTGGGATGCGATGTGCCGGACAATCATGTCGGCGGGAAGCCGCAGGGGCGCCATGATGGCCACGATGCGCTGCGATCACCCCGATATCGAGGCCTTCATCGAGGCCAAGAAAGACCCGGCCCGGCTGCGGATGTTCAACCTTTCGGTGCTGGTGACTGATCCGTTCATGGCGGCGGTCAAGGCGGACGGGCCGTGGGCGCTGGAGTTTGGCGACCGCGTTTACAAGACCCTGCCCGCACGCGATCTGTGGAACAAGATCATGCGCAACACTTATGATTTTGCCGAACCGGGCGTGATCTTCATTGACCGGATCAACACGGCCAACAACCTTGGCTATGTCGAGACGATCGCCGCGACCAACCCTTGCGGCGAGCAGCCTTTGCCACCCTATGGCGCATGTCTTTTGGGCTCGATCAACCTGCCGACGCTGGTGTCGGATGCGTTCCAGCCGCGGGCCGCGCTGGATGTCAAAGCCCTGGACGATCTGGTCCGCATGGCGATCCGGATGATGGACAACACGGTTGATGCCAGCCGGTTTCCCTTGGCCCAGCAAGAGGCCGAGGCGCGGGCCAAGCGGCGGATCGGGCTGGGGGTTACCGGGCTGGCAGACGCCTTGCTGATGGTGGGCCTGCGCTATGGCTCGGTCGAAGCTGCGGCCCAGACCGAGGTGTGGATGCATGCGATTGCACGGGCGGCCTATCTGGCTTCGGTGGACTTGGCCAAGGAAAAGGGCGCTTTCCCGCTGTTTGACGCGGTGCCCTATCTGGCATCGGGTACTATGAAGGCGATGGACGCGGATGTGCGGGATCTGGTGGCCCAGCACGGCATCCGCAACGCCTTGCTGACCTCGGTCGCCCCCACCGGCACGATCAGCCTGTACGCGGGCAATGTGTCGTCTGGGATCGAGCCGGTTTTCGCCTATGCCTACACCCGCAAGGTCCTGCAAAAGGATGGCTCACGGACCGAGGAGGAGGTCGTTGATTACGCCGTCCGCCTGTGGCGCGAGATGCATGGCGATGCCGCCTTGCCGGACTATTTCGTGAATGCCCAAACCCTGCCGCCGTTGGACCATGTGCGGATGCAGGCTGCGGCGCAGAAATGGATCGACAGTTCAATCTCCAAAACCATCAACTGCCCCGAGGACATCAGCTTTGATGACTTCTCCGAGGTCTATATGGCGGCATGGGATCAGGGTTGCAAAGGCTGCACGACCTATCGTCCGAATGCAGTGACCGGATCAGTGCTGACGGTTTCTGAAAACGCCGAACCTCCGGTTGAGGCGCAATCCTTGGCCAAGGGGGGCGAGGTCGTCTACCTGTCCGAACCCTTGGATCGTCCGGCAGCGCTGGACGGCAACACCTACAAGGTCAAATGGCCCGGCTCTGAACACGCGCTGTATATCACCATCAATGACATTGTGATCGCAGGGCATCGGCGGCCGTTCGAGGTGTTCATCAACTCCAAGAACATGGAGCATTTCGCCTGGACCGTGGCCCTGACGCGGATGATTTCGGCAGTGTTCCGGCGCGGCGGCGATATCTCTTTCGTGGTGGAGGAGTTGAAGGCGGTGTTCGATCCGCGCGGCGGCGCCTGGATGGAGGGGCGCTATGTCCCCTCAATTCTGGCGGCGATTGGCGGCGTGATAGAGCGGCACCTGATCACCATCGGCTTTATCGAGGGCGAGGGGCTGGGCCTGAAATCCGATCCCAAAGCCGAAGTGTTGGGGATCGGCGGCGCACCGACCGGTAAGGCGTGCCCGAACTGCGGGGCTTACGCTTTGCAGATGAAGGAAGGCTGCATGACCTGCAACGACTGCGGCCACAGCAAATGCGGGTAAGGCGGGCGGGGTTATGGAGGGGGCTTCGGTCCAATCAGGAGCTTGCCTCACACCATTGCAAACCCCTGTCGCGGAACGGATTTGCCTAGGGTCTGTTGACGTTCATCTTGTTCCAATCACGGTTGCGGCGAGAGAGATGAAGGCGGTGAAGCTTTCGTCGGTTTTGCAATAGCGGGTTGCGACGCCTCTGAATTCCTTGAGTTTTCCGAAAAAGTTCTCGATCAG
>JBBRLL010000093.1:0-8490 GCA_038231395.1 Rhodobacterales bacterium
CCACTTCTTGCGCCAGGTGAAAGGCCGTCCGCAGGTGGCGCAGATCTTTTGCGGCAGGTCGGATTTCTTGATCATCTTTGCCATTTTGGCCCCCTTGGCGATCAGAGTTTGAATTCCAGTTGCGCGGGTGAGGTGGCCTTGGCGCGTTTGGCCCCGCCTCGACGCGTTTGCCCGGTCATCGGCAAGCCCGCCTTGCGGCTGCCATGCTTTTTCGCAATCGTGTCAGCCTCTGGCCCATGCGCCTTGGTTTTGCGCACGGAAGACAGCGCATCCCGCGCGGCTTGGGCTGCGGTCAGATTGTCGACGAGGGGTGCAGGGTATTGCAAGCCAGCCGCCCCGTCCCATCGCCAAGGTTCATGGACAAACGTATCCGGCACCTGCGCGAGTTCGGGTACAAAGCGGCGAACGAACTGGCCTAGAGGGTCCTGATCATAGCCCTGCTTGACTGGGTTATAGACCCGCATTGTGTTGATGCCGGTCGTGCCCGATTGCATCTGGACCTGCGGCCAGTGGATGCCCGGTTCATAATCGACAAACTGGCGGGCCAGATGCAGGCCACTGGCGCGCCACGGCAGCCATAGGTGATAGCTTGCAAACGACATCAGCATCGCCCGCATCCGGAAGTTGATCCAGCCGTGCAGGTTCAAGGCGCGCAGGCAGGCATCGACAAACGGATAGCCTGTCGCCCCCGTCGTATAGGCCGCCAGCCGCACCGGATCGGGCATGGAGGGGCGCAGGCCATCATAGGCGCGGTGCAGGTTTTCAAACTCCAGCCGCGGAGCGTCTTCCAGCTTTTGCATGAAGTGGCAGTGCCAATGCTGCCGCCCTGCGAAAGAGATCATTGACCCGCGCCACCGCTTGGCATCCGGCGTTTCGGCCCCAAGTCCGCGCATCCGGGCGGTGGTGGCCTGCGAGACCTCGCGCAGCGACAGCGTTCCCCAGGCGATATGCGGCGACAGACGAGAGCTTGCATCGAAAGCCGTCACCGGGCTGGACATCTGATAGCGGTAGTCGCGGCCACGCTGGGTCAGAAAGCTGTGCAAGGTCTGCAACGCCGCTGGCCGCCCGCCGGGTTGGCGGTGCGGGCAGGGGTCATCTGGCAGGCCAAGATCGTGGGCGGTGGGTATCCGCGTCGGCCAATCCGCCTCGACACCAATCAACGCGGCAGGCGCAGGCGTCACCGGGCGTGCCATATCGGCATCCCAGCGTCTGGCCCAGCCATTGCGAGACTTCAGTCGGCGGATCACGCCGGTCTGGCGCATCTCGTGCCACACAACCCCGGCTTGGCGCGCCCATTCCAGAACGCGAAGGTCGCGGGCAAAGGTATAGCCGTTGCCGGTTTCCTCGTGGCTGTACAAAGCGGTGATCTTGTGGCGATCAGCGATGGCTTGCAGCACCGGCACCGCCTCACCCACAAACACGCGCAGGGGTTGGCCAAGGGCTGCCAGGTCGCGCTGCAGGTGGGCCAGACTTTCGGCGGCAAAATCCCATTGCCGGGCAGAGGCGTCTGGTTCTGCCGAAAGGCCCGGCTCTGCAATGTAGATCGGCAGCACAGGACCAGCCGCTGCCGCAGCGGCCAAGGCGGCATGATCCTGCACCCGCAGATCGCGTTTGAACCAGACGATGCGCAGGACGGTCTCCTTCTGCTTAGACCTGCAAGATAGCGGCAGGATGCGGCGCGGCAATATCGCGGGTCTGCCTGTGCAACCGGTTTGCCAGCGCTAGGTGCAGGGACGCAGATAAAAGGGTCAAACAATGCGCCTTATCCTTGTGCTGGGCGACCAGTTATCCGACGACCTGTCGGCCCTGCGGTTGGCGGACCCAGCGCAGGACATCGTGGTGATGGCCGAGGTGATGGCAGAGGCGACATCGGTGCCGCACCATCCGCAAAAGATTGCTCTGGTGCTGGCGGCGATGCGCAAGTTTGCGGGACGTCTGCGGGCGCGCGGGTTTGACGTCGCCTATTCCCGGCTGGATGACCCCGACACCGGCCCAAGCCTGCCCGCCGAACTGCTGCGCCGTTTGGCCGAAACCGGGGCGGACGAAATCATCGCCACCACCCCGGGCGATTGGCGACTGTTAACCTCGCTGCAAGACGCCCCTCTGCCGCTGCGCTTTGTGTCCGATGACCGCTTCATTTGCCCGCCAGAGGTGTTTGCCGTCTGGGCCGAGGGGCGCAAATCCCTGCGGATGGAGTGGTTTTACCGCGACATGCGCCGCCGCACCGGGCTTTTGATGGACGGAGCCGAGCCCGTGGGCGGCCAGTGGAATTTCGACCACGACAACCGCAAGCCCGCCAAACCCGACCTGCTGCGCCCTACTCCGCTGCGTTTCGCGCCTGATGCCGGGACAGAGGCCGTGCTGGATATGGTGGCACAGCGCTTCCCCCACCATTTCGGCACGCTGCGACCGTTTTACTGGCCGACGGACCGCAAAGAAGCCTTGCAAGCCTTGGAGCATTTCAGCACCCACAGTCTGCCACGCTTTGGCGATGAACAGGATGCGATGCTGCAAAGCGACCCGTTCCTGAGCCACTCGCTGCTGTCGCCCTGCCTGAACCTTGGCCTTTTGTCGCCGTTGGAGGTGTGCAGGCGCGCCGAGGCGGCCTACCGCGAAGGGACCGCCCCCTTGGCGGCGGTTGAAGGGTTTATCCGCCAGATCATCGGCTGGCGCGAATATGTGCGCGGCATCTGGGCCTTGAAGGGGCCGGATTACCTGACGCAGAACGCCTTGAACCATACAGCCGCCCTACCGCCCGCCTATTGGGGGGCGCCGACCAAAATGAATTGTCTGTCCCAAGCGGTCGGTCAGACCCGCGATCTCGCCTATGCCCACCACATCCAGCGCCTGATGGTGACCGGCAACTTTGCCTTGTTGGCGGGGGTTGACCCTGCGGCGGTGCATGAATGGTATCTGGCCGTCTATATCGACGCGTTTGAATGGGTCGAGGCGCCGAACACGCTGGGGATGAGCCAGTTTGCCGATGGCGGCGTGTTGGGGTCAAAACCCTATGTCTCGTCCGGGGCTTATATCGACCGGATGTCGGATTATTGCGGCAGCTGTCACTACCGGGTGAAAGACCGTACCGGGGATAAAGCCTGCCCGTTCAACCCGCTGTACTGGCATTTCCTGAACCGCCACCGCACCCGCTTTGCCGCAAACCCACGCATGGCGCAGATGTACCGGACATGGGACAAGATGGACGAAACCCACCGCGCCAGTGTTCTGTCAGATGCCGAGGCGGTGCTGGCCCGGCTGGCTGCGGGGGCTGAGGTTTAACGCCCGAACACCCGGCCAAAGGCGCGTGACAGATAGGGGCGGATCGGCAGGAACCCGCGGTAGGCACGCTCCATCAGCCACAACACTCCGGGCAGGTCGGACAGACGCGCCAGCCAACGCCAGCCGGGCAAAGCGCGCCAAACCTCGACAAAGGCGGCAGCGCCGGACAGCACGCGGCCCTCTTGAGTCATCACATGAAACCGCGCCATGACGGCCGCCTGCGTCAGGCCATCGGGCAGATCTGTCGATTGCGAAACATCAATCAGCGTCAAAGCGCCCTTGGTATCCTGCGCCCGGTACACTCCGATTTCCGCGGTACACAGCGGGCAAGACCCGTCATAAAACACGGCGCAAGTTGGGGAGGAAGCGGTCATGGCAGGCCTTTCCGGGGGAAGGTTGGCAGCAGTTGTCATGCAAAGTCCGCCAGCAAGGGGGCAAGCGGCAGGCACGCGCCAAGCTTTTGGGCCAGCAGGAAAAGCCCGCCTACTTTGCGGTGCAGAAACAGAATGTCCGCCGGGGGAACATGGGCAAACTCCCGCTCCATCCCCAGCGAAAACCCCAGATCGCGCAACCGGTGCAAAAGGTCGGTCTTGGCGAAATCAAACGGCTCTGCGCTGCGCAAGGGCTGCATGGCAAGCTGCATGATGTCCAGAAGCTTGTCTTGCACGGCTGGCGCAAGGGTGGCGTCGAAATAGCCGATCCTTACCGCCGCATCGCGTATTGCCCCCCGATCATCAGCCGCCATCAGGGCCCGCAACTGCGATGCCAGATCAGGGCTGAAGGCCCGGGTGGCCCCGAAATCCAACAGCACAACGCGGCCGGTTTTCGGCACATAGCGAAAGTTGGCAAAGTTCGGATCGGTTTGCATGAGGTTGAAGGTAAAGACCTCATCCAGAACCAGTCGGATCAGCAGGGCAACCACGCGGTTGCGCTCCGCTTGCGGCGCTGCCGTCAGGGTTTCTATCGGCTGGCTGTCAATGAAGTCCATCGCCAGCACGTCAGGACCGCTACGATCGGGATGCAGGCGCGGGATCAGAAATGCCGGATTGCCCGACATCAGGTCGCCAAACCGCGCCATCTGTGCGCCTTCGCGCTGGTAATCCGCTTCCTCATGCAGTTGGGCGCGGGCCTCTTCCATCAAAGGGGCAAGGTTCAGCGCCTTGGGCACCAGGCCAGACAGCCGCAACAACGTGGACAGGTTGGCCACATCGCTGTCGATGCTGTGCCGGATGCCGGGGTATTGCACCTTGATCGCCAGATCGCGGCCATCCTTGGTCTGGGCGCGGTGGACCTGACCGATGGACGCAGAGGCTATGGGCCGCACGTCAAACCTTGCAAAACGGCTGAGCCAGCCCTTGCCCCACGCCCGGTCCAGAACGCCGCGCAACTGGTGCGGCGGCATGTGGTCGGCCTCTGCCCGCAACCGCGACAGGACGGCGGCAAACTCTGGCGGCAGAACGTCACCGCTGTCCATCGACATCAACTGACCGACCTTCAGCGCCGCACCGCGCATCCGCGCCAGCTGCGCTGTCACCTTCACCGCATTGGCCGGGGTCAGCAAAAGATCACCCAAGCGAGGTCGTTGGCCCGAAGCGACCTGTTGCGCCGCACCCAGCACCATCCGCCCGCCGACCCCCGCCACCAAGCCTCCCAACCCGACCAGTCGCGCAAAACTGGAGCCCGGAACCGGTGAGACCTTTGGACCAAGAGCGGGCGGCGAGGGCATGGCGGACCTTGAACGTTGTGCGACAGGACAGAGATAGCGCGTTAAACGCGATGGAAAGCCTGCATTTCCTGGCAAGATGCCCGCCTGCCTGCGCCGATGCCCGCCCCCTTGAAAGTGACCCTGCGACACATCCTTAAGCCGCACTGAGTGCCACGGTTCAGCAACCTGCGCCAGAACCTGCGCCAGAGTTGGGCAAGCCCTGCTTTGGGCTCTTGATGGCGCAGAAACCGACATAGCAAACGCAATCGCTTTGGATTGACAGGCTTGTCATATTCAGTCACCGTCACCCATCTGCAATGCGACTTAAAGAACTGTCATATTCATGAAAAGCAGACTTTCGGCTTTTGATCTTCAAGCTGGCTGCCCGGGTACAGATTGCCGGTGCCCGATTGACGGCGCGCTGAAGCCGCTGGTCAGCCGTGTATTATCGGCGACGTTGGGCGATCCAATGGTTGAAAACGGGTCGTCGTTGTTCGAAAACGCCTCATACCCTTTGGTACCGATTGAGTACGGCAAGATCCCTTCGCAATATTATGGCGATCCAAACAGCGCCCTTCATCGACGCGTTCCGCCCATAAATCTTCTGCCTTTTACCAACTGACACCCCCCAAGGGATCTGAAAAATGAAAAGCTTTTTAATTTCAATTCTGATGCTCGCAGCCGTTATTCCAACGATTTGCCATGCGGAAAAGCGGGTGGCTCTGGTGATCGGGAACGGGAATTACCAGATGGTGACCCCGCTGACGAACCCGACGAAGGACGCGCATGCCATTGCTGAAAAGCTTAAGAGCCTCAATTTTCAGGTCGTCGAGGGTTACGACGTTGACATCCTGACGCTGCAACAGAAAATTCGTGAGTTTTCGCACGTCGCAGTGGATGCCGACATCAACCTTTTCTATTATGCGGGTCACGGATTGGGGGTTGGCGGCAAGAATTATCTGGTGCCAGTAGATGCCCGTTTCGAGTCCTCCGCCGATCTTGATTTTGAAACGGTCGAAGTCGATACGGTCATGCGTCAAATGCAGGCATCGCATGGGGTATCCTTGGTGTTTCTGGATGCATGCCGCGACAACCCGTTCATGGCGAGTGCGGTTTCAAAGTCGTTGTCCTCTGGCGCGCGTGCGGTGACCATATCAAGAGGTCTGGTTCCCGTCGAAATTGTCGATGCCGGAAAGGGGATGGCGGTTGCCTTCGCCACAAGTCCGGGCGACGTTGCCTATGATGGCGAGGGCGACCATTCGCCGTTTACCAATGCGTTGCTGAAATACATCGACAAACCGAACACCAGCATCTCGGAAGTCATGGCCTATGTGACCGGTGACGTTCGGACCTCGACCAATGACCGGCAAAAGCCGTGGTTGAATGCCTCCCTGACCGGCCCTGTCGTGCTGAACCCGGTGGCGACTGTGGTCGCGTCGAACGAGACGGCTGTTATTCCGGCATCAAACCCAACGGTTTCGACGGCGAATGGTGGCGGGGCGAATGGTGCCGGGGCCAATGTGGCTGGCGCGACGGACCGGCTGGAGGACCAAAAGGCGCTTTTCAGCATTGCAACGTCGTCAGACCGTGCCGACGACTATTCTGCCTATCTTGATGTGTTTCCGAACGGCCTGTTCGCCGGAAATGCGCATAAGGCTTTGGACAGACTTCAGGCCACGGCTGTTTTGCAAAACGCGACGCGGTCAGGCCAGACTTTGATACCCTCACAGACCGTTGCGAATGCGCCCGTTGTTCTGGCTGTGACGCCGGACATGCGCGCCATGCCGGCAAACCTGGGAACCGAAGCGGCACTGGCAATGGATCGGACCAAAGTGCGTGAGCTTCAGGCGCGCCTCAATCTGGACGGGGTCAATTCAGGAACCCCGGACGGCTCCCTCGGACCCGGCAGTCGTTCGGCCATCTTGCAGTGGCAGTCGTTGCAAGGGCTTGTTCCCACCAGTTATTTTAACGCGGTCCAGTTGGAATACCTGAAGAACAGGACGGATGCTGCCTATCAGATTTGGGCTGTGAACAACCCGCCGCCCAAACCATCGACGGCGCGGCGCAGCACGTCTTCCGGTAGGTCGCGAGCGCAGGGAGACGCCGTCGCCGCATTCATTTTCGGGTCGGTTCTTGGCGGCATGCTTGCAAGCCACTAGCTGTTCAGTCCCGGCATCTGATGGATCGGGCTAGGATGAATCGCTCCGGCTCTGATGTCCAGGTTTTGCAGATGTATTCGTAGGGTGTGAGGCCGTTTGGCGTCTTGAGCCTTCGTGTGAAGTTGCAGGTGAGGAGGGAATAGACGACAGTTCATCGGACTGTTGTCCCCGACGCAAGAGGAAGTCGGCGAGGTGTTCGCCCAACTGGTCGTGGCTGTCGTAGTGGTAACGCTTGACGGTGGCTTCCTTGATTGTGCGGTTCATCCTTTCGACCTGGCCGCCCCTCGGGAAAACAGTCCGCCGGACTGTTTTCGGTTCCTCGTGGCTGCAAGGGTGGTTGGGTTTGATCAGCCGGTGCTCGATCCCGTTGACCTCGGAGATCATGTCAAAGCGCATCGGCCGGGAATGGATCGTGTTGCGGTTTCGCGGCTGCTCGGCGAACTGAATGCCCCTCGCCATTGGGCTTGAACCAATGGCGCTTCCAATGGCTCGATCCGTGAGAATGGTGTGGACTTGATAGGGTATAGCCTCCTGCATGTGCTGCAGAAACTCCCAAGCTGTGCGCCTGTCGGCCTTTTCAACAAGCTGGGTTACGGCGAATTTTCTGGTTCGATCTATGCCCACGAAGAGATAGAGCCATTCGTCGGGAAAACTGTCCCCCGGACTGTTTTGTGACCCTCCTCAAACCTCCGCCGTCTGAACTTCTGCAATATCAATGTGAAAGAACCCGATTGGATAGCGCTTGAACTTCTGCCGCCCCGGCTTGTCGCCCTCGACATCAGGCGGGCGCGAGATGCCGTGTCGCTGCAGGCACCGGTGCAGCCCCGACCGTGTCAGGTACGGGATCGACGGCTGGAGGGCATAGAGACAATCGTCCAGCGGCAGCAGAGTATGACGACGGAATGCGACGACTGCAGCTTCTTCGTCCTCGGTTAGGACCGTAGATCACGGTTCTTTCGGACCCGTCTTCACGTCCTCGACCGTCGCCCGCTTTCGCCACTTGGCCACCGTCTTTGGGTTGATGCCCAGTTCCTGGCTCAGCGCCGAGAGCGAAGCTTGCAATCGCTGTATTGCTGCTCTGACGGCGTGCATGGTCGTTGCGCTTGCGTGACGAACTTGTGCCAGATGGCTTCCTTCCTTTCCCGGGAAAGGATCGCACCATCAAACCGTGGGATCAAACACCTAACAACCGACATCGTGCCGCCTTTGTCGGACGGTTCAGATTGGATCGGTAATCCCCCCCGAAAGTAGGGGGCTGTATAAGTAGAATTTTCTCGGCAAGATGCATGAGGAGATTCAGATGAAGACGAGCAGATACACGGAACCTCAGATTCTCGCGATCCTGCG
>JBBRLL010000094.1:0-8305 GCA_038231395.1 Rhodobacterales bacterium
ATCCTGCTGGGTCTTGTCGCGCGCAAGCCGCGTGATCCCCTGCACGAAGTCGAAAATTGACTCCGGAGGGCGGCCCTCTTCCATCAGCACCTTCTCGATGATCTTGCCAGATTCCGCTTTCGAAAACCCGCGCTTGCGCAGGAAGTCATCCCGGTCCTCATCCGTCCGCGCGACGATCTGCTGCCGCGCGGCCTTGATGCCGTTCACGAAGCCCTGTGGCGAGGAATTGGCAAACCGTGTCAAGGCCGGGGCCGCCTCATGCGCAAAACGCGAGGCCGCGTATTTCGAGTGGCGGATGGTGATTTCCTGGAAATCTTCGACACCCCAGAGGTTACGGTTCTGGCACACCGCCCGCAAGTAGAAGCTGGCCATACCGAGGGTCTTGGCCCCCACTTCGGAGTTCCAGCAATAGAAGCCCCGGAAGTAGAGATCGGGGGAGCCATCCGGCAGCCTGCCCGCCTCGATCGGATTGTGATCATCGACCAGGAACAGGAAGACATCGCGATCCGAGGCATAGAGCGTGGTCGTGTCGCGGCTGATTTCGACATCGGGGTTGTAGACCCCGGTCGACCAGTCGAGGACGCCCGGCACCTTCCAACGCGTGTCGCCAGTGCCATTGCCCGCGATGCGCTGCACTGCCTCGACCAGTTCATGGTCATGGATACGGCCATAGTCCGGACCGGTGACCGCGCGTAGTTCGGTGCGGCCGTCTTCAGTCTCGAAGGTCTTCACCTGCTCGGCGCGGTGGTTGGTCAGCCCGTACTGCAGGTTGATACCAGCCAGCGGCGCAGGCAACTGCCGCAGGTAGGAGGCGGGTGCGCCGATGATGCTGGCAAGCTGGCCAAAAGCCCAATGGGTGGGCGCGACCGGTTCATGTGCCTTCGGCAGCATAAGGTGCAACCGCTCGGGGTTGTCGCGCGCGGCCTCGACTCGGATGTCCGCCGTCTGCACCACCCGGCTGCGGCTGCGCTCAGACCGGCCCTTTACATTGGCCCAGAGATCGTCGAGCGAGAGATACCGCTCATCATCGGGGCGGTTGAACCATTCGGACGACACCCGCCCGTTCCGCTCACCCCGGCTGACATCCACCTTCCAGCCGCCCGTTCTCATTGGCTGTACCGGGTCCAGAACTTCCACAACGCCCATCGGCATCCCTCCGTGACAGGCGCTGGAAGCCACTCTCCCGAGCCTTAACCTGTCACTGGGAAACCGGCACTCCTCTCACTCTTAGCGACGTGAAGGGCGGAAAGCAGACTTTTGCTAGCGCGGCGTCGCATCTGAAGAATTTTCAGTTAGCGGCCATCGAACCCGGGCGCTTTTGATTGGGCGCGCAGGCGTTGGCCAACAACCCACACCAAATGCCACGTGCTTTCGCCTCTTCCCCTAGTCTACCAAAAGCTCCTTGCGTCAAACTTTCAAACCTCTAAGCCTCAATGCGTTCAACACGACCGAAAGCGACGAGGCGCTCATGGCAACAGCGGCGAACATCGGGCTGATCAGCATTCCGTTGAACGGATAGAGGATACCCGCAGCAATCGGTACTCCGACTGCGTTGTAGATCAGGGCGAAGAACAGGTTCAGGCGGATGTTGGCCATCGTGGTATGAGACAGGCGGCGGGCGCGGACGATGCCGTCGAGGTCGCCTTTTACCAGCGTGATCCCGGCACTTTCAATCGCCACATCGGCCCCGGTGCCCATTGCGATGCCCACATCGGCTTGTGCCAAGGCGGGAGCATCGTTGACGCCGTCACCGGCCATTGCCACTTTACGACCCTGATCCTGCAGTTCCTTGATGATACGGGCCTTGTCTTGTGGCAGCACATCAGCGCGGATTTCGTCGATGCCCAGGCTTGCGGCCACTGCACGCGCCGTGCGTTCGTTGTCACCGGTCGCCATGATGATACGAAAGCCAAGGTCGTGCAGCGCTTTTAGCGCGGTGGGTGTGGTTTCTTTGATCGGGTCGGCCACGCAGACCATCCCGGCCAATTTGCCTTGCAGCACGACGAACATGACCGTCTCGCCCGCATCTCGACGGGTGTCGGCCACCTTGCCCATCGTTCCGGTGTCCAAGCCCAGATCGGCGATCAGTTTTGCATTGCCAAGCGCTACGGCCTTGCCGTCGACGCGACCGGTCACACCCTTGCCCGTGACGGCTTCGAAATCTTCAGCCCTTGCCAGTTCGATGTGTCGATCTTCAGCGCCTTTGACGATGGCCGCTGCCAGCGGGTGCTCCGATCCCCGCTCCAGCGAGGCAGCAAGCCGCAACACGGTGGCCTCGTCCTGCCCCGCCTCGGGCAGCACGGCAACCAGTCGCGGCTTGCCCTCGGTCAGGGTGCCGGTCTTGTCGACGATCAGTGTGTCAATCTTTTCAAACCGCTCCAGCGCTTCGGCGTCGCGGATCAGCACGCCGATCTGCGCACCCCGCCCAGTGGCCGTCATGATCGAGATCGGGGTGGCCAGACCCAAGGCGCAAGGACAGGCGATGATCAACACCGAGACGGCCGCGACCAGCCCGTAGGCCATCGCAGGCGCAGGCCCCCAGATTGACCAGCCCATGAAGGCGAGGACTGCAAAGGCGATCACGGCGGGCACAAACATTCCCGCCACATGGTCGGCATATTTCTGGATCGGCGCCCGGCTTTTCTGTGCGCTGGCCACCATGTGCACGATCTGGCTCAGCATGGTGTCGGCCCCGATCCGGGTCGCCTCGACAACCAAGGCACCGGTCCCGTTGATCGTGGCACCGGTCACTGGCTCTCCTGCCACCTTCTCGACCGGGATCGGCTCACCTGAGATCATGCTTTCGTCGACCGTGGATCGGCCCTCGACCACCTTGCCATCGACCGGCACCTTTTCGCCCGGACGCACCCGCAGATGGTCGCCCAGCTGCACCGCTTCCAAGGGAATTTCCTCATCACGGCCATCTGGACGGATTAGGATCGCCGATGTGGCCGCCATGCCCAGCAGCGCCTTGATTGCCTTGCCGGTGCCTTCGCGGGCGCGCAATTCCATCACCTGCCCCAAAAGAACCAGAGTGACGATGACTGCAGATGCCTCGAAATAGATGCCGATATTGCCGTTCGCGTCACGAAAAGCAGCCGGGAAGATCTGGGGAGCCACCACGCCCACCACGGAGAACGTGAAGGACGCACCGACACCCATCGCGATCAGACTGAACATATTCAGGTTCAGAGTCCGAAACGAGGTATAGCCGCGCTGAAAGAATGGCCAGCCTGACCAAAGAACCACTGGCGTCGCAAGCGCCAGTTCGACCCACGGCAAAGCATGGTCGCCCAAAAGCTGTTTGAACAGCGTCAGCCCTACCAAGGGTCCCATCGTCAGCGCCAAAAGCGGCACTGTCAGGATGGTTCCAACCCAGAAACGCCGGGTGAAATCGACAAGTTCCGGGTTGGGTGCATCGTCGCCAAGGCTGGTCACTTCCGGTTGCAGGCCCATGCCGCAAAGCGGGCAGGCCCCAGATTTGGTCTGGCGCACCTGTGGGTGCATCGGGCACGTATAGATCGTGCCAGAAAAGCCGGGCGGCACGCTGTCGTATTCGGACTTCGCTGCGATTGGGGCGGGCGCGGTCTTGGGGTTCGCAGCAGGTGCAAGTTCGTTTTTGTGATCTTCATAAGCGTGCCCTGTGGCGGCTTTTCCCTCGGGAACAAGCGTCATCTTGCAGATTGGACAGGCACCCGGCGCAGGACTGCGAACTTGGGCATGCATCGGGCAGGTATAGATCGTGCCTGCAAAGCCAGGCGGCACGCTGTCATACTGATGAGTCGCGGCGGCTTTACCTTGATCATGGTCCATTTCGCATGTTCCTTTTTGTGACAATTCGCAAACGACGAACCGTCAGCACATGTTTCGGGTGGCTTTGCGCTTGCCTCATTCCGGCTGATGTCGTGTAGGAGACCGTTTCCGCCGTCCCGGCCGCTGCCTTGATGCGTCGGGGCACAATAGCCCCCATAGCGGTCACCTGAGAGAACCTGCATCAACTTGCAGGCCAAATTTACGTAAATGGCAACACTATCGCTCAGTATGCTGCAACAGAACGAAAGTTAAACTCCAATGCCGTTGGCGGGGGCAGATTCCTCACCAGCCCCCGCTAACCCGTTCCATATGACTTTACTTGCCGTGCGCGGCGAGCCACGCGGTCATCTGTGCGATTTCGGCCTCTTGCGCTTTGATAACGGCTTCAGCGAGGGCGCGGACTTCAGGGTCCTTGCCGTATTGCAGGGCAGTCTTTGCCATATCGACGGCGGCCTGATGGTGCGGGATCATACCTTGCATGAAATCCACATCCGGATCACCAGTAGGGGTCTTCATGCCTGCCATCATGTCATCCATCGCCTTGGCATAGGCCACTGTGGCTGGGTCTGTCGCCAATTCAGCGGGGATCATGGAGGCTTGCGTCATCCCACTCATGCCCCCCATGGTGGTGTCGGCAACGGCAAAACCGGCGACCAAGGCAAGGGTGACGGCGATCAAGGCAAGCGAGCGCTTGTTCATTGAAGTTCTCCTCTTTTCGAGTTCAGTTTGTGGCGAAGCCTGCATCTGCAAGCACAGTTTCGAGCTTGGCGCGGGGTGCCGAAGTCACGACATCAACTTTGTGCGTAGCTGGGTCCGCACTTACCTGCGCGACAGGATCGATGGACTGGATTGCCTTGGTGACGCCACGCACGCAGCCGCCACAGGTCATGTTTTCGATATGGAATTGCATAGTTGGCTCCCAAGTTTCGGTTTCGCTTAATCAAAGGTGGGGCTTCCCAGCATGGTAAGGTCAAGGCTCTAAAGAAAGTTTTTTGCCACTTGACCTTCCCATGATTGGAAGCCCCACTTGTAAGGCAACCTGACAGACAAGGATTGCAACCGTGAACGCCGTGCCCAAGATCAATATCCATGCTCCAGCGATCAGCCTGCAGATTGAAGGCATGACCTGTGCCTCCTGCGTTGCGCGGGTGGAGCGTGCATTGAAAGCAATACCGGGGGTCGCCACCGCCCATGTCAACCTTGCCACCGAACGAGCCGATGTGACGGCGACAAAGGCGGTCGACCTAGTAGCCCTGATCCGCGCTGTGTCGGATGCGGGATATGAGGCGACAGCCGATGCGACCGACCTGATCATTGAAGGCATGACCTGCGCCTCTTGCGTGGCGCGGGTCGAACGGGCTTTGCAAGGGGTGCCGGGTGTCACGCAGGCCAGCGTCAATCTGGCCACCGAACATGCGTTGGTCGAGGGTATGGCCGACCCTGCCGCCCTGATCGCCGCTGTGGAACAGGCGGGCTATGACGCCCGTGTGGCCATGGCCGACAGTGCCGCGAAAGAGGCCGAGACTGCCCGAAAGTCGGAAGAGGCCGCACTTTTGAAGCGCGATCTTATCCTGTCTGCCGTGCTGTCCGCGCCGATTTTCATACTGGAAATGGGGTCGCATCTGATCCCTTCCATGCACCATTGGGTGATGATGACGATCGGGACTCAGACCAGTTGGCTGCTGCAGTTCGCCCTCGCCACCTTGACCCTGATCGGGCCGGGTCGGCGGTTTTACCTCAAAGGTGTTCCGGCCCTGATCCGCCTTGCACCAGATATGAACAGCCTTGTCGCGGTCGGCACCGCTTCGGCCTATCTCTACTCGGTGGTAGCCACCTTTCTACCCGGGCTGTTGCCCGCTGGCACGGTCAATGTCTACTACGAGGCGGCGTCAGTCATTGTCACATTGATCCTGCTGGGCCGCTATCTGGAGGCACGGGCCAAGGGCCGAACCGGCCAAGCGATCCGCAGGCTGGTTGGCCTGCAAGCCAAGGTCGCGCGGGTGCGCCGTGATGGTCAAGTGGTCGAAGTGGCGCTGGATCAGGTGCGCCGTGATGACATTCTGGAAGCCCGCCCGGGAGAGCGGATCGCCGTGGACGGCGAGGTTGTCGAGGGCGAAAGCTGGGTCGATGAATCCATGATCACCGGCGAACCGCTGCCGGTCTCCAAGGCTGTCGGTGGCCGGGTGATCGGTGGCACGATCAACCAGAACGGCGCGCTGGCCTACCGCGCCACGGCAGTCGGGCGCGATACCATGCTGGCGCAGATCATCCGCATGGTCGAGGCCGCACAGGCCGGCAAAATGCCAATTCAGGCTCTGGTTGACCGGGTAACCCTGTGGTTCGTGCCAGTTGTCATGGGCTTGGCCGTGCTGACCTTTGCCGCGTGGATGATCTGGGGCCCACCGCCAGCTCTTGGCTTTGCGCTGGTCAACGCAGTGGCGGTGCTGATCATCGCTTGCCCCTGTGCCATGGGACTTGCCACACCGACCTCGATCATGGTCGGCACCGGGCGTGCAGCCGAGATGGGCATTCTGTTTCGCAAAGGCGAAGCGCTGCAAAGCCTGCGCGACGTGCAGATCGTGGCGTTCGACAAGACAGGCACCCTGACCGAAGGCCAT
The DNA here is from genome assembly GCA_038231395.1 of Rhodobacterales bacterium. Classification (GTDB taxonomy): domain Bacteria; phylum Pseudomonadota; class Alphaproteobacteria; order Rhodobacterales; family Rhodobacteraceae; genus Stagnihabitans. The sequence goes on from JBBRLL010000094.1 coordinate 6,432, forward strand.
CCGAAGCTGACCGACCTGATCCTGACCGGACCCTACACTCGTGACGTGGTGCTGGCAGAAGCCGCGGCCGCTGAAGCCAAGTCCGAACATCCCATCGCCCGTGCCATCGTCGCCGCAGCCGAGGCCGAGGGTTTGACCCTGCCCGATCTGACCGAGTTCCAGGCAGTGCCGGGCTTTGGCCTGTCGGCGCGCAGCCCACGTGGCATGATCCACATTGGCGCGGACCGGTTCATGGTCAAGCTGGGCATCGACATGGGCGTGGCATCTCAGGCGGAGGCATTGGCGGAGGCGGGCAAGACCCCGCTTTACATCGCCTTTGACACCAAGCTTGCGGCGGTCGCAGCCGTATCGGACACGATCAAACCGACCACGGCGGCGGCAGTCAATGCCTTGCATGCGCTTGGTCTGAAAGTGGCGATGATCACCGGCGACAACGCCAAAACCGCAGCCTATATCGCGGGCCAGCTTGGGATTGACCACGTCGTGGCCGAAGTGCTACCCGCCGGAAAGGTCGATGCGGTCCGCCGTTTGAAAGCCAGCATGGGTCATCTGGCCTATGTGGGCGACGGCATCAACGATGCCCCAGCTCTAGCCGAAGCGGATGTCGGCCTTGCAGTCGGCACCGGCACCGATGTGGCCATCGAAGCCGCCGATGTCGTTCTGGTGCGTGGCAACCTTATGGCAGTGCCTGAAGCGATTGCGATCTCGAAAGCTACGATGCGCAACATTGGCCAAAACCTGTTCTGGGCCTTCGCCTACAACGCCTTGCTAATCCCGGTCGCCGCCGGAGCTCTGTTCCCGATCTGGGGCGTTCTGCTATCGCCGGTTTTTGCGGCTGGTGCCATGGCGATGTCCTCGGTCTTTGTCCTTGGCAACGCGCTGCGTCTGCGCCGCTTTGCCGTCCCCAAGGTGGAGATTTGACATGAACATTGGTGAAGCAGCAAAGGCTTCCGGCGTGACAGCCAAGATGATCCGCTACTACGAAGAAATCCACCTGATCCCGCAACCCGAACGCACCGCGTCCGGCTACCGATCCTATGGGCCAAACGACGTGCAAATGCTGCGCTTTGTGCGCAGGTCCCGCGATCTTGGCTTTTCGGTTGAACGGATCGGCGAACTTCTCGCCCTGTGGCGAGACCGGGCGCGGGCGAGCGGCGACGTCAAACGACTTGCCTTGGCACAGGTCGCCGGACTGCGTCAGAAAATCGCCGAGATGGAAGACATGGCGCGCACACTTGAACACCTCGCCCATGCCTGCCACGGCGACGACCGCCCCGATTGTCCGATCCTGACGGATCTGGAGGCCGGAAACATGGACGGGATGGCGGTTACCAAATCACCCTTACCGCCATTTCAGCGCCTGTAGTGGCGCGCTACGGCCGACCGCTTGCTTAGAGGGGACGTGCGGTCGTCCGCTGAAATGCTACAGTCGCTCAATTCCTATTTTCACTACAAAATTGGGCCAAACCAGTCGTCATTGGCAACCACCCTGAAAGCAGCTTGTCCCGGACTTGCAGATAAAGTTCGTTTCTGCGTTTAGCATGAGGGTCGGCTTCCAGGAAATCTATGTGTCACAGGCAGGCATCTCGAATGGCTGATTTGGGCCGAAAGAGGCCGAACCCGGCGGGTTTCCCCGCCAGGCCTTGGGGAGGCCCCGTTCTGTTCAGAACGGGATTTCGTCGTCGCGATCAACCAGCTCGGGGTTTTCAGTCTCGGCCGATTTCGGGCGGCTCAGGAAGTCAACCTTCTCGGCGATGATCTCGCAGCCGTAGCGGTCAGTGCCGGTCGCGTCGGTCCACTTGGTGTAGTGGATGCGGCCGTGGACGAGGACCTTCATGCCTTTTTCGCAGTGTTCAGCGACCGTCTTGCCGAGG
>JBBRLL010000095.1:0-8163 GCA_038231395.1 Rhodobacterales bacterium
GTCTGCCAAGAAGAAATGGCGTAAACTCGATGGTCAGAACCGACTGCCCGAAATCATTCAGGGGGTTGAATTCCGCGACGGCATCAAGCACGAAATCAAAGCCGCCTGATCACACCGTCACCAACTTTCGGGCATAGCTCACGCGGAGGTGCTCGGTTTCGGGGCGGGCGGCATCTGCGGCCTCAGGTGTCACGCCTTCGATATGCAGCATGGGTGCGGCAGAGGTGGTGCCAAAGGCCGCGCACATCGCTTTGAGGTCATCGTGGTTCGGTGCAAGCTGGGATAGTCCGGTCAACAGCGGTATCCGGTCGGGCGATTTCAGGCCCGCCACATAGCCGATCAGCGGCCAGATCGCATCATCGGCACCCGGCGCTACGTTCATCTCCAGAACGACCTGCGCTTTTCGCGCGGCATCCAGGTACACACCCGAAAGCGGCGCGCGGCCGGTTACGGCCATGAAGAGGTCCAGATAGTCGGGATGCTTTGGCGTGCGCGCGCCAAGGACCGTGTTGGCAAAGATCGCCGCATTGGATTCGGCCCAGGCAATGGCGTCGTCCTGCTTTGGCGGATCGTCCAGCAGATAGGGCGCGCAGGTGAACGTCGGCTGGCAGCCCATCCGCACATAGGCATCTGCCAGCCGTGAAGCCGGGGCACCAAAGTCAACCCCAACGCCTTGCGTGCGCCAGTTTTGCCGGTCAACGGAAATGGCGTTGATGGTCGTCGGCACCCGGACTTTGGCCCCCATGGCATCCATCTTCTCGGCAAAGATCAGGTTGGCAGGGTGGGCATAGATGCAACCGTCGATATGGCCGCGCTTGATATCCGTCAGCCTTTCGGCACCCTGATGCGCCGCCACAGCGCAGATGACCCGCATCGCGAGGACGGCGGCCGGGCCGTCGCGCCCGCCTTGAATGGCGCGGTCTTCCTCAGACAGGGCAAGTGGCACCTGCCGAGTAGTGATCGCAATCCGCACACCGTCACCGACAATGGCATCGGCCTCGATCTTCAACCACGTCTGTCTGGACAAGGTGGCGAACACGTCAGCAGAGGCGCGCAAGACCGGACATCCGCGCCCGAACAATTCCCCCGCGATCAGGGAGCCCAAGGTCAGGATATCTTCGGCCTGCGAAAAGATCAGCGCGGCGGGTGCCTTGCCGTTCAGCGCCAGATCCAGCATCACGCCCGAGCCTGAGCATGACCCACGACTGGTCGGCATCATCAGCACCGCCCCCGCAACACTGGCGCCTTGCAGCGGGTGATGGGCGTCAATGACGAAGGCCGTTGTCGGATCAACTCCGCCCCAGAAGCTGAGGCCAACCGATGTGGCCAGAACCGGACCTTCTGCCGCGCCCTCAACGATATTAACCACGGTGTGATTGGTCATTTCAAAGTAAATCCATGTTTGAGGGGGTCTCATGCTTTGATTGCGATGGTGGTGCAGCGACGCCACCAAGTCCAGATCGCACATTCCGCCGCATCCGGTTGTACCCTTGGGCCCATCTTTGCGGCGCAGGTCAGGATGAGCAGAACCTACGTCTTGGCGCGGCCAACACCGCTCCAGCCACAAGCTGGAAACGGGTCGCGGGGCTGACGATCAGGCAGAAGAATGCTCCGGCATTGCTGCAGCATGATCGGTTCAGAAAACCTGCGCGTCTTGACCAACAAAATTGATCCGATCGGCAGGTCTGTGTTTGCTTTGGTCTGATAGGGCGGATTACGCTACCGACATTCCCAGGGTCATTTCACGTTCATCGCAGGTCCAGTCTTTGTGGCCCAAGGCCTTGGCGGCGGATTTCAATTGGAGGCGAGCGTCAGGCCAATGAAATCTCGACACCCGGCCGCGCACCGCCCAGGTCTTGAAAGGCAAGTTGGCGACAGGAAAACACGATGATCTGTTGATCCTGCGCGACACGGGTCAACGCAGTGAACATCTTGATGATCCGGTCATCGTCAGAATAAACCAGCGCGTCGTCCAGGACGATGGGCAAGTGCCGGCCTTGGCGCGCGAACAGCCGGGCAAAGGCAAGCCGTGTCAGGATGGCTATCTGTTCGCGGGTGCCGCCTGACAGATCGTCCAGCGTCTCTGCCGACAAGCCGCGCGTCAGGCTGGTCGGCAACAGGCTGTCGCTGTCAAAGCCAAGCGCCGCATCGCTGTGCAGGATTGACAGAAGCGGCTTCAATTCCTGCTGAACCGGGCCGAAGTACGTCTCTTGGGCGGCGGTTCGTTCCGTCTCCAGCGCCGCTTGCAGCCGGGTAAGTGCTGCATGCTTTTTTTCGAAGCGCGCGTCGTTGGCGAGCGCCGCCTCCAGTTGGCCGCGGACCTCGTCCCGGCGTTCTTCAATTCCGTTGCCCGCCAGCGAGCGGATTTGCGCAGAACACTCCGCAAGCCGTATTGCCACCTGCGTGCGCTGCCCCGCGGCGGCGGTTGTTGCGTCTTCAGCGCGCTTCAACTCGGCTGCAACGGTGGCAAGATCAGGGGCGACGGCGCTGACCTTTGCCAAAGCCGTCTCGGCGGTCAATTCGGTTTCTGCGGTCATAGCCTGCGCCCGCATCAGATCGACGCGGCGCGTGTCGCGGGTTTCTGACGGTCCGGCGGTGGCAGCAGCCTGTTCCAGTGCTTGTGCGGCGGCAGCGGCAGCAGCGCGAGATGTGACGGCGTCCACATGGGCGCTGGCGTGTTCAGCGGCCAGATCCCGCACCGACCCGGCAGATTGTTCTTGTTGGGATATCAATTCAGTAACTTGCGCGAAAAGGTCTGCCAATGACGGCATCTGGTCGTCATGCGCCTCTGCGGCGGCCAGTTCGGCTTCTGCCTTGGACGTGCGCAGGGCCGCAATGCCATCGGGGGCAAAGGTTTCAAGGACCGCTTTCGCCAAGTCGGCCTGACGGGCGGCATCAGCGCGTTGCCCGGCCTGAAGGCGGGCGGTCCCGATCGTGTCAGCGCCCGTCTTGGACAAAAGCCCGTCGCGGGATTGCTTGGCCTTGGCAAGCTGTTCGCTGCCGTTAGCGGTTTGCGGTTGGGCGCGGATGGTCATCTGTCCGATACCGGGAACGTCCAGGCCCACCTCGCCGTCCAGCAAGACCGGCAGATTGTCCGGGACCGGAATGCCGTTCAGGGCAATCCGCATCTGGCCGGAGTAGTGTATTTTCAGGGTCGTGCTCTGGGCCTGAAGGGCAGCCTCATGACGCACGACATCGCCTGCGGCCGCTTCGGTCCGGCTAAGCCAATCGGCTGTTGCCAAAGATGCTTTAACCAATGCGGCAGACTGATCCAGTTGGGCCTGTGCCGCTTCGGCCTTTTCAATGCGCGTCGCCAGTTGTGCGGCCTCGGTTCGGGCTTTGCGCGCTTCCATCTGGCGTCGGGCCGCATCAAGGTTCAAGCGGGCAAGCTTCAGCGCGCCGCATGCCAGTTCGTCTGCGGTGTTGGCAGTTGCAAGTCGAGTTTTGAGGGTTGCAGCCGCAGTCTCGGCCACCTCCGCTTTGGCCGCAGTCGCCTGTGCGGCCCGCTCTGCGGTGGTCAGATTTGCCGCAGCGAGAAGGATCGCATCGAAGTCTGACGTGGCGCTCTCTGCATGCAAGGCCGCAATGTCGCGCTCTTGTCGGGCGGCATTGACCAGACCTGCGTGGGCGCGCGCTGCTTCCAATGCGGCTTGTGCTGCCAGAACCGCGTCTTGTCGCCGCACCTTGGCGTCGGGCAGGTCCAGCCGCGCCAGCAACGCCTCGTCAGCTTTGCGGTCTGCCAAAGCGATTTCCAGCGTCGCCACCTGATCTGTCAACGTGGCAAGCGCTGCCTTCAGCGCCTCAGCTTCATCGAAGGCCATTTTCCATGCGCCAGATTTGCGACCCGTCTTGGTGGCAATATCCGCAAGATCCTCTGCCACCCGGCGCATCACCCGGTCCATCCGCCGCCCGCCGGTCATCGCGTCAATCTCGCCCGCGACAGAGGAGAGCAGATCGCGGCGCGTCTCAGTCTGAGCAGTTCTTTCCCTTGGGTTTTCCGGTTCAAGACCCAGCAGGCCCTGCCGCACCCATAGCAAACCCGCCGGTCCGTCGCCGGCACCCAGAAGGGTGGTGATCCACCGCTCCGCCTCATCATCCTGTGCGATGGTGGTCTTGTCAGACAGGCGGACGATGCGCGCCATCTTGCGGGACAAAAAGCGCTTTTCGACCAGAAACAGGCCTTCGTCGGTTTCAATTTCTGCGGCCACTTCCACGGCCCCCCCTGCATAGGGCTGAAGCGATTTGACCGGTTTGGCGCTGGAACCGTATTTCTCAAAGAAAAGCGCGTGAATGGCGTCGAAGAACGTCGATTTGCCGAATTCATTCGCCTCGGACACCACGGTGATGCCGGGGCCGATCCCGGTGATGGCGGCGCGCTTGCCGGTGAATTTGCGGACATTGGTCAGATACAAAGCGCGGAGTTTCATTCACCCCTCCATCGCATAGCGAAACAGATGGGCCAGTGCGGCCTCTGCGGAATGGCGGACCTCATCGGACAGCAGCGGGTTTTCGGCTTCGCGGGCCAGCTTCGCTGCCGCAGCACGCAAGGCACCGTGTTGGTCGATTGCATCCAGATCCTTTGCGTCGTGCAACAGGCCGAGCCCGCTGACATCGCACCTGTGCCACAGGAAATCTGGCGCGACAGCCGCCACAGCGTGTTCCAGCGCCACACGGGCCAAGGCATGCGCATGACCGGTAACCTGCATGTCGAATAGGGTCAGAGCGCGGCTGACCAATGGCGGCATCAGTCGGTCATGTGCGGCAACGCCGTCGTCATCCGCAGACAGGTCAAGACGGGCGCTGTGCCAGGTGATGCTTCTGGTCGGCAAGGATGAGATTTTCGCCTGCGCGCCAACACCGGCGATTTCGACCAGCAGAGCGGCCGGGCTTTGGGTGTGTTTGAATCCGTCAGCTTCCGGCGCGCCGGAATACCAGGTTTGCGGCCCGACCCGCAGCTGGCCATGCCAATCGCCCAACCCCAGATAAGCCAACCCGGCACGGCTGGCGCGGTCAATCTGGATGACCGCCGATCCGCCGTCTTCGCTGCTGTCAAAGTCTGTCACCGATCCATGCGCCAGCCCGATGCGCAGCGCTTCACCGGTGGCCGCACTGTCAAACCACTCGGTCAGGTCACGCCCCGGATGGCGTTCACCGGGCGGGGCGGGCAAAAGCACCACCCCCTCGCTCAGGGTAAACGGTTCAGGCTTCAGCAAAACCGCAACATTGGCCGGGGCATCCTGCAAAACTTGCCGCCACAACTCGGTCGCGTTGGCGTGATCGTGATTGCCCGGCATCAGAACCCAAACCACATCTGCCGCCGTCCTCATGGCATTCAAAGCTTGCCGGATCACCGAGGGGGCGGGTGTCATCTGATCAAAGGTATCGCCCGCGAGCAGAATATGGCCTGCGCCGCTGTCACGCGCCAAAGCGGCAAGTTTCGGCAAGGCATCCGCCCGGGCTTGCCGCAATCTGACGCGGACATCCTCTGGAAATCGCCCGAAGGGTTTACCCAAGTGGACGTCAGAGGAATGAATAAACCGGATCACTGGAAATGCCCTGAGAGGTTTGAACGCGCAGAATAGCCAAAGCACCTGATTCCAGAAGTCAAAATGAGCCCTCGTTCGCAGCAATCCGGGTTTCGAAGCCGAAAAGGTCGCCTGTTGAATGTTATTTAGCACTTTGGCCAAAGGATCCGAAGCGGCAAGCGAAACCTGTCGGCAAGATGTTGGACTGTCGTGCCTTTGGCGAGGTAGAACTGTACCCTGCGCTTTCGGCGCGAGGCATGGCAGGCCCAACCGCTTGCCCGCCGATAGCGTTTGGAAATACGTTCCTGCGTGTCCCAACGATCTATTACACAGCGAACTTGCTTTTCTGTCCACGGGCCTAGATTTAGGTGTAGGATCGGAAACTGCGCCGTTTTGCCGCAAAGGACGACATGATGACCTTAGCTGTTGCCAGTTACCCGCTGCGTGTCGTGCGCGCGATTGTCATGTTGGTCGCAGCTTTGGCCTTCGCCCCCGCACAGGCCGAAACCAGGTTCAAAAGTGCTGCAACCCAATATATCGCGGCCCTTGGTGATCCTGCGGCCAAATCCGGCACAGATGCTGCGACCTGGGGTTTCTGGTCACTTGATCCGGGGCCACGCGGTGTCTGGACCAAGGACTACCAAAGCCTGATCGCCAACGGCGGCGTTGCCCCCAAAGGCTGGCAGTTCGACGCAAAAGCCTGGTGGCTTGAAGAGCATGGCCTGATCATGGAGGCGCCGCAATTTCCGCTGCCCGCTGGTCAGTATGTGGTTACGGGCGGGCGTGACGTCACCTCGGTTCTGACGATCAAACCGGCTGACGCCGCTGGATTGCAGGCGTGGAGCCTTGCCGATGGTGCGACGATCTATGATGTGACCCACCTGCGCTGTCGCGCCGCGCTTTACCGGGCCAAAGGCGATGGCCCGTCGTGCAGCCCGGACAAGACTCCAACCGATGTTTTCCCAATGAGTCCGGGGGTTTCGATGCCTGCAATCGAAGGTTGCAGCAAGCAGGATTATCAGGTTCTGATCGTGGTCGGCATGATGGTCGCGAACTGATCGGACGGGTTTTTCGACAGGTCCGGAACTGGTGAACGCCGCCGTTCAATCCCGTTGCGAAACGGATTGGCACCCACGATTTTGCAGATTGTTCGGCGGGCGCTTCGGCGTTTTTGAGCGATTGATTTTGTCTGCGCCGTTTTGCGGGTCTTGCATCGGTCCTTTTGCTTGAATGGCGATTTTGGCGGGCTGCTGATAAGCGACGGGTTTGCAAGCGTCATGTGCCTTTGTCGCGGCCTTGCAACCTGCCGCAAAGCAGGCGGAGCTGGCGAAGGCTGACCATAATGTTCTGCAACTGGAAAAGGCGGCGTTTGAGACAAATGCTCCTGCATCAGACGGAAGCGTGGCTTTTCGCAGGTTGCAGGCGTGCCGTCGGTTTTGGACAACAAATTGACGCGCTTGGCCCGAGTTGTCGCGCAAAGAGCCTTTCATCGCTTTGTGGTTCGGAGTGTGTCTGTATGCTCATTTGCACCACGAGGTGACCGTGGACAGCTGATTTTCAATCCAGAGGCTGTCTGATCGCGCGCCCGTGCTGGACACAGATTTCAAGGTGTGGTTACAGGGCGCGGCGGACGCGTGGCCGATAGGATGCTGGAAACGATCCCTGCAACCGTTGGTAAAGCCGGGCGCGACGTGCGGAAGTGTGGCCGAGTGGTTTATGGCTCTAGTCTTGAAAACTAGCGTGGGGGGAACTCCACCGTGGGTTCGAATCCCACCGCTTCCGCCAACTGTCCCATTTTCAACCTGATGCAACCGAACGCATCCCTGCGCAATCGTAACCATATTATTGCGTGTTTACAGGGCTTTGCGCCGGTCACGCGCAAGCCATTCCCGCCACAGTTGAAGCAATCGCTTGCAATTTGCAGCGATTGGCCGCATATTCTTAGGCGGGTAACAGGTTGGGCGTAGAAAATGCCAAGGGTATCGAAGGAACTAGGTGCGCTGGACATCAAGCGCTTGGAGAACCCCGGCAAGGACTACAACGTCACCTTCGCGGTTGGCGGCGTCACTGGCCTATTGCTGCAAATCACGCCGAACGGCGGGCGCACTTGGCTGTTGCGCGTTCTGGTTGGCGAAAAGCGCCGGGAAATCGGCTTGGGTGGTTATCCTGATGTGACCCTTGCCCAAGCCCGCGACCGGGGCCGCGAGGCGCGTGACCAGATACGCCGGGGGATTGACCCGGTGGAGGAGCGCAAGGCCGCAAAGGCCAATCTGATCGCCGCCCAGCGCCGGGGCCTGACATTCGCAATGGCGATGGAAAGCTATCTGAATTCCAAGTTGGATGGACTGACCAACCCCAAACACCGGGCGCAATGGCGCTCCACCCTGACGACCTACGCCTTGCCCGAACTTGGCGGCATGCTGGTTTCCGCCATTCAGGTGCAAGACGTGTTGCGCGTCCTCACCCCGATCTGGACAGACAAGACCGAAACCGCCACCTGAACCGCCCCGGGTTTACCGGAGGGCAAAACTTTCGGAGAATTGCCCGTTATGGAACAGACACAAAAGAAGCAGACCTCGAAGTCGTATTCACCCGAGTTCCGCGAGCGTGCGGTGCGGTTGGCGATGGAACACCGCGA
>JBBRLL010000096.1:0-7981 GCA_038231395.1 Rhodobacterales bacterium
ACTTCGTTTGCCGTCATTGCTTGCAGCTGGCCTATCCCGTCCAGTCAGAGGAAGCGAGGCATCGGCTTTTGCGCAGGGCCAACAAGAAGCGCGCTGCACTTGGCGGCGAACCCGGCACTTGCTCTTGGCTCACAAAACCCAAGGGCATGCACTGGCGCACCTTTGACCGGATCGTTGCTGAAATTTACAGCGCTGAAAGCGGGGCCGACAATGCCTTCCTCGGATGGGTAGCGAGGCGATTTCCGGGGTTTCCGAAGCCTGACTTCTAGCGCTGACACCTTTGCCTTACGCAAGGGCAACTATTCATCGCCTGGGGTCTGGGCGATAAGCCAAACAGTTGACCGAACCGCTCAGTCCCGATTAACTCCTGCGAACTTAGAGAGGGACGCCCGATGACGCCGCAGGAATTTATCGCCAAGTGGCAGAAGGTCGAACTCAAAGAACGCACCGCCTCACAATCGCATTTCAATGACCTCTGCCGCCTTCTGGGGCTTGCCGACCCGATGACTGACGACCCCAAGGGGGAATGGTTCACCTTCGAAAAGGGCGCATCCAAGACCACCGGCGGCGAGGGCTGGGCAGACGTCTGGCGCAGGGATTGCTTTGCTTGGGAATACAAAGGGAAAGCCAAAGACCTCGACAAGGCCTTCGCCCAACTTCAGCAATATGCCATCGCCCTCGACAACCCGCCGCTGCTGATCGTGTCCGATAGTTCATTTTCCGATAGTTCATATAAGGTATGACAGTATGAACACTTTCAATCGTAAGACCCTGCAAGGGCTCGTTAAGCCCGCACACGTTCCCATGTGTTTTATCAACACGTCGGACCTCATGCCCCCTGACTGGCGTTTCCTCGACTCAGTCTGCGACGATCCAAAACTGGTCTGGGAGACCGTCAGCGGTCTACCACGGAACCGGCTGGAGCGAACGATCCGCCGCCCGTCGCTGGCTCGGTGGCGTGCTGCCGCTACAGCGGCTTGGGCTGCGCGGGCGGGCAAAGGGTCAGAAGTGCTTGTTTCGCACCTGCCGCAGATGGCAGCGGCAACCAATCTGATGCGGCGCGCGCTTTGCCCCTCAGTTCCCCATGTCGCCTTCGCCTTCAACTTCACAGACTTGCCGCAAGGCGGGCGGCGTGTTTTTATGACACGGGCGCTGGCGGGAATTGATGATTTCGTGGTCTTCTCGCGATTCGAGCAACCTCTCTACGCCGATCTCTTTGGTATCCCCGAGGACCGCATCCACTTCCTGCCCTGGGCAATGGAGGCACCGGTTCCAGGACCGGAAAGTCCGCTGCCCGAAGCGCTGCGCCGGGCGGGCTATCTGTCGGCAATCGGCGGTGAGGGGCGCGATTACGCGCTTCTGGCCGAGGTAATGCGAAGACGGCCACAGATGCGGATGGTCGTCGTCGCCCGCCCCTACAGCATCGCGGGAATTGATTTTCCCGAAAACGTCACCGTATTCACCAATCTACCGGGGCCGACGACCTGGCGGATCGCGGCCGACAGCAACGGCTTGGCCATTCCTTTGAAGACGGACACTACGGCATGTGGCCACATCACCATGGTCGGTGCCCAGCTTCTGGGCCTTCCGCTGATCGTTACCCGCTCGCGTGGGGTCGCGGATTATGTGACCGAGGCGAGCGCCCAAATGGTACCCGCCAGAGACAGCGCCGCGCTTGGCGCCGCACTCGACCGGGTGATGGAAGATCCCGCAGGCGTGGCGCGGATGGCCGAAGCGGCCCAAGCCCGGGCCACGACCGAGAACGCACTCGCGACATGGGTGGATTATTTTCGCAGACTCGCTACACGGTTCGGGGGCTAATATCGCTCACGCCACTTGCGGAATGTCGGGTAAGGAGTCGCGCTTGATGCCAATAGACCAAAGGAGTTGGATCTCTATCCAGGCACTGCGTTTTGTGGCCGCTTTCATGGTAGTCATCCACCATTCGGTCAACGATCTGACGATCAGATCCGGAATCGCCGATGGCGCAGCGCTACGCGATTTCTTCTACTTCGGCGCCTCCGGGGTACAGATATTCTTCGTCATCAGTGGCTTCGTGATGGTCTGGTCCTCAGCTGGTCTGTTTCAGAAACGCGGCGGCTGGCGCCATTTCCTATATCGGCGGCTAATTCGTATCTATCCGATCTATGCCATAGGCGTTTTACTCAACATCTTCTTACGGTCGCTTTGGGACACCATATCCAGTCCGCTGCAAGTCTTGGCTACACTTCTTCTGCTTCCGGGATTTGCGGGCCGGATCATCGTGCCGGCCTGGACACTGTCATACGAGATGTATTTCTATCTGCTGTTCGCGACGGTTCTCATCTTTTCGATGCGCACGGCGCTGGTGCTTCTCAGCGGCGTCTTCTTTTTATGCATCAGTTCAGCATCGGTCCTGCATCATGGCCTTGGCAACGAGTGGTTGATAATGGCCCAAAGTCCGCTGCTACTCGATTTCCTCGCCGGGGCTTGGCTTGGCTGGTTTATGAAGGTCATTCCCGCGTCCCGGCTTGCGGTAGTGCCGCCGGTGCTGCCTGGCCTAATCTTGGTGCTGTCTTGCGCTGCGTTGCTGGGGAATTTCGTGCTGGCACGGCATCTGCCCTACATGATCACCTTCGGCGGTCCGGCTATCCTGATCGTGGCCAGCAGTATCCTATTGGAGAGAACGGAACGGGGGCTGTGGCTTTTCCGGCTTCTAGCCCGACTGGGCGATGCATCCTATTCGCTTTACCTGATCCATCAACTAGTGCTGATCGTGCTAGTTCCGCTGGTGGCAGGCTTTGTCACTGGGTCCGCCACCTTTGCACTGGCGATCACGGGCTTAAGCGCGATCGCGCTGGTCGCGGGGCTCGGGTTTTATGGCGCGGTGGAAGTGCCACTGTTGCGGCTCTTGCGACGGCGGGTGATACCGCAGGACCGTCCGAACCCAGACCGGGTGACCTCGAGCAATTCTGCTGCATCACAGCAAAAGCGCTAGGTAAAGGTCCTGCCAGTCTCGTCCGAGGCTGAGGCGCAGTTGAAAAAGCGCACCCTGACCAACCTCTACAACACCAAACCCGCTTGGCTGACCCACGCCCACAAAGCCCTCGATGAGGCCGTGGCCGAGGCCTACAACTGGGGCGACGACTGGCGCGCAGGCAAACTGACCGACGACGAAATCCTGGCGCGGCTGTTCCGTCTCAATCAGGAACGGGCAGTCAAGTGACGCAACCAGACGATGAAAGTTTGGGGGGGCGGGACGAAACCTTGGCCGATTTGTTCTTGGGACCGACGGACTTAGCCTAACCTACATAAATCGCAACATACGGTCAGAGAATTTGCCAAGCCATCGCACCATGAACGGCTAACCTAGCGAAGCTTCTTCCTACTTGCGCCGACAAATTCCTGCCTCTTCCAGCACATTGAGGGGGAATTTTTGGGGGAAGAGTTTGCCAAAAACACAAAATTATCACGGAAAATCAAGCTATTACTGGATTTAATTGGCGGAGAGGGTGGGATTCGAACCCACGGTGGGCTTGCACCCACTCCGGTTTTCGAGACCGGCGCGATCGACCACTCCGCCACCTCTCCGTGCCCGGGTCGTAAGTCCGGCGGGGTTTAGCGGCACAGGGGGGGAAGGGCAAGGCGGAAAATGCTTGGTCTGCGGGCAATCCAGCCGGGTGATCCATTACGGCGGGTGGGCGGTCTTTATGGCATCGCATCGCGTGCAACGGGCGCTTGACTCTGGCGCTTGGGTCGGGGCATATGCGCCATCCCGAACTGCCACAAGGCGGCGCGGGCGTTTATGTATGTCGTCCCGCTGGGGGCGCGCAGTTCGAAGGCGGGGCAACCCGGCAACACCTGTCCCAAGCAATTGGCAAAACAGGGGCCGAAGGACGCGGAGAAAGAAAAGGAAGAAACATGTTCGCGGTCCTCAAGACCGGTGGCAAGCAGTACACAGCACGCGTCGGTGACGTTTTGCGTGTCGAAAAGCTGGCCGCCATTGCTGGTGACAAGATCCAGTTCAACGAAATTCTGATGCTTGGCGGCGAGACCGTGACCATCGGCTCGCCCATGGTGGCCGGGGCTGCGGTTCAGGCCGACGTGATCGACCAGATCAAGGGCGAAAAGACGATCCACTTCGTCAAGCGCCGCCGCAAGCACTCGTCGCAGCGCACCAAAGGCCACCGTCAGCAGTGGACGCTCGTCCGCGTGACCGAGGTTCTGGCTGCGGGTGCCGATGGCACCGGTGTGGCTGCCGCAACCGGCACCGCCATTGCGCGCCGCGCCGCCCACAACTCTGCTGCGAAGGAGTAATCCCAGATGGCACACAAGAAAGCAGGCGGTTCAACCCGCAACGGTCGTGACTCGGCTGGGCGCCGTCTTGGCGTCAAGCTCTTCGGCGGCCAGGTCGCCATTCCGGGCAACATCATCTGCCGTCAGCGCGGCACCACATGGTTTCCCGGCGAAGGCGTCGGCATGGGCACCGACCACACGATCTTCGCCAAGGTCGAGGGTCGCGTTGCCTTCAAGAAGGGCATGAAGGGTCGCACCTTTATTTCCGTTCTTCCGGTCGCCGAGGCTGCCGAATAAGCCGAACCTTTACAATTGCCTTGTAAACGGGGGATCGGCTGAAAAGTCGGTCCCCTGACTTATTCGGGGTCACTGGTCCGCGAACCGGACCGAACCCCGCGCCTTTCGCATTCCATGCGCTTCAAGGAGGAAGCCATGACGATTGACATCTCAGCCCCAAGCCTTGATCCACCGCGCCGCGATCTGTCGGCCCGCGATTTGCCCCGCGCCGATCTGGCCCGCCCGGACATCGAAGCCCCCTGCGAAATCGCCGCTGGCCGTTTCCTGCTGCGCCCGGTGCGCCGCTCTGACGCCGGTCTGTTCTCGATGTACGCCGGCGACCGCCGCGTGGCAGAGGCGACACAGTCGATCCCGCACCCGCTGCCGCCCGGCGCGTCAGAGGCGTTTGTGGCCCGCGCCGCCAAAGTCGCGGCCACCGAAAGCATCTGGGTGATCGACGGCACCGCCTGCGGTCTGGCAGAGGTGCTGGGCGTCATATCCTTGAAACGCATGGATGACCGCAAATACGACCGCGCCCAGTCAGAGATCGGCTATTGGGTCGCACCCGCCTTCTGGAACACCGGCATCGCCTCGGAAGCGGTGCGCGCTTTGGTCGCCGCCAACCCGCAAGCCAACCGCAGCATCTTTGCCGAGGTGTTTCAGGACAATGCAGGCTCTGCCCGCGTGCTGACCAATGCCGGGTTTGAATATCTGGGCGACGCCGAAAGCTTTTCTGTGGCCAGAAACGCGCGGGTTCCGACCTGGACCTATATCAAGAAACTCTGACAGGACCTGTCCCAGATGACCCGGGCCGAATTTCACACCGCCCGGCTTCACCTGCGTCCGGTGGCCTTGACAGATCAGGATGCGGTGCTGGCTGGCCTGAATGACCTGTCGGTCAGCGGCTGGCTGGCGGTTGTGCCCTATCCCTATGGTTTGTCGGATTTTTTGCAATTCCAGTCCGAAATTGCCAAACCCGGTACGACCTTTGCCATCGTCGATGACACAGGCTTTGCCGGTATCCTTGGGCTGGAAAACGCCAAGCTTGGCTACTGGCTCTTGCCCCGCGCGATGGGCCAAGGCTACGCGACAGAGGCGGGGCAGGGCGCTTTGGGCTGGCACTTTGCCCAAGGCGGCGGCCCGGTTGGTGCCGGGTATTTTGACGGCAATGCCCCTTCTGCCCACGTCCTGCACAAACTCGGTTTTGCCCAAACCGGGCGCGGTGACCTGTTCTGCCGGGCACTGAACACAGTGCGCCCGCATGTCGATCTGTCCCTGACCGCGCAGGCCTATCATGCTGCTCTGCCGTGGGACGCCCAAAGCCCCCGCCTGACTTTTCGCGCCCTGCAGGCGACCGACGCCCAAGCGCTGCACGGCATCGTCGCGCATTTTGAGGTGACACGGCAGCTTGGCCCGAAATGGCCGTGGCCTGCGCACCTTGATTTTACCATGACCCGCGCCCAGCCGTTTCACGGGCAAGGCTTTGCGTGGGGGATGTTTCGGGATGGCGCTTTGATCGGCACGATCAGTGTCGCCGACGGCCAGCTTGGCTACATGCTGACGCCCGACGCGTGGGGCCAAGGCTACGCGTCAGAGGCGTGCCATGCCGCCCTGACCCATGCGTTTGCCAGCGGCCTGACGCACGTGATGGCCGGGGTCTGGGCTGACAACCTCGCCTCGCAGCGCGTGCTGACCAAGCTTGGCTTCAAGGTCACCGGACACAGCCACGACATCTCTCCGGCCCGTGGTCTGGCCATGCCGGGGCTGGAATTGCGGCTGGACTGGGCCGATTGGCGCTGAACCTACCTGATTCGCAGGTCATGGTTAACGCTTCCTCGGCTCTACGCCCGTAAAGACGGAATGAAGACAGAATGAAGGGCACCTCTATAAATTGCCCCACCCCCTGCACTGCGGTATGGTGAGACAGTGAACCGGCAGTGGGGATGCGGCGATGGCGCAGATGGGTTTTTTCGATCTTTCGGACCGTTACGCGAGTCTGGATGCCAAGAAGGACCCGCTTGTCGAGATTGATGCCGTCGTGCCGTGGGAGGAGTTCCGTGTGGCTCTTGAGCGGGTCTGGCGCAAGCCGGATGCGGATCGCAAGTCGCGCGCGGGGCGCAAGCCGATGGATGCGGTTTTGATGTTCAAGACGCTGGTTCTGAGCGCGCTTTACAACCTGTCGGATGATCAGATCGAATATCAGGTCCGCGACCGGTTGTCTTTCATGCGGTTTCTGGGGTTGGGCCTTGGGGACCGGGTGCCTGACGCCAAGACGGTCTGGCTTTACCGCGATGCGCTGGCGCAGGCGGGCAAGGTGGAGGAATTGTTCGGGTTGTTTGACGGTCATCTGGCACGGCGGGGCTACATTGCGCGGGGCGGTCAGATCCTGGACGCCTCCATCGTGCCGGTGCCGCGCAATCACAACTCGCGCGACGAAAACACTGCCATCAAGAAGGGCGAAGTGCCTGAGGATTGGGCCGACAAGCCCGCCAAGCGGTGCCAGAAGGATCTGGACGCGCGCTGGACGAAAAAGCACGGCAAGAGCCATTACGGCTACAAGAACCACATCAACGTGGACCGCACCCACAAATTGGTGCGCCGCTATCACGTCACCGACGCCGCTGTGCATGACAGCCAGA
This sequence comes from Rhodobacterales bacterium, assembly GCA_038231395.1. GTDB lineage: Bacteria > Pseudomonadota > Alphaproteobacteria > Rhodobacterales > Rhodobacteraceae > Stagnihabitans. The sequence continues at coordinate 7,191 of JBBRLL010000096.1, forward strand.
CGGTGGACCACCTGCTGATGCAGGGCAATACCGGGTCCGGCGTGTGGGCGGACGCGGCTTATCGATCTGAGGAGATGGAGGCCAAGCTGCGCGACCGCAAGCTGAAAAGCCACATCCACCGTAAAGGCAAGCGCGGCAAGCCGCTGACTGAACAGGCCAAGGGCAGCAACAGGACCAAATCCACCGTGAGGGTCCGGGTTGAGCACATCTTCGGCGCGCTGGCCAACGACATGGGCGGCACCCTGGTGCGCACGATCGGCCTGGTGCGGGCCAAGGCCAAGATCGGGATGAAAAACCTCGCCTACAACATGCGCCGCCTCGGCCAACTGGGTCGCATCAACCCGCACCCAGCCTGAAAACGGTCGGCCAAGGACGCAGATCGCCCTGCGCATCGCCGAAGACGGCTCTGAACCGAAGGTCCGCGAAGCGAAATGGGCGGCACATCATCAAACCCAAGGCAACAATCGGTCAGCTGAAGGTCGCTGCCGCGCTTCGGGCGGAACCTGCTATGCCGTTGCCGCGAAAACAGTCAAAAATCGAGGTGCCCTGATGTCAGTTTCAAGATCATAGACCATCTCTGACCAAGCTAAATCAACCTCATGTTCAAAGTCCAAAACAAGGCAGCGGTTGGCACGTACGACCGTGGCCGCGACGTGTGATCCCACAAACCTCTCATCTCGGCAGTCCAATATATTCGCGATCATCGAATTTAGCCCTTTCTTCGTCAGTGTATTTATACCGCAAACAGGTCAACGGCTCCGACTATCGTGATGCGTCGGTCAAAATCTCAT
>JBBRLL010000097.1:0-7711 GCA_038231395.1 Rhodobacterales bacterium
AAAATCCTTCTGGTGCGCGAAACGCGACAACCGTATCCTTCGTCATGTGGCATATCCTTTTCTCTGCGAGAACTGCGGCGCGTCAACAACGCCTTGATATGCCACCCAATCCCCTCGTCACCAACTTTCAGCGATAGCTCCATTTCCCGGATCTGCCGGTAAATGTCCTGCCGTTCGTCTGACAGGCTTTTGATCTGGACTCGATACTTGGCGAGCCACTGCGTCGCGAGCTTCTCTGCCTCGACCTCCAGCGACTCCTTCACTTGCGGCACCAGCCCAAGCGCCGCAACTGTGACGTGGGCTTCAATCAGTGCCCCTTCTAGGTCGTCTGGATCGCCATCGGCTTTGGCAATGAAGTCGCTGTATGTCGTGGCCAGGTCCGGGCTGATGGCACGCCCGGCCCTTCGGTAGGTATCTTCGATCACCGCATAGTCTGCGACTTCGAGGAAATCATCGAAAGTCATTTCCCCGGCCTTCATATCGGTCTTCAGGCTCTTGCCCTCGACCGTCACCACCGCTTTGCGGGAGGCGGCGATCTCGTCCTTGAATCGGGCTCGCGTCCCATCAAGCACTTTGTGCATTTCAGCATGCGCCAGTTTTCCCGCCTCGGGCAGCAGCCCGTCTGCGGCCAGTTCATGCGCCAGCGAGGTCAGACGCTTTACCGGGCGGGCCTGGCGCTTTGGCAACGGCTGGGATGGCAGCGAGACAAGTTTTTCCCACACGGCTTCTGCGATGGGCGGATTGGGTTTCATCTCGGCCGGATTGATCAGAACACGACGGCCGGGAAGGTCGTCGCCTCCGTCGCCGCCCGACATCAAGGCTTTGGCCACCTCGCTGACCGACTGCTCGTCGAAGAACGGCAGCAGGCAGTCGACGGCGTTCAGTCGGTCATTGCCCGGGATGCGGCGTGCGAGCGGTGTTCGCACCATCCGGCCAAGCAGCTGCGTGATGTGGGTCTTGCTCTCGCTGAGTGGTGCCGCCTCTCCATCACATAACATATTGGCTTAACTGGGAAACTGGCACGAGTTTGCATCGGTGTGACAGCACCCAGCCTCTAGATGGTGTGCTCTGATAGTGACTTATATGCCTAAAATGATTGCGCGCGCAGGCGGAAGCGATTGGCCAGCACGACCAGCAGGATGCCCGGGATGAACACGACTGTTGCGATGGCGGGATAGAGGGGCGACGATCCGACGGTTATTCCGCTGAAGATATAGGTGGGCAGGGTGCGGGTTGATCCGGCCAGACTGTAGGTGATGTAGAAATTCCCCCAGCTGAGCAGAAACGCGAAAAGTGCTGCCGAAAAGATGCCTGGCCACAGCAGCGGAAGGGTGATGTAGCGGTAAACCTGCCAAGTGCCGGCCCCGCAATCGCGCGCCGCACTTTCCAGCACGGGATCAAAGCTCATCACCTGAACCGCCACGATCACCGTGACAAAGGGGGCGATATAGACGACATGTCCGATGATGGCGGTGACGATGCCGGTGTTGAACCCAAACCAGCGCCCCAAGACCGAAAACCACAACAACAGCACGATCCCCAGCAGCAATTGTGGAAAGGCGAGGGGCGCGCCGATCAGGGCCTGAAACAGCGTCTTGCCGCTGAAACGGTAGCGCACCGCAACGATTGCGGCCACGCTGCCGATGGCCGTCGCAAAGACGGTCGCAACCAATGCGATCAGGGTAGAATTCCACAGCGCATCAAGGGCCGGGGCGGAATTGAACAACTCGCCATACCAATTCAGCGAAAACCCGTCGAAGGGCAGCGTCAGATAGCGGCCTTCCTGAAAGGAAAAGGCAATCAACGTGAAGATCGGCACGTAGAAAAAGATCAACACGCCTGCCATGGAACCGTAAAGCAGCACGTTGACAAGGGCGGCCTCGATCCGGTGGTTCATAGCCCGGCCCGCCGCATGCCAGCGACGCGTGAGACCAGCAGGACCACGAACACCGCAACGACCATCAAGATCAACGTCAGGGCCGCGCCCAGCGGCCAGTTCACCCGCGTCTCGAACGTCTGGCGGATCAGCTCTGCCGACATGGGGGATTTGCCGCCGCCCAGCACCTTGGGCTCAAGAAACACGCCGACGCCCAAGAGGAAGATCAGCACGGACCCCGCCCAGATCCCCGGTTTGCACAAGGGCACTGTCACTTCCCAATGCGCCCGGAATTTGCCGGCACCCGCGTCCTGGGCCGCGAGGATCAATGAGCGGTCAATGCTGTTGATCGACAGGTAGATCGTAAAGATCGCAAAGGCCAACAGGTTATAGACCATGCCCAAAAGCGTTGCCCAATCGGTGAACAGGAATGACACCATCTCGGGCCGAAAGCCCACATAGGACAGGATGAAGTTGGCCGCACCCTTCTTGTCCAAAAACAGCACCCAGCCGAAGGTCTTCAGCGTGGCGTCGGTGATGAAGGCGAAGGTGATCAATATCTGGATCTCGCTGCCAAAGCGCTTGAAGCGGGTTGCCAGACCATAGGCGATGGGAAAGGCCAAGACGATGCAGATCACCACGCAGGCCGATGCCATCACAAGGGTGTGGAGCAGGATCGTCCAGTAATAGGATTTGCTGAAAATGTCGGTCCAGGTCGCCAGATCCCAGGTCCAGCGCAATTGGAAATCCTTGGTGCGCTGGAAGGTCAGGACGACGGTCATCAGCAAGGGCGCCAGAAAACACGTCGTTTGCAGCACGACGCTGGGCAGCGCCTTGATCAGCAGTTCGGGGTCGCGCCAGCTTCTGGGGATTTCGGCTTCCACTCAGACGGCCTCCGGCATCAGAACCCAGATATCCTTCTTTTGCCAGCCGAGGCGCACGGGTTCGTCAAGCTGCATGGGAAGGGCCGAGGTGCCCTGAATTTCAATGGCGAGGTCAAAGCCTTGGGTGCTGCGCGCCCGGTATTGCACGGTGCCGCCTTTGGTAAACACCTCTGTTATCACGGCGGACAGGGCGAAATCGGGGGTCTCGTCGGCGTGGTAGCGGCGGATCAGTTCGGGGCGCACCATCATCAGGGCCGGGCCGGGGGCCACATCAGCGGCCACCATGGCGGGGGGGATGTGCGGGTCGGTGGCGGTGAAATGCGGGCTTTCCCACGAAACCCCGCCCGCATCGCGCGCGGTGACGGTAACCGGGAACAGATTGGTGTCCCCGATAAAGCCCGCGACAAAGGGATCGGCGGGACGGTAGTAGATATCGGCCGGTTCGCCCAGTTGCAGGATGCGCCCCGCGCGCATCACGCAGATGCGGTCTGCCAGCATCATCGCCTCTTCCAGATCATGGGTCACATGCACGAACGTGACCCCGACGGACCGGTGCAGACGCTTCAATTCGGCCTGCAGGACCTTCTTGAGCTTGACGTCCAGTGCCGACAAAGGCTCGTCCAGAAGCAACAGCTTGGGCGCCGAGATCATTGAACGGGCGAGTGCGACGCGTTGCTGTTCGCCGCCCGACAAGGCCTTGGGAAAGCGGGTCAGATATTCCGGCTTCAACTCCATCAGGCGGATCATCTCGTCCACCCGCGCGGCCATCTCTGCCACGGGAACCTTGCGCAGCTTCAACGGAAAGCTGATGTTTTCTGCCACGGTCATATGGGGAAACAGCGCCAGTTTCTGAAACACCATCGAGGTCGGGCGCAAGGCCGCAGGCACCCCGGCCATGTCCAGACCTTCGATGTGGATGGCGCCAGAGGTCACATCTTCAAACCCGGCGATCTGCTTGAGAAGCGTGGTCTTGCCGCACCCAGAAGGCCCGACAAGGGCGATGAACTCCCCCTGATTGACCGCCAGCGAAACCCCTTTGAGGGCAGCGAAATTGCCGTAAGTCTTGTGCACGTCGGCGATGTCGAGGATGGATGCCTGCGCCATAGGATCGGGATAACCTGCAATGATTTGGCCGAAGCCGGTTAAGGGGCTTCGGCCAAAAGGTTTCAGTTGGCGGCGGCGAGCTCTTCCTGCCAGATCCCCAGCATGTCGTCGATGTTGGGGGCGACGCGGTGCATCTGGGAATTGTCGTAGGCGTGCCACATGTAGTCGGTCTGCAGGATGTCACGCTCGTCGGCCGTATAGAGCGTCTCGACAGCCTTGTTGGTCACGACATTGGAGGTCGAATCCAACAGCGACAGGATATAACCGGACTCCTTTGACAGCACTTGCTTGAGCAGTTTTTGCGCAAGTTCGGGCTGATCGGTCTCTTTCAGGATCGCGGTTGCTTCGACCCAGACGATGCCCTGCTTAAGGCCGTTCTTGGGTTCTGGCACCACGGACATGATGTTCCTGTGGCCGTGCTTGCGCATGGCCGAGGTAATGTAGGACCCCCCCCCGATGCAACCCATCAAGGACCCGTCCAGCAAGCCCTTTTGCGCCTGGGTCATGTCGCCCACCAGGGTGCGGGTGTTCTTGAACATGGCGCGCAGAACCTTGCGCACTTCGTCCAGCGCTGCCTGATCCAGTTCAGTGTAGGGGTCGATGCCGGCATATAGCGCCATCGGCAATATGGGCCAATCGCCCCAGTCCATCACGCAGATCTTGTCTTTGTTGGCCGGGTCAAACACCGGGTCATACGACTTCCACACTTCGGGTTTGGTCACGTCGGTGTTGACGCAGGCACCGACCCAACCCCAGCGGGTGGCGACGCCGATCGTCTTGCCGTCGTTCAGCAGGGGCGCGAAGGGCGGTTTGAACTGGTCGTAAAAGGACTCGTAGACATCGGTGTAGTTGTTCGGATCCAGATCCATCGCCAGACCGGCAGGACCCATGCGCGTGATCCACGGCATGTCGCTGGAGATCAGGTCCACCTCACGCGAGGCGCCCGCCTGCAGCTTGGCAAAGCCGCCGGGGCTGTCGACGATCAGGTCGAACGCCACGTCCACATCATTGGCCGTCTGGAACGGACCGATGATGCGCGGGTCGTTGTAGCCTTCCCAGCACATATAGGTCATCTGGGCGGCCGCAGCCTGCGCCTGACGCGTCGACATGCCCAGCATGGCGACACCCGCCGCACCTGCCATGCCCTTCATCAGACGACGCCGGGCCATGCCCGCCTCGTCCAATCCCATATCCCTGATCTGCTTTTGGTAATATTGGGGCAGATCGCTATACCAAGTCTTTGTCATGGGTGTCCTCCGGTCGCTAACGCTGCGAGCCAACATCGCCGATCTTCTCCGGACCAGCCATATCCCTCTGGGGATAGGACTCGGCCGGGGTGGGGGGAATGTTGAAGCCCATGAAGACCGAAAAAAGCTCGGCCTGGGTTGAAATCTGCATCTTGCGGTAGATGTTCTTGCGGTGAATCTTGACCGTGCCGGGCGCTATATCAAGGTGCAGGGCGATGGATTGTGTGGAATGGCCCTGCAGGATCATGGTCACGATTTCCGTCTCGCGGACCGACAGCGCCCGACAGGCGCCGGGATAGGCCGCGAGCCCAGCGGGCAGCGCATGGGACGGGTCTTTCAGCGGGCGCAGGTTGGACCAATGGCCGACGCACAGCGCGGCCACGGCTGGCTGGATGGCGGCCAAAATCTCAAGCTCGGCGCGCAGCATCAGCGGCGACGTGGTCCAGCGCGAGAATGAAGCAACCCCGGTCAGCCCGTCGCCCAGATCGAACAACATGCCGATTTCCTCGCCGATGCCGGTCCTGCCATAGTGGTTGCGGAAATACTCGCTGTAGAGGAACCGGTCAGGGGCCACGCTGTGCAGCCGAAAGCAGCCGGTGTGCTTGCCCTCGTTGACCAGCCGGAAGAAGGGGTCAAGCATGAAGGGCCCGTCGACATAATCCCGGGCGATGACGCGGTGGCGATCAGGGTCCAGCGTGTCGCCCAGCACCAAAGGCGTGGCCGTGCCGCGATAGGCAAAGACCATGGTGAAGTCCACATCGACCAGTCGGCTGACCGCCTTTTGCAGCACCGCAATGAAGCTGGATGTGCCACGGGCCGCGGAAATCTCGGCGATGCCCCGGCTAAGCTGTTCGACCAGCATGAGGTTGTTTGTTCGGCGCGCGGCCATGATGTGCCCTTATCGCTTTGGAGATATCGCCAACCCCGAATTGACGCCCTATCCATACCACAGATCAAGCCATGAAAGCATTGAAATGACCCAGATGATGAAAGCAGCCGTGCTCCACGCCCTCAGAACGCCCCTGGTGATCGAACAGGTGCCGGTCCCCGAACCGGACTATGGTGAATTGCTGATCCGGGTCATTGCCTGCGGGGTCTGTCACAGCGATCTGCACGCGGTCGATGGCGATTGGACGCCGGGGCCCACCTTGCCCCTGATCCCGGGGCATGAGGTGGCCGGGACCGTCGCCGCGATGGGCCCCGGTGTCACCGGGTTTGCCATCGGCGACGAGGTTGGTGTGCCGTGGATGTATTCTTCGTGCGGGACCTGCGAATTCTGCCTTGCCGGGATGGAGACGATCTGCCCGAAAGGGGAGGCGACCGGCTACAGCAAGCCGGGCGGCTATGCCGAATACATGATTGCGCCTGCGGCCTATGTGGGCCGCCTGCCGCAGGGTACCGACCCCTATGCCATGGCCCCGATCCTGTGCGCGGGCGTGACGACCTACCGCGGCCTGAAACGCAGCGGGGCGCGGCCGGGGCAATGGGTGGCCATCCTTGGCATTGGCGGCCTTGGTCATATCGCGGTGCAATATGCCCGCGCCATGGGATTGCGGGTCGCGGCTGTCGATGTCTCGGACGAGAAGCTGGAACTTGCACGCGCGCTTGGGGCCGAGGTGCTGGTCAATGGCGCGCAGACCGACGCCGTAGCAGCCATCCAGGCGCAGATCGGCGGGGCCCATGCCACGGTAGTGACGGCCGTGGCCACGACCGCGTTCGAACAAGCCATCCGCATGCTGCGCCCGGCAGGCACCGCCATCTATATCGGCCTGCCCGGCGGTAAATCCGATGAGATCCGCGCCTCGATCTCGGCCATCACCAATTGGGAACTGACGGTGCGCGGATCGAATGTCGGCACGCGTCAGGACATGGCCGAAGCGGTGGCATTTGCCGCACGGGGTCTGGTCAAGGCCACGATCCGCACCATCGCCCTGGAAGACATCAACGCGACGCTGGAAGAGATGCGCCAGGGCAAGATCGTGGGCCGCGTCGTTCTGAAGCTTGGCTAAGGCAAACAGCATCAGTTTCAGACGAATGCAGAAACCTCTCAGTTTTCCAGCAATGGCAATCTGTTAGACGATGTCGAGGCCGCGCCACGCTATGATAGCAACGCCACTGTTCAGCGTGGCGCTTGTCATAGGCGCCATGAGCGGTCACCGTGCCGATCTCTTCGCGTTTTGGGATATGGTCGAGCAGTTCCGGCACGGGGGGCTCTCACTGTCGCTGCTGGGCGTAAACTCCACGGCGCGGATGTCAGACGTGGCGGTATCCCCATAGCGGGATGCAGTTGCGCCACTGGCGGTGGCCGTGAACGCCATGCTTGCGCGCCTGCCACTCGCCATCGCTGGGGAACTTGATCCCCGTGCTGTCAACGAGCAGATTCAAGGGACCTTCTGCGCGTTGATACGGGATCTGGACGGCGCGTTTCTTCTGCCGTCGGCACAGCGTCGTGTAGTCGGGGGCCCCCTGTGTCAGGGAAGTTGTCCGCTGCTCTACTTTTCCTCTATTTATCAGGTGGGCGGGATAGGACGATGACGTGGGATATTCACCGGAACGAAAAGCGGCTGTGCTGAAGCGTATGCTGCCGCCAAACGCCGTGG
>JBBRLL010000098.1:0-7268 GCA_038231395.1 Rhodobacterales bacterium
ATCATCTTGACGCAGTTGTAAAAATCAGCGCCGGTCTTGTCCATCTTGTTGACGAACACGATGCGCGGCACCTTGTAGCGGTCAGCCTGACGCCACACGGTTTCAGTCTGCGGTTCGACACCGGCGTTGCCGTCAAGCAGCACGACAGCACCATCAAGCACGGCCAGCGAACGTTCAACTTCAATGGTGAAGTCGACGTGGCCGGGGGTGTCGATGATGTTGAAACGGTACTTGTCGTCAGACGCATGGTTTTCAGAGTCGATCTGGCGCTGCCAGAAGGTCGTGGTGGCAGCCGAGGTGATCGTGATGCCACGCTCTTGCTCTTGCTCCATCCAGTCCATGGTGGCGGCGCCATCATGGACTTCCCCGATCTTGTGGGTCTTGCCTGTGTAATACAGGATGCGCTCAGTCGTGGTTGTCTTGCCCGCATCGATATGGGCAATGATACCAAAGTTGCGATAACGGTTGAGCGGATATTCGCGTGCCATTTTGCCCTCTTACCAGCGGTAGTGGCTGAATGCTTTGTTAGCATCGGCCATTTTGTGGGTGTCTTCACGCTTCTTGACAGCGGTGCCACGGTTGTTCACGGCGTCCGACAGTTCGGCAGCCAGAAGCTCTTCCATGGTGTTTTCGTTGAGATTGCGGGCTGCGGTGATGACCCAACGGATCGCCAAAGCTTCGCGACGCTCTGTCCGGACTTCGACCGGAACTTGGTACGTAGCACCACCAACGCGGCGCGAACGCACTTCGACGGAGGGTTTCACATTGTCCAGCGCTTCGTGGAAGCATTGGATCGGTTCGCGCTTCAGACGGGTCTGAACACGCTCAAGAGCGCCATAAACAATACCTTCGGCGACGGACTTTTTGCCATCGAGCATCAGGTTGTTCATGAACTTGGTCAAAACCCGGTCACCGTACTTGGCATCGGGCAGAATTTCGCGCTTTTCAGCGGCGTGACGACGGGACATGCTTTATCTCCTCACTTCGGACGCTTGGCGCCGTATTTCGACCGACGCTGACGACGTTCCTTGACGCCCTGCGTGTCGAGAACGCCGCGGAGGATGTGATACCGCACGCCGGGAAGGTCTTTGATACGACCGCCACGGATCAGAACCACGGAGTGTTCCTGAAGGTTGTGCTTTTCGCCGGGGATGTAGCAGATCACTTCGAAGCTGTTGGTCAGGCGCACTTTGGCGACTTTCCGCATGGCGGAGTTCGGCTTCTTCGGGGTCGTCGTGTAAACGCGGGTACAAACCCCACGTTTTTGCGGGCAAGATTCCAAGTGCTGGGACTTGGACTTGCGCACAGGTGCTTCCCGCGGCTTGCGGATCAGCTGTTGAATAGTCGGCATGCACGTTCCTCGTGTTGCTCTGTCAATACTCGCACCAGGACTTGGTACGCTGCTTCTCGACGACGCTTTGTGCAGACCACAAAACGCCAAAACCGCAGTCGCCCCCATAGCTGAGGGCGGTGCGGTGGAATTCCAGAGGATCGGGGCTTGCACCCGGATCGTGACCAGTTCCAAGGTTGTAACCCCGGTCACAGGAGGCCTGTGGCTAAGGTAGGCGGCTGATAGGGGGAATCGGTAGTGAAGTCAACAGCGGTTTGGCGCGTCGTTTGCGGCAGATAATGCGATGCAGCACGGCGGCCAAAAGGGCCACCAGCAAGGCCGCTATCACGGTGTCCGACAGGAAATGGCGGCCCACCGCAATGCGCTGCCATCCGGTTACCACAGGCAGGCAAAGGGCCGCGACCATACCCATCCGGTAGCGGTTTATGGTGAGGTTTTGGCGGTTTGCCCGCAGGATCATGACCAGACAGATGGCCAGTGCGGTGGCGCCGGCCATCTCTCCGGACACGAACGAACAGTTGCCGGAGCATTGGTCGCTGATCGCCCAGGCGCGTGAAAAGGTCGCATCGCCGCCGAACTCTCCGATGCGGAACGGTCGCGCCCTGCCCCAGAACCGCTTGAGGATGCCGTTGACGATCAGACCTGGCCCGAGACCGAAAATCAACGTCTGGAAAAGCCAGTCGCGCGCGGTGAGGTTCAGGACCGGGGTTTTGCGCGCAAACAGGCTAAGCGTCAGAACCGCCAGAAATCCCGCATCTTCGGCGACGATCAAGGAAACGCGCACCACCTCTACAAAGGGGTTCGCGGCGATGGGAAAGGTGGTGCCGTTGAAGAACAGGCGCGAAGTGGCCAGATCCAAAGAGGGATACGCCGAAAACAACAGGCTTGCGGCCAGCAAAGTGACCGCAAAAGCATAAATCGCCCTCATCCCGGAGCGGCGCGGCGTTTGCGTTCGCGCCACAGCATGTAGATGCCCGATGCTACGACGATGCCGCCCCCGATCAGGGTAAATTGATCCGGCAATGTGCCAAATCGGGCCCAACCGAGAAGGATGGCAAACAACAATGATGTATAGCGGAACGGGGCGATGATCGACAGCTCACCCACCCGCATCACTTTGATTGCACAAAGATATCCGATGATCAGAAACCCGGCGGCTGCCGTGGTTGCGCCAAGGGCTGTCAGCGAGACGGGTTGCCAGCCCTCGACTGCCACACCAATCGCACCCATCGCCGTCACGGCGGTTGACGCCCAGATCGCCCCGGTGGTTGAGGGTAGATGTGTCGAGAAAGACCGCGTCGAAAGGTCGCGCAAAACAACGCAGGCGACCGAAGCGAGGCCCAGCACCGACCAGCGGTCAAAGTCGGCGGCTCCGGGCCTGACGATCAGGAGAACCCCAAGGAAGCCCACGGTGATAGCCGTCAACCTGCGCCAGCCAATCGGCGCTTTCAACAAAAGGGCCGCCGTCAGGGTAACGGCCAGCGGCAACGATTGCATGATGGCTGACAGGTTGGCCAAGGGCATATGTGTCAGGGCGATCAGGAAGGTAATTGTGGCGGTGACCTCGCCGATGGTTCGCAGACCAAGGAACATGCGGTCGGGGCCGCGCGGCCAAAGGTGCCATCCGCCGGGCGTGCGCGATGCGATCAACATGAGGACGGCCGTTGACGCTACACCGCGCAACACGATGGCCTGGAACAGCGGCATCCCTGCCCCGGTTACCGCTTTGACGAAGGTATCGTTTATCGTGAAGGCCAGCATTGAGGCGCACATCAGAATTATGCCACGGGTGTTGTCCGAAACTGCCATACCCTACCCTCAATGAATGACCCCCCGCTTCACAGCAGGGGGCCAAGGTCTTGACGCCTGAGGCGATTACTCGCCGCGGCTTTCGACGGTGTCGACCAGACCGCTGTCGATCTCGTCTTCCCTATCCATCACCGCCAGCGGAGCTGCCAGCGCCGCTGCCGCTTCGGCTTGCGACTTGCGGGCCTCGATCACGGTCTGGTCACGGTCAGTCGCAATCTTCTTCACGCGGCTGGTGGCACCACCGGTACCGGCCGGGATCAGACGACCCACGATGACGTTCTCTTTCAGGCCGACCAGTTTGTCGCGCTTGCCCTGAACCGAAGCCTCGGTCAGAACCCGCGTGGTTTCCTGGAACGACGCCGCCGAGATGAAGCTGCGGGTCTGCAAGCTGGCCTTGGTGATGCCCAACAGGATCGGTTCGGCGATGCAAGGCCGCAGACCGCGCGAGATCGCCTTGTCGTTGGCCTCGTCCAGTTCCGCCTTGTCGACGTTTTCACCCTTGAGCAGCGTGGTTTCACCCGAGTCCAAGATCTCGAACTTTTGGAGCATCTGGCGGACGATGACTTCGATGTGCTTGTCGTTGATCTTCACGCCTTGCAGACGATAGACGTCCTGCACCTCGTCGATCATGTAGTTGGCAAGCGCCTCGACCCCCAGAATCCGCAAGATATCGTGCGGAGCCGGGTTGCCGTCCATGATGTAATCGCCCTTCTGGACAAAGTCGCCTTCCTGAACCGGAATGTGCTTGCCCTTCGGGATCATGTATTCGACGGCATTCAACGTCTCATCCACCGGTTCAACCGTGATGCGGCGCTTGTTCTTGTAGTCTTTGCCAAAGCGCACATAGCCATCGGTTTCCGCGATGATCGCGTGATCTTTCGGCCTGCGTGCTTCGAACAATTCGGCCACACGCGGCAGACCGCCGGTGATGTCCTTGGTTTTAGCCCCTTCGCGCGGAATACGCGCCACAACGTCGCCCGGACGGATGTCCTGACCGTCTTCCACCGACAGAACCGCGTCAACCGACATCGGATAGGTGATCGGGTTGCCGGATTCAGAACGGACAGCATCTCCGGTCACCGGGTCAAGCACCAGAACCTCCGGCTTCAGCTCATTCCCTTTCGGGGCAGAGCGCCAGTCTGACACGATCTTTTGCGTCATGCCCGTCGCTTCGTCGGTATCTTCGCGCACCGAGATGCCCGAGATGAGGTCCTTGAACCGCGCCACACCGCCCTTTTCGGCGATGATCGGCAAGGTATAGGGGTCCCATTCGAACAGCTTGTTGCCGCGTTTGACCATCTGGCCATCCTTGGCGTGCAGTTTGGCACCGTAAGTCAGCTTGTGAACCGCACGGTCCGCCCCCGCCTCGTCCAGAATGGCGATTGACATGTTCCGGCCAACGACAATCTGCTCGCCCGCAACGTTGGACAAGAGGTTGGCGTTGCGGAATTCAATCTTGCCTTCCTGAGACGCTTCAAGGAACGATTGCTGACCGCCCTGTGCGATGCCGCCGATGTGGAACGTCCGCATCGTCAGCTGCGTGCCGGGTTCGCCGATGGACTGCGCGGCGATAATGCCGACTGCTTCCCCCTGGTTGACCAAAGTACCGCGGGCAAGGTCACGGCCGTAGCACATGGCGCAGACGCCTTCTTCGGCCTCACACGTCAGGGGGCTGCGGATACGGGCGGTCGTAATGCCAGCCTGATGGATCAGATCAGCACGACGCTCGTCGATCAACTCACCCTTGGCCACAACCACTTCACCGGTGGCCGGAACCACGATGTCGTCAGCCGCAACCCGGCCCAGCACACGCTCGGCCAAGCTTTGCACCACTTCGCCATCATTCACGGCAACGTCAGCGGTGATCGCGTGGTCAGTGCCGCAATCATGACTGCGCACGATGCAATCTTGTGCCACGTCAACCAGACGGCGGGTCAGATAGCCGGAGTTCGCCGTCTTCAACGCGGTATCCGCGAGGCCCTTACGGGCGCCGTGGGTCGAGTTGAAGTATTCCAGAACCGTCAGACCCTCTTTGAAGTTCGAGATGATCGGCGTTTCGATGATCTCACCCGAGGGTTTGGCCATCAGACCGCGCATCCCGCCCAACTGCTTCATCTGCGCTGGCGAACCCCGCGCACCGGAGTGCGACATCATGTAAACCGAATTCGGCTCTTTTTCAGCACCGTTCGCGTCATACTGCACGGCAGAGATGGCCGACATCATGTCCGCAGCCACCTTGTCCGAGCATTTGGACCAGGCGTCGACCACCTTGTTATACTTTTCGCCTTGGGTGATCAGGCCGTCCATATACTGTTGTTCGAACTCTTTCACCTGATCGCGGACTTCGTTCACGATCGGCCATTTGCTGTCGGGGATCAGCATGTCGTCCTTGCCGAACGAGATACCGGCCTTGAACGCCTCACGGAAGCCCAGAGTCATGATCTGGTCGCAGAAGATCACCGACTCTTTCTGACCGCAGTAGCGGTAGACCATGTCGATGACCGATTGCACGTCTTTCTTGCGCAGCAGACGGTTGACCAGATCAAACGGTGCCTTGGCGTTCAGCGGCATGATGTTGCCCAGGCGCAGACGGCCGGGGGTCGTATCAAAACGCTTCCAGACCAGATTGCCCTCTTCATCAACCTGACGCAGGCGTGCTTTGATCTTGGAGTGCAAATGGACCGCACCCGCCGCCAGCGCATGTTCCACTTCGTCAATGTCAGAGAAGGCCATGCCTTCACCGATCATGCCTTTGCGTTCCATCGTCACGTAGTAGATGCCCAGAACCATGTCCTGCGACGGCACAATGATCGGCGCGCCGTTGGCAGGGCTTAGGACGTTGTTGGTGGACATCATCAGAACGCGGGCTTCAAGCTGCGCTTCCAAGGACAACGGCACGTGAACCGCCATCTGGTCGCCGTCAAAGTCGGCGTTGAAGGCCGAGCAGACCAGCGGGTGCAGCTGAATCGCTTTGCCCTCGATCAGGATCGGTTCAAACGCCTGGATGCCCAAGCGGTGCAGCGTCGGTGCGCGGTTCAACAGCACGGGATGTTCGCGGATGACTTCATCCAGAATATCCCAAACCTCGGGACGTTCCTTTTCCACCAGCTTTTTGGCTTGCTTGACCGTGCTCGAAAGCCCCTTCGCCTCAAGACGCGAATAGATGAACGGCTTGAACAGTTCGAGCGCCATCTTCTTGGGCAACCCGCACTGGTGCAGCTTCAGTTCCGGCCCGGTCACGATGACCGAACGACCCGAGAAGTCGACGCGCTTGCCGAGCAAGTTCTGACGGAAGCGGCCCTGTTTGCCTTTCAGCATATCGGACAGCGACTTCAGCGGGCGCTTGTTGGTGCCGGTGATGACGCGGCCACGACGGCCGTTGTCAAACAGAGCATCGACAGCCTCTTGCAGCATCCGTTTTTCGTTGCGCACGATGATGTCGGGCGCGCGGAGTTCAATCAGCCGCTTCAGACGGTTGTTGCGGTTGATCACGCGGCGGTACAGGTCGTTCAGGTCGGACGTTGCAAAACGGCCGCCATCCAGCGGAACCAGCGGGCGCAGTTCCGGCGGGATGACCGGAAGAACGGTCAGCACCATCCACTCCGGACGGTTGCCGGATTCAAGGAAGCTTTCGACGATCTTCAGACGCTTGATGATCTTCTTGGGCTTGAGTTCGCCGGTTGCCTCTTTCAGGTCGGCGCGCAGTTGGTCGGCCAAGGATTCCAGATCAATCGCCACCAGCATTTCGCGGATCGCCTCAGCGCCGATGTTGGCGGTGAAGGCGTCAGCGCCGTACTGGTCTTGCGCGTCAAGGAATTCCTCTTCTGTCAGCATCTGGCAATAGGTCAGGTCGGTCAGACCCGGCTCGATCACCACGTAGTTTTCGAAGTACAGAATGCGTTCCAGATCCCGCAGGGTCATGTCCAGCATCAGGCCGATCCGGCTGGGCAACGACTTCAGGAACCAGATATGGGCTACCGGAGCGGCCAATTCGATATGGCCCATCCGGTCGCGCCGCACCTTTTGCAAGGTGACTTCAACGCCGCACTTTTCGCAGACAACGCCGCGATATTTCATGCGTTTGTATTTGCCGCACAGGCATTCGTAG
>JBBRLL010000099.1:0-7173 GCA_038231395.1 Rhodobacterales bacterium
AAAATCCTGCCGAATTGAGCCCCTGTTACAGCCCGCAGTTCCGTGCGGCCATCCTCGGTCTCGAAGGTTTTCACCTGCTCGGCGCGGTGATTGGTCAGCCCGTATTGCAGGTTGATCCCCGCCAGCGGCGCGGGCAGCTGCCGCAGGTATGACGCCGGGGCGCCGACGATGCTGGCAAGCTGGCCGAACGCCCAATGCGTGGGCGCGACCGGTTCCTGCGCCTTGGGCAGCATCAGATGCAACCGCTCGCCATTGTCGCGCGATGCCTCAACACGGATATCGGCCGTCTGCACCACGCGACTGCGGCTGCGCTCGGACCTGCCCTTCACCGATGCCCAGAGATCATCCAGCGAGAGATAGCGCTCATCATCGGGGCGGTTGAACCATTCGGACGACACCCGCCCGTTCCGCTCACCCCGGCTGGCATCCACCTTCCAGCCGCCCGTTCTCATTGGCTGCACCGGATCCAAAACTTCCACAACACCCATCGGTATTCCTCCGTGACAGGCGCTGGAAGCCACTCTCCCAACCCTCAACCCGTCACCGGAAAACCGGCACGCCTCTCACTCTCATCGACGGGAAGGGCGGAAGGACTAAGCCGCTCCGCGGCAATGGTGCCCTTGGCTGGCGTTCAGCCCCCACTTCATCGTTGTTCTTTATGTGAAGCCTTTTCGGGCTGACGATTGGGGTCTTCCCAACCCGTCAGACAGGAGGTTTCAATGAAGGATGAGAGGACTACCCCGCTGCGCCAGCGAATGATCGAAGACATGCAGATCCGCGGGCTTTGCGAGAAGACCCAGCAGGGTCACATCCGCTGCGTCAAACATTTCGCGGCGTTCCTTGGGCGCGCACCGGACACCGCCACGCCCGATGACCTGAGGGCTTACCAGTTGCAAATGACGAAGGACGCGGTTTCGGCCACCACCTTCAACGTGCGCATCATCTCGCTGCGGTTATTCTTCGGCGTCACCTGCGGGCGCGAGGAGATGAAGCGTTACATGCAGTTCCATCGACAGCCGAGAACGTTGCCGGTGGTTCTGAGCGTGGAAGAGGTCGCAAAGCTACTGGCCGCGGTGCCCGGGCCCGGGCTGAAGTATCGCGCGGCCCTCGGCATCAGCTATGGCGCCGGGCTTCGGGCGTCCGAGGTCTGTAATCTCAAGCTCCGGGATATCGACAGCCAGCGGATGCTTATCCATGTCGATCAGGGCAAAGGCGGCAAGGACCGGCAGGCCATGCTGTCCCCCAGCCTGCTTGAGGTGCTGCGGCAATACTGGCGCGAGTCCCGACCGGAGGGCTGGCTGTTTCCAGGCAATCCGAAGATCCAGCCCCTGTCGCCCCGGCAACTGAACCGCGCCTTCATGGCGGCCAAGGATATGGCGGGGGTTACGAAGCCCGCGACCTTGCATACCCTTCGGCACAGCTTCGCCACGCACCTGCTGGAAGCCAACACAGACGTGCGGGTGATCCAGGTGCTGCTTGGTCATGCCAAGCTCAGCACTACCGCGCGGTATGCCCATGTCGCCACCAAGACCATCCAAAGCACGGTCAGCCCCTTTGAACAGATGAAGGTGGTGCAGGACCGTGTGCTCCGATCTGACGGCGTGGAGTGACGGCAGGGCTTCGTGCCCCGCCCATCGTTGGAGCTCGCTGACATCTTCCGTGCCCATGGCCCTGCGTGGCGACAGGCCAATGCGGGGCATGTCATCCTGACCCAACTCAAAGTGATGTCTGCCATTGAAGCCTGCCGCACCGAGGCGCTCGGCGGGCATGTGGCCGGTTGCGCCAAATGCGGTCATCACCACATCGCCTACAATTCCTGCAAGAACCGGCATTGCCCGAAGTGCCAGGGCCCGGCTGCGCGCGACTGGATGGCCGCGCGGGCTGAGGATCTGCTGCCGGTCGAGTATTTCCACGTCGTCTTCACCCTACCAGCCGAGATCGCGAAGATCGCCTATTGGAACAAGAAGGCGGTCTATGACCTGCTGTTCCGCGCCTCGGCCCAGACCGTGATGACCATCGCCGCCGATCCCAAGCGCCTTGGGGCAAGGATCGGCATGACGGCGGTGCTGCACACCTGGGGCTCGGCGCTGACCCATCATCCCCACATCCACATGATCGTCCCGGGCGGTGGCCTGTCGCCCGATGGCAACCGCTGGGTTGCATGCAAGCCCGGATTTTTTCTGCATGTGCAGGTCCTGTCACGGCTCTTTCGCCGCCTGTTCCTTCAAGGCCTGCTCGACCTCCATCGGTCCGGACATCTGATGTTCTTTGGCGATCGTGCCAAGCTGGCCGAGCTCGGTGCGTTCACCGCTTGGCTGACCCCGTTCCGCAAGTCGGAATGGGTGGTCTATGCCAAGCCCCCGTTCGGCGGGCCCGAAGCGGTGCTAGCCTATCTAAGCCGCTACACCCATCGCGCCGCCATTTCCAACTCCCGCCTGGTCAGCGCTGACGCCCAGACCGTCGCGTTTCGCTGGAAGGATTACCGCATCAGACAGGGCGACCGGCGATCGGTCATGCGGCTGGCCACCGACGAGTTCATCCGCCGCTTCCTGATCCATGTCCTGCCAGATGGCTTTCATCGCATCAGGCACTACGGCCTGCTGGCCAGTGCCGCCCGCAAATCCAACATCGCGAAGATCCGCAACTTGCTCGGGGCAGCACTCCCCGTACCGGCTCCCGAACCAGCGGCCGAGCCCATCCCGCTCACCCTGCGTGAGCCGTGCCCCTGCTGTGGTGGTCCCATGCGGATCATCGAGATCTTCCGGCGGGGGCAAAAGCCGCAATCACGCGCCCCACCACTGGAGCAGGCGGCATGATGAAAAGCCCATCAATCTGGCCCTCCCGCCGCTGGTCCCTGTTCGGGCTGCGGACAGCCGAGGCTTGCCCGACGCGGCGAAATCTACTGATAACTCATGCGCTCCACCGCATTTGGCGCACGAATGCACAGGCCAAGCACGCAAAAATTGCCCATTCGTGCAGCCATTCCACCCGACGCGATCATCGGCGCAGACAGTGACCCCCACAGGCGGCGCTCTTTCTCCATAGGCAGTGCCCTGCACCCCGCGGCTTCGTCCTTCCGAGGTTTGTCAACGTGGACCGCCAGTTCTCGGCAGCATGCGTCGCGACGCGGTCCACATCGAAAAACCTTCAGGGTTGCTGACATTCACTGCGATTGACTTGGAGGGCCGCACTGCGGAAAGCGTAAGCCCCCGCCGCGTAGCGAGGGCTGTGTGCCTGATTACCCGGCCAAGCCGAACTGCGCTTTGACGCCGCCGATGAAGGTCTCATCGTCCTGCGTTGACCGCGCGGCCATATAGGCGGCGGCGTCTGCTCCGGCGGTATAGCGCAAACGGGGCGTGCCGTCAGTGACTGCAGACCAGATCGCCTCGCTAACAACTGACGGCGGCGAGGCTGTTGCGGCCATCTCCGGGCTGCCGAGGGCTGTAAAAAATTTATCCACCATCGGCTGATAGGCGGTCAGCTCTGGCGTCTGACGGAAATCAAAGGAACGCCCGCTGAAATCGGTGGCGATCATGCCAGGCTCCACAATCTTGACCCGAATGCCCAAGGGTTCCAGTTCATAATGCATCGATTCCGAAAGGCCCTCGACCGCGAATTTTGTGCCGTGATAGAGTGCGCCGAGCGGAAAGGTCATGCGCCCCCCGATTGATGAGATGTTGACGATCACCCCTTTGCCCTGCGCGCGCATAAGGGGCAGCACCGCCTTGGTCACCTCCAGCAGCCCGATCACGTTGGTGTCGAACTGGCGGCGAATGCCTTCCATGTCAAAGGCTTCCAACGGGCCATAGGCGCCATAGCCTGCGTTGTTCAACAGCACGTCGATGCCGCCAAACCGGGCGTGGGCAGCATCTACTGCCGCCGCGACGGAAGCCCCATCCGTGACATCCAGCCGTGTGACCAGAACCCGAGGCAAAGCCACCAGATCGCCCGCTTGCGCCGGGTCGCGCAGGGTGGCCACGACATTCCAGCCCTTGTCATGGAAATAATGCGCGGTTGCCTTGCCGATGCCGCTGGATGCGCCGGTGATGAAGATCGTCTGCGTCATGGTCCTGCCTTTGGATATAAATGAGATATTCCAGAGGTGGTCTATTCCGCGCCTTCCTTCAATTGCGGATCGCGCCAACCGACCAACCGATCCCGCCAATCAGATGGCAGATGCGGCGCGCGCCTCGGCGGGTGTCATGCCGGTCCAGTCGCTGAAGGCGCGATAGAAGGAATTCGGATCGCGGTAAGCGAGCAGGAAGCTTGTTTCCTCCACACTCAGTTTGTGTTCGCGCAAATAAATCAGCGCCAAGGCGGCGCGGGTTTCGTCAAGAAGGGCCTGAAACGATGTTCCCTCGTCTTTCAGCCTGCGTTGCAGGCTGCGCGTGCTGACCCGAAGACGGCTAGCCACCGCCTCGGCCGAGACCCGCCCCGACGGCAAAGCGGCGCGGATCTCGCGCCTGACGCGGTCTGCGATGCCGCTTGCGCCGTGGATCGATTTAAGGCGGGCCATAAGCTCCTGCTCGACTGCGCGGTAAACGGCAGTGTCGGCTGAGATAATTGGCAACGAACAATCTGTCGCACGAAGTATAAGTCTGATTTGGTCTCCGATCAGCACCTCGCACCCTACAAACCGCCGGAAGGCGTCGGTCACCTGCGTCTTTGCGGGCAGGATAACAGAGTGCGGTGTGATCTGTTCAGAGGCGAATATGCGGAAGAGTTCAAGAAAATACGATACTTCCAGAATGGCGACCGCAGGAGGCAGGCTAACTGCTGCGTCTGCAGAGGTAAGCGTGATCGCAAGCACCCCGTCCTGTTCCCCGATCGCAAGAGTCACGGGTGCGATCAGCGGCTTGAAAATCGCCACCCGTTGCACTCCGGTCCGGATGTCAGGGCTTGCCGAAAACGCTATGAGTGCAGGGTGAAGTGGCCCCGCGGCCAGTGCGCGTCCAAGCTCCATCGCGCGATCGGGGCTGCCCGCTTCGGTAACCAGCGCTTCCAGGACGGCAAACCATGTGGCGGCATCCAAACCGCGCCCTTCATGCGCGAGATAGTCAGCCGGAAGGCCCACGCGTGCAAGCACCCGCATCGACCTGATACCAAGGGTCTTGCAGGCCTGGGTCAGAAATTGAGCGATTCTGTAGCTGCTTGATTGCATGTCTGGGTCACCCGCTGAGCAAGCCTCCGGTAATTCCAATATGGACGCTGCCGCAATAGTTTACGGGGCCTTGGCGCGATACGATATCCTTTTGGCGCTATCAGCAAGTATAAAGCAGAGCGTCGTCACAAACAGCGTTCTTGTGCTTATCGTTGCATGTATCTGCCAAGGCGGTCACACGCGCAGAATTTGTCGACCGGCAGCTTAGGGCTGGCTGCGTCGATGCCTTGATCACTGGCGCATTGGGCGGAGGTTGTGTTGTCACATTGGACCTCGACTTCGACTTTACGACAATCGGCGCTGCTGGGTTGTCGCGGCCCGAACTTTGCTTCGCTGCTGCGTTGGTTGATCTTTTCGCGGAACTTGGACAGTATTTGGTCAGCGGGACCGGACATAGGCAGTGATGACATGCGCAGCTACAAGAATTCTGATCCTGCCCCACAGATCATGGTCGGCAGCCCGCCGCCGCCTGAAATGCGTCCGCCGATGATAGATTGGGACCGCGCGCCCTGGAACCGGCACACCTTTCAGCATGTGCGTGAAATTGTGCCAACTGCCGCCATTCGCCGGGCTGCGGTCGCATCGCCTCTGCCCGAGGTGGCAGGGTCCTTGACGGATTTCAACTATGTCGGGCCGGACGGGATCAGCACCACCTTTGGCGAGATGCTGAACGACACCTACACCGATGCGGTGCTGGTTTGGGCGGATGGCAAAATACAGCACGAAAGCTATCACAATGGCATGGACGCGCAGACGTTGCATCTCCTGCAGTCGGTGTCGAAATCGCTGACCTCTGCGGCGGCGGGCAGCCTGATCGCCGAGGGCCTCCTGCGGCCGGATGCGTTGGCCACCCAATATCTGCCAGAACTTGAGGCCACCGGTTGGCGAGGGGCCACGCTGCAACAAGTGCTCGACATGACCTCTGGCACGCGGTTCATCGAGGAATACACGGCGCCGGATAGTGATATTGGCAAGATGGATTATGCGGCGGGTTGGAAGCCAGCGCCCGAGGGGGTTGACGCGACCGATTGGCCGACCTGCATCTGGGACCAGATCATAGGTCTGACCGTGGCGGAGGCCGCGCATGGGACGCGATTTGCCTATCGCTCGATTGAGACCGACGTTTTGGCTCACGCGATGGAACGAGTCACCGGCCAACGATTGCCCGTGATTTTGTCAGAGCGGCTTTGGCAGCCCTTGGGCTGTGCCGAAGACGCCAGCATCACGGTGGACCGTGCAGGATATGGGCTGGCCTGTGGCGGGATCAGTGTGAGCCTACGGGATCTGGCGCGGTTCGGGCTGGCGTTGCTGGGCAACGGCATGTTCAACGGCAAACAAGTCATTCCCGAGGCGTGGTGTCAGGATATTCGCCACGGCAAGCACGGGTTGTTCAATGCGAGCAACTCTCTCGACTGGCCGCAAGGAAGCTATCGCAATCAGTTCTGGGTTGAGGACAGCGAGCTCGGGCGACACTATTGTCGGGGTGTGTTTGGTCAATTGGTCATGGTTGCACCGGATACGGGAACCATGGTGGTCAAGCTATCAAGCTGGCCGGACTTTCTTGACGCGGATTTGGACCGGATGACAATGGCAGGGATGCGCGCCGTTGAACGCGCCTTTGCCCGCTGACTTAACGGGCGACTGTTCCGGCAACCGTGATGAACTGCAGTATGGGCGGTTGCCAGTTAGGCCGAGGGGCCGGAATGGGCCGAAAGAGACCGAACCCGGCGGGTTTCCCCGCCGGGCCTTGGGGAGGCCCCGTTCTTTTCAGAACGGGATCTCGTCGTCGCGGTCAACCAGCTCGGGGTTTTCACTCTCGGCCGATTTTGGGCGGCTGAGGAAATCGACCTTCTCTGCGATGATCTCGCAGCCGTAGCGGTCGGTGCCGGTCGCGTCGGTCCACTTGGTGTAGTGGATGCGGCCGTGGACGAGGACCTTCATGCCTTTTTCGCAGTGTTCAGCGACCGTCTTGCCGAGGCCATTGAAGCAGGTGATGCGGTGCCATTCGGTGT
>JBBRLL010000100.1:0-6851 GCA_038231395.1 Rhodobacterales bacterium
AAACCCGGAACGCTGGTCAGGCAATACGCGCAACTGGCAACCCGCCGGGCCTGTCTGGCTCAACCCGGAAAACGAAGTCAGCGCCTCTGAAATCAGAGACGCTGCATGAAATCGGCGGACAACTTGTTTGACAAACACCGCGGGGAGCCAACAAGTGGTGGGGTGGGCTTGTCACTGACTGTTTGTTCCCGTATTGTTCCGATATGCCCGCTCGATGGAAATCAGATCGTCCGATGTCGCGCCAAGAGTTCGAAGCGCTCTTTCCCGATGACGCGGCCTGCGGGCGGTATCTGGTCGAGCGACGGTGGCCGGCGTAGGTTGAGATCACCAGCCTTCGTGATGCACCCTGAGAAGTCGCGTTAGCCGGACTGGTTGCGCATGGCATGAGGCCGACCCACGGCCCGACCTTCTTCGATGAGGTGAACCGGAAGGGGTCATCAACCGCTGAGCGAAAGTTGAACACCAGCACCGCATCCAAACGCGGCATCGACATCAGCCGACGACAGACGGAATCATCTTGAGCCATTTGGCGGACGCGTCGCTCCAAAACCTCGCCAACTCCAGACGCAGCAATGCCCGCGCCCGCAGCATTGGCCCAGTCGCTGTCTCCAGCATCGGATTGCCGTCCCGCAGTTCGCAGATGCGATGTTCATACCGGCCGCGGGAGATGGCAACGACCTTCAACCCGAAGTTCCGCAAAAGGCCGCACAGGGACATCTTCAGACCGATCCTGCCCTGCTGGATTGCCTAGCGGGCGTCGAGCACGGCTCAGAGGTCTGGGGCCGAGACAGATTTGCCATGAACCGGCCGGAACCAACCCATGTGCAGCAGTCCCGCGATACCCTCCACTTCACGGCGTTCCGTCTTGATCGGCATCGCCTTCAGTACACCCAGTGCCTGACAGGTTTCCACCAGGACGACATTCAGAGGCCCGATGACTGTCAGGGTAGTCTGACCGGGCGCACCAAAGGCGAAATGAACGCAAAACTGCATGCCGATACCCACGCCGATTGGCGGTCGCGCCGGTTCCTCATGACTGCACGACAGATCAGCGAATCGATCGCTTCCGCGGCCCTGCTCGGCGGCTTGGCACCCACACAATCGCTGCTCACCTGCTGCGGCTATGACGCCGATTGGTTGAGAGATGCATTGAAAGACAAAGGGATAGAGGCCTGTTTCCCCGCTTGGAAGTATCGCAAGAAGATCGTCCGAAACGATAGGCGCCGCGACAAACGTCGCAACCGGATCGAAATCATGGTCAGCAGACTGAAGGATTGGCCCATCATCGGGAAAACAGTCCTTCGGATTGTTTTCTGATCCTCCTAGTCGGTTGCCACCAGCTACGACAGATGCCGGAAAGTAATCCTCTCGGACATAACTCTCGCCGCAAACGTGACGTTCTCGCTTTGAACGCAGAACGGGTCCTGACCCCAAGTCGACAAGCTGAGGATTTTCCGCCAAATACGGAGCCATTCTAACTGTAAATCACGGCATTTGAGTTGCCCTGTTGTGTGCCAAGTCGGCATCATACGGTCGCCAAACACCTTTTGCGGCACGGGTAGTGTTGCGGAACTCGCGTTTGGTGTCGCGGTGACGTTCACGCCGGAACACGAACGCACTGAAAGTCTCGAACGGTCTGGCGACCAAGTTGATGCGCGT
This sequence comes from Rhodobacterales bacterium, assembly GCA_038231395.1. Taxonomy (GTDB): domain Bacteria; phylum Pseudomonadota; class Alphaproteobacteria; order Rhodobacterales; family Rhodobacteraceae; genus Stagnihabitans. The sequence goes on from JBBRLL010000100.1 coordinate 1,660, forward strand.
CGTGAGCAATGGCGAGCCGCACAAGCAAATTCACGATATTATCGGGGCGGTTATCGTTTGCTTCGGCGTGCGGGTGGCAGATTTGGCGCAATGCACAAGTTCGAGATGGCTCAGTGTTCAGAGATGAACAATCTCAACGGCGCGCTATATCTTTTTTTCTTTGCAAGTTGCGGGTCGGAACTAAACCCGGCTCTGCAACGTTTCTTGCAGGCAACTAACGCGCCCCACCGAGAGTTGCCTTGTGTTCTTTCCCGTGCGGTCAAGGAAGCCTGATGTCGTCTACCGTAAGCCTGCTTGCTGTTGCCACCGCTGTGCCGCCCAACGTCATCAACCAACGCGATGCGGCTTCGGTCGCGCATGATACCTTTTCAACCCGGATCGATGATTTCGAACGGCTTGTGAAGGTGTTTGAAAGCTCCGGTATTTTGCGCCGCCATCTCGTGCAGCCGTTGGATTGGTATCTCAAACCGCTGGGATGGTCAGAGCGGAATGTGGCCTATCTTGCTGGAGCTTGCGATTTGTTTGTGGAGGCCGCGACCAAAGCGCTTGCCGAGGCAGGTAAAAGTGCGGCCGATGTGGATACGATTGTCACCGTGTCTTCGACCGGGCTGGCGACGCCGAGCATTGACGCTCAGGTGTCAGAACGCATGGGGTTTCGCGCAGATATCGAACGCGTGCCGGTCTTTGGGCTGGGGTGTGCGGGGGGTGTTAGCGGGATGGCCCTTGGAGCAAGGTTGGCGCAAGCGCGGCCCGGCAGTTGTGTGCTGGTTGTGGCGGTAGAGCTTTGCTCGGTTGCGTTCCGCATGGACAAGGTGACCAAAGAGAACATTGTCGCGACGGCGCTGTTTGCCGATGGGGCGGCGGCTTGTGTCTTGCAATCCGGCGTCAAAGGCATTGCGTCGGTTGAAATGTCGGGGCAGCACACCTGGCCCGGCACGCTGGACATCATGGGGTGGAGCGTTGACGACACTGGTCTGGGGGTGATTTTTGATCGTGCCATTCCGCCCTTTGCTGAGGCGAATATAGCGCCCGTTGTTCAAAGTATCTTGGCCCGCGGTGGGCTTGTTCCAGCGAATGTCGACAGGTTTACCTGCCACCCCGGTGGCATGAAGGTTATTTCAGCGCTGGAGCGGGCTTTATCGCTGGATCAAGGTGCCTTGGATCATGAACGCAGAGTGCTGGCGGATTATGGCAATATGTCAGCCCCGACCGCGCTTTTCGTGCTGAAGCGGCAGATGCAGGCCGGTCTGCCGCAGCGTACGCTGCTCACAGCCCTCGGGCCCGGTTTTACCGCAAGTTGTGTGTCATTGCAGGCCGCAGCATGACGCCCGCCATTCTTTTGCTTGGGTTTGTCACGGTCAGCAGACTTGCAGAACTTGTTGTAGCGCGCCGCAATACGGCGGCGTTGCTTGCAGGCGGCGGAGTCGAGGTTGCGCCGGGCCATTATCCGTTGATCGTAGCCATGCACGCGGCTTGGTTGGCGACGTTGTGGTGGCTTGGAACTGACCAACCGGTGCAGCCGGTCTGGCTTGTGCTGTTTGGGCTTCTGCAAGTGGCCCGCGTTTGGGTTTTGGTCACGTTGGGACGGCGCTGGACAACCCGCATCATCTCCGTTCCCGGCGAAATCCTCGTGACAAGCGGGCCGTTTCGCTATCTGCGTCACCCCAATTACGCTGTGGTGATCGGCGAAATTGCCGTCCTGCCGCTGACGCTGGGCTTGCCGTGGGTGGCGGTGGTATTTTCCATACTGAACGCTATTGTGTTAACCATCCGCATTCGGGCCGAAAATGCAGGCCTTGCCGAGGTTCGCCCTTATGCCCGCGTCTGACAGCATCGCGAAAGAGAGTTCGATCGTGCGCACGTGGGCAGGGTTTCTGGCCATGTGCATTGGTATGTTCATGGCGATACTGGATGTGCAGATCGTCGCCACCTCTTTGCCCAATATCCAGGCCGCCTTGGGCATTGCGCCAGATCAGATGAGTTGGGTGCAGACGGCCTATCTGATTGCGGAAGTCATTGCCATTCCGCTGACCGGGTTGCTGATGCGCATCCTGACCATGCGGTGGCTGTTTGTCGCGGCTTTGGCGGTGTTTACGCTGGCCTCCATCGGCTGTGCGGCGTCCGGTAGTTTTCCGGTTTTGATTGCCTGGCGCGTGCTGCAGGGCTTTGCCGGAGGCACCTTGATCCCTGCGGTATTTTCGGCCGTGTTTTTGCTATTTCCGGTGCAAAGACAGGGTCTGGCCACAACCCTTGCCGGCGTTCTGGCCGTGTTGGCCCCAACGGTCGGGCCTGTGATTGGCGGCTGGATCACGCAAACCTATTCGTGGCATTGGCTGTTTTTGATCAATGTCGTGCCTGGCATATGTGCCGCAACCGCAGCTGCCGCCTTGTTACCCAAAGAGCGTACCGGGCTGGCATTGGTTCGTCTGATCGACTGGATATCGCTGGCGCTTATGGCGCTGTCGCTCGGCGCGTTGGAAATTGCGCTGAAAGAGGCACCTCAGAGGGGTTGGCTTTCCGGGCTGGTTTTAGGCCTGCTCGCACTTGCCATCATGTGTGCTGCAACATTCGTGCAGCGAAGCCTGACCCGCGAACAGCCCGTCGTCGACCTGCGCAACTTTGCAGATCGAAGCTTTGCCATCGGTTGCGTCCTCAGCTTTGTTTTGGGCATAGGGCTGTTCGGATCGGTCTATCTTATGCCTGTCTTTCTTGCCTTTGTGCGGGGCCACAACGCCTTGGAAATCGGCACAATCATGCTGGTGACGGGCGTGGCGCAACTGGTGATGGCACCGGTTGCCGTAGCCTTGGAACAGCGCAGCGATGCACGGATTCTGACCGCCTTTGGGTTTGGCCTCTTTGCGCTTGGTTTGGGATTGAGCGCGTTTCAGACTCCGCAGACGGACTTTGACGGGATGTTTTGGCCACAAATCATTCGCGGGCTGGCCATCATGTTTTGCCTTCTGCCGCCGACGCGGTTGGCGCTTGGGCATCTGGCACCAAACCGTGTTCCGGACGCGAGTGGCCTTTTCAACCTGATGCGAAATCTCGGCGGAGCGATCGGTCTGGCCTTGATAGACACGGTGATCTACACGCGGGCTCCAATTCACGGAGCCGATCTGCTGGGAAAGCTGCAAACAGGTGATATCGCCACCGCCAATTTTATCGGCATTCCGCCCGCGATGATCGCAGCACTGCCGCCGGGCCCGCTGGACGCAAATGCTTTAGCTCTGCTACAGCCATTGGTCGAAAAAGCAGGTCTGACGGCTGCAATCAATGACGCTTGGCTTTTGATCGCCGCCTTGACGATTGCTGCGCTGCTGTGCGTACCCTTCGCCAGGCCGGCCTCACCTTCTACGGTCCAGACTCCTAACCAGTAGATTGCGGTGGCGGCGAGAGCGCATGCCGAGAGGAACAGGATTGGGCATCGGTCATAGCGCGTTGCAACTCTGCGCCAGTCTATGAGGCGGGCGAACATGCTCTGGATCTTGTGGCGCAGGCGATAGAGCGCCGCATCGTGTGGGATTTGGACCTTGCGAGCGATCTTCGACGGGATACATGGAGAAATCTCCATTTTGATCAGTGCGTTGCGGAACCGGTCGGCATCGTAAGCCCCGGTTTACCATCAGCGTCCCAGCCGGAGGGACCTGCGACAGCAACGCCCGCGCGCCGATGTAGTCGGAGGTCTGACCCGCCGACAGGAACATGTGGATCGGACGGCCTTTCGCGTCGGCGAGGACGTGCAGCTTCGAGTTCAGACAACCCTTCGTCCGCCCGATCAGCCGTCCGCGCCCGCCTTTTTAACGGCAAGGCTCGAGGCCGTCCGGTGAGCTTTCAAATGGGTCGCATCCATCAGCATTTCGGTCTGCTGCGCCCGTGCCGCCAGTGCGGTCATGATGGCCGCGAACACGCCCATCCGGCTCCATCGCTTCCAACGGTTGTAGAGGGTCTTGGACGGACCGTAGTCATGTGGCGCGTGCTTCCACATCAACCCATTGCGTTGTACGTAAATAATCCCGCTCAACGCCCGCCGGTCACCAACCCGAGGTTTGCCCCGGGACTTCGGAAATAACGGCCCCAACCGCTCGACCTGCGCTTCGGACAGCCAGAACAAATCGTTCATGTTCCCTCCGCAATATAGGAGTTTAATTCATACCGACAACGCTCCATCAAGCCCTTTTATGGGTCCTGACCGTAGGGCACCTCGATTTTTGCGGGTTTTCAGCGCCGGATCTCGGCGCGTCCGATTTGAGGTTGGCTGGGGACCACTGGCCTGCGGCCTTTGGCGAGGTTTGCTGCCCTCTGTTTGGTCTGTTGGGCAAGTCCGTGCCTCCTCGCGGCTTAGCCCGCAGGTCTCGCCGCGACTCTGTCACGCCGGGGATGGGTTGAGGCGCACCAGTTGGCCAAGTCGGCGCATGTTGTAGGCGAGGTTCTTCATGCCGATCTTGGCTTTGGCCCGCACCAGACCAATGGTCCGCACGAGGGTGCCGCCCATGTCATTGGCCTGCGCGCCAAAGATATGCTCGACCCGGACCCGCACGCTGGATTTGGTTCGGTTGCTCTTCTGGGCCCGCTCGGTCAGCGGCTTGCCCCGCTTGCCCTTGCGGTGAATGTGGCTGCTCAGCCCTCTGGCTTTCAACGTCGCCTCGATTTCCGCCGACCGGTAGGCGGCATCAGCCCAGACACCGGAGCCAGTATTGCCCCGCGTCAGCAATTCATCCACCATCTGGCTGTCGTGCACGGCGGCATCTGTGACATGGTAGCGCCGCACCAGCTTGTGCATCCGATCCACGTTCACATGGTTCTTGTAGCCGTAATGTGACTTGCCGTGCTTGTTCGCCGGGAAAACCGTCCCCCGGACGGTTTTCTGATCCTCCTCACTCCAGCGCGCGTCGACATCCTTCTGGCACCGCTTGGCGGGCTCGTCCGCCCAGCCCTCCGGTGTCTCACCCGCCTTGATCGCCGTGTTTTCCTCACGCTTGTTGTGGTTGCGCGGCACTGGCACGATGGATGCGTCAAGGATCTGCCCGCCCCGCGCAATTTACCCCTGCCGTGCGGTAATCCCCCCCGAAAGTAGGGGGCTGTATAAGTAGAATTTTCTCGGCAAGATGCATGAGGAGATTCAGATGAAGACGAGCAGATACACGGAACCTCAGATTCTCGCGATCCTGCGCCAAGCCGAAGGCGGTGTGCCG
>JBBRLL010000101.1:0-6843 GCA_038231395.1 Rhodobacterales bacterium
GCCAGTAGCGAAAGCGCAGAAGTGTCGGTATTGTTCTTCATGGTGTGATCTCCCTGGCGGTTGCTGCCGCCGGTTGGGTGGGTTCAAGTCACCCGGAGATTACGCCAACTTCAAATTTCCACCACCTTCGCGACACGACCCTTCCGGAGCTTCACCCTTTCGGTAAGACTCAGTTTTTTGGTTGATTGTGGCAAAGCAGCGCCACGCGACGGCAGCCGAAATTCCCAGCTCAAACCCTAACAGATCATTTCAGACCATGCATAACGGGCTTTTCGAACCAGATCCCCATCCAGCCGATGGCCGATGCTGGCAACATCAAGTCCGACATCATGGTCGCGCTGAACCGGTTCTGGTTCAGCCCCGAAAAGAGCGATCTCAGTGCCTATCACGGCAAGGTCACCCTGACCGGCAGCGTCGAATACTAGCGCGAACGCGCACTGGCGGGCATTACGGTCTGGGCGGCTCCGGGCGTCACTAACGTCATCCGCGTCTAGTGATCAAACGGCACGTCGGGCAGCCGATGCGCCTGCCTGCCTATTGACGAGTATGCCGTTGGACACCGACGTTCCACAGCTGCCGGTCGACGCCCCTCCAGATTTGCTCCATGACCACGGCGGTTGCCGTGTCGCCGTAAGCCGCCGCTACCGTGACGGCATCCAGTACCGATTGCCCGAAGGCATCCAGCGGCTCTACGTCCGGCAATCCGTTGACCAGTTGGCCGGTCATGCTTGGGTGGCGCACACTAATCTCCGACATAACCTCGTCCAGCAGCACCGGCCAGCGCACTGTGCCGCCAAGATCATGCAGACGATCTGCGATACGCATCGTGCAGGTTTCCATCAGGCCGGCCACCTGATCGCACATGTCATCGATTATGATAAAGTTCGCACCCATCCGGTTGCGGGGGGATCGCCGCATCCTGTCTTGCAGGATCACCGCCAGTGCAAGATGCTGATTCAACAGGGCCAGTGACTGTTGTCTGGCTTCATCCGGAGTAGCGTTCAGCGCGGCCGTCATGGCGTTAGAATCCTTTTCTAAAGAACGGTGGGCGCCCTTTGCGGCTTAAGGGAGGTAAAAGCCGCTCCAAACGCTGCGTCGGTGCGCCCAGGAAACTGTAGGACACCCACCTTGACCAAGCGGATATCCTTATTGTTGTTGCAGCAAGCCTCGGAAACTACTCATGGCAGCACAGTCCGGGCGCCGACTATCGTGGCCTTGAAAACAAATCACCGAACAGCGGCTCATCGTGTTCTCCGCCAGAGCCGCCTGCGTTGACCCAGACTTAGATCTGGTCATGAACCGTGCCCGACAGTTTGTTGGGATCAGGCATCGGCACATTGACCTTGCGCCAATGCTGATCGCGCATCTGTTCTGGCCCAAAAAGGTGGCGGACCTGATCGCTAAGCTGGGACACGGTGGGACTCGACGAACCACAACTGCTGATCAATCCCGCGCGAGATTTCGGTGAACAGATCCGCCGTGGTCGCATCGCCCTGTGTTGTCGATAGCCCCGCCGCTAAGCGCACCTGTTGACCAAAGGCCGCCAGGGCAGCGCTGACAGCAAAGACGTGCTTTGCTTCGTCAGCAACACCCAACTCATAGAGCAAAAGATACGACTTGGCGCTGGCCACCTGGATGGTGCCCTCGGCTGTGCCGCCCAAGCCCGCTGTGCGTTCTGCGATCAGGTCGGACGCCTCTAGTGCGGTTTGCGCAACTTTGTCGAACAACTCGTGAATGCCGATGAAGTTGGGGCCGCGCACGTTCCAGTGCGCCTGCTTGATCTGCCCGTGCAGGTCGATCGCCGCCGCCAATTGTTTGTTCAAGAGGGCCACGGATTGCGTCCGGATGTTTTCGGACAAAGTGACAAAGTGTTGTGGGTCTGGTGCATTGGTCTGTCGTCCCTTGCTGACGGGTGTTCGGAGTGGCGGATGCCATTCGCGACCTAGCGGGAGGCAAAGGTCGCAGCGACGATTAAGCGCATCAGGGGGAACTGACTGGCATCCGTTGCGTTGAGCTTAGCAAGCAGGATGTTGCCGCCGAAAGACTCGGAAACTACTCAGGCTGTTGTTGCTTGATCGAAGTTAATGTCGCGCAGGTTGCATGACGCACACTGGGCAAATTTTCGCCGTGGCTATTGTGCCATACCCTTTGATCGGAGCCGCCTATGCCAAAAGATCCGGTGCATTTCTTGACGAGTATGGCGCGGCCCTTTGCCATTCGCGGAAAAAACGCGGTGCCATTGCCAGCAAATCGCAACCCGTCCGTAAGGGAGTTGCTGTCACGCAATGGCGAACTCGCAGTGCAGAACCGGCAGCTTACGGCCGCTTTGGCGAGGATGACGTCGGGGGCAGCAACTGTGATTGACAAGCTGACACCCCGACAGCGCGAAGTCATGGCCCTTGTTCTGGCGGGGCACCCCAGCAAGTACATCGCCGCCGATCTTTGCATCAGCCAGCGCACTGTGGAAAACCATCGCGCCGCGATCATGCACAGGACTGGCGCCACATCTTTGCCGGCGCTGGTTCGCCTGTCACTTGGTGTTTCATGACCTACCATTGCGTTGGCCAGGGTGGGGGATCACAAAAACCGCTTTGTTCCTTGTGCCGTCAACTCTGATTGACAGGCCCGTCCGTTCTACCGTTTAAGCGTGCCGGTTCACCGCGTGGTTCCGCCAGCCCGTCGCCGACGAGACTGCCTTGACGCCCCGCACGCACCACAAACGAGCGGCGCATGCGGGTGTCGCAACTGGTTACTGCACCAGCGCAAGCTGGCCACGGATTTCGCCGTCCGGAAACTTTTCGGTATGGACGTTGAAGTAATACATGCCTGCCATCAGGTCTGCTGCTTGTTCATCGGTGATCGGCGCAGTGCCTTCCATGGTTTCAGACGTGGTGTCGATCACCGGACCTGCGGCTTCGGTCTCCGCTGCGGGGCCGTGGATATGCGACGCCGTCATGTCGCCGCTCAGGCCATTATGCGTAAAGACCCAAGTGACGGTTTTCGCTTCGGTATCAAGCGTCACTTCGGCCGTTCCCGTAGCCGCACTGTCGGTTGGCGGCACTTCGGCGGCTCCGGTCAATTCGGTGGTGAATTTCATCATCTCGGCTTGCGCGGCTGCGGCTGTGAACATCATGCTGACGGCCAGCGCGGCAACAACACTTGGGTTTTGGATACGGATCATGGCAAACGTCTCCTAAGAGAATTAGGGCAAAATCACCCATCTGCCAACGTTTGGCCAATCATGCGGTTCCGGGATCACGCAGGCACGACCGACCCAGCAGGCGGGATGCCGCGCAGTTAGTCCGCCAATACGCCAGACGATGCGCAATACAGTAGCCGAGAACTGGTGTGCCTGTGAGCGTTGTTGAACCACGCTCAGAAGGAGAAAACGGTTACCTGCCGTTCAGCGCCTCGGGCGGCGCACTGCTGTTCCATTTGTTGAGCAAGCTCTACAAGCGCACCAGCGTGGCGATCACGACCAACCTCAGCTTCAGCGAATGGGCCACGGTCTTTCGTGATGCCAAGATGACCACCGCGTTGCGCGACCGCCTCACCCACCGCTGCCCCTCGCCATTGGGCTCGAACCAATGGCGCCTCAATGGCTCGACCTGGAAACCGGGAACGACAGCTTCCGCTTAAAGGCCAGTTCAGCTGCCGCATCTGCCGCAAAGAAAAACAAAAAGAAGGAGACAACACAAACCTTGCCCCCCGTATGAACCGAAATCCATAATCAGAGGTGGCTCACTTCTCTGTGAAAAAACCGGCTCACATCTGGGTTAAAATCAACACCCATAAGGCTATTTGAACCGCGTACCACCTTCGGGATACACGATCATTTTCGTGTCGTCCGCTTTTGGCGTGCCAACAGGTAGCCCACAGGTCTTGCTGACTGAGTTCGTGGATGCTGCAGTCAAGGGGATGGGGGGCCGGTTGGTGGGCCATGAACCGCACTGCAGGACTGCCCTTCGCAGACCATGTGGACACCAAGGTGAGGCGGGTTGTCCCGAATGGCGTAAACCCTTTTGCTTGCAGTGCGATTGCGCACCTTGCCGTAATCAGGCCGCCGTCAGGCGCGCCTTCGCCACCACTTGTGACAGATGATCCATACCATAAGGCTTGGTCAGGACCCGTGCATCGCGAAACCCGTCGATGAGGCCACTTTCGCCGTATCCGCTTGCAAAGATAACCGGAATGCCGCGGTCTTGCAGAATCGCAGCAAGGGGGAAAGACGTCACGCCGTGAACATTGATATCAAGAATAGCCATATCAAGATCGCCATATCTGGCAAACTCCATCCCACCAGCCACACGGGTCGCCGTTGAGACCACGGAATGCCCAAGGTCTTGCAGCATACCGGCGAGATCAAGCGCAATGATGGCTTCGTCATCCAATATCATGAACCGTAAAAAGCCGGTATCCGCAGGCATTGTCATATCCAACTATGGGTCCAGGCCCGGCACCGGCGACTGAAACAGGCAAACCACGCCGGTAGCGTCATAAGTAACCTTTACTTCGCCCAAAAGTTCCATCGGCAAAACCTGTTCGATTAATCTGGATCCGAACCCCTTGCGAACTGGCGCTTTCACGGCCGGGCCGCCGGTCTCGGCCCATTGCCACCAAAGACGGGCTTTGTCAGCGAGGCCAGTGACCGTCCACGTGATATCTACGCGGCCTTCCGGCACCGAAAGTGCGCCGTATTTTGCGGCATTTGTGCAAAGTTCGTGCAAGACCAAACTGAATGTCACTGCAAGCTGCGGCCTTAATCCAACATACGGACCCGAAATTCCAAACCGGCTTTTCCCGCCCCGATGCGGCTCAATCGTGGCTTCGATCACACTGGCCAGATCGGTGCCGGACCAGTTTGACGTCACCAACAGATCATGCGCACGGGCCATCACGCGCAACCGCTCGCTAAAGGCAAGCCGCGCATCGGGCAGGGAAATATCGCCACGCAGGGTTTGCGAGGCGATGGCCTGCACCACGGCCAACGAGTTTTTGACCCGGTGATTAAGTTCACCCATAAGAATGTCGCGGTGCTGTTCGGCCTGCCTGCGATCGGTGATGTCGCGCGCTATACTGGACGCCCCCACCAGCGCGCCGGACTGGTCAAGCAGCGGCGATTCCGTGACCGAAACCCAGACCGGCGTGCCATCGGCCTTGATCCGCGACATTTCGTAATGCAGTGTCTTGGCACTTTCACGAAACAGCGCAAGGCAGTCTGGCAGATCACCGGGCTGTGCCGGATCATTCATCGCAGACAACGGTTTGCCAATCATATCGGTCGCACCAAAGCCAAAGATCGTTTCCGCCGCCGGATTCCAACTGTCGATCAGCCCGTCTGCATCAATACTGATGATCGCATCGCGCGAACTGTCCACGATGGCGGACAACTGCCGCGAGACAGCATCGGTCTGCCGCCGAACCGTCACATCCTCGATTGCCAGCAGGATCAGGCTTTGTCGCCCGCCCTCGCGCAGCAATTTGCGCCCGTTGATCAAAAGATGACGTAGCCCGATAACCGGGAAAGACTGGTCAAGTTCGGCATTGTTAAACGGCTGGGCGTCCAGAACCAGTTTTGTAAGCAGGTCGCGCAGTTGCGGCAGGTTCCAGCCGCCGTTGGCAAGATCAAACACCGAATGCCCAATTTCCTGCGCTTCCGATACCCGAAACAACGCCTCAAACGCCGGGTTGATCGAGACAAGGTTCAACGCGTCATCCATCACCAACAGGGGCTGGCGGATCGTTTCCACAATCGCCTGCGCATATATGCGGGCTTCAGTGCTGGCTTGGCGTGCGGCCCGGGCTTCTGTCACGTCAAAGAATGTGATCACCACGCCCGCGATACGGTTGTCCAGCGTGCGGTAAGGCAGCATCCTGCGCAAATGCCAGCGGCCCCCGATGCCCGACACCTCGGTTTCCAGCACCTGAAGTTTGTGCATGACCCGTGCCGCGTCTGACAACAGGTTATCGTCGCGGAACTTCATCGCGAAATGTTCAAGCGGTCTGCCGATATCTGCGGGCAGCAGGTCAAGCAGTTCGCGCAAACCGGGGGTAAACCATTTGATGCAGAATTTGTCGTCCAGAAACAGCGTGGCGGTATCGGTGCCCGCCAGCAGGTTGTTCAGATCGTTTGTGCTGTCTTCCAGATCACGCACGTTGCTTTGCAACTGGCCGTTCACCGTGTGCAATTCTTCGTTGAACGACTGCATTTCTTCTTTTGAGGTTTCCAGTTCCTCGTTGGTGGATTGCAGCTCCTCGTTCATCGAGGTGGCCTCTTCGTTGGCCGCCTTCAGTTCTTCGTTCGCGGTTTCCAGATGCTCGATGGTGTTCTGCAGCTCTGACCGCACTGTCGCAAGTTCATCCCGCAGATCTGCCACTTGTGACGGGTTTTCCGGCGGGGCGGGCACAGGCCGCACTGCACCGGCAATCACGGGGGCAAAGCTGATCAGGATATGCCCCTTGCCCGACCCGGTGATCGGTGACGCGGTCACCATGACCGCGCGGTGGCCGACGCTGTGTCGCAGCTTTGCCTCGAACGAGACACCAAAGCCCTCGTCGCGGGCTTTGCGCACCGCGCTGCGCAGTTTTGTCACCAGCCCCTCGCGCGCCATGGCGAAGACATCGTTTGAAGGCTCGCCCGTCGGCTGTTCAAGATAAGCGCCGGTAGAGCCGTGAAAATAAACGACGCGGCCCGCTACATCGATCAGCACAGCGGCGGGCGCGAACCGTTCCAGCAAGGCACGCCGCGCCAGATCGGCGGCGGGCAAGGTTTGGTCGGGCGATTGCACGACGGCGGTTTCCTGTTCTGGCCTTTGGCGGGCGGGCTGGCCGCGCAAAACCGGA
>JBBRLL010000102.1:0-6694 GCA_038231395.1 Rhodobacterales bacterium
GACCTCGAGCGCGAAAACATCCGGCTGCAGACCGAGTTGGAAACCAAAGCCCTGATCGCGGGCGATGGCGAGGCCGAAGCGGCTCGTACCCGCGAGGCTGATCTGGCTCGGCAGCGCGAAGAAGCCGAGGCGCTGAAGCAGTCCCAGATCCATTCCGACATGGTCGCTTTGCGTTCCAGCATGGATATGGGCGGCGAGGCTGGGACTGCCTCCCCCACACCCGGCGGTCCGACTGCCACTGGCGATGACGCCTTCCGACGCGCCGGGGCCAAGGCCGCCGAGGTGCGCCAGGCCGAAGTCATCGCCAATCCGTCCAACACCCTGATGCAGGGCACCCTGATCGAGGCGGCCTTAGAGACGGCTGTCAGCACCGATCTTGCCGGCAATGTCGCGGCCATCGTCAGCCATGATGTCTGGTCGTTTGATATGAGCCGGGTTCTGATCCCGCGCGGCTCGCGTCTCTTCGGGCGCTACGAATCCGACGTGGGCGCAGGTCAGCGCCGCGTGCTGATCGCCTGGGACCGGCTGGTCACCACCGACGGGCAATCGGTGACGCTCGCCGCCTATGGCACCGATCGGATCGGACGCTCCGGCCTACCGGGCACCGTCCGCAATCACTTCCTCCAGCGGTTTGGCACAGCAGCCCTGATTTCCGTCATCGGTGCGGTCCCCGATATCGCCGCCGCGAAATACGCGGGCAACGAAGTGGCCTCGGACACCGCAGAAAACGTCGGCACCGATCTGGGCGAAGCGGTCAACACCGTCATGGCCGATTATCTGCGCATCCCGCCAACCATCAGTGTCACCCAAGGGGCCGTCGTCATGGTCCGGGTTGATGCCGACATCGAGTTTTACTGATGAGCTACCTCGACACTTATCTCGGGCAACTCGACGCCGGCCTCTCGGACCCTGCAGTGATGGAACTGGCGATCAACGCCGATGGCAGCATCTGGGTAGAGCGCGCAGGGCAGATTCACATGACCCCAAGCGGTCTGCCCGCCCTGCCCGCACGGGCGGTGCGTGATTTGGCCTCGCAGATTGCCAACTCGACGTCGAACACCTTCACGGAAACCGCGCCCCTGGTTTCGGCCGCTGTGGCTTACCGCGATCTAATGCTGCGTTGCCAGGTCGTAGGATCCCCTGCCGTGGCCAGTGGCACGGTGATCGGCATCCGGATTTTCCGCTCCCGACAGGGCGATATGCGGCGTGTTGCACGAACGTTTCATTTTCTGCGCGGGCAGGAAAGCTCCCTGGAAGAGGAGCGCCGCGCCATGGTTGCCGATATTCGTGCAGGTTCCGAAGGGGCAGATGTGGACACATTTCTCGGCAAGCTGGTCTCCGAGCGGCTGAATGTCATTGTCTCGGGCGGCACCTCGACCGGCAAGACCGAACTTGGTCGCAAGCTTCTGGAAATGGTGGCCCCTGACGAACGTATAGTCACCATCGAGGATTCCCTCGAACTCCTTCCGGGCCAGCCCAATACCGTCAGCCTGATTGCGGAGCGCGACGAGGCCTCGCCAAGGTCAGCCGCGAAACTGTTGCAGGCCACGCTGCGGCTGCGGCCCGACCGGATCATCCTTGGCGAATTGCGTGGGTCAGAAGCCTCGACCTTCCTTGATGCGATCAACACCGGGCATTCGGGCTCCTTCACCACCTTGCATGCCCATTCGGCCCGCAAGGCGATGGACCGGTTGGCGCTTCTGGTGATGGCGCAAGGCACCAAGCTCAGTTTTGGCGAGGTCATCCGATACCTTCAGACCTCCATCGACGTGATCCTGCAGATGGGCCGCATCGGCGATCAGCGCGGCATCATGGAGATGTATTTCCCCGGGCTGGACGACTGATCCCGCAGGCCACCCGCCCCCAAATCCCACCTTTCTGCCCTAAGGTTCCCCCATGGAAAACGAAACTGATCCGGTCATCGACCGCCTGAAATCCGAGCGCGGGCAGTCCGAGCCCACCGCGTCTGAGCGCCCGAAGGAATACTTCTCGGTGCATTTGACGTTTTCCGCAGCGGCGCAGGAATTCGAAGACCCGCGGCAAGCGGGCGAAGCGTTCTTCCGCGCTGACCCGGCTGCGCGACCGTCCGTTGCCCATATCGATGGAAATACCGCTCGCACCATGGCCCGCACCGAAATCCACGGGGTCCATGAGAGCGGCGAAACGCTGTATTTCAAAACGCTGCCAGACTCGCATGCGCCCGATGCAGAGTTTCGCGCAGGGTTTCTGAGCGCTATGGAAGCCTCACTGACCGAGAGGTTGGGCAAGGTTGAATGGGGTAAGGACGGTCCCGCCGAGATCGAGCGGCTGGATACCGGGCTCAGAGAGGATCTTGAGGTCTTCGCGCGACGAGAGCCGGAAAAAGCGGCGGCGCTTTGGGCGGACTACACCGATGAAGCGGCACCGGGGCCTGAGTTGCGGGCGGCGGTCCAGCCCCGGGAAGAAGTGTCGGATCAAGAAGTGGCTGCCTACCAGAACGCCCTTACTGAGAAGCCGCCCATCATCGCCACCGGCGACTGGGTCACGACCGATGCAAAGGTTGAGCTGCGGCCGGTAGCAGTTGCAACCGATCGAGGCATTCACACGGGCCACGAGGCAAACCTGCCGGGAGGGGAGAATGAGATCACCTACTCAGAGCGCACATTCCCGAATTCCCGTGAGGCACTGCGCCATGCCTTTGATTTCTACGAAGGGGCCGAGAAAGGCCTCGAGATCGCGGTCAAACGTGCCGCGGAAATTGACCGGGAGTTGGTGGAAAACCCCGACCGCAGGCCGGAAGGTCTAGTCTTGGAACATTGGCCACAGCCCGAGTTCGCTCGCTCCGAGGCAGCCATTTACGCGGGCGAGGACGCACAACTTGTGCTGACCCTTGGTCAGGACACTGAAAACACCCGCGATCTGGCCGAGCGACTGGTCGCCGATCCTGATTTCCGAAAAGTGGTGGCCGCGCACATTCCGGATGCAGAGGCCACGCTTGGGACAGGACGGTTTGTCGATGGCGAAGGCTCCAGCGGCTTTCTGCCCGACGAGCTTCTGACCGTCACCTCTTATGGCCGCGATGGCGGTGCTGAGGTTTTGGCCAAGTTTCCCGATGACGGGCCGCTCAGTGAAGCCTTGGCCAAGCATCTGGCGCAAAGTCCGGTCTTGGCAGAGTATGCTGCAGGAGAGCAGCAACGCAGCGATTTTGCGTCGGACCCGGCGCGAGCAATCTCAGCCTGGGTCGCGCAATCAACCGCGCAGATCGACAGATTGCCGTCGGACCGACAGAGCGACCTGCGGTCTGAGATGCAGGGCATCGCCAAAGAAGCGGCAGCGGCCTTCGGTCTTGAGCGGCAACAGGTGGAGCCTGAGGCCCCAGCCCGTTCGACGCTTTACAGCACATCCATCGGGGCGACGTCTTTGGTCGTCGGTGGCTCTGAGACAGAGGTGCACAATGGGACAAGCGAAAGCCTTCATCTCAATCTGAGGCTAAGGGCCGCCAATGTCGGGATCGATGCGGACAAAATCAGGCAACGTCTCGAAACCGGGGCCGCGAATGCCCGCGAAGAAGAAACCTGGGTCAAATCCGACATCTCCGAAGTGGCCAAGCGTCACGGCTACGACCTTGGCAGCGCGCAAGGCCGCAGTTCTGCCGCTGAACGGGTGGATCGTTTTTACGAACGCGCCGCCGAGCTGATCCAGTCGGCCCGAACGATCGAAGTGGCGCGAGGCCCTGATCCAGTGGTCGAAGCTTTGAGCAAATTGGCAAAGGTTCACGCCCATCAAGGCTCGGTCTCCTTCCGAAATGAGGATCAAGCGCGGGATTTTGCGGAAGAGATGAAGGAGCGTTACGGGGCATCAGTGCTGAAAGACATCGCCGCTGGTCGAACTGATGCATTGGCCAAAGATGTGCCCGATCCAAGCGCACGGGCTGCGATGGCGGCGGCTGTCGTATCGGCGGCAAAGGAACACCCATCGCTTGGCCTCAGCGCCCATGAAGCGGAGGCGGCGGAACGCCGGATGGTAGCCGAAGCAGCACCGCGACCACCAGAGCACGCACGGGCGCATGCCCATGATCGCGGCAACGACCGGGAGTTTTGATCATGCAACTCATAGCTTTGCTACTGCCGCTTGGACTTACCGCCGGCTTGCTGGTCGGTCTGATTGCCGGGGGGCTCGTTCTCAACCTGATCCTTGGCCGCGATCCGAACGCGACAGGGATTTTTGTCCTTGTCGCCGAGTTCCCCGGCTTTGCTCGGTTGACCACAGTTCCGTGGGTCCTGCCCTGGCAGATTGTGGGCGCGTCGACGGTGATTTTCACCATCGCCGCCGTCGCCCTGACCTTTCGTCAGCAGCTGACTGAATATGGCCAGGCCAAGTTCCAGTCGAAGCCCGAGATCAAAGCCAACGGCCTTCTGCAGCCACTGGGCGCGGGCATGGTCTTTGGCAAGCTTGGGGCACCTGTCAAAACGGCCCCATACGTCAGCGCCACCTTCCAGAAATTCCCGCATTGTCTTGTCGTGGCACCAACCCGCGCCGGTAAGGGCGTGGGCTATGTCATCCCGAACACGCTTCTGTTCAACGGCAGCATCGTCGTGCTGGACGTAAAGGGCGAGATATTTGAGGTCACCTCACGCCACCGCCAGGCCGAGGGCGATGCCGTCTATCGCTTCTCGCCCTTCGATTTTGAACATCCAACCCATCGCTATAACCCGCTTGAGCGGGTCGCGCGAATTGCCAATCTCGAACAGCGCTATACCGAATTGGCCAAAATCTCGGACTATTTCTTGACAGTTTCCGACAAGGGTACCGCTGGTGACTTCCTGACCGAGGGGCGTGAGTTGTTTGTCGCCGCAGGCCTTTTAGCCATCGAGCGGGCAAAACCAACCATCGGAGAAATCAGCCGTATCCTCTTTGGCCGGGGTGCAACACAAGCAGTCTACGGCGAACACTCCGAGGAGGTGAAACACCCAAACGCGGCCCAGACCTTTCGTAAATTCGCGGGCTATTCTGACCGCACCCTGTCCTCGCATGCGTCCGTCCTTGGTGGTGCAGGCATGACGCTTTGGAACAACCCAGCTGTGGATCGCGCCACCTCCGGCAACGATTTTTCCTTCTCGGACCTCCGAAAACGACCGATGTCGATCTATGTGGTCGTCAACGCTGATGACATTCGCACTCTGTCACCCTTGGTGCGCCTTTTCTTTGGCGAGTTGATCGCCACCATGCGTTCCACCCTCCCCGATCCAAAATCTGAGCCTTGGCCAGTCATGGTCATGCTCGACGAATTCGACCAGCTAGGGCCGATGCCGATTGTTGAGCAGGCCCTGAAGCAGTTGGCCGGCCATGGCGCGCGGGTGTCGATCATCACCCAGTCGATCCCAGGCCTCGACAATATCTATGGCGAGAATGTCAGGCTTTCGCTGGAGTCCGCGGCGGGTATGAAGCTTTATTTGGCCGCTAACGATAAGAAGACCGCCGGGGAGATTTCGGATGCTTTGGGCAAGACAACCAAGCTTTCGGTGTCGGATAGTGTGTCGAGGGATCGGGATTTCATGCAGCGGCGGTCGGTCAGTCGGCGCATGGAAGAACGGCCGCTGCTGATGCCCGACGAGGTGCGGCGATTGGACCCCAATCTGGCGATCCTCATACCGGAACGGCAAAACCCGCTGCTGGTCCATCGCATCGTGTATTTCCAGGACCCAACCTTCAGGAAGCTGTTCGAGGCCCAGAAAGGCGCCTTGCCCTACCCGCCCAAGGAAGTTGCTGAAGTGCGGGTCCTGACCGAACGGATGGAGGCTCTGGAACGGCGTCTGGCTGATCGGATGGTGGTGGATTTTGTGCGGCCGGAGAAGGCAAAAGCTGAAGCCCCGGTGGAGCCGGAGCCAAAACTGGCGGCGGAGATTGTGGCCCGGGAAGAGATTGTGCCCGAGGTTGAATCGCAGGCTATTGAGGCTGAAGTGCAATTGACGCCGGAAGAAGCTGTGGTCGCTGTAGAGCCCGAGGTTGATCTCGATATGCTGAAACCGCCAATGACAATCGTGGTGTCTCGGATGAGCAAGTTTTCTCAAAATCTTTCAGGCTATTAGCCATAACACCATCCGGGTGCATCGTGGCCCAGGGCGCTACTTCGGACATGAAGCGCCGTGCGCTCGGCACCCGGCTTGCCGGGTTTACTGCTGCCATCGGCTTTGGGCAAAGTGCGGCATCCAGCGTGACGGCGCAGCCGGTGCCCGTCTTGTAGCCGGAACTGGGTGACCCAGGCCCAAGGGGTCTTACCTTGGCAAGCCATCGCGGTGATCCAGTGGCCGCAGCTGAAGCAACACTGGCGCGGCTGGCAGTATCCGATCCGGAGGCTGCCCTTCTCGGTCGCATCTACCAATTGCTCGACGTGCGCTCCGAGACCTACTGGCACGCGGATTTGCCCCCTGCTGCAGCGGCGGATCTGGCCGCCCTGCATGGGGCAATCAGCGCAAGTCGGCCGGTGGGCTTCGGCTACACCGATCTTTCTGGGCAAGTGACGACGCGGATAGTGCTGCCGGTTGCCTTGGTGCATCCGCCCCAAGGGGTAAAGCAACTTGCCTGGTGCGAAGAGCGCAGGGATTTCAGGCAGTTTTTTTTGTGCGTGCGATGAAGGGGCTGACGCTCAGGGTGGCGATTTCAGCGGGGATCGGACAGCATTGCTGCAAGGCTTGCTGGAAAAAGAGGCCGGTTA
>JBBRLL010000103.1:0-6523 GCA_038231395.1 Rhodobacterales bacterium
CAAGGGCCGGAACAATTCCCCGATGATATCCATGTCCAAGCCGATTGGGTCGGCTGATCCGCCGTCAAAAAGGGCATCGGCGAGGGCCTGTTTGCGCGCTTGCAAGGTAAGGATGGCTTCTTCGACGGTGCCTTCAGCCACCAGACGGTAGACGAAGACGGCTTTGGTCTGGCCGATGCGGTGGGCGCGGTCCATGGCCTGGCGCTCGACGGCGGGGTTCCACCACGGGTCGTAAAGGATGACGGTGTCGGCTTCGGTCAGGGTCAGGCCGACACCACCCGCTTTCAGGCTGATCAGGAAGATTTGCGCCGATCCGGCTTGGAACCGGGTGACCGCGCCATCGCGGTCCACGGTGTCGCCGGTCAGCCATTCATAGGTCCAGCCACGTGAGGCTATGTCGGTCTCGATCAGGCGTAACATTTGCACGAATTGCGAAAAGACCAGAACCTTGCGGCCCTCCTGAACCAGCGCATCCAGCATGTCGATCAGACGATCCCGCTTGGCGCTTTCCTCAAGTCGGGCCCCGTCTTTCAGCAACAAGGGGTCGCAGCAGGCCTGCCGCATTTTCAACAGGGCATCCAGAATGGTGATCTGTGAGCCTTGCAGCCCGCGCGCCGCGATGGCCTCACGGACACGGGCGTCCATCGCCATGCGGACGGTTTCATATAGCGCCTGCTGCTTGGCACCCAACGGGATCAGTTCGGTGATCTCGGTCTTTTCGGGCAGATCAAGCGCCACCTGATCCTTGGTGCGGCGCAGGATGAAGGGCTGGATACGGCGGTTGAGCCGGGCTTGCGCCTGGGTGTCGCCGTCTTTCTCGATGGGCAGCAGCACCTGCGTGCGAAAGGTTTTGCGATCGCTCAGCAGGCCCGGCACCAGCCAATCGAACAGCGCCCAAAGGTCGGTCAGCGTGTTTTCCATCGGCGTGCCGGTCAGGGCCAACCGCATCCGGGAGCGTATGTCGCGGATGCGCTTGGCGGCGGTGGAGGCGGGGTTCTTGACCGCTTGGGCTTCGTCCAGAATGGCAAGTTCCCAGTCACGGGTCAGCAGGATGTCATCATCGCGGTGCAAGAGGGGGTAGGTCGAGATCACCAGATGGGCGGCGTCTATCTGATCAAACAGGGCCTTGCGGGATTGGCCTTGCAGGACCAGCACCTTCAGGTCTGGCACGAACTCCGCCGCTTGGCGCGCCCAGGCCCGGGCAAGACTGGTGGGCACGATCAGCAGGCTGGGACGGGCGGCACCATCCTGCAGGTGGCATTTTGCCAGCAGCGCCAAGGTCTGCAAGGTCTTGCCCAGACCCATATCATCAGCCAAGAGGCCGCCAAAGCCGGTGTCAGACAAAGCGGCAAGCCAACCATAGCCCAAGCTTTGATAGGGGCGCAGCACGGCATTCACAGCGGACGGCAGAGGGATGGCATCGGGCGATTTCAGGGCATTGAGGCGGCGGCCAAGATCGAGAAGGTCCGCACCACCCTCAAACGGAATGCCGCAACCCGCGAGAGCTTCGGCCAGATCCGACACTTGTCCGGCTTCGCCCGGATGGATCTTGGTCATCAAGCCAAGGCTGCGCAGCAAGACCCTGAGGAGATCCGTCATTTGCCGCAGATCGACCTGCGCATGGCGCCCGTCAGGCAAAAGTAGATAGCAGGGCGTCTGCGCCACCAGGGCTTCGAATTCGGGCGATGCGATGTCATCATCGCTGAGATCCGGCGGCAAAGCGGCAAAGATTTCGGCGACCAGCGGGGCCAGATCGGCCTCTTGATCGCCGGCCTGAAGGCTAAGCCCGAAGTCGAACAACCCGCCCGCGCCGCCAGAGCCAACGCGGGCCTGTACCTGAATTGGCGCATCGGTCAG
Source organism: Rhodobacterales bacterium (assembly GCA_038231395.1). GTDB lineage: Bacteria > Pseudomonadota > Alphaproteobacteria > Rhodobacterales > Rhodobacteraceae > Stagnihabitans. Next base: position 1,858 of record JBBRLL010000103.1, read on the forward strand.
CGGGCAAGGCCAGCTCTCATCAACCTCGATCCGCCAACCGGCCTTGCGAAGCTGCGGGACACGTTGGCCAAGAAACTGCAGGGCCGGGGTCAAGGTCGTGGAAAATGCCAGCCGCTCGCCATCCCATTCGTCTTCGACATAGACGCGGTCCCCCGCTGCGGCTTGTTTGCCAAAACTGTACTGCTCCAGCGCTTCCGCCTGCAGCGCGCCACAGCCTTGCAAGGCCAGATGGGCTGCAGCCTCGGCCGCCGCATCGCGCTGCAGGGTGACGATCGTCTCAGCTTCTTTGAAGCGCAGCGCCTGCCCGGAACCGGCTTGGGCGATCTGGCCACCGTAGTCAAACTGCAAGCGCAAGGCGGGTTGAACCACAGCCTTCTTCTCGCGCCGCCAGGCTTCGCCAATCTGCCGGTGCCCGCGCATCCCGAACAGCCGCAGGATCGGAACCGGGTCGCGGCCTTGCCGCATCTCAACACCGATGGCCTTGGGCGCGGGGATTGTGCGGGTTTGCAGCCCCATCAGCCGGGCGGAGACTTCCGCCGCGATCTCGGCCGGAATCTTGGGTGCGCGCAGTAGAACCTGAAGCTGCACCGGATCTAGAGTTGTCTGCAATACGCCAAAAGCGCCGCTGGCCGGGTCCAGCCAGATCGGGCTGGCGGCGGGCAGGGCAATGAGAGGCTTGGAGGTTTCAGAGTCCAGCAGGCGTAACTCTTGCGTGCCGCCCTCCTGCCCCTGCCATTGAAACTCCGCCGCCCGAGGGGCTTCTTCATGCAGGAATGGGCCGTCGCGTTCTTCCCAACGACCGCGCCCGGTGGCCGCGATCGCGCGCAAGATCGGCAGCAGATCGGGCGGGCCATCGGGCAAAAACCTGGGCCGGCAGGCGTGGTCATAAGACCCGTTGCCATTGGGGGCCAACCCCGCTGCCTCAAGATCGCGCAAGATCTCCAGATCCTTACGCCGCACGAATTGCGGCCGGTTGTCATTATTCTTCAAGCGCCTGACGTCATAGCGGCTCGCGCGTTCCGAAGGGCGGCCATCCGCCAAAACCCCGGCTTTCATCACGGTCACCGAGATCTTGTCGCCACTGAGCCCCAGAACATAAACCAGCCGGTCACGCACAGCAGGCGGATAGTCGGGTGCGGCCTCGGCAGGTTGCACCGCCTGCGTCACCGCCTCCAACCATTGCTGAATAGCCCAAGGCAAAGCCCGGACTGGGGCAGCAGGTTTTTCGTCCATCGCAACCGGCAGCGGCGCTTCCGTCATGGCGAAGCGCATTTGAAAGACAACCAGCACCGCCACCATGTGCTTACAGAAAGAACCGACCGGGCAGGAGCACGTCCCCTCAAGCCGCTTGAGCTTGAGGGTGCCATCAAAGCCAAGCGATATCTGAACCTCATAGACTTCGCGATGCGACCCGGAAACCTGACCAGTCAGGTAGCCCCCCGACCCGGCATCAGACAGGCCGACCACGCGCCCGTCGCGGGCATAGACCATGCCCCGCGCGATGCTGGCCGAATCAAACCATCGATCCAAAGACAGCTGCAATCCGGACTCCTTGTTGGGCAGAGCCTAAAGGGGTGCGCCCGCGAGATGCAACGTCGTAACCGATAGCCGGAACGGATCATGTGGCCGGTTGCGAGGGTCGCAAGATTCATGTTTCCAAGACAATCAGACCACCCGTTTTGCATGCCACCCAAAAGCCATTTGCCGACTCTTCTGCCCAATTGCCACCGCCATCAGATCGCATTGTCAGCACGAGAGTGCACAAGTCGATGCGAACCCTCTGAAATGGCGCGAGACCAGCCCCTTGCCCAGGGCGATCCGACACCTCGGTAGAAATCAAGATCGAGAGCGTGCGCTACAATTCCCAATCCTTGTCATTCCCGTGCGCCGCACGTCCTGCAAAGTTACGCTCGGCCTTGCGCGCCTCCCGCAGGGTCAGACCAAGAGCCACATGCGACATTGCCGACGAAACGATCGCCTTGGCGATCCACTTCCGCTGCTCAGCGTCCTCGAAATCGCCAGCCAGCATTTCAGTCCGCCCGGCTGCTAGCTCTGCCACGACACCCGCCCCATAGCGTTGCCGGAGTTCATCCGCGAACCGCTCTGCATGGGCATCGCCCCGAAATTCAACCTTGCCATCGACTTGCATGATGCGGCCCATTGACCCAAGGGCACGCTGCAACCGGTCATTGTCTGGTGCCGCTTCATGCGCCCGGGCATGGTCAATCCGTTTGGCTGCTTCTTCGTAGAAGCCCTCAAGTTCCCCGACCACCTTACGACTCTGCTCGCCGTTCGTAAGATCAACCAGCCTCCGCCCAGCTATCGCCAACAAATCACCGCGCACCCAGACGCGTTCTTCCCAAGCATTTGCGGCGCCCGTTTCCAGCCGCTCAGCCATACGATCCCCGCTTAGACCCAATGCCACCGCTTTACTGACGATGTCCGTTTTCAGCTGGTCCGCTGCCCCCGGCTGTAGATCAACAACCTCCTTACCTCGGGTCAGCTGATCGCCTGCGATGCCCGTTGCATAGAGTTTCGACTGCGGCATCATCTGCAGAAGCTGCGCGCCGCGCGCGTCGCCCAACCCCTTTGCAATATCGATGGCATAGCCGTAAAGCTCGTCCCTCATGTCCCTACGTTCGGCGACCGGCATCTTCCGGATCTTGCCTTCAGCCTCAACCATCCAGCCGTTGAAATGCCGGTCCAGATCAGCCCGCTCAACTGTGGCCACATCGCCCAGAAACGGCTGCAACACCCCACCCCGCCGCAGGGCTTCTTCGGCCTTGGCAATCTTCTCGCCTATCTCCGGCAGGCCAGTCAGTGCCGCCACATGCTGCAAACTGCGCATCGCATCCGCCGTGCGCGCCATTGTCGCCAGGGCATCCTCCAGCGCCTTGCCCTCGCGCGGCCGTTCCTCAGGCGCCCGGCCTTCAACTCGTGCCCGTTCAATCTCGGCCCGCGACGGTCCATAAGTCAAAATGCCCCGCTCGGCGCGAGAGGTCGCATCCAGAAACACGCCCTCCTCTGCCGCAGTGGCCACCATGCGCTCCTTCATGACCTCCAGATTGAAGGCGTGTTCCTTGGCCATGTAGAGCCAGGTGTCGTTCACGGTGCCCCGGTTGTTGATCACCATGTGCACATGCGGATGCGCCTTGTCGGTGTGTAGGGCTGCCACATAGGACCAGACATCATCCTGATGCTCGCCAGACTGGAACATCTCGAAGGCCCAGGCTTCCGCGATCAGCTTCGCCTTCTCCGGCCGCACATGAGACGGGAAGCTCATCAGCAGATGGGTGGTGTGGCCGTTCTTCGGTGATCCGCGCCAGTCTTCAACCCAGTCCCCAACGATCTCGTTGCGCTCATCCTTGGTCAAACCCTTGGCGTCAGCGTCAAGCACAACGCCATTGCCGAAGATCGAGGCTGACTTTGAGAAGAGATAATCCATCTGCGCTGCCAGTTCCTTGGCATTGGCCGTCCCACCCTTGCCAATCTTCTTCAACACGGCCGCGTTCGACCCCATTGAGAACCGCCACAGCTGGCTGGCCCGGGTCGAGAAACTGAACCCGCGCTTGGGCGATGAGTTGCCGGTTTTCACCTTGCCCTGCTGCGGACGCAGGAAGTTGATCTCGCCGAGAACCGCCTCTGCCAACCCGATGGGACGCGACCCAAGCTTAACCATGGCGCAGCCCCTCAGCCTCGGCAAACTTACGGAACAGCGCCACACCCCGACGCCGTCGCTCGGCAATGATCTGGCTCAGCGCCTTGGCCACAATGGGCAGCGACCGACGCAACTCATCGACCGACGCCCACTGCGCCTTGACCATCGGGGCCCTGCCCCGGTTCGCGGCCAGCGCAATCTGGTTCACGTTGGTGCCGATCTTGCCCAACTCGTAGCGGATTTCCTCCAAACGCGCGCTGTCTTCCCGGCTGACTTCCAGAAAGCCAGAGGCCATCCGCACCACCGACCGCACCCCGTCAGAGCGGGATTTAGCACCAAGCTGGGTGCAAAGCGCGTCGAAGGCATGAAGCTCTTCGGCCGGCAGACGGCAGCTGATGACCTGCCCTGAACCATCAGCAACCGGACGGCCACGCCGGGGTGCCTCTACTGGTTTCTTTGGCAAAGATTCGACTTGAGTTACTGCCATAGGCTTTAATTTCGCCTCGCGTCGCGTTTCACCAGACAGAGATTTTACCATCACCACCAACCGCCGAATTATTGTAGACATATCGCATTTCCTACCACTCTTCCTACCGCTTCCTTCCCCTCCCTTTCAAGTGCAATCTAAGCGCGATTTATGCTCTTGCAGATTGTGTTCACGTTGGGTAACTCCCCCGTGATCGAAGGCGTTTCGCTGATCGCTGAACGCACAAAGGAGAACTAGGAAGGCGAACCTTTGGCCACGTCCAAGAGGTACGTTTTCCTTGTGAGAAGTGGTGTAAAGCCTTGTTTTGTTTAAAGTACGGAGCCTGTCGTTCAGTGTTCAGGGTCCGGAGAAAGGATGTGTGGGATGCGTCTTGTGGCATCAGCGTCAGGGCAATCGCGTTTGGCCTAAGCATCTGCTAACTGTTTGAGAAGGCTGAGAAGAAACGCATCGCTCCAACCCGCCCGCTTCAGTTTGATCGAGAGCGAGCCCTTTGAGGTGTCCCTGCGGGCGAGGTCGAGGGC
>JBBRLL010000104.1:0-6427 GCA_038231395.1 Rhodobacterales bacterium
AGCCCTCGCCGATGCCCTTTTCGATGGCGGATCAGCCGACCCAATCGGCTTGGATATGGATATCATCGGGGAATTGTTCCGGCCCTTGGCCAAGGGCGGGTGATGGCGCCGGAAGGGGGGCCGACCGTCGCAGAGGGCGGGAAGCTGCCAGTCGGCATTGCGGCATCGCAACCGCAGCTGGCCCAAGAAAGCGGCCGTTCGATGATAGGGTGGAAACCTTGGAGAGGCGCGGGTGACGCGAAAACGGGTGCTTTTGAGTCAGATTGACAAACCAAGGCGGCCCGAAGTCTGAGACGTGCAACTGCCATTTGCCGCACCCTGAGTGCCATATCCTGCCTGAATTCGGGTGTTGGGAGACCAACTTCGGGCCTTGTATCAGGTCTTCGCCAAGGTACTGATGAACCGGGCGAACAGTTCTCCTTGGGAACTGATGCCCAGCTTTGCATAGATGTTGCGCCGGTGAATGCGCACTGTGCCTGACGAAATGCCAAGAATCTGCCGGATCGCTTCGGCAGAGTGCCCCTTTAACGTGTACTCCACCACTTCGCGCTCGCGCGGTGTAAGCTGGCCCTCGCCGAACCGCTGGAACGAGCGTTGGATCGCCGCGTCCGATGTGCCGGCATCGGCCTTTCCCGTGGCGTCGAACTGATCCGCAAGATGGGCCCAATGGCGCATGCACGCGGCCTCGACAACGGGCCAGCCACTTTGGATTGCCGCGAACTCTTTGGCCGAAAAGGCCTTTTTCGACCGCATGAGCGAGACGACAACAACCGTAAAGCGCCCGGTGACCACGAAAAACCCGATCTCTTCGGCAAGGCCGGTCTGCGCATAGTAATTGCGAAAATACTCGCCCTGATAAAAGCGGTCGGGGGCCACATCGCGCAGGCGGTAAAGGCCGGGCACAACGGGGCTGGTTGCCGCCAGATAGAACGGGTCAAGCAGGTAAGGGCCCGCCTGATAATCGGTCACGAAAACCGCCCTCTTGTTGCCCGGAAAATCATCGAACAGATCAAGCGGGCGTGCCGCATCCCGATAGGCGAAAATGACCGTGAACTCATAGGGTGCCAATGTTCGCAGGAAATTCGCCAACTTGCCGGGAAAGGCTGGCGTGCCTTCGGCGGCGATCATCTGGCCGATCTGTTCGAATTTACGCTCTATACTCATGGCTGCGCTTTTCGTGAAACTATGCGTTTTGTGGTATATACGCGCAAACGGCGTCTCGCTAGGATTTCCACCTTCGAAGGCATAGGGGCGGGGGCTTTCCGTTTGACGAAAGACGACATCCTGCCCATCGCGGAACTGCGTGGCGCGACAAAGCTTTACGGCTCTGTCGTGGCGGCGCAGGCGTTGAACCTGACGATCAGGGCGGGGGAATTCCTGTCCTTTCTTGGGCCCTCGGGCTGCGGCAAGACCACCGCGCTGCGGATGTTGGCGGGCTTTGAGGCCCCTACATCCGGCGAGATCTGGATTGATGGACAACAGGTCAACGCCATCCCGGCGCATCAGCGGCCGGTGAACATGGTGTTTCAGCACTATGCGCTTTTTCCGCATCTGAGCGTGGCCGAGAATATCGCCTATGGCTTGCGCCAGCGCCGGCCCCGGCCACCGGCAACCCAGATCGCGGCCGCCGTTGCCCGCGCGCTGGAAACCGTGCGGCTGCCGGGTTTCGGGCCCCGTCGCATCTGGGAGATGTCGGGTGGCCAGCAGCAGCGCGTGGCGCTTGCTCGCGCCATCGTCAACGAGCCAAAGCTCTTGTTGCTGGACGAACCGATGGCCGCACTGGACAAGGGGTTGCGCCACGACATGCAGATCGAGTTGCAGACCCTGCAACGCCAGCTTGGCATCACCTTTGTGCTGGTGACGCATGATCAGGAAGAGGCACTGTCGCTGTCGGACCGCATCTGCATCATGCGCGACGGCCAGATCGTTCAGATCGGCAGCCCGCGTGATTTGTATAACCGCCCGAATAGCCGCTATGTTGCGGGATTTGTGGGCAAATCGAACTTTTTCGAAGGGCGCGTCGAGAGCATCGCGGGTGACGCTGCAAAGCTGGTGGGGCCGGGCGGCGTGGTCTTCGTGGGCCATAATTCTGCAGGTGCTGGGATTGGCCAGCCCGCTGTCGCCAGCCTGCGGCCTGAACAGATCAGCCTTGATCGTGACGCGGGCGGTCTGCCTGTGACGATTGTGAACCGTATCTTTTTGGGCGAACACACCGAATACTTGGTCCGCAACCCCGATCTGGGGCAATTCCTTGTCCTCGTCTCGCGGCAGGCAGAGGCGGGGATGGGCAGCTTTGAGCCGGGTGACACAACCAACGCGCGCTGGCTGGACGGGGCGGCGCTGATCCTGACCACAACCGAATAATCAAAAACAGGGAGACTGAACATGACAGACAGGAATGACTTCATCTCACGCGATGCGTTCATGGCAGAGCTGAACCGCTATAGAAAAGGCTCGGTCAGCCGGCGCCATTTTCTGGGCGTGACCGGCCTTGGTGCGGCCACGGCCGTTCTGGGCACGGCAATGCCGGGCCTGCGCTCGGCGGCATGGGCGCAACAGGCGATCGGCGACCGGGTCGCTTTGGCGACATGGCCCAACTATCATGATCCAGCCAACCTCGAGGCGTTCACGCAGGCAACTGGTGCCGCCGTTGACATGAGCGTTTTCGGATCGAACGAAGAGATGCTTGCCAAGCTGCAGGCGGGCGGGTCTGGCTGGGACGTGTTTGTGCCCACCAACTACACGATCAGCACCTATGTCAGCGAGAACCTGATCGAGCCGCTCGATCTGTCGAAAATCCCGAACTATGATGCCGCGTCCTACAACCAGCGTTTCGCGGGCCCCGGTACCATCGACGGCGTCACCTATGCCGTGCCCAAGAACTGGGGGACAACAGGCTTTGCGGTGAACACCGCCCAACTTGGCGGCATGGCAAAGCCCACGTCGTGGAAGGAATTCTTTGACCTGACGATGGCCGAATTCTCTGGCCGCACCATGGTGCATGACTATCAGCTGACCACCATCGGGGCGGCGCTGAAATCCTTTGGCTATTCGTTCAACTCAATCGATGCCAAGGAACTCGCCGATGCCGAGGCGCTGCTGATCGCGGCCAAGCCGCATCTCTTTGCGATCACATCCGATTATCAGCCCTCTATGCGGTCGGGTGATGCGTGGATGACCATCTGCTGGACCGGCGACGGCAAGCAGATGAACCGCGATATGCCCGAGATCGAATATGTGCTGGGCAAGGAGGGGGGCGAGCTGTGGTCGGACTTCTACGCCATCCCCAAGGGCGCGCCGCATCTGGAGGCGGCCTATGCGCTGATCAACGATCTGCTTGATCCGGCGGTGAATGCCAAGGAAGCGATGTTCCACGGCTATCCGACCGCTGATGCCCGCGTGGATGCGCTGATGCCGCCCGAAGTGTTGAACGACCCGATCCTGTATCCTGCCGCCGAACTGCTGGACGCGCTGGAATTCGGGGCCGCCGTGACGCTGACCGACCCCAACCGTGCCGAGGTGATGGCGCGCTTCAAATCGGCCTAGGGCCATGACCGCAAGGCTGAGGACAACCCTTCTGCTGGCACCCGCAGCGATATGGCTTCTGGCCATGCTGGTGCTGCCGCTGGTGGTTGTGGTTGTCTTCAGTTTTGGCGAACGAGCGGCGGCGGGGGGCTATTCTGCCGCCTTCACACTTGCAAACTACGCCAATCTTGGCGCGCGCTGGGCGGCGTTTCAGAACACGCTGATGCTGGCGCCTTTGGGCACGTCCCTGTGCCTCGTGATCGCCTATCCGCTGGCCTATTATCTGGCGGTCAGGGCGGATCCGAAATGGCGGATGCTGTTGTTGATTCTGGTGATCGTGCCGTTCTGGACCTCGATCCTGATCCGGTCTTATGCGTGGATCTATCTGCTGGGCGGGCAGGGGGTCCCCAAACTGATCGACGCCATAGGCCTTGGCAATCCGCGCCTGATCAACACGCCCTTTGCGGTGCTGACGGGCATCGTTTACGGCTATTTGCCGCTGATGGTGTTTCCGATCTATGTCAGTCTGGAACGGCTGGACAAACGCCTGCTGGAGGCGTCGTCCGACCTTGGCAGCCCGCCATGGCGCAGTTTTCTGCAAGTGACGCTGCCCCTGTCGATGCCGGGCGTTGCCACCGGCTGCATGCTGGTTTTCATCCTCTTGATGGGCGAATTTCTGATCCCCGCAATGCTGGGCGGCGGCAAGGTGTTCTTTGTCGGCAACGCGCTGGTCGATCTGTTCCTGCAATCGCGCAACTGGCCGTTCGGGGCGGCGGTTGCGGTGGCGCTGGTGGTCATCATGCTGGTCACCGTCACCCTGTACATGCGGCTGACGCGGCGCTGGGCCGGGGGCCGCGACGACGTGGCCCTGATGTGAGGGCGCGGGCATGAGGATTTACGCGCTGGCGGTCTATCTGTTTTTGTACATCCCGATCGCGGTGATCGCGGTCTTTTCCTTCAACGCGGGCCGCTATGCCGCGCAGTTGCAGGGGTTTTCGACCCAGTGGTATGGCAAGGCCCTGTCGAACCCCTTTGTGATGGAGGCGTTTCAGACCAGCGCCACCGTCGCCGCCGTTTCTGCCGTGCTGGCCACGGTGGCGGGCACGATGGCCGCCCTTGCGCTGCAAGGCGTCACGGGCAAGCCGCGGATGATGTTTGACGCGCTTTTGTACATCGCGGTCATGGTGCCGGGGATCGTGATCGGTATCTCCACACTGATCGCCCTTGTCTCGCTGTTTGACTGGCTTAACCCAGTGATCGCCGCCGTCTGGCCGGTGGCGGATGCCGCACCGCAGTTGAAACTGGGGATGGTGTCGCTGATCGCGGCGCATGGGCTCTTTGCGATGGCGCTGGTCGTCATCATCGTGCGGGCGCGGGTGGCGGGCATGGACCGCAGCCTGATCGAGGCGTCGGCCGATCTTGGGGCCACCCCCTTTGGCACGTTTCGGCAGGTCACGCTGCCGCAGATCTTTCCCGCGATCCTTGCGGGGTTCCTGCTGTCTTTCACCTTCAGCTTTGATGACTTCATCATCGCGTTTTTCGTCGCGGGGTCTGAGACGACATTGCCGATCTATGTCTTTTCGTCGATCCGCCGGGGGGTTACGCCTGAAATCAACGCCATAGGCACGATGGTTCTGGCGGTTTCACTGGTCATGCTGATCATCGCGCAGACCATTCTGCAACGCGGTGCCCGGCGCGCCAAGGCGGGCACCGCATGACCTGCGCGCTCTTGCAAGACCGCGTGGCGTTCCTGACCGGGGCAGGGTCTGGCATCAGTCGGGCCGGGGCGCTGGCTCTGGCGCGCAATGGGGCCACGGTGGTTGTAAGCGACCTTGACCCCGACCGCGCGCAGGCGGTGGCGGCCGAAATCGTCTCGGAAGGCGGGCGGGCAGAGGCTCTGGGCCTGGACGTGACCGATGATGCAGCCCTGACCAGTGCCATCGCAGGGGCCAACGACCGATATGGCCGGCTGGATATCCTGCATTCCCATGCCGGCATCCAGATTGCGGGTCGTCTGGAAGATGTCAGCGTGGATCAGATGGACGCCTCATGGCGGCTGAATGTGCGCTCGCACTTCGTGGCCGCCCAAGCTGCCATGGCCGTGATGAAACCGCGTGGCAAAGGGTCGATCATCATCACCTCGTCGAACTCTGGCGTGCAATACGACCGTGAGATGATCGCCTATTGCACGACCAAACACGCCGCCATCGCGATGGTCCGCCAGATTGCCGTTGATTACGCCCGCTACGGCGTGCGCTGCAATGCGCTGTGTCCGGGCTTTGTGGACACGGCATTCAATGCCGGGTTCGAGGTGCAAATGGGCGGGCGCAAGTCGCTTGAGACCTATGTCGCCAGATCCATCCCGATGGAGCGCTGGGGAACACCCGAAGAGATCGCAGAAAGCATCGTTTATCTGGCCTCGGACCAGTCGTCGTTCATGACGGGGCATGCACTGGTTCTGGATGGTGCGGAGTCGCTGTAAAGCGAAGTGTTCAGGCACCGCATTGAATAGACCAGGTCGGTGTCTTGCTGGTTTCAAGAGTGTCTGGCTAAGCAGGTATTATGACTTTCCAGACTGCACGCTGAAGTGCAGAAATTCAATCGGACGGCTTCTTCGCCTTAAGCTGCTTTATCCGTATAGTTCGTCCGGCAGAAATTGATGTACAAGGTCACTCAATGGTCGCTTTCGGTCAGGCTTCCGACAGTTAGGGGATGACCGCTATGGGCCGACTGCGTCGACAACCAAACCCAAAGTCAGGCGTAACCGGCCTCTTTTTCCAGCAAGCCTTGCAGCAATGCTGTCCGATCCCCGCTGAAATCGCCACCCTGAGCGTCAGCCCCTTCATCGCACGCACAAAAAAAACTGCCTGAAATCCCTGCGCTCTTCGCACCAGGCAAGTTG
>JBBRLL010000105.1:0-5916 GCA_038231395.1 Rhodobacterales bacterium
ACCAACCAGATGGCTTCCCCCCTCATATTGCCAAAGTGGTTTCGATCCACGCCCCCGTGTGGGGGCGACCCCGTGCCAGCGGTGCGCCCGGTCAGAATATATGGCGTTTCGATCCACGCCCCCGTGTGGGGGCGACCCCGAGAGCGTTGTCCCCGCTTGGTTGACGTACATGTTTCGATCCACGCCCCCGTGTGGGGGCGACCGTGGCGGGCAGCTTGACCGTCAACGGCGCGACGGCGTTTCGATCCACGCCCCCGTGTGGGGGCGACCCCGCCCTTCTCTAAGTGTAAGTCAAGTCGACGTAAACTGCGCTGGAATTGCGAAACCTGATCAACGGCAGGATCGGGGGCTACCAAATCCTAAGTGTTCGGAAAAAAGGTTAACAATGTCAAAGAGCTATCAGGTTGCGAACCCCGCAGGGAACTGAGGCACGCTTGGGGTTCGCGAGTGGCGCTAGATGATCAGGGGACCGTTCAGGTCCACGGCGGGTTTGGCCCCGACATGTTCAACTCTGCGGGTCCAGTTGGCGCCAAGGTAATAGTAGCGCAAGCTGTCGTGGGCGGGCTTGATGATCGATTCGAGCCGGGCCTTCAGCTTCGCCCATTGGGCAGGGTCCACCTCAATCTCGAACACCGAAAACTGCACGCGCTGGCCGTAATCTTCGCAGGCCTTCGCCACCTGCCGCAAGCGTTTTTTGCCGCCCTCCTCAAGTGTCTTTACGTCATAAGTGACCAGAACCAGCATCTCTAGCTCCAGAACCACGGCGGATAGGCGTCGATATCGCCGCGCAGATGGCGGGCCAGCATTTGGGCCTGAAGGTAGGGCACAAGGCCGAAGGGTGCCTTTTCATTCAGGAACGGGTGCAGACGCTCTTCCTTCTTGCGCTCTTGCCAGGCGGTCAGGACAGTCTTGCGGCCGTCGTCGGAAAGCAGAACCGCGCCGCCATCCATCTTGCGGAAATCAGTGGCGCGCAGCTGGCGCCGGTTGACGAGCGACAGCGCCAGACGGTCGGCCAAAGGGGCGCGCAGCTCCTCCATCAGGTCGAGGGCGAGGCTGGGCCTGCCGGGGCGGTCGCGGTGCAAGAAGCCCACGGCAGGGTCAAGGCCCACCGCCTCGCAGGCCGATCGGCAATCGTGGGTCAAGAGGGTGTAGAGAAAGGACAAGAGCGCGTTCATCGCATCACGTGGCGGGCGGCGAGAACGGGTGGTCCAGCGGAACTCTGCATCCGGGCTGCGGATCAGGGCATCGAAGCTGGCGAAGTAAAGGTTAGCGGCCTCCCCCTCCGAGCCGCGCATCCGGTCGGTGGTGGTGTCGGACAGTTGCACCCGGCGCAGGATCATCGCCATGCGGTCGCAGGCGTGATCGAGGGCCGCGCGGGCGGGCGGCTGCATCTCGTCGCCATAATCGCGCAGGGTGCGGCGCAGGACGGCGCGCTGGTTGGCGACCTTGCCGATGACGATGGAGCGCACGATATCTTCGCCGCCGTCGGCCAGCCGGTATTGGGCGCGGCGCAGCAGGACGTTGCCGGTGACGGGGCCTTCGATCCGCGCCTGAAACCGGCCATTGCGGTCAAGAAGCACAAGGGTGATGCCGCGTTCCGCACAGATGCCGATCAGGGCGGGGGTGATCAGGATCGGGCCGAAGGCGACCACCGAGGCGATCATATGGAGGGGCACGCGGGCCTTTTCGGCGCCGTCAACTTCAGCAACCAGATTCTCGCCATCCTTCTTCAGGGCGGCGCCTTCGGTGGTGACATAGACGGTGTTCAGCAGCTTTTTCATGGCGCATCCAACGCTCGGGCGACCATGCGGTCCCGCCAGGCGCGGGCAGGGCGGGCGAATGTGTCCGGGCGGCAAAGCTCGACCAGCGAGCAGGCCCGGCAGCGGGATCTGTGCGGGGTGGGTGGCGGCGTCTGGCCGCTGGCAAACACGCGGGCAAGGTCGGCTATGGCAGCCTCGGTCAGGGCGCGCAGGTCGGCGTCAAAGGGGACGGGAATGCGGCGCTTGGTCCCGGCGTAAAACAGGGCACCCGCAGGGACGGGCTGGCCGGTCATCTCTTCAAGACACAGGGCCTGGGCGCAAAGTTGCGCCTCATCGGCGCGGTGCCGCTTGGGCTTGCCGCGCTTGTATTCCACCGGAAAGGCGGTTTCGCCCTGCGGACCGGGTGCAAATTCCACCAGATCAGCGATGCCGCTGATGTTCAGCCGCTGGCAGGCCAAGGGCAGCGACATCACCCGCCGCACGCCCCGCGCCTTGCGACTGCCGCCCTTGTCAGCCACGGCGTGCAGCACATCTCCCTCGGCAGTAAAACGGTTCTCGGCCCAGAGCCGTTCCAGATGGATCAGCGCGGCCTGACGCAGGCAATAGACCGCGTGCTGGATCGCGGAGAGGGGAATGGGCTCCATCCCGGCGGGTGGATCGGGCATTTCCTAGACCAGATCAAGAATTTCGACCCCGGCAGGCATATGCTCACGGTCAATCTCAACCCGATAATCGGTGAATTTGCGGGCGGGCGCGAGGTTGCCGAGACCCTTGTCATCCAGTGGGCGGAACTCGCCGTCCACGGCGCGGCCAATGCGGATGCGTTCGAACAATTGGTGCGCGGGGGCATTGCCAAGCGCGCTTTCGTGGCGAAAGGCGATCAGGCGGCGGGTGGTCATTTCGCCCCGCGCGGCGGAGCGGTCGTGTTCAAACATCGACTTCAGCGCCTCGAACAGCAGTGCAAGATCGGCCTCGGAAAAGCCGGTGCGCTCGGCAAATTTGGCGGAAATGAAGCCGTGCGCGACGTAAAGGCCGTACGGCACGATGTGCTTGCGGCCCATGGTGCGATTGTCGCTGCGCTGATCGCCGTCGCTACCCTCGGTCGATTTCTTCTTTTCGGCCTCGTTGGTGGCGGCCATGCGGGTCACGGTGATCTCGACCGGCAGGATCGGTTCGACCGAGCTTGCGAAAGTCATCTGGACCGGGCCTTTGACTTGACCGCAGTTGATGCCGGTGGACATGACAGCGCCAAAGGAGCGGACATCGAAGAAATTTGCGCACATCCAGCTGCGCAGATTGACGGCCTCGGCGTCATCCTTGGGGTTCAGCTTGGTGTCTTTGGCGGCCTTGGGATCATCGGGGCGCAGGGCGACATAGGCCTTGCGATGCATTTCGTTCAAGATCGAGCCTTCCTGCACATAAATGTGCTGGCCGGGCTGGCCTTCCTGCGCCAGTTCCACATAGTTGCGGATCTTGCGTTTGAGGCTGACATCGCTGACCAACCCGTGATTGGTTTCCGGGTCCAGACGCGGCAGGTTGCCGGCATCGGGGTCGCCATTGGGGTTGCCGTTGGTCACATCGAAGATCAGCACAAAATCGTGGCGGTGGGAAAGAATGGTCATGGGGCGGGCTCCTCGATGATCTTGTCGTGTTTGCGGAAAAAATCGCTGCGCTGATGGTAATAGCCGATGCCAAACAGCGCCTGTTCGGCCGAGTTCAAAGAAGCCGGGATCGGATCGTTGCCCGGGTCCATCAGATCGGTGATCGTGGTCAGCAGTTTCTCCAGATTGATCGCATAGCCGGGGCTTTGCTTGCGCAGCTTGGAGAAGTGGTTCTGTGACCCCGCATCCAGCGTGCGGAACACCTTTTGCGGCGTCGCCGAGGCCGAGCCATAGAATTTATCCTTGATCGTGGCGTTCACATTCCCCCCAAGGGCGGCGCGCTGCACCGCCTCGTAGACGGCGAAAAGCCTGCCAAGGATATAGCCCTTGTTGGTATTGGCGGGGTCGAGCGCCATGGGCGCCTCCATCTTCAGGTTTCGGATAAGGACAGATTTCAGGATGGCCGCCCGCAGCGCCGTCACCTCGCCATCCGAGCGGATGCGCATCAGCGCGGTGGCAAGCAGGGTCAGCGGATAGGCGCCCCCGGTCAGGATAGCGCGCATCCAGTCTCCTGCCAGCAGAGGCGGCACATTCTCGCGTTTGCCCAGCACGGCAAGTTCGACCAGATAGCGCCACAGCGGCGGCCATCCGTCACGCGGCGCAGGCGCGATCACCGTCTCGGCAAGGTAGCGCTGGTAGTTGCGGGTCAGGGTGCCGAAGTCATTTTCCCAAAAGAACCGCACCGACAGCCTTGCGGCGTTGGGGGCAAGGCCCAGGACGTAAAAGCGCACGCCGTTCAGCCGTGGCTCGATTTCGGTTAGGGGTTCGCCCTTGCGGATCGCCTCCAGCTTGGCGTGGAGTTTGGCAGTGGCAATCTTTTCGTCGGCCTGTGTTTCGCCAAGGCTGTCGAACATGCCAGAGAACAGCCCCTCAGCCTCTTCGGCGGTGTCCGCATCGGCTTCGGCCCAGAACACGGTAGAGGCATCACCGATCTGAAGCCGGTGCTTCTTGTCGGACAAAAAGCGATTCAGGGCAGAGGTATAGGCGAAGGCCGCCGCTTCCGAGATGGGCGCATTGGCGCCTTGTTCATGACCATAAGAGGTGAAGGCATCAAGGTTGAAAGAGATCAGGCTGGCACCCGAGGATTGCGCCCCCCAAACCCCCTTGATCGAGGGATGCAGGCGGGCGACCGGGGCTGGGGTGCCGGTGACAAGGCAAATCTGCGGGTCAGACGCACCCTCCTCCGCGATCCGCTGGCAAAGCGCGCGGGCGGCGGGGCGGTCGTGCAGAAAAGTGAACTCGGTCGACAGGCGAAAGACCAGATTCTGATCGCGCAGATCGTCGGGCCACAACGGCGGGGTAAAGGCTTCCGGCTGCCAGTGGGTCAAAAAAAGGCTGAACGCTCGCAGGCCCTCGTCCTCGGTGCCTTCAAGCCAGTCCAGATGTTTGGCTTTGAACGCGGCATGTTCCTCGGCGGTGCGTTTGCCCGGTCTTGCGGTTACACCCAGAACATAAGCGGTCTTGTCCCACAACACATTCGGATCAATCCCCACGGTGCGCTTTTTCGCCTGCGGCACCAACAGCATCCTTGGGCTGCGCTTTTTGTCAGTGTCGCGCAGGTCGGCCACATCGGCCACGCTTCCGTCGGGGTTCAGCACCACGCAAAAGCCAATCCTTTCCGACGAATAGCCGAACGGAGGCGCATCGGGCAGGCGGTCATAGGCGTGGACAAGGGCTGCGAGCAGGCTCATTGTCTGATCTCGGGGCTGCCGGGGGCGGGCACCTCCATCACGCCGTCGCGTAAGGTGGCGCGGAACAAAAGCGACGGGCGACCGGGGGCCGCGTGGTCAATATCCCAAAGCATGAAGCCCAGATCGCGCAGGGTGCCAAAGCCAAGCTCGGGCGTTTCCGCCGTAGGATGGCGGGCGGGCAGGGGTGCGTCGGGTGCGACAAGCGCGAAATGGGCGGCGAACTCGCGGGTGCCAAGACAGGGCTGGTGAAAACACTGGCCCCGGGCAGCGCGACGGTTGAAGATATCCAGATGCTTGCCCTCGTTATCACCAGCTTCGGCCTTGGCGGTCAGACTAAAATGCGCCTCGATCACATAGGCGGGGGCTGACAGCACGGTTGAGGCGCGTTGCTGGCGGTCGTCATCCACCAACAGTTGCAACCCCTCCAGATCGCCACGGTTCATCGCCCGCTTGATGCTGCCTGCGGGGGCTTTGTGTCCGACCTCGTTGCGGCGGATCGATTGAAAGCGGATCGGCTCCAGCACATGGATGCGGTCGATCACCCAGCGGATCGCGGGCTTCCAATGGATAGCCTCCAGCACGCCCCGCGCAGCCGAGGGTGACATCACGTCATAACTGACGCGTTCCACTTTCAATTCCGGGCGAGTGAACAGGCCATAACTGCCCAGGGCAATCGCGTTTGGCCTAAGCATCTGCTAACTGTTTGAGAAGGCTGAGAAGAAACGCATCGCTCCAACCCGCCCGCTTCAGTTTGATCGAGAGCGAGCCCTTTGAGGTGTCCCTGCGGGCGAGGTCGAGGGCGCG
>JBBRLL010000106.1:0-5688 GCA_038231395.1 Rhodobacterales bacterium
CGTCGATGCCGACAGCGGCGTGACCCACAGTCTGGAGACATCGACGCCGAAACTACACGACAGTCAGGTCTGGGACGAACTGTTGCACGGCGAGGAGGTGTCGGTCTGGGCCGACAAGGGCTATGTCAGTGCCGAGCGCGAGGCAGCCTTCGCCAGGCCGGGCAAGGTCTGGGGCGTCATGCGCTAGGCCCCGGAGGGTGGCACGCTGTATACGCTCAACGAACGGGCCAACCACATCATCGCGATGGTGCGGGCGAAGGTCGACCATCCGTTCCGCGTCATCAACCGCCAGTTTGGCCATGTGAAGACCCGCTATCGGGGGCTGGCAAAAAACCGCGCCCAACTCTTCACCCTGTGTGCGCCCGGCAACTTGTTCCTGGTGCGACGGAGACTGATGGCATGAGGACAAGTCTGTCCGAAATCTGCCAAGCCACCCAAAAGACGGCCCCGAGCCAACGAAATCAGCCGCCCAAAACCCGTCGAGTGCCTGCCGAACCGATCAGGCCGCCACCTCGGCGCAGCCAAACACGTTGATCAGACGTTCCTTAAGTAACGGCTCTGACCAGCAAGAGATAGTCGATGTGCCGTTTGCAAGCCCTTTTGCGATTTAAGTATGTTCAGTGGTTTGAGCCGCGATACTCACTTCGCCTTCATCTGCGGCATTCGCGCCCGCAATTCCTGGGAGACCGCCGCAGCGTCCTGTTGGTTGCGCACGACGTGCGGGGTAATGAACACCAAAAGCTCTGTCCGCGCCTTATCCCGGTTGGCGTGGTTGGTCAGAAAACCAAACAGCGCATTGCGACCATTGAAAGCTTGGGTGGAAATCAGCCCGCCCAAAGCGACGGTCTGGTTATCATACACCGCCACCCGGGTCGAGATTGACCTTTGCCGCAGCGTCGGTGTCAGCGTGGCAGCCCCGCTTCCGGTGCTGACCACCGCTGACAACTGCTGATCTACTGAGAGGTTTACCAGATTGGTCTGGCTGACCCTTGGCGTAACTTTCAATATCACACCGGCGTCTCTGTATTCTACAGAGTTCACTACCGGCGCATTGCCGGCGGTGGTGGAGATCACCTGTTGAGTGACGATGGGCACCTGTTCCACCACCTTAATCTGCGCCTCTTCATTTTCAAACGCGGAGATAGAGGGGGCAGAGACGACCTTGACCTTGGTCACTTGGCTCAGGTCATCAATGATCAGCTTGGGGTCGATGCCGCTGCCAAGGACCAGATTGAAGCCGGGGGCCGTGGCCGCGATGGCAGTAGAGGCGCCGTTGGCCGCGATAAAGCCTGCGTCATGGGTTTGCAGATAGGCTTGGACGCCCATTGAGATGGAGTCGTTCAGCGTCACCTCGATCAGCATGACGTCAATTACCACCTGAACCGGGGGCCTGTCGATGGCAGCCAACAGCTGAAGCGCCTGTTGGCGGGTCGGGGTCGATCCGCGAATGATGATGGTGTTGTTGCCGTCATCAGGTGTGAAGCGCGTCTCGCCTCCGACGGGGGCGGCTATTGATGTGATGGCGGCGGCGGCGGTCACCGGGGCGACCGAGCCTCCCTCGGTCGCCGCGGCGGCGGGCGCTTCTGGAGCGGCAGCTGGAGCGCCGCCGTCGCCAAAGGTCGCCTTCAAGATGCCGGACAGGTCGGAGGCTTTTGCATATTGCACTTGATACACGGTGATGTCACCACCCGCAGCACCGCCGGTCCGGTCAAGTTGACGGATCCAGATCATCGCCCGTTGCAAATCGTTGCGGTCATGTGCTTGCACCAGAATGGCGTTCGAGCGTTGCAGCACCTGCGTGGACCAAGCCGAGGCCTGCGGGTCATTAGACGCGACGGTTGCAAGATCGGCAGCCACTTGCGTGGCTGGGGCGTTGGCCAAAAATGCGATCCCGGCATTCGGTTTTGCCAAAAGGTCAACGTCCAAAGACTGAACCATGGCAAGGATATTCGCCCGGTCCGCCGCATTCCCGCGTACGAGAAGGATGTCATCATTCTCTGACGCCCTGATAGCACCCTCCGGTGCGGCAAAGCCGTCCAGTAGGGCAAGCATCCGTTTGGCCCCCAGATGGCCCAACGGCACAGCGGTAAAGCCGAAACCCTCTGCCGTCATGCCCGCCGTCATGCCAGCGCCGTCCATCGCCTTGATGCGAAACCCGGTGCCCTCGCTAACCAGAATGAGCCCGTTGGCCTGCAACGCCGCCTCGAATATGCCCAGCAGTTCTGACCGTGGCACCGGACCGCCGGTCGCCATGGTCACCGTACCTGACGCCGAAGGGTCCAGACTGTATGGCACGCCCAGAATATCGCCCAGCAGGGACTTGGCCGCAACATCCACCGTCACGCCTTGCAGGTTCACAGTAAAGCCCTGACCCACTGCCTGCACCCCCGGCTCAACCGGTGTGCTGTTGCCGGTGTCGTTGAAGTACACCACCTGCGTCGGAGCTGGTCCTGGGGCCCCCGGCGTCCCCGGCCTGCCGCTGCGCGCCGCAAGGTTCAGCCGGGCCAGCGCATCCTGATCACCGTTTAGTCCCGTGGTATACTGGCCCGAGCCGCCATCAATACAGCCGCCGAGGCTGACCAAGACACCGACCCCCACCGCACAAAGCAAAGTCCTCGTTGTTGTCCTTGCGCGAGGTCTTCGGGTAAGTGTCATTGGTAAACTGGCCTTTTTGAGCATCGATTAAGACACAACTATAACGAGAACACTCTTGGTACAATGGTTCAACGCGAGCTTGAAAGAAATCGCCCTCTGTAGAGTCAGAACCCTAGCAGCCTGTCGGACTGGAACCCACGGCCGGATTGCAAGGTCAGATAGCCACCCAAGGGCATGGAAATGGCGGTTAACGACGGCATCGTGCATGAAAAGGTGGGGATCGACGTTCTGAGCGGTTGGGTGCCCCGTAAGCGTCCCATTGTCCGGTCTGGATTGGCGGTGCGGGCCTTCAGGTTGGCACGCTCAGGGCAAACATCCGTTTGATGTTCCATGCCAAGGTCACAAGTCTCCACTCGCCCTGGACATTGTCGAGCCCCCGCAGCAGGAATTGGCGGAATCCCATCACCGATTTGATGATGCCGAACACCGGTTCCGGGGTCTGCTTGCGTAGGCCGTAGAGTTTTTTGCCTTCGGGCGTCCGCAGGCGATAGGCCATGGCCTCGACCGGATCTGGATTGTTCGGGGCGTGCGGGGCGACGGCGAAGCGCTCGTCCAGAGAGGGACGATGGAGTTCTCGACCGGTGGCGATCATCGGCTCGATCCCAGCCACCTCGCAGGCCACGACGTTAGCCTCGCTGAAATAGCCGTTATCGGCCAGCAGCGTGTCGGGCTTGCCGATCTCGTTGGGCAAAGCGTTGAGTTCGCGCAGCATCGGCTCAATCTGCTGTTTGTCGGTGGGAGCCTGGACCACATTGGCGGCCACCACCAGCAGGCTGCCCGCGGCAACGGCAGCCTGGGCGTTGTAGCACTGATCGAAGCCGCCGCCCGGCACCGGCATGATGCGCGATTCCTCGTCGGTCAGATTGATCTGATCCGAGGGCAAGGGGCCTTCGGTCGGCAGTTGCGGCGGAAAGCCTCCCGGCTTCTTGCCGGTCGCCTTGGTTTTGGCCGCCCGCGCCGCCATCCTGGCGTCATGTTCCGCCCGCTCACCCTCGAAGCGTTGCTTCGCCCGCGCCTCGATCTTGCCCCGCGCCTCGGCGATCTTCGCCAGACGCACCTCACGCCGCGCCAACTCCTCGGGGATCGACATGCCGTCGGGGATGTCCGCCTGATCCGCCGCCTCGGCCTTGGCCATCAGATCGGCCACCTCGGCCTGTAATTGCGCCTCGATCTTGCCCGCATGCTCATAGGAAAGCGCGCTGTGGCGGCTGGCGTTGGCGTGGATTTCTGTTCCGTCCAGCCCCACCGTGCCCATCTTCAACATGCCCATCTCGCGGGCCAGCAACAGCACCTGGACGAACAGTCCCTCAATTTCCGTGAGAAAGCGCCGCCTGAACGCGGCAATCGTGTCGTGGTCGGGATGCTCGTTCGCGGCCACTAAGCGAAAGGCGACGGAATCATGCGTCGCCCGCTCCAGCTTGCGGCTCGAAAACACCCCGGTGGCGTAGCCGTACACCAGGATGCCCAGCAGAAGCGAAGGGTGGTAAGACGCCGAACCGGAACCGCGATAGCTCTTGCTCATCGTAGAAACGTCCAACCCGTCGATCACCTCCACCACAAACCGTGCCAAGTGCCTTTGCGGAAGCCATTCGTCAATCGACGGCGGCAACAAGAAACCGGTGTCGCGGTCGATCTGCCGGAAGTTGCTCATATCGGGGAAATCCATCATCGGGCGATCTACAGTGCCCGCGATCCTGCCATATCCTCAGCGTCAGGTTAAGTCCGACAGGCTGCTAGGTGTTGTCTTGCACAGTAACATCTCATTTAATCGACGCCGGTTTGAAGCCTTGATTGCCCGAATCGGCGGCGGCGAACTGCTCTGTTGAAGAGTAGCCTGACATACTTAGCTGGCGCGTCCCGGATAATTGCGTGGTGATTCGACGAGCAGGTGGGGCCGTGATTTGTGCCAGTCCTCCATGGCCTTCGTTGGCGTTCTAGTTCCCAAAGCTGATTGCGGCAACTGAGTGTTGTAGATTTGGACATAGCACATCAGGGTCTGCTCCAGCTCAAGGCGCTGTCGAAGAGGTTAGTTTTCAGCACATCGCTGATGCTGCCGTTGAAGCGCTCCCCCATCTCGTTGGTCTGGGGCGAATTCGGCGGTGTGAGGCGTTGTTCGATGCCCTGTTCGGCGCAAAGCTGGTCGAACTCGTGGGTGCCGCATGGCGCGCGCGCTCGTGCGGCAAAGAGCCTATCGATGAACTCTTTTCCGTTATCGGTCAATATTTTGGAAATTCTGATCGGGCCGGCTCGAAAACCTATCCAACAGGTGACTACATCGCTTGAGGCCCGGAAAAGCGCATTATACATATTTTGGACCCAAATGAGCAGATTTATGCCCACATTGCGCGAAATTTCGCTCAACTCACCCATGGTTTACTGACTGCAACGTCGAAACAGTTGCCTAATTAACAAGATGTTAACTTCTGTGAAGGATTCGTAAATCATAGGTTAACGGGTTTGACAGAAAGTGAGGCCCCCAAAATGCACCCCAGAGACTTGTTCAACAGCGCAATGACTGCGGCTTCTGTCGCACACGCGAACGGTTTCGAGGAGACGTCACTGGCGTTTCAGCAACTCGCACTGTCCGTTTATCGCCATATGTCCAGTGCTCAACATCAGTTGGTTCCAGACGGGTCGTTGGTAGCCGACCAACGCATTCCGTAAGCAAGATTGTAGGTTGTCAGCCTTCAGACTACTAAAAATAACTCCGCGCTAACCCCTTCCGCCTAGTGTTCCCCACCTGACAAAGGATTCCCATTGGCGGTATGAACTGCTATTGTCGGGCCATGAGACGCGATGACCTTTGCTGACCTGCCCCCCGGAAGTTCCCTCGATCTAATGTAGAGTCTGCCCAACGCTGAAGGAGCAGACGAATGAGGAAAAGCCGTTTTACTGGTAATCCCCCCATTTTTAACGGGGTGCATTCGTAGAATTCACGCGGCCATTTTCAGTTTCATTGCGGGTGTCATCCCGCCGATGCCCATGTTCGGGCGGTCGTTGTTGTAAGTCCAGAGCCATTGTGTGGCGAAGTCC
>JBBRLL010000107.1:0-5264 GCA_038231395.1 Rhodobacterales bacterium
AAGCAGTCTGAACGCTTTGGCCGTGAAGGATTTGCTGGAGGCGGGGTATTTGTTGGGGATCAGCGATCTGGGGCTGCAATGGCGGGTGATCCTTCCGTGCGTGCGGCAGGGCGTGGTGATTGGGTTGATCTTGAATTTCACACTGGTGATCAGCGAGTTTGTCTATGCCAACCTGCTGGTTGGCGGGCTGTTTCCGACGCTGCAAATCCTGATGTATGTGCTGCGCGGCGGGTCGGGGCATCTCTTGTCAGTGCTGATCATGGTGTATTTCGTCGTTGTTTTGCTGGCGACCACGCTTGTCAGCCTGATCCTGATGCGCCGGAAGGACACAGCATGAGTTTTGTCGAAATTGCCGGATTGACCAAGGCCTTTGGTGCGACCCCTGTGTTCACCGACATCGGTTTGGAGGTTGAACAGGGGCAGGTTTGCGTTCTGGTTGGCCCGTCGGGCTGCGGCAAGACCACGCTGTTGCGGGTGTTGGCGGGGTTGGAGGTGCCAGATATGGGCCGCATCACCATTGCAGGCCGCGATGTGTTGACCTTGGCCCCGCATCAGCGCGGCATTGCGATGGTGTTTCAGAACTACGCCTTGTTTCCCAACATGACGGTGGAACAGAACATCTCGTTCGGGTTGGAACAGCAGGGCAAGCGCGGTGCTGATCTGGCGGCACGGGTGGCCGCAATGATTGACCTGATGGAGCTTGGGCCGCGCGCCAAGGCCCGCCCCGCTGCGCTGTCAGGTGGGCAAAAGCAGCGGGTGGCTTTGGCGCGTGCCTTGGCGCTGGAGCCGCAGTTGTTGCTGCTGGATGAACCCTTGTCGGCCCTTGACGCGCAAATCCGCAAACGCTTGCAGGAGGAGTTCAAGCGGTTGCAGTCCCGGATCGGCTTCACCGCCGTCTTTGTGACCCATGATCAGGAAGAGGCGCTGATTCTCGGCGACCGCATCGCCGTGATGCAGGCGGGCCGCATCGTGCAATCGGGTGCCCCGCATGAGGTTTACGGTGCGCCGATGAACCGGGCCGTGGCAGGGTTCATCGGGGCGATCAACATTGTGGAGCCGGTCGAGGTGGCGCGCCTGTTCGGCCAGACCACGGATCACACTTGGGCGCTGCATCCTGAAACGATCAGTCTGGCGGCGATGCCCTCGTCTGACAAAGTCAGCACCAAGGGGCAGATCACCGGGCGTCTGCTGTTGGGCTCCACCGTGCGCTACACTGTTCTGGCAGCCGGTGTTTCCTTGCGGGCCGATGTGCTGAGCCGCCCCAGCCTGCCGCCCCTGGCCTTGGGCGCTGACGTCTACGCCGAAGTGGACCCCGCCGACGTTCACCTTCTGAAGGATTAACTGTCACCCAAGCCTTACGCAGGCGACACGCGCCTGTCATTTCGCCAAGCTAGACCCGACCGTACAAAACCCAAGGAGATGACCATGACCAGCCCGGTGATCGGAGCAGCGCTGACCAACGCGGAATTGGCAGCCTATCAGGATTGGATTCTGGAAAAGGACCGCGATCTGGAGCTGCAAAGCTTCTGCAACGCCTCGGTCCTTGATCAGGACTGGACGCCCATGGCCGAAGAGGTCAATCGTCTTCTGGCTGGTTACAAAGGCCGGATGGGCATTCACGGCCCGTTCTGGGGGTTCACCATCGACACGCAGGACCCGATGGTCCGCCATGTCGTGCAAACCCGGCTGGGGCAAGGACTTGACGTCTGTGCGGCGGTCAACGCCAGCCATATGGTGATCCACTCACCCTTCACCACCTGGGATTACAACAATCTGGACGGCCGGGTGGGCGCGCGTGACCATCTGTTCACCCGGGTTCACGACGTGCTGGACCCGATCGTCACCCGGGCTGAAACGCTGGGTGTGACGCTGGTGGTGGAGAATATCGAGGATATCAACCCCGCCGACCGCAAGACATTGTGCGAAAGCTTTGGCTCCGCCGCCTTGCAACTCTCCATAGACACCGGTCACGCGCATTACGCCCATGGCTCAACCGGCGCCCCGCCAGTGGATTACTTTGTCCGCTCAGCAGGTGACATGCTGGCCCATGTCCACCTGCAAGACGCCGATGGCCATGCCGACCGGCATTGGCAGATCGGGCAGGGCAACATCCTGTGGCCGTCGGTTTTTGCCGCGATTGCCGCATTGCCGGTCGCACCGCGCCTGATCCTGGAACTTGAGGACAAGGCCGGCATCCCGGCCTCGATGGCGTTTCTGGAGTCAAAAGGTCTGGGACAATGACCGAGGTTCTGAATACTGAGGTTCTGAATACTGGGGTGCTGAAAACTGACACCCTCAAGTTCGTGGTGATGAGCGATCTGCATCTGGTGAAGGCTGGTGCCACTTCGATGACGCTGGACACCGCGGCGCGGTTCGAGATTGCGGTGGATTGCGTCAACGACCGCTACGCCGATGCCGATTTCTGCATCATCGCTGGTGATCTGGCGGATCAGGCGGAGGTGGAGGCTTACGAACGGCTGAAGGTGATTGCCGGCGGCATTGCGATCCCGACCTATATCACCTTGGGCAACCACGACGACCGGGCAACCTTTCTGGCGGTGTTCGGGCAGGAATGGGCGGATGAGACGGGCAAGGTCAACCACGTCATTAACGCCAAGGGCTACCGGGTGATCGTGCTGGATTCCTCGGAACCGGGCCGGGTTGACGGTGTTCTGACCCAAGTGCAGATGGATTGGTTCAAGGACCGTCTGGCCGAGGCGGCGGACCGTCCGGTCATCGTGGTGCTGCACCACAACGCCAACGCTTTGCACATCGAAGCCGACACGATCAAACTCGTGGACGATGCGCCCTTTATCGCCGCGCTGAAGACGCATGACGATATCCGGCAGGTGATTGCAGGGCACGTCCACCTGACCTCGACCGCTATGTACCACGGCATTCCCTTCACCACACTGGCAGGCGGGCATTATTCGGTCAGCTTCAACGCCGATCAACCCGAAACCCCGTTCAAAAGCCTGTCCGGGCCGGGGCAGATGGCGGTGGTACTTGGCACCCCGCATTCCACCACCGTGCTGTTTGAGGATTTCATCGACGGCAACGAGATGATCGCGACCCATGCCTTAGACTAAGCACCGCAAACGCAACCTCAGGCGGCCCGAATGCAGCGGGCTGCCTTTGCCTCCCCCAATGTCGCAAGTCTGACGAAAATCTGAGTCCAAAACTTTGCTCAACTGTCGGGGGAGTGACACAGACCACGGTTAGCCTGATGAAACGCCCGCAAAAAGGCGGGACGCCCCAAATGGAGAACGACGATGAACAAGACCTACCCGGCGCTTGCGGCGCTGGCCCTCGCCTTTTGTGCCACCACCGCCTCCGCCGACAAGATCAAGTTTGACTACTGGTATGGCCTGAACGGTGATCTAGGCGTTGTGCTGAACGAAACCTGCAACCGCTTCAACGCCTCGCAGGACAAGTATGAAATCGTCTGCACCGGCTACGATGGCTATGAAAAGGTCGTCCAGTCCGCCATTGCCGCTTTCCGCGCGGGCAAGGCGCCGACCATTCTGCAATCGTTTGACGCGGGCACGGCCGATCTGATGATGTCTGGCCAGTTTTACCCGGTTCAGCAGATGATGAAAGACTTCAACATCGAGATCAACTGGGACAACTACTTCCCGGGGATCAAGAACTACTACGCCTCGTCCAAGGGTGAGCTGTTCTCGATGCCGTTCAACTCCTCGACCGCGATGATGTATTACAACACCGCTGACCTGGAAAATGCGGGCATCGCCAATCCGCCCGCCACCTGGACCGAATTCGAGGCTGATCTGGTGGCCCTGAAGGCCAAAAACCCGACCCGCTGCGCCTATGGCTACGAGCCGTCGGCCTGGGTTGATCTGGAGCAGTTCTCGGCCATCCACAACATCCCGGTCGCCACCAACAACAATGGCTACGACGGTCTGGACACCAAGGTGGTTTACAACACCACGATCGCTGAAAAGCACATGGAAGACATCGCCCGCTGGCTCAAAGCCGGTTTGGCAGAGATGAAGACCGCCAAGGCTGGGCAGGACCCTCAGGCCGCCTTTGCGCAAAACGTCTGCACTTTCTACTTCGGTTCAGTTGCCAGCCACTCTTCTGTCACCAAGACCGCTGTCGAGGGACTGAAGTGGGACTTGACACTTCTGCCGATGACCACGGGCTACGAGCGTCACAATTCGGTGGTTGGCGGGGCCTCGCTGTGGGTTCTGGCTGGCAAATCGGAGAATGAGTATCGCGGTGCGGCGGAATACCTGAAGTTCATCTCGACCCCTGAATCGGTGAAATTCTGGGTGTCGAACACCGGCTATATCCCCGTCACGCTGGACGGCTTCAAGTCGCTGACCGACGAAGGCTTCTACACAAAAGCGCCCTACAAGGGCCGTGAAAAGGCGCTTGCCTCTCTGACCGCTTCGGATGTGGGCCCGCTGACGCGTGGTTTCCGTCTGGGTGGCATGATCCAGTTGCGGGCTGAGTGGACCTCGGAAGTGCAGGCCGCTTTGGCTGGCGACAAGACCATGCAGCAGGCGATGGACACGGCTGTGGAGCGGTCTAACGCGATCCTCGACAAGTTCGCCAAGACCTACGCCGGCAAGACCCTGCCGTAAGCCATGATCAACAGCCCCCTTTCTGGTGACAAAGAGGGGGCTGTTGCCTTTCACCATCGGTGGCACAGCCTATGAGAAACGCCTATTTCAAGAACAACTGGGTCGCCGCACTGGTGGTGTTTCCACAACTGCTGATCATTTTCATTTTCTTTTACTGGCCCACAACTCAGGCGCTCTATTGGGCCTTTACGCTGGAACAACCTTGGGGCGGCGGCAATGCCTGGGTGGGTCTGGACAATTTCAAAGCCGTCCTTTCGGATGACGTTTATTGGTATTCGGTCCGGCTTTCCGTGGTTTATGCAGCGGGGTCCACGGCGCTTGCGATGGGCATGTCGCTGACGCTGGCGCTTTTTGTGGACCGGCAGCTGCGCGGCTACAAGGCTTACAAGATCGCGATGATCTGGCCCTATGCCATTGCAGCCCCTGCCGTTGGCCTTGCCTTCCGGTTCATCTTCAATCCGGGTGCCGGCATCATGCTTTATGTCAATCAGGCTTTCCCGGATT
This sequence comes from Rhodobacterales bacterium, assembly GCA_038231395.1. Taxonomy (GTDB): domain Bacteria; phylum Pseudomonadota; class Alphaproteobacteria; order Rhodobacterales; family Rhodobacteraceae; genus Stagnihabitans. Next base: position 5,112 of record JBBRLL010000107.1, read on the forward strand.
ACTGGGACCCCTACACCAGCCGCGCGCAGGCGATGATCATGGTCATCGTTGCGGGGGCTTGGAAGCAGGTCGCCTACAACTTCATCTTCTTTCTGGCCGGTTTGCAGGCCATCCCGCGCGGCCTGATCGAGGCGGCTGCGATGGACGGCGCCC
>JBBRLL010000108.1:0-5205 GCA_038231395.1 Rhodobacterales bacterium
GCTTCGGCATAGCCACGCTGGCTGTCCGAAAGCGCGTCAGTTTCGTTGAAGTGCAGAACATATTCCTTTTCACCCTTCAGAACCATCATGTGCTTGAAATACAGCACCAGATCCGGGCCTTCGTCGAAGGACGACAAGACCCGCATCGCGGCGTCAAGCTCTTGGGCACGGACCCGTGCTTCGGCATCACCATTGGCTGCGGCAAAGGACAAGGCGGCCATATGCAGAACCTCGCGGGGCAGTACGTTGCCAATGCCGGTGATGGCCCCCGTGGCGCCGCAATTCACGATGCCGTCAACCACACCAGTATCAACCCCGATCATCAGGGTCACACCGTCACCCCGGCTGGTGATATTTTCGGCAGCATAGCGCAAGTCTTCCGGGCCACCAAATTCCTTGAAGCCGACAAGATTGGCATGCCTGCTGCGCAGATCAAAGAACAGATCGGCGCGGGTGGCAAAGCCATAATACGGGCTGTTGTAGATCACCGCCGGCAGATTTGGCGCAGCCGACAAGACCGCTTCGAAATGCGCGCGTTGTGCGGCTACGACCGGCCCCCGCGACAGAACACGCGGGATGACCATCAGGCCCTTGGCGCCCACCTTGGCAGCATGCGCGGCATGGGCTGCGGCCTTGGCCGTGTTCACCGCACCGGTGCCGACGATGACGGGCACGCCAGCTTTCGCCAGCCGCTCGACCCCCTCCATGCGCTGTTCATCCGTGATCAGCGGCCAATCCCCCATCGAGCCACAATAGACCACCGCATTCATGCCAAGCGCGATCAACTCTTTTGCCTTGTGGACCAATTTTGCGAAATCAGGGCTGCGGTCAGACTTGCACGGCGTCAACAGTGCCGGGACGCAGCCGGAAAATATTTTCGAATCCATCGTGTTCTCCTTCAAGCCAGAGACGGGCAGCCGGAAAGACTTTCGCGACTCTCTCGTCCCATCAGGATAGTCGTTGTATTTTATTTGTCGACAAGAAATTCAACCACCCTGGCGTTGCTGCCCGCGGCGATTTGTAAGACCGCACTACATCAGAATGCGCGAGATCAGACCGCGCTAAAGAGGAACGTGGAGCCGATCATCGCGCGCGATCGATGCCTTGATATGGCTGACGATCTGGTCGGCATGTGAGCTGGCCAATGTATCCGCTGTTGCCACGTCACGCGCGGCGATGGCGGCAATGATATCCTCATGCTCGACCACATAGCGGTGCGGCAGGTGGTCGCCGAACGAAGAATAGTAAACCCGCATCAACCGGCGCCCCTCATCCAAAAGCCGGTTGGACAGGCCGGCAAAATACGGGTTGCGCGCGGCAGCCGCGATGGACTTGTGAAACTCGGCGTTAGAGGCGATCATCTCCAGAGCATCGTGCTTTATCACGGCCCGGGTGAAATGCGCCTGCTGCGCCCGGATCGTTTCAAGGTTGTCGTCAGTGCGATGCTGTGCTGCCAACCGGGTGGTGACACGGTACATCAGGGTCAATGCGTCGAAAAATGCCTGCAGATTCAGGAAATCTATGTTGGCCACCACGGTGGAGCGATTGGGCAGCGTTGTGACAAGGCCCTCACTGGCAAGCCGCACCAAGGCTTCGCGGATCGGCGTTCGCGACATTGAAAGACGCTCCGCCAACTGAATTTCATCAATCAGGCTGCCCGGCGCAAGAACCAGATCCAGAATTTCGTCACGCAACACGTCATAGACAAATTTGACGCCAGAGCCGCGTTTGCGTTCGTTGACCGGTGGCACTGGCGCTTCGCTCATATCTTGAATTCCTGTCTGCATCCGAAAAGGGTCTTGCAGTGAGTAGAGGGCATACCGTCCCTGTCAAGCCATCCGGTGCGCAGATGCGACCAAGCGTGCCCGCCTTCATTTACCCGGATCGTCCAAGGCATACCGCAAGAAATTCCCAACCGATGAGCATCAGGGCCGGAGCTGAGACGGGCGTTGGCGCGATGGTATCATTCGGCAGCGCGAATGCGATCCAGCACGCTTTCAAGCGCGTCGCGAAGTCCCGTACCGCCGCCAGCTTTGCTGAAGCGGGCAAAGACTTGCTCGTTAAGGCCACCCCGAGTGGAATGGGCGACGCGCAGGTCGTGCAATGAGCTTTTGGAGTCGCGCAAGACATCGCCAAGATTGCTGAACAGACCCGCCAGATAGGCGCGGGCGTCAACCGGCGGCAGGCCTTCTGCGATGGCCCAGGCCTCGGCGGTTTCCAGAATGCCGAAATAGGTACCCATCAGGGCGCTGCTGGCGCTGTAAATCTCAAATGTAGCAAGGTCCGCGACCGGCAGCGCAGTCCCCAAGGCTTTGAACAGCGCCAAAACCTCAGGGTCGGGTGGAAAGACTGGGATCACGTCGCTGCACGTTTCGACGAACGGCAAGGGCACAGCGCGGCACACCTTGCCTGCGCCGGTCCGGAATTTGATCGTGTCGATCGACAGGCCGGCAATCAGGCTGACCACCGTTTGATCTGCACGCATGCGCAAAGGCCGCAACACCGCCTCGGCCACTTGAGGGCGCACGGCGAGGATCACCATTTCGGCGCCGTCGACCACCGCTTGATTGTCTGATGCCACCGTGACACCGGGCAGGCTGGCGGAAAGGGCGCAGGCCAGTTCGGCATTACGCGGCGACAGCAGCACGGGCCAGTCTGCCAGCGGCGAAGCCTTCAACCCGCGCACCATGGCGGCACTGATGGTCCCGGTGCCGATAAAACCCAAGGCCTGCATCAATCAAGCACCCTGAAATGCACCTCTGTGGGGATGCAGTCCGCGCCGTTAATCGGGATCATGTCCTGCGGGCAAGTTGACATAACCACGATGCAATCCATTGCCGCCCGCAGCACTACATGGTCGCCCGGCTTGCAAAGTGGTTCCCCCCAAGTGATGCGACCGTCTGGCCCGATGGGTATGTTCATCCATAAGTTCAGCGGGCTTGGGCAGTCGGGCGGCGTCAGGCCAAGTTCTGCCATTGCGGCAAACAGGTTGTCGGTGCAGTTGTCGTGATGGCCCACGCAGCCCAGCAGCGCATAGCGGAACTGGTCGCAGGCCGCGATCACAGTGTCATGGCGACCAAGAGAGGTGTCACGCTCCAGCACCAGGATCGGGCGCCGCTGGTTGGTGATCAGCGCGTCTCCCTCGGCAGGAAAGACGGTTTCCAGCATACCATGAAGATGTTCCATCGACATGAATTCCGCCAGATCTTCCGCGTTGAAGCACCAGGTATCGACCACTTGCTGACCATGCGTGTTGATGATCTGGATCGCCTGCCCCGCGACAAGGCGCACCGCGCGACCTTGCCGCGCGGGCACCACCTGAAGCTGTTGTTCCACGCAATCACCATCCTTTGTGCCGAGCCTGACGCCCAGAGTGCTGCACTATCCGCAATGCGCTCCCTGACGTCAATCAAACGGGGTAGCAGCGGTCCCGGCAGGCGGCAAAGCCATGCCGAAGGTCCGCCAACCCGGACGCCACGCAGGGATGAGTGACATGGGATGGCCTATATCACACCCATCCTCAACTATTGGGACAAGATATTAATCCCGATCAACGCGCATGTCCAAGAGGTGCAAAAGTAGATCGCCCGCCTAAAAAGGCGCATCGCTGTAGAGGTCGAGACGCCCAAAATCAGGAAAAATCCACGGTCCGCGGTTCGATATGGAAAGCCTGAAGACCCAGTTTCAGGAGCAGAGGTCAAGTTTTTACAACGTAGTTCTCGGCGTGGCCTTCACCTTCCCAGTCTTGGCCGAGGACAGATCGGAATTCGACGCATTGGGAGCGGCCGGGCGCATCTTTGACCCGGTCAGGGAGATTAAGGCGCAGTTGGCTGCAGTCTCGGCGGCGCCGGTCACCCGGAGCGCCGCGATCACCAAGGCAAAGTTGACTGCGGCGCGCGACGCCAATCCGGACTTTCGGGAAATGCACCACGTGCTGCAATTCCCGTTGCCACCGGATGGGGCATCGCGGGGCGGAAAGGACCTAAGTGGCGCCCGGCCAAGGCCATGGCCACCAGCTTTGATCAACGCTTGGGGTGTTGTGCCGGCGGGTTCTTGCTTCACTGCGGTGACAGCCCTGCATCGGCCCGTTGCTCTGGGTCGGGCATATCGCGCAGGCTTTCCATGCCGAATGCGGCCAGGAAGGTTTCGGTGGTAACAAAGGTATAGGGCGCGCCCCGGCGGGGTTCGCGGGGGCCGGTGGCGATCAGATCGCGTTCGGCCAACCGCCCAATCAGGTCGCGGCTGATCTCTTTGCCAAAGATATCCTTCAACCCGTCCCGACTGATCGGCTGGTGGACTGCAATGGTGGCCAGTACGGCGATGTCGAATTCACTGAGGTTCGGCGCCTGTTCTCCCACATCCGCTGCGGCCCGGATGGCGGGGGCATAGGCGGGCTTCGTGCGCAGCATCCAACCCCCGCCGACGCGCACCACGGCGTAAGGGCGGTCGGCCAGATCAACCTGCAGATCCTCGATCAACAGATCAACCGAAGCGCCCTGCCCCACTACGCGCGCAAGATCGTCGCGCGCCACCGGCGAGGCGCTGGCAAACAGCACCGCCTCACACCGGCGCACCCATTCGCGCCAGCGCAGATCGGGCAGCAGATCGGCCAGCTCGCGGTCCAGAACTGCCTTATGGCTGTCGCGCGACATGGGATCAGACCCCATAGAGGCGAAAGCTGTCGCGCCCGGTCAACTCGCGCACCGCCCCAAGGTCGACCAGCCGATCACACAGCCGCCGCGCGGCGCGGTCGGACATGAAAGCTGTCAGCGCTGTCGGTGCCAGGGCATCGCGCGACAGAAACAACTCGACCGCCCGATCCGCTCCCTTGGCCCGCAGTTTCGGAGCCACCGACTGCAACCGGATCGCGCGCCACGCCAGATCGGCCGCCAGCGGCAGCGCCTGCCCTACCGAAGCTGCCACTGCCCGATGACAGGTCCGCCGCAGGTCATCGCCGCGCATCCGCAGGTCGCGCGCCTTCAAAGCCAAAGCCAGCACCGGCAGAAGGTGATCCCAGCCCAGCGATATCGCCAGCACCGCATCGGCGAGGATCAGGGCCGTCGTCTCGGCGCGTGGAGCCTCCGTCAGCACCGCCTCCAGCACCGCTGCCGCCCGATCAACCGGATTTCCGCCGATTGCATCAAGGCACAGTGCGATCTGCTCGGCCGGCACATTGGGCAAAGCCTTGGCAAGACCTGCGACAGA
>JBBRLL010000109.1:0-4993 GCA_038231395.1 Rhodobacterales bacterium
GCCGCCCAAGGCAAGGGCATCGTAATGATCTCCTCCGAACTGTCCGAACTGCTGACCGCCTGCGACCGCATCCTGGTGATGGCCGACGGCCGTGCGCATCAGATGATCGACCGCACCACGCTGGACGACCCAACCGAACCTGACCTTGGCCACCGCCTGCAAGGGGCCGAGCGCCAATTGCAGATTGAAATCCAGAAAGCGCTCGCTTTCGAGCCCGCACTGACACAGGAGGTGTCCCATGGCTGACGCAACCACCACGCCGATGGGCGGATTCTTCACCAACTGGCGGCAAAACATCATCTACATCGGCTTCGTGCTGATCTTCGTGGTCTTTGCCTTGACGCTCAGCCAGAAGGGTTTCCTGAACCCGACCAACCTACTTAACATCATCCGCCAGACCGCGATGATCGCCGTGATGGCGGTGTCGATGACCTTCGTGCTGGCAAGTGGAGAGATCGACCTTTCCATCGGCGCCGTGGCCGGTTTGGCGACCGTGACCGTCGCCATGGCAATCGCCGTGGCAGGGCCGGTCGCAGGTGTTCTGGCCGGCATTGCCACCGGCATCGCCGTCGGGTGCTTCAACGGGTTCCTCACAACCAAGGTTGGAATCCCGTCCTTCCTGACCACCCTCGCCATGATGGGCATCGCCAAAGGCGTCGCTATGTGGATATCCGCCACCGCCGCCGTACCGATCCTGTCACCCAACTATTCCTGGGCGTTTGGTGGAGGTTCGATCGGCCCGGTCCCGGTTCTGCTGTTCTGGATGCTGGTTGTCGGGGCCGTCGGCCACTTTGTCCTGCGCCGCACCGGATTTGGCCGCCGCGTTCTGGCGACCGGAGGCGGAGAAACTGCCGCCCGTTACTCCGGCATCGACACTGCAGGCATCAAGTTCAAGGTGCTAGTCCTGTCCTCCACCGCCGCAGCACTCGCCGGGATGCTCTACGCCGGACGACTGCAATCGGGCCGCTTCCAATTGGGTGAGGGGGATGAGCTTTCGGTCATTGCCGCAGCCGTTCTTGGCGGCACCAGCCTGTTTGGCGGCAAGGGCACCGTTGTCGGCACCATCGTCGGCGCGCTGATGATCGGATTGATCAACAACGGCCTGATCCTGATGGGACTGGAGTTCAGCCAGCAACTGATCGCCCGTGGTGCGATCATCATCTTGGCCGTCGCCCTCAGCCAGAAGAAGGCCTAAGATGTATACGATCATCGGAACCGTCACCGCCCGCCCGGAAACCCGCGCCGAACTGCAAGACCTGCTGCTGGCCCAAGTGGCCCCCACGCGCGCCGAACCCGGCTGCATCAACTATGACTTCCATGTCGATGCCGCCGACTCTTGTGTCTTCGTTTTCTACGAAAACTGGACCAGCCGGGCCGATTTGGACACCCATCTTGCGATGCCCCATCTGCAACCCCTGTTCTCGCAACTTGACCGACTCCTGGCCGTACCGGTGGATATCCGGCCTCTCACGCTGCTTAGCGTACCGGCATGACTGGGGGCCGGGAGTGATTTTCCCGGCCTCTTTTGCCCTTTGAAGCCAGACCGGATCGACGCTCATAGATTGCTGCCAGCACCTGCCGAGCTGGTGGGCAATGTCGGGTTTCTGGATACGACCTTCGGAATCCGCTGACCGGAATGGGTCGGGAGCGACGCCCCTCCCCCCTTGGCATGGTTCCTCCCCGGAAAGTTTGTATGCGGGGGGGCGCAGCGCGGCATTTCGCTAGCGACTGGCTTTTTCACCGGGGAATCCAGGCGGAAGCCACTTGGCGGGTGATCTTGCAAAAAGTGACTCATTATCAAAGACTTGCTGAATCACGATCTCGCCGTGCTGGATTCTTTTGCGGAAGCCAAGGAATCTAGTTTGTGGAAGCCACCCCGGTCCGGAGCCACTCGCAAACAGCAAATGCGGCATGACTGCAGATCTAGGGCCTGTTGACGTATAAGGATTTCCAATGCAGCGGTTGAATGATTGAAGGCTGCCACAATGGGAGGCAATTTTGATGCGCAGCACACTGACCGACGTTCAATGGCAAACGATTGCGCCGCACTGTCTTGGCCGGGACTGCGACCCGGGCCGCACCGGTCCGGACCCTCGGCTGTTGGTCGAGGCGGTCCTTTGGATTGCCCGTTCGTGCTGCCCGTGACGCGACCTGCCGGAGGATTTCAGCTAGTTGAATACTGTATTCAAGCGGTTTCGCAGGTGCATTAAGGTGGATGCATTCTATCGTATATTCAGGGTGTTAGCCTAAGGCGCGGACTTCGAATACACGATGATTTCTGTCACTATTGTCAAGGTTCGCGCAGGCTGCGGACCGTGCTGGACTACGAACCCATCGCAGAGTGCTACCCGATGGGGCATGATGTCGAGGGGATGATTGGCGCTGAGCGCTACGAACGTGGCGACGACAGCCAGACTTACCGCAACGGCTACCGTGACCGCGCGTTGAAGACCCGGATGGGGTCCTTGAACCTGCGGGGGCACGCCTCGCACCGGGGCGAAGACGTGCTTGCCGATCTGCGCCGGGTGCTGGCCATTGTGTAAACCCGGTTAGCTCCGGAAATCTTTGCCCGCTTTGCGTTGACCAGGCTGAGCCCGCATCAAATGATGGCGGCGATGGCCGAACCCGGACCGGCTGAGGACTTGCGCGCTATTGCGGAGTACTTTTAAGACCATATTCGGTTTAGCGTAGCGGAGTGACCTTGCTGAGCGTGCCATCCTTGAGGACATAGTGGTGGAAGATCGCCATGGCGGCATGGCCCAGAATGGTGAGCATCAGGGCGTTCATGACCAACACATGCAGATTGCCCGTGCTGTCGTTATTGCCATACCAGGTGATGGCACCAAGCGCCGGAGCGCCCAGCATCAGGACATAAAGCACCCAATGCCCAAGCTCAGCGGCCTTTTCGGCCAAGGACATGCCACCAAAGCTGATACCGGCTCCCGACCGGATTCGCACAATCAGCCGCACGATTACTAGCGCCAGCAAGAGCGTGCCAGACCAGACATGCCAAACCGGGGTCAGGCCGACAACGGGCTGGCCGGACAGATGGGCGTCCAGAGCCTCGCCCATCCCGTCCGATATGAAGTAATTTGCGCCAACCAAAAACGCGATTGCCCAATGCAACCCGATCTGCGTACCGCTGTAAGAAACCCTGGAAGTCATCGTTGTGTCCCTAATCCTGTTACAGCCGGGCGGACGGTCCGCAGACGGCTAAGGCTCAGGAGAGGTAGAGCGACACTTCCAGTTCGGCAATGTCACGAAAGAGCAAAAGTACGCGAGCTGCATGCCCCTACAACCCAAGTTGCGAGCCTGCAGTGTGATTGTACTGGCGATTTAGTGGACAAAAACCGGGGCCATGTCGTTTTGACGGGCAAGGGCAATCGCCATGTTGCGGTAGGTGGCAAGCGCCACGCCCGCGCCGCCGGTGCTGTGCAGGGCGTAGATCGTCTTGAACTCATCGCGGCGGATGACGCTGGCCCTATCCTCGACCTCAGCGTCCTTCTGGTCCGCCCTGTGGTCAAGGATCCGGGCACTGCACTGAGCCGATCGAAAACGCCCGAAAGGCCGATCGCTATCGCAAACACCGAAAACGCCCCTGGGAGGGGCGATTCCCTGAAGCACTGGGCCGGCAGGTCAGCGATTGTTCGCCTGCTGCCGCTCGATCATCCAACCCGGATATTCCTTGGAAAGCGCGCTGACTTCGGCCAGCCGCGCAAGGTCGTCGGCTGTAAGCACGACAGATGTGGCACCCAGATTGTCGGTCAACTGGTCTAGACGCTTGGCGCCGATGATCACGCTGGTTACGACATCCTGATGCAGCAACCACGCAAGCGCGATCTGTGCGACTGATACGCCCTTGTCGGCGGCGACCTCCTGCATGACCAGAACGATGCTGTCGGCCTTGTGCCGGTCGATGGGCGGAAAATCAAAGGAGGCGCGGCGCCCGTCGTTGGTGCCCGAGCCACTATATTTACCGGAGAGGTAGCCCCCTGCCAGCGGGCTCCAGACCATCAGGCCCACGCCTTCCGATTTCAACGCGGGGACCACCTCACGTTCCAGATCACGGCCCGCAATCGTGTAATAGGACTGGATCGACCGGATCGGCGCCAGACCGCGCCGCTCGGCAAGGCCCTGCGCCTTGACCAACTGCCAGGCACCCCAGTTCGACACCCCGACGTAGCGCACCTTGCCGGCCCGCACGAGGCTGTCCAATGCCTCCATCTGTTCGTCCAGCGGCGTTTCCATATCGAAGCCGTGCAACTGGTACAGGTCGATGTAGTCAAGCCCAAGCCGCTTCAGACTTGCATCACAGGCGTCCATAAGATGCACGCGGGAAGCACCACGCCCGTTCGGACCAGGATGCACCCGACCAAAGGCCTTGGTTGCGATCACCACTTCATTGCGCGGCAGGTCAAGGTTGCGCAACGCCTGCCCCAGCATCAGTTCCGACGCTCCCTCGGAATACACATCGGCGGTGTCGAAGAAGTTGATCCCGGCATCGAAGGCGGTGCGGACCAGCGCATCCGCCTCGTCCTGCCCCAACTGGCCGATAGCCTTCCACATGCCATTGCCGCCATCGAAGGTCATCGTGCCAAGGCAAAGCTCTGACACCCTGAGACCAGACCGGCCAAGGTTCCTGTATCGCATCATTGATCTCCGTGGGTGATGTATGAAAATTAAACCTAGGACCGCTCTGCCGAAGGGCGAGATCCAGTCCACCGATCCCTTTGTGCCATGACGTCAATAGACCGCTGGCCAAAGAATTGCGAGACGTGATGTGCTGCTGCAGCCCTAAGCAGGTTGGCTTGGGCTGGTCAACGAATTGCATCTGTGATTCAGTTTTCGCTTGGGTTGGTGGAGGCTCGACATGGCTGGAAAATCTCGTGTGACGGCGACCGACGAGCAGAAGACGGCGCTGAAGGTTTTGGCGCAGGGCGCGGATCGTGCCGAGGCAGACAGGGCACGTGCGCTGCTTCTGACGCTCGACGGC
>JBBRLL010000110.1:0-4919 GCA_038231395.1 Rhodobacterales bacterium
ATCAAAACAGACTTTTTGCAGTTTCAGGTGTTATTAATAAACGACCGTTTGTAAACGAATGCAAGGATGTGTTCTGTGGCGCCGCTCGTCGGAAAGCCCTTGGTTTCCACACAGCCAGCGCAATCAGAGAGCACTCGCAAAGCATCGCGCCCGCCTGCTATATAACGTATTTGGGCGCACCCCGACAAAACCCTTGGGTAAAATGCAAAAGCGCAGTATTTTGCACATATGAAACCTAAAGTGCCTTCTCAGTATGATGAATCTCGCGCCTTCGTAATCGCTGCGGAGGAGACCGAACAGACGTCCGAGGGCGACCTGTGGTTCCTGCCCGGTCCTATGGAAGAGGAACCAGATTATCTGCCGCCCGGACCACGAGCAGAGCCGCGTGAAACCTCAGTCCTCGACGATTGGCGACGCGCCGAGGCGGGCAATGCCGCCCCTCTCGCCCGTGTGGCCGGTCGGATCGGCGCGCTGGATGATCGCCTGATGCGCGGCCCGGAAGGATGGCGACACCGCCTTGCGCTGATCGAGGCGGCTGACCTTAGTTGGTTTGCGGGCGATCGGATCGGCCCGGATCGGATGGCGCTCTGGATTTCCATGCGCCTGTCCGGCGTGCAGGATGACACCGGGGCGCTCGCGCGTGTCGGATGGGCAGTGCGGCGTCTTACCGGTGGTCCCGGCCCGGAGCTTGACCTGTCTGCCTTCCTCGACCGCCGTGACCCCGAAAACATGGCTGATGAAGCCGAGCCCTTCGCAGATCGTGCGGGTGGTTGGCTCAACCTGATGGCGCAAGCCGCCGACCTGCATCCGATCACCCGCGCCTGCATGGGCTTTCACCTCTGGAGCCTCGCTGGCCTCGGGCAGCAGGGCGATCGGATGGAAGCAGCGGTTACCGCCGCGCGCATTGCTGCCAGTGAGGGAAAAGGGGCAGCCTTCGCGCCTCTGGCAATGGGCGGGGCAAAGGGGCTGCGCGCCGGGGGCCCACCAGCTGAACGCTTGGTGCGTTGGCTCGAGGGAACGGAGACGGCATGCCTGGCCGCGATGCGGCACCTTGATGATATCGAGGCTTGGGCCGCGCGGGCAGAAATTGAAATGGCCCCGCTGTCGGGTAGGACGCCACCGGCCTTGCGCGCTGTCTTGACCGAATGGCCGCTCGTTTCCGCCCCGATGGCCGAAGCGCTAACGGGCGCTAGCCGTGCTGCCGTTCAGCGCAACCTCGCCTGGATGGAAGCACGGGGCCTGATCCGCGAGGTGACAGGACAGGGGCGCTTCCGCATGTGGCGTGCCATGTAACTGCGAGGCCGTATGGAGCTTCAATCAATATGGTCTATGATCTGTTGATGTGCATCAAAAAATAATTCGCTGCCCACTTGCAGTTATGTGCAGCAAACTGATATGTGATGCATACACTTGGGGGTCACACATGTCTGCCATTTCATACTCCCGCGCCGCGCAAGTCGCGTATCAGGATCTTCTCCGGCTTCACTTGGAAGAAACCGCCTCGGAACTGATTGGCAGCGTCGAGGAACGGGTGCGCAATGGTCGGTCCTATCTGTACGACAAATTTCGTATCGGTACGGCGATGAAAAGCCGGTATCTTGGTGAGGGCAGTCCAGAATTGCGTGCGCGGTTGGCCCGCGCGACCGAGCTGAAAACACACGCGGAGGGTCGCCGCGCGACGATGGCGCGACTGGCCCGTGTCTTGCGCGCCGAAGGACTGATGGCGACAGATCGGGATACAGGATCACTTCTGTTGGCATTCGCACGTGCCGGCGTATTCCGGTTGGGCGGCACCTTGGTGGGCACGGCCGCCTATGCGCTTTATCAAGGCGAACTGGGAGTGCGATTTGATTCAGAAGAGCTCGCACAGACAGGTGATATCGATTTCGCCAGCTTCGAGCGACTGTCGGTTGTCTTGGGTGATACTGTCGAGGAAAATCCGGGCGACATCCTTCAGGCCTTGGCCTTCGATCCTGTGCCTGGACTACAGGACAGACAGGTTTGGAAATGGCGCCAGACCCGAGGCGAGGCGATGGTCGAGTTTCTGACGCCAGCCTTTGGCGAAGAAACGGTCAAACCCTTGCCCGCGCTCGGCGTCAGCGCACAGGGGCTGAATTACCTGAATTTCCTGATTGCCGACCCGATCCCGGCGCTTGCCTTGTATCGTTCGGGGGTACTGGTCCAAATACCGCGCCCCGAAAAGTTCGCGATACACAAGTTGATCGTTGCGGATCGCCGTCGCGTCGGGCCAGACCAAAGCAAGGCACGCAAAGATCGGGGTCAAGCAGCATTCTTGATCAACGTCTTGGCCAAAGACAGGCCCGATGACTTGCGTGACGCCTATCAAGATGCCGTGGCGCGGGGGCCACGCTGGCGAGACCGGATTGAGGCCAGCCTGAAACGCCTGCCCGAGACTGCAAGCATCCTGCATGGCTTTGGCTGACCCACTCGGTCGCTGCGATGCATCAGTAAGTTCCACAGTGTTAGAAAAGCACGGAGCCCTTACGCCCGCGTCAAGTCAACATGATCCATCTGGACCACGAATTGATGAACAATGCGGTTCTGTGACGTCAGCAATGGTCGGAAATGGCATCGACGACCAAGCACCGACTGCCTTGCTAAGTGCCGATAAGGATGAGCCACGCCTGCGAGCCACAGTTGTCGGGGAGTGGACAAAACATGGGGGTCATGCCGCGTGTCTGCTGTTTGTGACCGTCAGGCGACCGTCGAGAACGGCGGCTCGAGTGACGGCAACTCTGTGAGCCCTTTTTGGTGACCACCTCATCCTTCTGCACTTTCCCATCCGGGCATTGGCAATGTCATCGACCGAACCTTCAGCACGCGATGATGAGATCGGCAGACCACCGACGACGACCGCCATGTTTTGTCCACTCCCCACACAGCAAGGCGTATCCGACGTGGCAGCTAATCCAGCGTCGACGATCACACTTGGTGATCGGCAAACGCCAAGCCATCTGCTATGAGGCGCAGAAAGGCGCGCGGCCGTTACTGCCGGATTTCTTCAGGCCCAGCCACGCCCGGTTCCGCGTCAGGCTGGCCCCGGATCGTCGCCTTAGACAAAGCAGGTGGCATCGCCGCCCTGCAATCGAAAAACGTAAGTGGCGCGTGGCTGAGCGATGCGCCCGAAAACGCCGGCGATCAGCCACCGCTCAGGCCAAGCCGACAACAAGACCATAATCGTTGCAATCAGCGACACATCATGCCACGACACAAGGGTAGCTGCTATGGCAGTTACGGGTTTGCAGCGGAGCAACTCCCAATTTTGGGCCCCGTCGCTGGTGAAGCCTTGGCTTCGATAGATGACCGCTAAGGACGAACCTGCCAAAGAGACTGCGAACAGCGCGCCGCATTCCCATGCAACGGATGATCATCATTGTCTGGTTGTGGGCATGGGTGCCTCTGCGGGGGGGATTGAAGCGTTCAGCAAATTCTTTGATGCGATGCCGCACGACAGCGGAGCGGCTTTTGTTCTGGTGCTGCACCTTGATCCAACACGCGAAAGCCAGATGGCAAAGGTGTTGGCCGTTCATACGAAAATGCCCGTGGTTCAGGTCGAGGATCAGATGCAGATCCTGTCCAACCATGTCTATGTCATCGCACCCGACCGGGATTTGACGGTGGTGGCGGGCGTTCTGCACCTGATAAAGCCTGCGGAAAAGCGCGGGCATCGGCATCCGGTGGATGTGCTGTTCCGCTCACTTGCCGCTGATCAGGGGGAACGGGTGATCGCCGTGGTGCTGTCGGGAACCGGCAGCAACGGCACCGACGGGCTGAAAGAAGTGCGCGCGGCGGGCGGGCTGATATTGGTGCAGGACCCCGAGACCGCAAAATTCGACGGCATGCCGCGCAGTGCGATTGCCGCAGGGATGGCGGACCATGTGCTTGCCCCCGAAGCGATGCCCGCCATTCTGGGGCAGTATTTCCGCAACGAATACATTGCCGAGCCCAAAGGTGGCGAGACGTCGGAAACCAGTTCGCAGCACCTGATTGATCAGATCCTGACAGTGGTGCGCACCCGCACCGGCCATAACTTCAACACCTACCGGCGCAGCACACTGCAGCGGCGTATTCAGCGCCGCCTAAGCTTGTATAATATCGACTCGCTGGATGGCTATCTGACCGATTTGCGAAACGATCCGACCGAAGCCGCCTCTCTTGTCAAGGATCTGCTGATCAACGTCACAAGTTTCTTTCGCGATGCGGATGCCTGGAAAACGTTGTGCGACGTTGTGATCACGCCGCTGGTCACGTCGCGCGAAACCGGATCAACCATCCGCGTCTGGGTGCCGGGCTGTTCGACCGGGGAAGAAGCGTATACTGTGGCTATGCTGATTGCCGAGCAGGCGACACTGGCGGGCAAGGCGTTTGACGTCAAGATTTTCGCCACCGATGCCCGCGAAGACAACCTGCACACCGCGCGCGACGGTATCTATCCGGCGGCTGCGGTCACCGGTTTGGATGCCACCCGCAAACGCCGGTTTTTTGAGGCCGCCGAAGCGACTTACCGGGTGAAGAAAGACCTGCGCGCCACCGTGGTTTTTGCCCCGCAAAACCTGTTAAGTGACCCGCCGTTTTCGCATCTTGATCTGGTGACCTGCCGCAATCTGCTGATCTATCTGGAACCCGACGCGCAGCAGGGGATCATAGCGCTCTTTCATTTCGCCCTTGAACCGGGGGGTGCGATGATGCTGGGCAATACCGAAACGGTCGGGCGGCACAGCGGCGTTTTCGAGACGCTGTCAAAGAAATGGCGGATTTACAAACGGCTGGGCGCAACGCGGCTGGATATTGTCAACTTTCCGGTTTTGCGCGGCCAGCCCGCCCGCCAAAGGCCAGAACAGGAAACCGCCGTCGTGCAATCGCCCGACCAAACCTTGCCCGCCGCCGATCTGGCGCGG
>JBBRLL010000111.1:0-4370 GCA_038231395.1 Rhodobacterales bacterium
ACCCTCAGGCCTGGCTGGCAGACGTTCTGGCAAGAATGCCCAGCATCGTCGTCTCACGCCTCCCGGAACTCCTGCCATGGAATTGGAAAGCCGCCCAAACCGCGAAAGCCGCCTGACCGCGTCCCTGACCGGATGCTTACGAAGGTATCGGATCCGTCTATCATCGGATCCGTCTATCATCGGATCCGTCACGGACTTACGGTGCCGGGCAGCCGTGCAATTCCACGGCGCGATTTTCTGCCAGAACCGTCACCGTGACCCCTGACCGATCCAGAGCAAACGGCGCACCATTGGATGGCACAAGATCAGTTTCCGAAATCAGAACCTGTCCCTCACGGCTGGTTTTGGCCGATGACACCCAAACCGTCTGATCAGATGTCTCAAACACCACCGTTTCGGCGTTCCCCTGCGCGGCAAAGGGGATGCGGGCGGTCAGGCGCAGACCGTCGTCAATCGGTGCCACCGTGCAACTGACAGCCACGGCTTTCGGCTGCTCTGGCCCCAGTTGCAGAGCGGCAGCGATCAGAGGGTCTGGCGCGGTAGTCTGGCTCAGTTCGCCATCAAAGTTCACATGCGCGGGCAGGCAGACATTGTGGCATACGCCAAGGTCCATTTTCAGGACCACAGTTACCGGCTTGGATGGGTCGATCGCCAGCACTTCTACTGGCAGCACAAGCTGGTCCAGATACCCGATGCTGGTCAGACCATTCACGGTCAACACCTTCGGGCTGGGCCAATGAAACTGAACTGATTTCAGGTTGGTGGAGCCCGACCAGTCAAACCGCGGCGGAATCCCGGCATCCCCGGGTGAGCGCCAATAAGTCTTCCACTCTGGCGCCAGATGCAGGTCCAGAGCCGCCATATAGCGCCCGTCGGCCACACGCCAACCGGGCAAAAGCTCTGCCTGCAAGACATCGTTCTGGTTCTCCGCAAAGGCGGGACCGGCAAGCATCAGGGAAAGAAGCAGAGCTTTCATCATTCCACGACCATAAGCAAAGTCCGGCCCAAACGATACCCTGTGCTGATCACTTTGCGGCGAAGGCGGCGTGATGGCCTTTCGAAGGGGTTGAGCAAAGCCCCACTTCGCCGCATCCTGCGCCTAAAGCGGAGGATTCGATGAACCTGACCGGCAAACTGGTTGTGGCAATGCCAGCCTTGGGCGATGCGCGGTTTTCTCGCAGCGTCATCCTGATCTGCGCCCATACCGATGAGGGTGCAATGGGGCTTATCATCAACAAACCCTTGAATGACTTGAGTTTTTCTGACCTTCTCACCCAGTTGAAAATTCAACGCGCCGACCGCAGCCGCGACATCCGCGTTCATTTCGGCGGCCCGGTCGAACGGTCACGCGGGTTTGTGCTGCACTCTGCGGACTACTCTGGCGGGCAGGCGACCACGACCGTCAAAGATACATGGGGCATCACCGGCACTTTGGATGTGCTGGAGGCGCTGGCTCATGGCGAAGGTCCGCGTCAAGCCTTTCTGGCGCTTGGTTATTCCGGTTGGGGCTCGGGCCAATTGGAGGGTGAGATTGCCCGCAATGACTGGCTGACCGGAGAGCCATCTGACGCGCTGATCTTCGGACAGGACGACCCGCGCAAATGGGTCAATGCCCTGCATGACATGGGGATTGATCCGGTTTCCCTCTCGCCCACCGCCGGTCGCGCCTGAAGGCTTGCCACGCCCCCCTTGGCGATGGCATGACCGGGAGAGGGGGAATTTGCGATGACAGATCTGGTGACAACGGCGACGGTTTGGGCGCAAGAGGCGAAGGATGTGGCGTTGGGCTGGCTTTTGTCGCCGGCAGCCTGGTCACAATTTGGGCTGCTGATCATCGCCTACCTTGCGGCCCGCCTGATCACCGCCCGCGCCGTGCCGGTGTTGACCAAAGTCCTGACCCCGCCGGAAAAACCCGGTCTCATCACCACCATCCGGCATTTTTCCCTGCGTTTTCTGCCACTTGTGCTGCCACTGACCGCCTATGCGCTGACGGCGGCGGGTGAGGGTGTCACGCGGTCCCTGTTCGGGTCCGGCGCGGTGATCGCCTTTGGCAAGCGACTTTTCCTGTACCTCGCGGCCCGCCAACTGGCGCAGAAGGTGCTGACCGATGGTTTCCTGCGCCTGCTTGGCCGCTTTATTCTCGTCCCCGCCGCTGCCCTTTATGCGCTTGGCGTGCTGGCACCCGCGTTGGAGTGGCTGGATCAGACGCAAGTGAGTTTGGGCAACATCAACTTTTCGGTCTTGTCGCTTTTGCGCGGTGGCCTTGCCGGTGCCCTGCTGTTCTGGTTCGGCAGCTGGTCAAACTCGCACAGTGCGGACTACATCAAGCGCCAGAACGAATTGCGACCTGCCACCCGAGAGCTTGCGGTCAAGGCGGTTGAGGTCGCCATTTTCGGTGCGGCCTTCCTTTTACTGATGCAGATCATGGGGATAGACCTGACCGCCGTTGCCGTTTTGGGTGGTGCCTTGGGTGTGGGCATTGGCCTTGGCCTGCAACAAATCGCCGCTAACTTCGTATCAGGCCTGATCTTGCTGCTGGAAGGCCAGACCACGATTGGCGACTTTGTTGAGCTTGACGGTGGCGAGACTGGCACCATTGTGAAAATGACCGCACGTGCGTGTGTTTTGCAGACGTTTGATGGCAGATCCATCGTGGTGCCCAACGATCATTTCATCACAACGCGGGTGACAAACTATTCCGTTGAGGCATCGCCCAACCGATATGAGGCTTTGTTTTCCGTGAGTTACGACACCGATCTGAACCGCGTGCCGGAGATTATCGCCGAAGCGGTGGCGGCCTTGCCATTTATTCTATCCAGCCCTGACAAGCCCGAATGCGACCTGAAAAGCTTTGGCGACAGCGCCGTCAACTTTGGCGTCGAATTCTGGGTGAATGGCGTCGATGGAGGGGCCAACAAATACATGTCTCCGGTGCTGTTCGCCATCTGGAATGCCTGCAAAACCAATGGGATAGAGATGCCTTACCCCCACCGGGTGATCGAGATCAAGGGCGGCGTCATTGCTTGATGCGCTGGTGATTGGGGCTGGTCCGGCCGGGCTGATGGCAGCGGAAGAATTGGCGAAAGCCGGGCGGAAAGTGGTGATTTGTGAGGGCAAATCTTCACCCGCGCGCAAGTTCCTGATGGCTGGAAAGTCAGGCCTGAACATCACCAAGGATCAGGATTTTTCAGCGTTTATAAAGACTTACGATTGCCCTGCGCTGGCTCCGATGCTGACGGAATTCGGACCCACGCAGGTGATGGACTGGTGCCGGGGGCTGGGGGTGGAGGTGTTCACCGGGTCGTCGGGACGGGTGTTTCCGACGGCCATGAAAGCCTCCCCCTTGCTGCGGGCATGGTTGGTGCGGCTGGCGAGCCTGGGGGTGGAGCTGCGCAGTCAGTGGCGGTGGATCGGGTTTGACGACGGATTCGCCTTTCAAACCATTGATTCACTTCAAATTTTACGGCCTGCCGTGACGGTTCTGGCTTTGGGAGGGGCCAGTTGGGCGCGGCTGGGGTCTGATGCGGCCTGGGTGCCGTGGCTGGCAGAAAAAGGTGTTACGATTCAACCGTTTGTGCCTGCCAACATGGGGTTTTCCGTTGATTGGTCGCCTCATATGCAGAGGTTTTTTGGCCAACCGGTGAAGGGCGTGGCGCTTTGTGTGGGCCAAAAGCGGGAACGGGGTGAATTTGTTATATCTTCCAAAGGGTTGGAGGGTGGCGGGGTCTACGCCGTCTCTCGTGACCTCCGGGACGGGGCGGTCCTGCACCTTGACCTTGCGCCTGATGTACCCGAAGCAGTTCTGGCGGGCAAACTTTCGGCGATGAAACCGGGGCAGACATTGGCTAACCAGTTGAGAAAGCTTGGTTTATCCCCCATAACTGTGGCTTTGGTGATGGAATTTGGACGAACTTTTCCCCCCGTACAAGCCATCAAGTCACTCCCCATCCGCCTGAACGGGCCAAGGCCTCTGGACGAGGCGATCTCCTCCGCTGGCGGGCTTACATTTTCCAGCATTACCAAAGACTTGGAGCTGACCGCCCTGCCCCTTACCTTTGTCTGCGGCGAGATGCTGGACTGGGAGGCGCCGACCGGCGGCTATCTGCTGACCGCCTGCATGGCGACCGGACGCTGGGCGGGACGGGCCGCGGCGCAGATTTAGCCTGTTTCATGCCGTATGTTTTGCGCCTGCACCCTGTATGTTTTCTCAATGTTTTTTGACATACAGGGTAAGCGTCCGGCCTGATCGCAGTCATCGTTCGTTCCAGGGGAGCAGTTCGTCGATCCGATTGATTTTGTGGTCCGCGATGCGGGCGAGGGTGTCGGCGAGCCAGGCTTGGGGGTCGATGCCGTTGAGTTTGGCGGTTTCG
>JBBRLL010000112.1:0-4299 GCA_038231395.1 Rhodobacterales bacterium
AGCACCCCTTTGTGCGTGACGAAGATGCCCGCCAAAAGGTGCCGGTTCAGCGCGCTGGTGGCACCTCTGATGCGCTGCCGCCGCCGATCCGCGAGGCGATCCGCCTGTTTGACGCCCATATCGAAGACCCGTTGCGCATTCCCGATGTGGCGGGTGCGGTCGATATGTCGGAACGCAATTTTGAACGTCTGTTCAAACGCGAAACCGGGCAAAGCCCGTTGCGCTATTACCGTCTGGTTCGTCTGGCCAAGGCGCGCCAAAGGGTGCTGTACTCCGACGTTTCGCTGTCGGAAATTGCCGCCTCGGTCGGCTATCCGCGCTCTGGCCCGATGGCGCGGCACTATGCGCAGGCCTTCGGCGTCAGCCCGCAAAACGAACGCAAAGCGCTGGCCGGTTTGCGGGGCCTGTCGGGGGCTTTGCCGCCGGAGGCCTGATTTTTCGCAGAAAAATCGTACCTGACAAACCCGGTCTGCCGCCTCGAATTTTCTGCGAAAATTCTCTCGCGCGCCGCCATCTATGCCACGCGACTCTGACCTTGCGGCTTGTGTGGCGCAGCACGCGTGTTATTCTTGGCTGTGAACAAGTTTTACGACGAATGAAATCTGGCGCAAGGCAGGCCCCATGCTCGACAGCCCCTATCCTTCGGTAATCCCCGGCCCCCCCAAGCCCAGCCGCATCCTGACCCCCCGCGACATGCAGCGCAAATCGGGCGTTGAACGGTATGAAGTTCCCGGTGGCGGCGCTTTGATGGTCGATGTGGATCAGGGCGACCTGATCACCGTCACCAACCCAGAAGGTGGTCAAGTGGCCGAGGTTCTGGCCGCCGATGCCCAAGGCACAATTGATCCGGGTGTGCTTGGTGTCGCTGCCGATTGCACGGGTGAGGGTCTGAAAGCCCTGATTACCGCAGGCGGCCCCGGCATGTCGCGCATGCGCACCGGCCTTGTGCGGCGCGGCATCGACCTTGGCCACGCCAAAGCGCTGCATCTTTTTGACGCGCAGACCTCTGCCGGGTCCGAAGCAAATTTCACCGTTCAGCGCCCCGGTCACCTGATCCTTGCCGCCCCCGGCGTGCCGATGTCGCCCAATGCGCAGAATACATTGACGCCGCTGATCCTGGCCATCCGGCGCGCCAACCCCGCCTGGGCCACCTTGCACGACTTGCCCGAACCCTTGGCTGACCCCAGCTTAGACCTGCGCGTGTCCAACGCCACCGCCCGCGCCTATCATGTCAAGGCGGGCGACTATATCCAGATCATCGACGTCGATGGCCGCCAATGCACGGATTTCCAATGCTTTTCGGCGCGAAAGCTTGACAAGGGCATTCAGGCCCCGCTGGACGTGACCACCTCACGCACGCTGATGGGGCACGCCTATTCGATGCCCGGCCTGCACGCCAAATACTATGACCACGATTGGGAGCCGCTGGTTGAGGTGATTCAAGACACCGTTGGCCGCCACGACGCCTTTGCGATGGCTTGTGCGTCCAAATACTATGACGAGATCGGCTACCCCGGCCACGTCAACTGCTCTGACAATTTCAACACCGCTTTGGCCCCGCACGGCATCGACGCCCGCCCCGGCTGGATGGCCGTCAACCTGTTCTTCAACACCGCCATCGACGCGCACGGCGTCCTTATCAGCGATGAACCGTGGAGCCGCCCCGGCGACTATGTTCTGTTCCGCGCTCTGACCGATCTGGTCTGCGTCAACTCCGCCTGCCCGGACGACACCTCGCCTGCCAATGGCTGGTATCTGTCCGACATTCACATCCGCATCTATCCGGGTGCCGAACGCTTTTCCCGCGCCGTCGCCTGGCGCCCAACGCCCGATGCGAGGCCGCAGATGACCAAAGAAACCGCCTTTCACCCCGCAACGTCGGCCTTGACCCGCAACATGGTTGAATATCGCGGCTATTGGTTGCCAAACTCTTACGCGGCGGCGGGCCCGATTGAAGAATACTGGGCCTGCCGTCAAGCCGCTGTTGCGATTGACCTTTCGCCCTTGCGCAAGTTTGAGGTGACCGGGCCGGATGCTGAAGCGCTGCTGCAATACACCCTGACCCGCGATGTGAAAAAGCTGGCCGTCGGGCAGGTGGTCTATTCCGCCATCTGCTACGACCACGGCGGAATGATCGACGACGGCACCTTGTTCCGGCTGGGACGCGACAACTTCCGCTGGATCGGAGGCGATGAATTCAGCGGCATCTGGCTGCGTCAGCAGGCCGAAAAGCTGGGGCTGAAGGTGATGGTACGCTCCAGCACCGACCAGTTGCACAATCTGGCGGTGCAAGGCCCGAAGTCTCGTGAGATCATGAAGCGCCTGATCTGGACCGCACCGCATCAGCCAACGGTCGCGGAACTTGGCTGGTTCCGCCACACCGTCGCCCGTCTTGGCAGCCCGACGGGTGCCCCGTTGGTGGTGTCGCGCACCGGCTATACCGGCGAGCTTGGCTATGAAATCTTCTGCCACCCCAAGGACGCCCAAGCGGTTTACGACGCGGTCATGGCGCAAACCGACCTTGGCATCCGCCCGATGGGCCTGCTGGCGTTGGATATGGTGCGCATCGAAGCGGGCCTGATCTTTGCCGGCTACGATTTTAGCGACGAGGTTGATCCGTTTGAGGCTGGCATCGGCTTCACCGTGCCCCTGAAATCGAAACCCGATAACTTCATCGGTCGCGACGCGCTGATCCGCCGCAAAGAGCACCCGTCGCGCAAGTTCGTGGGGCTGGAGATTGACGCTGCAACCGATGTCGGCCACGGCGACAGCCTGCATATCGGGCGCGCGCAGATCGGCGTTGTCTGTTCGGCCATGCGCTCGCCTTTGTTGGGCAAGCAGATCGCCCTCGCCCGCGTCGATGTCGCCCATTCCGAACCCGGAACCGCCTTGGAGGTTGGCAAGCTGGATGGCCACCAAAAGCGCCTGCCAGCCCTGATCACCACGTTGTCGGCCTATGACCCCAAGAAGACGCGCCCGCAAAGCTGATGGCGGAAACAGACGCAGCCTTGGCGAAAACCGCGCTATGAATGCCGCCATTCGGCGCTAGGTTTCCTGCAATCAAACGGAGATCACGATGCGCTATTCCGGCTTTCGGATCATCAAAGAGGCCCTGACCGGGCACAAGGGCTGGACCGCCGCCTGGCGCGACCCTGAACCGCAGGCGACCTATGACTACGTCATTGTCGGCGGCGGTGGGCATGGGCTGGCGACCGCCTATTACCTTGCCAAAGAGTTCAGGCAGGCCCGCATCGCTGTGCTGGAAAAGGGCTATCTCGGCGGCGGCAATGTCGGGCGCAACACCACGATCATCCGGTCAAACTACCTTCTGGACGGCAATGAACCCTTCTACGAGTTCAGTCTGAAACTGTGGGAGGGCCTTGAACAAGACTTCAACTATAACGCCATGGTGTCGCAGCGCGGCATCATCAACCTGATCCACACCGATGCGGCGCGCGATGCCGCAACCCGGCGCGGCAATGGGATGATCCTGCACGGGGCGGATGCCGAACTGTTGAACCGAGATGAGGTCAAGGCCTTGTATCCGTTCCTGAATTTCCACAACGCCCGCTTTCCGATCAAGGGCGCTTTGATGCAGCGGCGGGGCGGTACGGTGCGCCATGATGCGGTCGCCTGGGGCTATGCACGGGGGGCTGACAGCCGGGGGGTCGATCTGATCCAGAACTGCGAAGTCACCGGAATGCGGATTGAAAATGGCCGTATTCTGGGGGTGGATACCTCTAAAGGCTTCATCGGGGCCAAAAAGGTCGGCGTGGCGGTGGCGGGGTCGTCCTCTAAAGTCATGGCCTATGCCGGGATGCGTTTGCCGATTGAAAGCCACGTCCTGCAGGCCTTTGTGTCCGAGGGGTTGAAGCCCCTGATCGACGGCGTGATGACCTTTGGCGCGGGCCATTTCTACGTCAGCCAGTCCGACAAGGGCGGTCTGGTGTTTGGCGGCGACATTGACGGCTATAATTCCTATGCGCAACGCGGCAACCTTCCGGTGATCGAAGACGTGATCGAGGGCGGCATGGCGCTGATGCCGATGCTTGGTCGTGCAAGGCTGCTGCGGGCCTGGGGTGGCATCATGGACATGTCGATGGACGGGTCGCCGATCATCGACAAGACCCCTATCGACGGCCTGTATTTCAACGGCGGCTGGTGTTACGGCGGCTTCAAGGCGACCCCGGCCAGTGGCTGGTGCTTTGCCCATCTGCTTGCCACCGACACCCCGCACAAAACCGCCACGGCCTACCGTTTTGATCGCTTCCTCAAAGGGTTGATGATCGACGAAAAGGG
>JBBRLL010000113.1:0-4226 GCA_038231395.1 Rhodobacterales bacterium
ATCGGTATTTCCGGGGATGCGGTTGGGCTATCTGGTCGGCCCGCCCGGCTTTATCCGTGAGGCGCGCGCCTTGCGGCTGATGTCGCTGCGCCATCCGCCGGGCCATATCCAGCGCACCATGGCCTATTTCCTGTCGCTTGGACACTATGACACGATGATCAACCGGATGCGCAGCGCGTTCCGGCGGCGCAGGCAGGTGATGGACGAGGCGATTGCCGCCTACGGTCTGACCGTTGCCGGACAGGGCGGCTTTGGCGGGTCAAGCCTGTGGCTGCGCGCCCTTGTCGATACCGAGGATCTGGCGACGCGCCTGCGCGCTGACGGTGTGCTGATCGAACCGGGGCGGACGTTTTATGACCCCGCCCACGAAGACCGCCAGCATTATCGGCTGGGCTATGGTTCCATCCCGCAGACCCGCATCCCGGACGGCATCGCCCGGATCGCCAGGGCGATCGGTGGGGACTAGGTAGGATGGGCAATTTGCCCATCTTGCTGGACCTATGGCGCGCCAACCTCTGGACCTAACCGCTACTGCGTCACCGGGATAGAACCGCATTCAAGCCCAAAAGGAGCCAGCCCATGCGCATGACCACCGAAGAAGCCTTTGTCAAAACCCTGCAGATCCACGGGATCGAACATGTGTTCGGCATCATCGGGTCGGCCTTCATGCCGATCAGCGACATCTTCCCCAAGGCGGGCATTCAGTTCTGGGACTGCGCGCATGAAGGATCAGGTGGCATGATGGCGGACGGCTTCACCCGCGCCTCTGGCCGGATGTGCATGATGATTGCGCAGAACGGCCCCGGGATCACCAACTTTGTCACCGCCGTGAAGACCGCCTACTGGAACCACACGCCCTTGCTGTTGGTCACGCCGCAGGCCGCCAACAAGACCATCGGGCAGGGCGGCTTTCAGGAAGTCGAGCAGATGAACCTGTTCAAGGATATGGTCTGTTATCAGGAAGAGGTGCGCGACCCGTCCCGCATGGCAGAGGTGCTGAACCGCGTGATAACCAATGCCAAGCGGCTGTCGGCCCCCGCCCAGATCAACGTGCCGCGCGATTACTTCACCCAAATCATCGACATCGACCTGCCGCGTGTGGTGGAGTTTGAACGCCCGACCGGTGGCGAACAGGCGTTGAACGAGGCTGCGGCCTTGCTGTCGTCCGCCAAATTCCCGGTCATTCTGAACGGCGCGGGTGTGGTGTTGTCTGGCGCTATCCCCGCCTCGATGGCCTTGGCTGAACGGCTGGAGGCGCCGGTGTGTGTGGGCTATCAGCACAACGACGCCTTCCCCGGCAGCCATCCTTTGTTCGCCGGTCCCTTGGGCTATAACGGCAACAAGGCCGGGATGCAGTTGATTGCGCAGGCCGATGTGGTGCTGTGTCTGGGCACGCGGTTGAACCCGTTTTCGACCCTGCCGGGCTATGGGTTGGACTACTGGCCCAAGGATGCGAAAATCATT
Organism: Rhodobacterales bacterium; assembly: GCA_038231395.1. GTDB lineage: Bacteria > Pseudomonadota > Alphaproteobacteria > Rhodobacterales > Rhodobacteraceae > Stagnihabitans. The sequence goes on from JBBRLL010000113.1 coordinate 1,465, forward strand.
CAGGTCGATATCAACCCGGCCCGGATCGGGTTGACCAAAAAGGTCACGGTCGGGATTGTCGGCGATGCCAGATCGGTGGCCGAAAGCCTGCTGGCGCGGCTGTCCAAGGCGGCGGGCGATGCGGGTCGGGCAGAGCGCAAGGCGACCATCGCCACCACCAAATCGCGCTGGGCGCAGGAACTGTCCTCGATGGACCACGAGCAGGACGATGTCGGCACCACGTGGAACGAACGCGCCCGTGCGGCCAAGCCGGAATGGATGTCGCCCCGCATGGCGTGGCGTGCCATTCAGGCGGCTTTGCCGAAAGAGGCGATCATTTCGTCCGATATCGGGAACAATTGTGCGATTGGCAATGCTTACCCGACGTTTGAGGCGGGGCGGAAATACCTCGCTCCGGGTCTGTTCGGGCCGTGCGGCTATGGGATGCCGTCGGTTGTGGGCGCCAAGATCGCGTGCCCGGATACGCCGGTTGTTGGCTTTTCCGGCGACGGGGCGTTTGGCATTGCGGTGACAGAACTGACGGCGATTGGCCGGGCAGAGTGGCCCGCCATTACTCAGGTCGTGTTCCGCAACTACCAATGGGGCGCTGAAAAGCGCAACTCGACCCTGTGGTATGACGACAACTTTGTCGGCACCGAACTGGATGAGGGCGTGTCCTACGCCGGTATCGCCAAAGCCTGCGGCTTGCAGGGCGTGGTGGCCCGCACGATGGACGAACTGACGGCAGCGCTGCACAAGGCGATTGATGACCAGATGACCCACGGCAAGACGACGCTGATCGAGGCGATGATCAATCAGGAACTCGGCGACCCGTTCCGCCGCGATGCGATGAAAAAGCCGGTCGAGGTGGCCGGGATTTCCAAGGCCGACATGCGGCCTCAGGTGGTCTAAATGCGTTACGATCTGGCGGTTGTCGGGGCGGGGATACTGGGGCTGGCGCATGCGCTGGCAGCTAGCCGCCGGGGGCTGCGGGTCGTGGTGATTGACCGCGAGGCTGAGGCGATTGGCGCATCCGTCCGCAACTTTGGCTTTGTCACGGTGACAGGCCAGCAGCAGGGCGATTGCCACCGCCGGGCGATGCGGTCGCGTGACGTTTGGGAAGAGGTTGCCCCCAAGGCAGGCATTCCGGTCGAACATCAGGGCCTCTTGGTCGTGGCGCAGCGGCCCGAGGCGATGGCGTGTCTTGAAGCTTTCATGGCAACCGAAATGGGGCAGGGGTGCCGTCTGTTGACGGCGGGGCAAACCGCCACTGACTACGGTTCGGTTCTGTCCGGCACCCCCATCCAAGGGGCGCTTTGGTCCGAGCACGAGCGCAGGGTGGAAAGCCGCCACGCCATACCCAAGCTTGCTGCATGGATCGAAGGCTTGGGCGTTACCTTTCTGCGCCGGACTTTGGTGAAAGAGGTGCAGCCGGGGCGGGTGCTGACAACTTCGGGTGTGATCGAGGCCACTCAGGTCGTGGTCTGCCCCGGCGATGATATGCTGACGCTGTATCCTGAGGTGATTGCCCGCCACCAGATCACCCGCTGTCGCTTGCATATGATGAAGGTGATGCCGGACAGCCCGATCAAGCTGCCCGGGTCGATCATGTCGGACCAAAGCCTCGTGCGCTATCTGGGCTATTCCGAACTGCCTGCGGCTGACGCCATCAAGGCCCGCCTGCGCGCCGAACAGCCGCGCACGCTGGCCGAGGGCATCCACCTGATCGTCGTGCAAGGCGCTGACGGCGCACTGATTGTCGGCGACAGTCACCACTACGAATGGTCGCCCTCTCCCTTTCAACGGGCCGAAGTGGACGATCTGATCATGGAAGAACTGCACGCCGTGCTGAATGTGCCGGGCGCGCGGATCACTGAGCGGTGGTCGGGCACCTATGCCTCTGGCCCTGAAACCATGATGCGTGAGGCGATTGACGATCAGACCCGGCTGGTGATCGTGACAAGCGGCACCGGGGCCAGCACCTCATTCGCCATCGGCGAAGAAACCATTGACGAGATTTACGGGAGAGCGTGATGCTGAAAGCGGCGGTTTTTGATTGGGCGGGCACCGTGATCGACCACGGGTCACAAGCGCCGATGGGGGTGTTCGTCAAGACCTTTGCCCAGTTCGGGGTTGAGATTTCGGTGGCAGAGGCGCGTGGCCCGATGGGCATGGCCAAGCGCGACCATATCAAGACGCTGATGAACCAGCCGCGGATCGCTGCGGCTTGGACTGTAGCACACGGCGCAGCCCCCGATGAGGCGGCGATTGACCGGGTTTACGAGGTGTTCGTACCGATGAACGTCGAAGCGGTCAGCGACTTTTGCACCATGATTGCGGGCGCTGTGCCTGCGGTCAACCGGATGCGGGCGCGTGGGCTTAAGATCGGGTCCACCACCGGCTACACGCGGTCGATCATGGCCAAGGTTTTGCCACTTGCCGCAGCACAAGGGTATCAGCCGGACAATCTGGTCTGCGCCGGTGATCTGGCAGAAGCGCGGCCGTCGGCCCTGATGATGTACCGCACGTTTCTGGATCTGGGCGTCTGGCCTGCCCACACGGTCGTCAAGGTCGATGACACCGGGGTCGGCATTGCCGAGGGCCTGAATGCCGGGTGCTGGACTGTGGCGGTTGCGGTTTCGGGCAATGCGTTCGGTCTGAACCCGGCTGAAACCGCCGCCCTGACACCGGCAGAGTTTGCCACCATGCGCGCTGCGGCCTACGCCGATCTGCGCCGCACCGGGGCGCATTATGTGATTGATTCCGTGGCCGATATCGACGCG
>JBBRLL010000114.1:0-4084 GCA_038231395.1 Rhodobacterales bacterium
ACAGCGGAGCGCGTAGGTTCCTTGAATTTGAGGCTCAGAGCCACGGGCTTTTCAGGCGGCATCATAACGCCTTCCTGTGGCCCGAAGAACGCGCACGGGCGGCCCGTGCGCATGGTGACGGCCTCGGCCTCGGCCTGCGCCGTGGCAAGCACTTCCTGCACGCTGTCGCCAAGGATGATCGAGGTATTCGTGCGGCTCTCGGTCTGGTCGACCACCACGGCGAAAGGCTTGGAAAAGTCGATCTTGGCCCCTGCCTTCAACGAGGCAAGTTCCTTGATGCGCTGCGCGGCAATCTCTGGCGTGTCGGGCGGCAACAGGTTCCGGTTGCCGATCTTCGACCCGGTCCCGGCTTCGGTCACGTCGCCATTCATCAGGTTGACGTCAACACCCAAGAGTGGGGCTTCGGCCTTGTTCACGTCTTCGGTCGTCTCTTTGGTCTTCGGTGCCATCTGGCTTTCCTTTGATGTGTGGCCGCGTCGCTTACCCGACACGCGCGGTCACTGACAACCGCATTCGACCTATGTTAACCACCTTAGCCGCCTGCTCGGCACGGTGGGGGCGCTGCGGGTGCAGGTTAGGGCCGGTCGGCCCTATTCCGTTATGGCAAGACCGGCTTTCCGCATGTTTTTCAGGTGCAGATCGTCGGCGGGAACCTATCCATGTTCAGCGGCGGCACGTTTCAAGCCGTCGTGGCCGCCCTTGTAAATCATCATCGCGGCCCATCTTGGGGCAAGAGCCTTAAACCACGCCATATAGGCGGCAGTTCCCGACGTGGCGGCAATCTGGCCCTCGTTGATTATGTCCTGTTCCTCATCGGAGGCATCAGCCGCAACGCCCTTGCCAAGCTGGCCGTCATCGTCTTCATAGACTTCAACGATGTTCAGCATGGCCTTGGCCGAGTGGCGCTTGCCATACGCTGCCGCCGATCCCGCGCCTTGGGTGCCGTTCTTGCTGCCGGTCGTGTCGAGGGGGAGCGACATATCCCCGCCCTTCTCCACGATCCCGTTGGCATGGGACAGGATCGGCTGAACCGTGACCATCTGCCCGTTGTGACCGACGTTGAAGGTCAAAACCAGTTTGTGCCGGTCAAGGATCGGCTTCACGATGGCCATAATGTCCTCAAACCGGGAATAGCGCGACTGGACACGATCCGGCCTGCCGTCCTTGCCGGGGTGAATGATTGCGCCTTTTTTGTTGATAGTCGGCATTTCCATCAGGGCCGCGATCTTGTCACGGTTAAATTCGCTTTGCGCGTCCCGATCCATGATCTTCATTTGAAGATCGACAAGGGCCGTCATCTTGACGGCGTCCACGGTCGTATCCTTCGCCAGCTCCACAAGGGATTGAAAGATTGCCGCCGACTGGCTGACTTGCGGAACGCCTTCAACACCCTTGGTTACTTCGTTTGCCATGCGCCTAGTCCTTCATGTCCAGCCAGAACGAATTGAAATCGTCGTCGCCAAGTGTGCCATCGCTGTAAATGGTACTCCACGGCTTTTCCTCCCCGAATACCTCCATGCAGGTGATATAGAGGCGCAGGGCTTCGCGAATTTCGATCTTGGCGCGACGCCACCACGCGGAAGCGTTGCCGCTGGAATACTTGGCGCGCACTTCCTCTACGCGGGCGGGATCGGCACCAGCGGCGGCCGCCCGCAAGCTTGGATCAAGACCGGCGTAAAATTCCAACTCAAGACTGACAAGGTTGGGAACGCCGCCCTTTTGCTGGAAAATGTACCGCATCCCAACCGGCAAAGCGCGGGCGCGAATTTTTCCTATCAGGTTGGCTTGCTCTTGGGTGAACGCGCCCCCGATGTTCAGATTGCCGCCGCGTATCTTTTCCATAGCTTCCCGGTAAACGGTGGCCTGAATGTAGTATTTATTGTAACGGAAGGCGTCTGCCAGCGCCCGGCGCAGCGGCTTTTTCTGCTGATTGTCGAACGTCTTGAAGTCGGCGCCGCCCCATTCGTGCAGGTCGTCAATCCGCGCCTTCATCGGGACGCCGGTATCTTCCTCGGTCCACAGCACGGAAACTTCCGACTGCCCACCTTTCAGGTGTTTGGCTACGTCATCGTTGCCTTGGATCAATTCCATGTCGCGCAAAATCTGGTCGTAATAGATCGGCGGCAGGGCTTCACGCTCGCCCATCGCCTCGCGCCATATGGTGTATTCAAGGTCGTAAATCTGCCCTTTGTAGCCGTAGGACACTAGGCGCTTTGCGCGATCAACGCGGCTCTCACCTGCCGGTGCCGTCATTGGGCCAAACTCGCTTTCCCATTCGGACTTTATGACAGACCAAATCACCGCTTCCGGGTTGACGTTGCGCAGACGTTCGGCGCGATCCGCCGCGTTTTCGCCTGCAATGGACTTTGGATGGCCCATCGCGGCCAAGGTGTTCTTGACGTCGGTATCGGTCGCCAGCAGGCCGGGGCGGTCTTCCTTCTGCGGAACGGCGGCCTTGATGGCGACCTTGACGCCTTCGCTATCCAAGGCGTCGGGGCGATCCTCTGGCGTCAGTTCGCGGCAGTAGAGGTCGGGGAAGTGGTGCGGCTCAAGGCGGGCGATGTGGTACGCGCGGCCAAGCTGGCGGGCCAAGGTATCGTTGTCCTTGCGATCCGGGTTCATCCAGCTTCCCGCCCAAAAGTCGGCCTCGGACGCCATAAGCGCTTGAATGCCAGACGACGAAAGCCGGTGCTGTGCGTGGTAGACGTCTTCGGGCAGGTCGAAATAGACACCATCCCCAAGCTGTGGGATCGGTTCCGGTGCTGCGTCGGGTTCGCGCTCAAGAACATCGTCGGTCGTATCGGTCATGTGAAACCCCATGTTTCGCGGCGAAATGCCAATGTCGCCTTGTCGCACAAGCGGCCATGCCATGCAAGAGAAAAAGTATATCATAATTCCCTTGCAAGCGGACCAATATGGGTATAGATACCGCTATGACAGCCGCGCCAAAATCCACATGCAGGACACAAGCGCAAAGACGGAAATACACGAGATTGAACGGCTCTTGCGGGTTGACCGCGTGACCGTGGCGGCTTTTTTGGAAAGCGCGGGAGTGCCGTCTTCGACATGGCACAGGATCAAGCGGGGCCAAGTGAAGACGCCGAAGCCTGAGACGATGGAACGGGTCCGCGCGGAGGTCGCGCGGCGCAACATGGGAAACTGAAGATGAATTACAGTACGATCAACGGGGTTTCGCAGGCGTGTGACACCGCCGTATCTGCCATGCTCGCCAAGGGTTTTGTGTGCCCTGACGTTCAGTATTGGGTCAAGTCGAACGGCGGCGGAACCCTGTACGTCGGGCATGACGAAAAGAACGGCGCGCAGCTTCCGACTTTCAACAGATACAGGTGGGGCACGGCAGAGGAAGTCTTTCCGGCCCTGTTTGCGCAGATTGCCGCGCAGCTCACGGTCGAGGAGGCGCGCAAGGCGGAGTTTGTGCAGGCTATGGCGAAGGCGATTGAACTTGGCTCAACCGTGGGGATTGATCTGACGCAGGTAGGCGACGCGGCGCGGATTGAGGCCCATGAGGCGATCTTGCAGGCCATACGCGACGCCTTCACGTCCAGTTCCCACCTTCTCGGCTTCTCGCCAGATCGGCGGCCCGGTTGGTGAGCCAGACGAGGACGGATTTACTGTTTTCAAACCCAACCGGGCCGCCGATCTGGCGGCCCTTTCCATGAGGCAAAACGATGTCTGACGATCCCAAGCCAGCCCGCCCGCCTGAATACCTTGGCGACGGGGTTTATATGTCCGACGACGAATTTCAGATATGGTTGCACGTCGGCGGCCACCTTAACCCGCCCGTGGTGGCGCTGGACAAGCCGACCTTTGACGCCTTGGTCAAGCAAGGCGGCCTGCGGTTTCTGCACATGCAAGGCGAAGGGTGAAGCCGCCCATATTCCGAACGTTTCAAATGAAGGGGGCGGGCGGCAAGAAGGTGCGCGCCCGCCCGCGCCAGCTTGAAACGCCGATCCACTTGGCGATACTTGATTTTTTGCGCGCGACACTCTGGCCCGGTTCCTTGGTGCATCACAGCCCGAACGAGTTCAGCGCCAGCGATGACACGGGCGACATAGCCAAGGCG
>JBBRLL010000115.1:0-4052 GCA_038231395.1 Rhodobacterales bacterium
AACCCGGAACGCTGGTCAGGCAATACGCGCAACTGGCAACCCGCCGGGCCTGTCTGGCTCAACCCGGAAAACGAAGTCAGCGCCTCTGAAATCAGAGACGCTGCATGAAATCGGCGGACAACTTGTTTGACAAACACCGGGTCAACGGCCAGCCGGAAAGATCCTGTAATGTGAGCGTTAAAGAAGCCGCGGGTCGCCAGATCGTGACCGTCGAAGGGCTGGCCATGGACGCGCAGGGTGCCAAGGCACAAGCGGCTTGGGTCGCCCATCAGGTGCCGCAATGCGGGTTCTGCCAATCGGGCATGCTGGTCTGTGCGACAGCGGCGATGAAAGCCGGCCACCATGGCAGCGATGTTGCCGCCGAACTGGACAACCTTTGCGTCTGCGGAACCTATTCCCGGATCAAAGACGCCACCGCAACCCTTTGATCGGCCACACACAGCAGGGATGATGATCATGAAAGACATCGACACCACAGGCGAAACTGCCGCCGGCCTGACCCGTCGCTCGGTTCTGTCGGCGGGGGCAGCGGCGCTGATCGTGCCGTTTTCCTTTGCGCCCGGCCGCAGCGCGATGGCGGCGAATGCTCCGGCGTCAGGGGCTATCGGGGCCTATATCCGCATCGACGCCAGCAATGTGGTGACGGTCATCCTGGGCGCGTCCGAGATGGGGCAGGGCATTCTGACCAGCCTGTCGCAGCTGGTCGCCGAAGAGATGAACCTAGACTGGGCGCAAGTGTGGGCTGAACATGCGCCGGCCTCGACCCTGTGGCCCAACCCCTATGGCAACCCGCTGTTTGGCGCGCAACTGACCGGTGGCAGCACTTCGACCCGGGGCTGGTATGCCCCGCTGCGTCAGGCGGCGGCCAATGCCCGCGCCACGCTGATCGCTGCGGCTAATCAACAGATGGGCGGCGTCTGGACGCTGGCACCCGGCGGCATGTTAGAGCAGGGCACGACGCTGATCCCATTCTCGCAGGTCGTGGCGACCGCGGCGACCCTGACCCAGCCGACCAATGCACCCTTGGCCACCACGACGCGCTTTATCGGCCAATCGGTGCCCCGGCTGGATGTGCCGTCCAAGACCGACGGCTCGGCGGTCTTTGGCATGGATGTCAAAGTGCCGGGGATGAAGTTCGGCTCTACCATCCACAGCCCGGTGCAGGGTGGCACGGTCAAAACCATGCCGGCAACGTCGGGCGGCGCGAAACTGTACAACCTCGGCAATGCCGTGGGGGTTGTGGCCGATGACACCTGGACTGCAATGCGACTGGCGCGCGGTGCGGCCGGCAAGATTGTCTGGAATTTGCCCGCGGACCCCTCGGCCGCCGACAGCGTCGCCTTGGCCGCCCAAGCCGCCGTGCTGCTGCAGTCGACGACGGCTGTGGCATTTGAGGCCGAACTGGTCGGCACTCCCAGCATCGGGGCCAAGGCCAACGGCATCGACGCCACCTATTCGTTGCCCTTTGTCGCCCATGCAACGATGGAGGTGGTGAATTGCACCGCCAACGTCACTGCCACCTCGTGTGAGATCTGGGCCCCGACCCAAGGCCAGCAATTCGTCATCCCGACGGCGCAGGGCATCACCGGCCTGCCTGCGGATGCGATCACTTTGCACAGCACGCTGATGGGCGGCGGTCTGGGTCGCAAATTCGAGATGGATTACGTCTCCGAAGCCATCAACCTGTCCAAACAGGCGGGTGTCCCGGTCAAGCTGACCTGGTCGCGCGAAGAGGATTTCAAGAATGACTTCTACCGCCCCTCGGCTCTGATCCGGGTGCGGGCCTCGCTGACGGCCAAGGGCGGCATTTCCAACTATATCTACCGCAACGTCTCGCCGTCGATCAACATCCAGCGCGGTCAGGTCAGTTCCAACAACCCCGAGGATACTGGCGCTGTGGCGGGCGCAGTCGGCATGCCCTACAAAATGGGTGCGCGGCGGATCGAATATGTCCCGCTGTTGCCGTGCGATGTGCGTCTGGGCTATTGGCGGTCGGTCGGCGAAAGCTACAACACCTTTGCCGTTGAAAGCGCGATGGACGAACTGGCATTGGCCGCAGGCCAAGACCCGATGGCCTTCCGCAAGGCTTTGGTCAGCGGCAAGGGCGGCAATCCGCGTACTTTGGGGGTGCTGACGGCGCTGGAAACCCTGTGCAACTGGGGCACGGTGCCCGCCGGACAAGCGCGCGGCATGGCGTTCCTCAGCGGTTTTGGCAGCTATATCGCGATGGCGGCGGATATGGCCAACGTTGCGGGCAAGGTGGTGGTCAAAAAGATGTACTGCGCCATTGATTGCGGTGTGGCCGTCAACCCCGGCGGGATCGAGACGCAAATACAGGGCGGCATCGCTCATGGTCTGTCCGCCACACTCTGGGGCGAACAGCGGTTTGTCCAAGGCAAGCCGCAGGTCCAGAACTTCAACCACTACCGGATGCTCAAGCTGCATGAAATGCCACAGGTTGCGGTGGCGATCGTGCCCAGCACGGCGGCACCGGGTGGCGTGGGCGAAACCGGGGTGCCCTGTGTGGCGCCTGCGGTGGCCAATGCCTGGGCCAATGCCACGGGCGGCGCGCGCCTGCGGTCGCTGCCGTTCTATCCCGGTGCGACGATGGGCGGAGGCTGATCCAAAATCGCAGGCGTTGGGGTTCCAAGGCCTGCGCAAAACCGCCAAGCCTGTGACCAAGCTGGACCAAACAGCAAGGCCAGTTCGATGTTCAGAGTTGCCGCGACCAGCCCGGACCGCAGGGTGGCGATCACGACAGCACTGCCTGCCCCGACGCGTCAGCGTCACAGCTGAACAGACCACTGGCGGTATCATACAGATAGGCGTTTGGACCGGCACCCGAGGCCACCGGGTTGACGCCCACGATCACCCGCCGCCCCCTCCCCGCAAGGCCGTTGATTGTTACATAGTTCGCCAGCACCACCCTATCGCCTCTGACACAGCACCCCAACCAAGTTCACCGAGGGCAGCATCGGAGCATTACCGACGTCGCTGGTGGTGAATCCGGTCGTTGGACCGGGAATCGCATCTGCGGTGGCGAGAGTTCCTTGGCGGGGTTTTCCGGTGCGGTTCTCAGCCCCTCTGCCAACTCACACGCGCATCGCTCTTCCCCGTTCCGCTCGGAATTGGGCCAAACTGCCCAGAGACGGTTCGACCGTAGTCGCGCGCCCTCCGCCAGCTACCCCATTTTTAACCTGATGCAATCGTGTGCAGCCTTGCGCAATCGCGACTATTTTATTGCTTATTTACAGGGCTTTGCGCCTGTAACGCGCAAGCCATCCCCGCCACAGTTGAAGCAATCGATTGCAATTTGCAGCGATTGGCCGCGTATTCTTAGGCGGGTAAAAGGTTGAGCTTAGAAAATGCCAAGGGTATCGAAGGAACGAGGTGCGCTGGACATCAAGCGCTTGGAGAACCCCGGCAAGGACTACAACGTTACCCCTATCTGCTGGGCGGCCTGCGGATCGACCGGCCCAATCAGGTCTGGTGCGCCGACATCACCTATTTGTCGATGCGCAAAGGGTTCCTCTATCTGGTGGCCATCATGGACGGGTTCACGCAGTAGGTGTTGGCCTGGCGCATCTCCAACACGCTGGAAGCGGAGTTCTGCCTTGAGGCGCTGGACGAAGCGATTCACAAGTTTGGCCCACCCGAGATCATTAACACCGATCAGGGCAGTCAGTTCACGTCTTTCGACTGGACCGACCGGCTGAAGCGGGCCAAGATCAAAATCTCCATGGACGGCAAAGCCAGATACCTGGACAACCCGCCGCGGTCCTCGACCGACCGCATGCTCGCACAGAAGCTGCGAGGTGAATGCACGCAGACCCATGATATGCGTGATATTCTTTGCGTCCCAGCCTTCGGACAGCATCGCGATGGAGATCACGTTCTGCAGGTCCTGACCATAGGCTCCAGACTTCGGTAACGGGGCCGTCCCTGTCAAGCGCTTTTCGGCGTGCGGAATCGGCCGCACGATGGCGGGTCTGGTGATGGTTTCGTTCTGAGCTGTCCTGCTGACACTGCCGCCTTCGTCTGAGATCATCCCG
>JBBRLL010000116.1:0-4044 GCA_038231395.1 Rhodobacterales bacterium
CTCCCCGACTTGGCGGACCTTGATCGTGATTTCACTGAACGGCTTCATGATCTTGCCGAAACGACCCCGTGCCCGCGGACGGCCACGCTTCATCACCAGGTTTTTGCCAACCCAGGCTTCGGCGACGACCAGCTGATCTACGTCGAGGTTGTGGTTGTTTTCGGCATTGGCGATGGCCGATTGCAGAACCTTTTTCACTTCGCCCGCGATCCGGCGCTTGGAGAAGGTGAGGTCGGCCAAAGCCTTGTCCACCTTTTTGCCGCGGATCAGACCGGCGACGAGGTTCAGCTTCTGGTCCGACGTGCGCAGCATCCGGCAGACGGCCTGTGCTTCGTTTTCCGCCACGCGGCGCGGATTCTTGTCCTTACCCATGGCTTATTTCCTCTTGGCTTTCTTGTCGGCGGCGTGACCGTAATAGGTGCGGGTCGGCGAATACTCACCGAACTTCTGGCCGATCATTTCTTCGCTCACCGCGACCGGAATGTGCTTTTTGCCGTTGTAGACCCCAAAGGTCAGACCAACGAATTGCGGCAGGATGGTAGACCGACGCGACCAGATCTTGATCACTTCGCTTTTGCCCGAAGCGCGCGAAGTCTCTGCCTTCTTCAGCAGATAACCGTCGACGAACGGGCCCTTCCAGATAGAACGTGCCATGGATCAGCGCCCTTTCTTCGCGTTACGCGAGCGGACAATAAGCTTGTCCGAGTGCTTGTTCTTGCGGGTTTTGTTGCCTTTGGTGCCCTTGCCCCACGGCGTCACCGGGTGGCGGCCACCAGAGGTCCGGCCTTCACCACCACCATGCGGGTGGTCGATGGGGTTCATCGCAACACCGCGCACGGTCGGGCGCACGCCCTTGTGGCGCATACGACCTGCTTTACCGAAGTTCTGGTTGGAGTTGTCGGGGTTGGACACGGCACCGATGGTGGCCATGCACTCCTGACGGACCATACGCAGTTCGCCCGAGGACAAACGGATTTGCGCGTAGCCCCCGTCACGACCGACGAATTGGGCGTAAGTGCCGGCAGCGCGGGCCAACTGGCCACCCTTGCCTTGCTTCAGCTCCACGTTGTGAACGATGGCACCGATGGGCATACCCGAAAAGGGCATGGCGTTACCGGGCTTCACGTCAACCTTGGCACCGGCGACAACCGAGTCGCCAATCGCCAAACGCTGCGGCGCGAGGATATAGGACTGTTCGCCATCCGTATAACGGACCAGGGCGATGAAGGCCGTGCGATTGGGATCGTACTCGATCCGCTCTACCACCGCTGGCATATCAAATTTTGTGCGCTTGAAATCGACCACACGGTAAAGGCGCTTGGCACCACCACCCTTGTGCCACATCGTGATGCGTCCGGTGTTGTTCCGACCACCCGTCTTGATCAAACCCATAGTCAGGGCTTTGACCGGACGGCCTTTGAACAGATCCGAACGGTCGATCAGAACCAACCCGCGTTGGCCAGGCGTCGTCGGCTTATACGACTTAAGTGCCATGCTTTCTGTCTTCCGTTTTGGCAGGTCCGGCGTTGCGGACCCGAGGTTATAGGGCGCCGAAGCTCCCCGATTATTTTTCCGTCACAGGTCTGGTGATAGGATCGCCAAAGCTGCTGTCTCAAAATCCATGGCCCCGGAGAACCGGGGCCATCAGATTCGCGGCTTACTATCAGAGGCCTGTGGAGACGTCGATAGTGTTACCCTCTTCAAGGGTGACATAGGCCTTTTTCTTGTCGCTCCGCTCGCCAGCGCGGCCACGGAACTTTTTCTTTTTGCCTTTGGTGATGGTGGTGTTGACCGCCTTCACCTTGACCGAAAAAATCGCCTCGATGGCTTCTTTGATCATCGGCTTGGTGGCATCCATCGCAACCTGAAAGACAACCGCGCCATGCTCCGACGCCATGGTGGCTTTCTCGGTGATGACCGGCTTTTTGATCAGGTCGTAGTGTTCGGGTTTCGCGCTCATTTCAGCCCAACCTTGCCCAGACGGGCCTCCAAAGCTTCGATACCCGCTTTGGTGATCACCAGGGTGTCACGCTTGAGGATATCATAAACGTTCGCGCCCATCGTCGGCAGCACGTCAAGACCTTCGATGTTGCGCGAGGCGAGCAGGAAGTTCTCGTTGACCTGCGCACCGTCAATGACCAGAACGCGCTTCCAGCCACGTTCCTGCACGTGCTTGGCGAGGTTGGCGGTCTTGGCTTCGGCCATCATGGCCGTGTCCAAAATCACCAGCTCACCAGCTTTCGCCTTTGCCGACAGCGCATGACGCAGACCCAAAGCGCGAAATTGCTTGGGCAGCGAATGCTCGTGGCTGCGCGGTTGCGGGCCTTTGGTGACACCACCGTGACGGAAGATCGAAGCTTTCTTGGAACCGTGGCGTGCGCCGCCGGTGCCCTTCTGGCGATAGATCTTCTTGGTCGAGTAGGACACTTCAGCGCGGGTCAGCGTGGAGTGCGTCCCGGCTTGCGCCTTGGAACGCTGCCAACGAACAACGCGGTGCAGGATGTCGGCGCGCGGCTCAAGACCGAAAAGCGCCTCGTTCAGGTCGATGGTGCCAACGGCAGTCCCATCCAGCGTGATGACGTTCAGTTTCATGCTTCACCGCCTTCGGGCTTGGCTTCGTCCACCGCATCAGGTTCCGGACCCTTCAGCGCGGCCTCGACAGATTGCTGATCAAGGGCCGCTTGCTCAGCGGCCTGAGCGGCAATCTTGGCTGCTTCGACTTCGGCAGCTTCGGCAGCGGCAGCCGCTGCGGCAGCTTCAGAGGCCTTGGCGGCAGCGCGAGCGTGCGACAACAAGCCTGCCGGAATGATGGCGAGTTCAGACAGCGGCTTCTTGACCGCGTCCTTGATCGTCACCCAACCACCCGCGTGGCCGGGCACCGCACCCTTGATCATCAAAAGACCACGGGTAGCATCCGTGCGCACGACCTGCAGGTTCTGCGTGGTCGAACGGACGGCACCCATGTGGCCCGCCATTTTCTTGCCTTTGAACACCTTGCCAGGGTCCTGGCACTGGCCTGTGGACCCGTGCGAACGGTGCGAAACGGATACGCCATGGCTGGCCCGCAGACCGCCAAAGTTGTGACGCTTCATGGCACCCTGAAAGCCTTTGCCCGAAGACGTGCCTGCAACATCAACGAATTGACCGGCGAAATAGTGGTTCGCGGTGATCTCTTCGCCCACGTCGATCATGCAATCCGCCGTGACGCGAAATTCAGCGATCTTGCGCTTGGGGGCCACATTCGCTTTGGCGAAGTGCCCACGCTGCGCCTGCGTGGTGTTCTTGGCTTTGGCCGTACCGGCACCAAGCTGAACTGCCGTATAGCCATCCCGGTCGTTCGTCCGTTGCGCCACAACCTGAAGGCTGTCGAGTTGCAGGACCGTGACCGGCACCTGCGTTCCATTTTCAAGGAACAGCCGGGTCATGCCCAGCTTTTTTGCAATAACGCCAGAGCGCATGGTGTCCGCTCCTTACACTTTGATTTCGACGTCGACGCCGGCGGCCAGGTCGAGCTTCATCAGCGCGTCCACGGTCTGCGGGGTCGGGTCTACGATGTCAAGAAGACGCTTGTGCGTCCGGATTTCCCACTGGTCGCGCGACTTCTTGTCGATGTGCGGACCGCGCAGAACGGTGAATTTCTCAATCTTGTTCGGCAGCGGGATCGGCCCGCGCACCTGTGCGCCCGTGCGCTTGGCCGTGTTGACGATTTCCAGCGTGCTGGCATCCAGAACGCGGAAATCAAAGGCCTTAAGCCGAATGCGAATGGTTTGACCTTGCATAGTTTTTTCCTTCGGAACGTAAGAGAGGCGACAGCCCGACCAATAGGTTCCATTGAGTTACGGTCGTGAAACGCGGGCGGGGTTTCCCCCGCCCAGTATCGGTTACTTCAGGATTTTCGAGACCACGCCGGCGCCGACGGTGCGGCCGCCTTCGCGGATGGCGAAGCGGAGTTTTTCTTCCATGGCGATCGGGGCGATCAGTTCGACGTTGAACTTCAGGTTGTCGCCCGGCATCACCATCTCGGTGCCTTCGGGCAACTGAACC
>JBBRLL010000117.1:0-3967 GCA_038231395.1 Rhodobacterales bacterium
GCGCCCTCGACCTCGCCCGCAGGGACACCTCAAAGGGCTCGCTCTCGATCAAACTGAAGCGGGCGGGTTGGAGCGATGCGTTTCTTCTCAGCCTTCTCAAACAGTTAGCAGATGCTTAGGCCAAACGCGATTGCCCTGCTTTCAAACAAACGTCGCCTAGAGTTTGGTATTTCCAATCAATAGGTAGCGGACCAAGAAGTTCTTCGACGCTCACAGCCCGACCACCCCCGCCAGCCGCTCCCTGATCGTGGCGCTCAACTGATCGGACAGTGCGAACTGCTCCTCCAGCTTTTCCTGCAACGCGGCGAAGCGGTCGGCGAAGGGCACATCATCGGCCTCGGCTTCCTCGGCGCCCACATAACGCCCCGGGGTCAGGACGTGGCCGTGGGACCGAATTTCCTCAAGGCTGGCGGATTTACAAAAACCCGGCACATCCGAATAGCCCTGACCCAGACGCCACGCGTGGTAGGTGTCGGCAATCTTCCCGATGTCGGCGTCAGTGAACTCCTTGCGGGTGCGGTCGACCATCACGCCCAGTTTGCGGGCGTCGATGAACAGCACCTCGCCCCGACGGTCGCGCAGTTTCTGGTCGCGGGCGGTGCCGTTGGATTTGTCCTTGGCCAGAAACCACAGACAGGCGGGGATTTGTGTGGAATAGAACAACTGCCCCGGCAGGGCGATCATGCAATCGACCATCTCACCTTCAACTAGTGCGCGGCGCATCTCGCCCTCGCCGGATTGGGTGGAGGACATCGAGCCGTTGGCCAGCACCACGCCCGCTGTGCCGGTGGGGGACAACTGGTGCAGGATGTGTTGCAGCCACGCGTAGTTGGCGTTGCCAGCGGGCGGGATGCCGTATTTCCAGCGGGCATCCTCACGCAGCCTGTCGCCGCCCCAGTCGGAAATGTTGAACGGCGGGTTGGCGAGGATGAAATCAGCGCGCAGGTCGGGCAGTTCGTTCTTGTGGAAGGTGCCTTCGGTGTTCCATTTGATGTCGGCGTCGATGCCACGCACGGCGAGGTTCATCTTGCACAGGCGCCATGTGGTATAGTTCATCTCTTGGCCATAGATGGCGATGTCGCCCAGACGGCCCCCGTGTTGCTCGATGAACTTTTCCGATTGCACGAACATGCCGCCCGAGCCGCAGCAGGGGTCATAGACGCGGCCTTTGTACGGTTCCAGCATCTCGACCATCGTGCGCACGACAGAGCGCGGGGTGTAGAACTCGCCGCCGCGCTTGCCTTCGGAACCTGCAAACTGGCCGAGGAAGTATTCGTAGACCCGGCCCAGAAGATCGCGCGCCTTGCCGCCTTCGGAGCCGAGGGCGATGCCGGAAATCAGGTCGATCAGCTCGCCCAACATGACGGCAGAAAGGGCTGGGCGGCCAAAATCCTTGGGAAGAACGCCCTTGAGGATCGGGTTCACCTTCTCGATGGCCATCATCGCTTCGTCGATCAATCTGCCGATCGAAGGCTGCTTGGCGCTGGCCTGCAGATAGGACCACCGCGCTTCAGACGGTACCCAGAAGACATTGTCTGCCGCGTATTCGTCCGGGTCTTCGGCTCCATCTGGATATTCCGCCAGCAGAGCTTCCCGCTTGGCTTCGAACGAGCCGGAGATGTGGCGCAGGAAGATCAGCCCCAAGGCGACGTGTTTGTAGTCCGAGGGCTCCATGCTGCCACGCAACTTGTCCGCCGCTTTGAAAAGACTTGCTTCTAACCCCGGTTCGCCGTCAATCGCTGCCATGCCATCCCCATTCAACTGCTGGCGGAAACCTAAGAGCCAAAGGCTTTCGTTGTCTAGGCGGTAAGTGGCGCACACCTTGGCCTCCACCAATGACACTTGTGACACTTCAAACCCACATGGAACGTCTAGGAAATTGATACATATACTTTTTTTGGCATTGAACCGATGTATGTATCGTTTCTAAGTTGGGGAATGTAGGAATGAAGTGTCACAAGTGTCACGGAACGCGGCACCATCGACCCAGCCCATTCACCGATCTGAGCGATCAAGGCATCAGCGGCGTCTTCCCCGTTGAAGACGTGCAAAGGATCGTCGCGGTGGTGCGGGACATCCGGCTCGCGGCGGTGGCTTGAGCTGGCCTGACAACCGCCATTGAGGGCCTCAGTTGGAAGCAGAAAACAGAGCTGCTAGCGATAAATTGGCAGAAGTATCCTTTGTGAGTTCCTGCCAAAAGAAATTTACCGCTAGTATGACGGCTTCCGCCTTTCCAGCCGCTTTAGCCGACGTTCCCCAAACGGCGTGCTGTTGTCTGGAAATCTCCCGAAGCGGGTAACTCGCGCTCCACCTCTCGAACTGAGAAGTTTTGTGCTAGGGGGTTCCGCCACCAGTCGACGAGCCGATTTTCCTGCCTAGCACGCTTCTAAAGGTGGGCAAATAGGGGGATACGAAAAGTCAGCATTTCATTAATACACTGATATTACACATAAACTTCATAAAATCTGGTGCGGGCGGTCGGACTCGAACCGACACACCTTGCGATAGCAGATTTTGAGTCTGCCGCGTCTACCATTCCGCCACGCCCGCACTGGCTGGGGGTTTAAATGCCGCAAGCGGCGGCGTCAACGGCTGCAAGACGCGCCCGACCCGGGAATTTCCGGCGATTGGCGAAATTCTGGCGTTCGGTTCAGGGGTTTTGCGTGGAAAACGTGTCGCAAGCGCTGATCTGCCCGGACTTCAGCCCGATCTGGAACCAAGCCGACCGCTGGGCAGAGGTGCCATGCGTGAAGCTGTCCGGCATCGGCACTTGCCCCGCGCTGCGCTGCAAGGTGTCATCGCCGATCCGCTTGGCCGCGTTGATCGCCTCCTCAAAGTCGCCGGGTTGGATCGAGCCGAACTGCGCCTGCGCACCCCGTCCCCAGATCCCGGCAAAGCAATCGGCCTGCAACTCGATCCGGACCGAGATGGCGTTGCTTTGCGCCTCTGACACCTGCGACCGGATTTTGTTCTGTTGGCCCAAAATCCCCAATTCGTCCTGCACATGATGGCCGACCTCGTGCGCGACCACGTAAGCCATGGCAAAATCGCCTTTCGCCCCAAGGTCTTGCGCCAGAGTGTTGAAGAAAGCGGTGTCCAGATAGACCTTCTTGTCGCCCGGGCAATAGAACGGCCCGGTCGAACCGGAGGCAGTGCCGCAGGTCGATTGCGTGACCCCGGAATACAGGACCAGCGTCACCGGATGGTAGGCTTGGCCAACCTGGTCTTTGAAGACCTTGGCCCAAACCTCCTCTGTATCGCCGAGGGTCACCGCGACAAACTCGCTGGCGGCCGGATCCGGCGGGGTGACGGGTGCGCTGGACTGAACGTTACCGCCGTTCAGCAAAGGCGTCAGGTCAATGCCGAAGTACCAGCCGACCACCACGATCGCCAAAGCACCAAGGCCGCCGATGCCAACCCCGCGACCGCCGCCGCCAGAACTGCCGCCAATACCGCCGCCTTCAGCGCGCCGGTCCTCGATATTCCCACTCTGCCGCCGCCCACGCCACTCCATGCCACCCTCCACCACACCACGTTCAACTTACCCCCACCCTAGCCCGCAACCAGCCGACCCCTCAAGCCCGAACCTTGGCCCGACGGCGTGCCCGCGCGCCCACACCAAAGACGCCAGCTTCACGTGGGCCCCGACTTTTACTTCCCGCCAACCTAGAACCGCGCCCTGGCCTTCACCGCTCCAACCTCCACCCTGTCCCAAACTCTGCCCCGTCCCAACCCTGTCCCAACCTCCACCCCCTCCCAACCTTCGCCCCGTCCCAACCTTCGCCCCGTCCCAACCTTCGCCCCGTCCCAACCCCCACCCTGTCCCGGGGTAATCCCCCCATTTTTAACGGGGTGCATTCGTAGAATTCACGCGGCCATTTTCAGTTTCATTGCGGGTGTCATCCCGCCGATGCCCATGTTCGGGCGGTCGTTGTTGTAAGTCCAGAGCCATTGTGTGGCGAAGTCC
>JBBRLL010000118.1:0-3642 GCA_038231395.1 Rhodobacterales bacterium
AGACTGTCATCCAAAAGGTGGGGCTTCGTTTTTGCCATGCCCGCAGCCTAAACTGACACGGCGCTTTTGGCCAGATATTTTCGCATTTTCCGCCGTCTGGTTGTCAGCGCTATTATGTCCAATAAGTTTGCATTATCGGACACAGTTAGAGTATGCTTGTCTTATGGCTTTGTCGTTCCAGGTTCATGGCCGGATTCGCCCCAAAACAGCCCTCTCGCCTGCGAAGTTTCCATTTGACCGGTGGACCGGGCTATTGCTCAAACTCCGGACTCGGCAGCAGCGAGAGAAAATGGCGAACAAGAACAACACACTTTGCATGCCTGCGGCATCGACAACTAGAAGCTATCTTCTAAGCCCGCTCGACTGACCAAGTTTTGAAATCCATCAATGAACCTAAAGTCCAAGGATGAAACAAGAACTGGAATCCCGAAATAACAACAGGTTAGAGTCCAGCGATGGAACAAGAACGACAGATCAAAACGCCCCGGACACCGCCTTCAGACATGCCAAATGACCCTGACTCCGATGACTGGAGCCAGAGCGACACGTCCGCAATCGCCCTGCCCTCTCACCTTGCGGGGTCAGGCGCGCTCGACCGTCTGGTCGAGACGGCGCGGGACTATGCGCGCCAGGCGGTCTCTGACAACACGCTTAAGGCCTATGTCAAAGACTGGGCCTCCTTCGCACGTTGGTGCCGGATGCGCGGTGCGGACCCGCTGCCGCCGTCGCCCGCGTTGATCGGCCTGTATATCGCCGACCTGGCCGCACCACAGGGGAAAGGTCCTGCTTTGTCGGTGGCCTCGATCGAGCGACGGCTGTCGGGCCTCGGCTGGGGCTATGCGCAACGAGGCGAACGGCTTGATCGCAAGGACCGTCACATCGCCACCGTTCTCGCCGGCATCCGGCGCAAGCACGCCCGGCCTCCGGTGCAGAAAGAGGCGATCCTGCCCGAGGATATCCGCGATATGCTGGCCACCCTGACCCACGACCTGCGCGGCTTGCGTGATCGGGCGATCTTGCTCATTGGCTTTGCGGGCGGGTTGCGGCGCTCGGAAATTGTCTCTCTCGACCACGGCAAGGATGACACCCCGGACTCGGGCGGCTAGGTGCAGGTCCTGGAGAATGGCGCGCTGATCACCCTGCGCGGCAAGACCGGTTGGCGTGAGGTGGAAATCGGGCGCGGCTCTTCTGATCAGACCTGCCCCGTGCACGCCCTGAGCCAATGGCTGCACTTTGCGCGCATCGACTTTGGCCCGATCTTCGTCGCCGTCTCGCGCAACGGGCTGAAGGCGACCGGCGAAAGGCTTTCCGACAAACATGTTGCCCGCCTGATCAAGGACTGCGTCCGAGAGGCCGGCATTCGCCCCGACCTGCCTGAAGCGGAGCGGATCAGGCTTTATTCCGGTCATTCCCTCCGCGCAGGCCTTGCCAGCAGCGCCGAGGTCGATGAGCGCTATGTCCAGAAGCAACTTGGCCACGCCTCCGCCGAAATGACCCGACGCTATCAGCGCCGCCGCGACAGGTTCAGGGTCAACCTGACCAAAGCAGCCGGGTTGTAAGGCTTCCAGTTTCATGTGCCGACATTCAGCCCTTGATGATTCTGGCCAATCCCCCATATGATGCGTGATGATTGATGCGCGGAGATGCTCACATGCGAACAACCCTTTCCCTCGACGATGATGTCCTGCTTGCCGCCAAGGCAATCGCGGGTCAACAGGGGCGCAGCTTGGGTGAGGTGGTATCCGAGCTGGCGCGGCGATCCTTGCAACGACCCATCGCCAAGGCCGAACGCAACGGCATTCCACTTCTGGCATCACGCCCCGACTCCCCCCCTGTGACCATGGACTTCGTCAACGCCCTTCGGGATGAGGCCCCGTGACCTATCTTCTCGACGTGAACGTCATGATTGCCCTGATCGATCCGGGCCATGTCGCCCATGACGATGCGCATGCCTGGTTCTCCGCAACAGGTCACACGTCCTGGGCCACATGTCCGATAACAGAAAATGGCGTGGTGCGTATTCTCGGCAACCCAAAGTATCCAAACTCGCCCGGTTCTCCCGCCGCTGTTGCCGGGATCGTGGCGCAACTGCGTGCCTTGCCCGGTCACATCTTCTGGGCAGAGGATTTCAGCCTTGTCGGGTCCGAAGCTGTTGAACCAAGCCGGATCCTGACCTCTGCACAGGTGACGGATACGTATCTTCTGGCTCTGGCAAAGGTCCGTGGCGGTGTGCTGGCGACCTTTGATCGCCGTTTGTCTGTGGATGCGGTGAACAGTGGCAAGTCCGCCCTTCATCTGATCCCGGCGGGAAAATCGATGTAAATGCAGTGCCGAAACAAGGAGCATCACCAATGACAGAGGAGGAGGATCGAACTTGGCCACCCAATGAACTAAGAGATTGGTCAAAGCAGCAAGCTCAGAATGTGCGTCACGCAACATCAGAGGGCGGCCTTCGATTTCAGGCATATTTGCCACCCGAACTCGCTCTGTGGCTCCTTGATCGGATCGAGCAAGGCATGTTCCTCGATCCGTCCGAAGCGGTCTTCGTTCTTCTCGATGAAGCTCGCGAGCTAGAACCACATCTGGATCTGCGACAGGAACTGCTGAAGCGCCGGATTTTGAGCGCAGCCGACGATCCGCGGCCCAGCATTCCTACCGATGAATTCATGGCCGAGTTTGAAGCCATGCGAAGAAGACCACAACCTGAGCCGGCGGTATGGCTGCCCAAGCAAGAGGATTGACACTCAGGCTCTGGCAGTAATCGTAGAAAGTCATTTGAAAACCGTCGTTTAATGGCGACATGTGAAATTGCAAAAGACCTTTTTTGATGCCCTTGATCGGTTACGCACGCATCTCGACCGACGATCAGACCCCCCTGCCCCAGTCGCAGGCTCTGAAATCTGCGGGCTGCGCCGAGATCTTTGAGGAACAAGCCTCGGGCGGCAATCGTGCGAGGCCGGTGCTGGCCCGCGTGTTGGAGCGGATCGGCAAAGGCGACACTCTGGTCGTGGTGCGGATCGACCGGCTGGCGCGGTCGTTGTCGCATCTGCTGGAGTTGATCGAGCGGCTGGAGGCCAAGGGCGCTTTCTTTCGCTCCATCGAGGACCCGATCGACACCGCCTCACCGCAGGGCAAGTTCACCCTGCAGGTATTGGGTGCCGCGGCCGAGTTCGAGCGCGCCCTGATCCGGGAACGCACTAAAGCCGGCCTTGCCAGCGCGCGCACCAAAGGGCGCGTTGGCGGGAACCCAGGACTGCGTGCCAAAGACCCTGCCGCCCTTCGCAAGGTTCGACTGGCGCGGCAGGACGGCTACATGGAGCGACTGAATGAAACTGCGCAGGACTGGGTGCCCCATGTGCGCCGCCTGCGGCCCGACATGGCGTGGGAGGACGTGCTGCGCATCATCAACGGCCCCCTGCCCGAGGCCCAGCGCTGGACGCAAAGCCGCCTCCTTCGCGCTGTGAACGCCTATGTTCGCGATGGCTTTCTGCCTGATACGGTGTTGGCCCGCGCCGAACGACGCGAAACGAACGACCGTCTGCCCGCCATCGTCGCCGCTATCAAGGGCGCGGATCCAGACGCCACCCTTCAGGCGATCTGCACCCGGCTGGAAGCGATGCGCGAGCGCACGCCCCGCGGGCG
>JBBRLL010000119.1:0-3545 GCA_038231395.1 Rhodobacterales bacterium
GACCGTGATGAAAAACCTGCGCGCACGCCACGCAAAACGGTTGAAAGACCCTCGTGACGCGTGAGGTTGTGTTCTCCCCCGAGGCCCAGACTAACCTGATCGCGATCTACGACGACATAGCACCTCGTGGCGGCCTCGACAGCGCGCTCGCCTATGTCGAACGCATCCAGACCGCATGCCTGAGCTTCGCAATGTTCGCCGAACGGGGAACGCAGCGAGACGACATCCGGCCTGGCCTGAGGGTTGCCGGCTTCGAGAACCGGGTGACCATCGCATTTCACGCCGACTTGAACCACGTGATCATCGATCGCCTCCTGTATGGCGGACGCGACCTCGAGGGGGCATTTAGCGACCATTGAGCGGCGAACGCAGCTCGTTTTTGAACGTAACAACACGCATCATCTGCGAGATTTGAGGATTTCTAAACGCAAGTGCGATGTCAGAGATTCTGATGCGTTTCCCACACGGTCTGCGCGAGCTCCAACGATCCTTATTCATGGGGAATCCCCCAGAAGGTCAGCCCCTGCGATCCAGTAGAGCGCGGTCTAGATCCCCGATACAGGCTGAGGCCTAGGCTATCCTTACTCCAGTGTATCCGGTCGGATCGAGGGCACCCTAAGGTCCCGCCATGCACTAGTCGGCCCGATCCAGGTGGTGCCACATCCGAATCGGATTAACGGGCGCAGCATATTACGATATCGCGGATACTCCCGTGCGGAGTCGATGCAAAAAGTGAGCGCGCCTACGTTTCTTCGGGCGCAGGCTTATCCCCTCATTTTGGCCTTTGCAGCATTTTGGTCGCATCGTGCGGCCCTGCCAACGACTCACTTCCAAAAACCTCGCTAGTCAAAGCCCAAAATTGGTCTCTAGCAGCCTGTCGGATTCAGGCGGTTGACGAAACATTTGACCAAATCGCATGAGACTATTGTAATATTAAATCAATTACCACTCGCTATGTTGGCGAAAATTTCAAGTCGGGACATAAAATTAGGCCAATCCGACAGGCTGCTAGATCACGCTAAAGTCTCCTGCACCCTGGACTCCCAATCACCGCCACGACGACCCAATCGAAGCCGCACCCCCCTCCACCTTAATAGGCACCCCCCGCGTCAAAACCCGCCCATCCCACCGAAACACATCCAACCCCCGCTCCACCATGCTCTGCGCCAACAAAACCGTCCCGTCCCGCGAAAACGCCAACCCCTGCGACCACCCCCCAATCGGCGCCTGCGCCACCTCCCGTAGCCGCGCCCCCTCCACCGCAAACATCGTCAGCAACCCCTGCGCGTTCCGGAACGGAAACCCCTCCGCCTTGTTGCTGCCGTTCTGGCTTCCGATGGCCAAAAACCGACCATCCGGCGAAAACCTCACCCCCTCCGGCGAAGGCGGCACAGCCACCGAAAACACAACCCGAAACGGCGTCGTCGCCAGATCGATCAGCTGCACCGTGTCGAAATCACCATTCCCCCGCCCCATGTTCCCCACCGCCGCAAGCGTGCCGGCCGCATTGACGTCGATGGTGTAAGGCGCAAGCCCCGACGTAATCGGGCGCGGATCAATCGTAACCTTGGTGCCATCGATATGCAGCACGTTGATCAGATGGTCCCCATCGCGCGTCAACAGCGCGCGCTTGCCATCCGGCAGAATAACTAGACCAGACGACCCGGATTTCGGATTGCCGGTATCCAACGTCCCAGCCGGCTCCAACCGCTTGTCCTTCACCGAAAAGACCGAAACCGTCCCGGCCCCACGATTGGCCACCAACACAAGTTTCTCATCCGGCGTGAACCGAACAACCGCCCCACCCAGGCCGGCCGTAAGCGTCTGCACCACAGACGGAGGATTTGTCGTAAGGTCGATGACGGACACCCGGTTATCCAGGCTCAACCCACCAGGCCCCGCCGGATCAAGCTTCGTCGCCCCCGTCACCACCGCCCAGCTTTCATCCGCCGCAATCGCCACCGCCATCGGCGGCCCAGCCACCGAGCCCGGCACGTTGGCCGTCGCAATCACCTTCGGCGGATAGCTCGCAAGATCGATCACGCTGATCGTATCCGGCGGCGGGTTCTGCGCCGGAGAGCCAACCCCATTCACCAAAACCGTATGCGCATCATTCGAAGAAATAGCGATATCGGCGCGCGCCCCACCAAGGGGCACCAACACGGCCGCAGCCAGCAACAACATCTTGCGCATGGTCCACCCCCTCCCGGTACAACGCCACGTTGACCGGGGCGCACTTGATTGCAAACCACCAACCCCACGGCGGCGGCCACTCCTTCGCAGCACACCCAACGTATCCCCGCGTCGCCACATTCTCCAACACCGGAATGACCGGCAGGCGATGCGACCCTCTTGCCACAGCCCCAAAACACCCGACTTCCCCGAAATGACAACCACGCTTCATATCGTAGCCCTGTTCGCACTCGCCCTCATGTTGGGCGGCATCGTATTCTTCGCCGCCATCGTGGCCCCCAACGTCTTCACACGCCTGCCAATGGCCCAGGCCGGCCCCTTCATCCGGGTGCTTTTCCCCTGGTACTACCGCTATTTGGCAGCAACGTCCGGCCTCTGCGCCATGGCCCTCATCCCCCTGCGCCCCGTCGATGCCGGCATCGTCGGTCTGCTGACCGTCATCACACTCTGGTTGATGCTCGGCCTCATGCCCGCGCTGAACCGCCAAAGCGACCTGGCACAATCCGGCGACACCGCCGCAAAACGAACCTTCGACCGCGGACACCGCGTATCGGTGGTGGCTAATATCCTGCAGCTCGTCGTCGCCGCAGGCGTGTTCATCCACCTGCAACTCTGATGCAGGAACGCCCGTCCCACGCCGACTCGCTCGACGAGATACTGGCCACCGCCCTGCGTCTGTTCAGCCGCGGCGTGGCCGACCGACGCAGCGCCTTTCGCGCCCCCACCCTGGCCACCGTGAACGCGGCCGGGCACCCCTGCCTTCGCACCGTCGTGCTGCGCGGGTTCGAGCCAGCCGCGCGCGGCGTCACGATCCACACAGACCGTCGCGCCTCCAAGATGCGCGAGATCCAGACCAACCCCAGTGTCGCGCTCCACGTCTACGATCAATCCGCCTGCATCCAGCTTCGGCTCGACGCGATCGCTGAAATCCACGTGGATGATGCGGTGGCGCAAAAAGCCTGGGCGCGCACGCCGCCCATGAGCCGGCTGGTCTATTCCGTCCAGACACCGCCCGGAACGCCGGTGCCTGCGCCGCCGAACGCTCCTGACAACCCCGACGTCGCAGCCGCAAATTTTGCCGTGCTGTCCCTCACGTTTTATCGGATTGAGTGGCTATGGCTCAATCATGCGGGGCATCGGCGCGCAGCCTTCACGTGGAACGCTGCCGGAGAGTGCCACGCCACATGGCTGGTGCCTTGATGGTTCAGCGCCAAAGTTTCCGCACGCGCAGAAAGACCCGATAAGCCAACTCCGCGACAAGCGTGAAAGGCGGCACGGCGATCAGGCGCCCCAGTCCCTGAAACCCCGGCATACGCTGCCACATCGCAGCGAACGCAGCGGCACCGCTGAGC
>JBBRLL010000120.1:0-3527 GCA_038231395.1 Rhodobacterales bacterium
ACCAGCTTCTCGGGGGGCACGGCTACGTCCCGATTTATGGCGTCTCAGGCGATGACACGCTGTCGGGCGATGCGGGCAATGACCTGCTCCACGGCGATGATGGCAATGACGTCGTCACTGGCGGCGATGGCAATGACACGGTTTATGGCGATGTTGGTGATGACTCGCTGACGGGCGACGCTGGCAATGACCTGCTGTACGGGGGGGTCGGCAACGACACGCTTTATGGCGGGACGGAGAATGACACGCTGTCGGGCGATGCGGGCAACGACTTGCTGCACGGCGATGACGGCAATGACGTCGTCTATGGCGGCGATGGCAATGACACGGTTTATGGCGATGTGGGTGATGACTCGCTGACGGGTGACGCTGGCAATGACCTGATGTATGGCGGGACCGGCAATGACAGCCTTGACGGCGGCACCGGCAATGACCTGCTTTACGGTGGCGCGGGCAATGACACGTTTATCGGCGGCGATGGCGCCGATCTGGCGGATGGCGGCGATGGCAATGATCTGATCGACACCTCTGGCTTCAACCCGATCCCGGATGCGACCGATCCGAACCCGAAAGACGACAAGGACACGGTCTTTGGCGGCAATGGCGATGACACGATCCGCACCGGCGACGATGCTGACCTGATCGACGGCGGTGCTGGTAATGACAGCATCGACGCCGGGATTGACGACGACACGGTCACCGGCGGCGATGGCAACGACATCGTGCTAGGCGGCGACGGCACAGACAGCTTGACGGGAGATGCCGGAAACGATCTGCTTTACGGCGGCCTTGGCAACGACATGGTCAGCGGCGGTACCGGCGACGACAGTGTTTATGGCGACGCCGGGAACGATCTGCTGCATGGCGATGACGGCAATGATGTCGTCGGTGGCGGCGATGGCAACGACACGGTTTATGGCGACGCCGGGGACGACTCGCTGACCGGCGATGCGGGCAACGACCTGTTGTTTGGTGGCACCGGCAACGACACGCTGTATGGCGGTTCTGAGAATGACACGCTGTTTGGTGGCATTGGCAATGACGTGCTGGACGGCGGCACCGGCAATGACGTGCTGGACGGCGGCACCGGCAACGACGTGCTTGCCGGCGGCGCAGGCAGTGACACGTTGTTGGGCGGCGCGGGCGATGACACGCTGTTTGGCGGCGATGCCAACAGCGCGCTTTATGGTGGGGACGGCAACGACGTTCTGCATGAGGGCGCGGGCACCGACATTCTGTCAGGCGGAGCTGGTGATGACACCATCTACGGCAATGGCCATGACGAGTCTTTCGCAGTAGAAGCCGGCAACGATGTGCTTTTTGGCGGCGACGGCAATGACACTTTCCAAGGCGGCATCGGCGATACGGTCGATGGCGGTGCAGGTTTTCAGGACACGCTGGACCTGTCGGCTTGGGGCTGGTCGCTGACCAACATCCTTTATGACCCGGCAAACCACCAGAATGGCACCGTGGAGTTTCTGGATGCGCAGGGCAAAGTGGTAGGCTCGATGGCCTTCTCGAACATCGAGAAGGTGTTGGCCTGCTTCACCCCCGGCACGTTGATCGCGACCGAAACGGGTGCGGTTGCGGTGGAGGATTTGGTGGCGGGCGATCTGGTGCAGACACTGGATCACGGGTTGCAACCCTTGCGTTGGATCGGGCGGCGCGACCTGTCTTTGGCCGATCTGATCGTGCAGCCCCGGCTGCGCCCGATCCGCATTGCTGCCGGGGCATTGGGGGCCGATCAGCCGCAGCGCGACATGCTGGTGTCGCCGCAACACCGCATGCTGGTCGAGGCCGGGCGGGCGGAGATGCTGTTTGGCGACGCGCAGGTGCTGGTCGCCGCCGGTCACTTGACCTCCTTGCCGGGGGTGGGACAGGCCTTTCCCTATGGCGTGACGTATCTGCATCTGCTGTTTGACGCGCATGAGTTGGTGCAGGCCGATGGCTGCTGGAGCGAAAGCTTCCAGCCCGCCGACCGTACTCTGGGCGACATTGATGCCGGACAACGGGCCGAGATTGCGGCGTTGTTCCCGGATTTGAACGCCGCAGGCTATCCGTCAGCGCGTCAGACCCTGAAGGCTCATGAAGCGCGGGTGTTGCTGGCGGTCTGACGCCAGGCGGCCCAGGCCTCTGGCGTGTCAAGGTCGGTCAGGGCGTGGGCGTCTGGCAAGGCCAGCAGGCGGATGCGGGCTTTGTTTGCCTGCAGGATTGCTCTGGCACCCGCGTCACCGCGCAGATGGGCGAAGGCGGGCAGCAGGTCCGGCGGGAAGATCACAGGATGCCCGGGCGTGCCATCGGCAGCGGTGCCCCGCAGAATGGCCAGCGGTTCAAGGTCAGCGGCGGCAATCAGGGCGCGCAGGTCATCGGGCGTCAGATCGGGCATATCGGCGGGCAGGATCATCAGGTGCCCGTTGCAGGCGACAGCACCGGCGCGGAGCGAGGCGGACAGGCCCTCGGCGGCATCGTCAAGGGTCAGGATTTTGAGGGGCAAATCGTGGAGTGCAAAGGTCCGGGCGTGATCCTGTGGGCGCAGGGTGATCACGACTTTGGGATGTGCTGCAAGGGCAGTGATGGCGGTGCGGCGGATCAGCGGCTGGCCGTCAATATCCAACAGCAGTTTGTCCTGACCACGCATCCGGGACGAGGCTCCGGCGGCAGGGATCAGGATCGTCAGGTGTGACACGGAAGCTCCCTTTGGCTGAAACAGATGCGGAGGTTTTACACCCGCGCAGCCGGGGCACCAGCGGAGATTGCCGCCGCGCAGCCGCGATGCAGGCGAAGGTTTCACACACCCGCGCCCGCGACACGAGCGGAGGATTCACCCGCCCGCGGTCGCAAAACTACCGGAGGTTTGGCATTTGGGCATCAGTGACGCGTGCAGAGGTTTCCGACCCGCGCATGCACGAGGCGTGTTGAGGACGGCAAGGATACATGTGCCGCGGCCATGTCGCCCGTTTCGGGGACCCGGCTCAGGCGCGCATGCGGCCTTGATCGTCCCAGATCGGGGCCAAGTGAACGCGGGCGGGGCGGCGCTCGCCCAGGATTTCAACCTCGAGTTCCAGGCCGTCAGCCACGCGGTCGGCGGGGATGAAGCCTTGCGCGACGGATTTGCCGGTCCAGTGCGAGTAGCCACCCGAGGTGCACCAGCCAACGACCTTGTCGTCCAGCCAGATCGGCTCCCATGCCACCACGTCGGCGTCTGACACGTCGATGACGATGGGCACCAGTTTGCGGCTTGGGCCTTTGGCTTTTTCGGCCATGGCTGCGGCCTTGCCGATCCAGTCGGTGGGTTTGTTCCACTGGATGAAGCGGTCAAGGCCGGTTTCCATGGGCGTGTAATCGGGCGAGAATTCGCGCCCCCAGCTGCCGAACCATTTATCGAGCCGCAGCGACATCATGGCGCGCATGCCAAAGGCGCGCAGGCCAAGGTCAGCGCCGTGGGCGGTCAGGGTGTCGTAAAGCTGGCGGACGGACATGTGGTCGCAGAAGA
Source organism: Rhodobacterales bacterium (assembly GCA_038231395.1). Classification (GTDB taxonomy): domain Bacteria; phylum Pseudomonadota; class Alphaproteobacteria; order Rhodobacterales; family Rhodobacteraceae; genus Stagnihabitans. Next base: position 3,494 of record JBBRLL010000120.1, read on the forward strand.
TTTCATAGCCCAAGTCAGCCGTGTAGCTGACGCG
>JBBRLL010000121.1:0-3359 GCA_038231395.1 Rhodobacterales bacterium
TCCGGTCGTTACCGGCCCCATGAGCATGACGATCTACACCAAACAGGTGAAAGATACCAAGGTCATTGACAAGTACACCCTGCACGTCACAACCAGAGCCCCAGCGCCCACGCTGCCCAATGACTTCATTCGGCTGTTTGTAGTACCCAAGTCGGTCGGAATGGAAGCGCGCAACGAACAGTTCAACTCCGGCAAGGCAGCAATCGGCACCGGCCCCTTCAAGTTTGTTTCATGGTCACCCAAAGGCGACATGGTGATGGAACGCTTCGATGCCTATTGGGGTGAGAAGCAGCCTTGGCAAAAAGTAATTCGCAAAGAGATACCCAGTGATCCGGCGCGCATGGCCGCGTTGAAGTCCGGTCAGGTAGATCTGGCGAACTATGTACCGGCCACCGACTATGCGTCGATGCAAAAGGATCGGGCATTGGACACCTTCATCTCCGACACGATCTACATCTTGAACGTCGTGCCGAACGTGAAGGAAACCTTGCCCAAGCCCGCCAAAGTGGATGGCAAGGACATTGCTGCCAATCCGCTGCGCGACGCCAAGGTGCGCGAAGCGATGGATCTTGCGGTGGACCGCAAGACGCTGGTGCGTGTTGTGCTCGAAGGCCTGGGCCGGCCGGCCAACCAGCTGATGCCCGCCAACTTCTTCGGTGGCAGCAAGAATTTGCCAGAGCGTGCATTTGACGTTGCAAAAGCCAAGCAGCTGCTGGCCGAAGCTGGATACCCGAAAGGCTTCGAGATGGATTTTTTCTGCACCAACAACCGCCTGCCGGGCGACTCGGCAGTATGTGAAGCGCTGTCCCAGATGTGGGCTCGTGCGGGACTGAAAATCAACGCCAACGCACTCAACGGCACGGTGTTCTTCCCGGCGCAGCAAAAGGGCGACTACAGCCTGTGGATGAGTGGTTGGGGCACGCTGACGGGCGAGGCCAGCTATACCTACGGCTCGCTGGTGCACACTGCGGACGCCACCAAGGGATTGGGCGCCTTCAACAAGCAAGGCTATTCCAACCCCGAGGTGGACCGCTTGCTGGAAGAAGGAAGCGCGGCAATGGACGACACCAAACGCCGGGCTCTGTTTGAGAAGGTGTCTGAACTCTCCATGAACGACCGGGCGCTAATCCCTACGGTACAACTGCAAACCATATGGGCGGCCAAAAAAGGCATGCTGACGTTCGCTCCACGCGTTGACCAGGAAACGCTGGCTTACGAGATCAAACCCAAGAATTAACCCGGGTCCCATGCGGGTGGTGTCGGGCGCGCCTGACACCACCCGCAGCTATTTCGCTTTTCCATTCTTACCGTCGCGGGGACGCGCATGACCGGTTTTTTTATTCAGCGCCTGCTGCAGGCCCTTGCGGTGGTCGCCGCCATGTCGGTCATTGTGTTCGTCGGCGTCTACGCGATCGGGAACCCGATCGACGTCATGATCGATCCGGCGTCCGACCAGGCTTTGCGTACCGCCCTGATCAAGCGCTACGGCTTTGACCGGCCCCTGTTCGAGCAGTACTTCATCTTCATGGGCAACGTGTTCAGGGGCGATTTGGGCGAATCGTTCATCTACCGGCTACCGGTAACCAATCTGATTTTTACCCGCCTGCCGGCCACCCTGGAGCTGGCGGTATGCGCCATGCTGATCGCAACTTGTCTGGGTATTCCGCTGGGCTTGTGGGCCGGCTACAAACCGGATGCGATTTCGTCGAAGTTCATCATGGGCTTGTCAGTGCTGGGCTTCAGTGTCCCGACTTTCTGGGTCGGGCTGCTGCTGATCATGACGTTCGCTGTCGAACTGGGCTGGCTGCCGTCGGGCGGGCGCGGCCCGGTCAGCGATGTGCTCGGCATCAAGCTGTCGGTCACGTCGATGGAGGGTTGGAGCTACCTGATTCTGCCGGCCTTCAATCTGGCCCTTTTCAAGCTCGGCTTGTTGATCCGCCTGGCGCGCGCCGGTACGGTCGAAGTCATGAGTTCGGACTATGTGCGTTTTGCGCGTGCCCAGGGGTTATCCGAGGCCAAGGTCGTGGGGCTGCATGTACTGAAGAACATTTCGATTCCGATCGTCACGGTTTTCGGGCTGGAATTCGGCTCCACGCTGGCCTTTGCAGTGGTGACCGAAACCGTCTTTAACTGGCCCGGCATGGGCAAGCTGATCATCGATTCGATCACGGTGCTTGATCGCCCGGTGATGGTGGCTTATCTGATTCTGGTGGTGCTGTTGTTCGTGGTTATCAACTTCATCATCGACCTGGTCTACGGACAACTCGATCCCCGTATTCGGGTAAGGGCGGCATCATGAGTCGCGTCGTTGAAAGCCGCTGGACCCGTCTGGCCGACTTCTGGTCCGATTACCGGCGCAGCCGGGTCGCCATGGTGGCGCTGCTGGTCATCGTGCTGGTAGTCCTGATGGCCATATTCGCCCCCTTGATTGCGCCTCAGGATCCCTACAACCAGGCCACGCTGGACCTGGCTGCGGCGCGCCTGAAGCCGGGCGAAACCGGGCCGGGCGGTTATGTCCATTGGCTGGGCACCGACGCGGCCGGACGTGACGTCTATTCCGCCATCCTGTACGGGCTGCGCACCAGCCTGCTGGTGGGCCTGTCGGCTGGCACCTTCGCACTGCTGCTGGGCGGTGGCGTCGGATTGATGGCCGCCTATAACGGCGGCCGCATCGAAGCGCTGATCATGCGGATCGTCGACTTGCAACTGTCGGTCCCGGCGATCCTGATGGCGCTGGTGCTGGTGGCCTTGCTCGGCCAGGGTCTGATGCAACTGGTGGTGGCATTGGCATTGGCGCAATACGCATACTTTGCCCGCACCGCGCACGGAGCGGCGAGCGCAGAACGCGGAAAGGACTACATCGAGGCGGCGCTGGCAACGCCCTTGCCCGCCAGCCATGTTCTGTTCCGGCATTTGCTGCCCAACGCTTTGCCGCCCTTGATGGTCGTCGCAACGGTACAGGTAGCCAACTCGATCGCCCTGGAGGCCACCTTGTCGTTCCTGGGGCTCGGCTTGCCGCTCACCCAGCCGTCGCTCGGCTCGCTGATCTCCAATGGTTTCCAGTTCATGCTGTCCGGGCGCTACTGGATCTCGGTCTACCCGGGCGTGGCCCTCATGCTGACGGTGGTGGCGATCAACCTGGTGGGCGACCAGGTCCGCTACGTTCTCAATCCGAGGCGCAGTCGATGAGCGCCGCCACGAGGCCAGCAGCCCCCACCAGCGAACCGGTGTTGCGGGTGAAAGACCTGCGCACCGAGTTTTCGGTTCGGGCCGGTGTGGTCAAGGCCGTTGACGGTGTGAGTTTCGAAGTCGGACGCGGCCGTATCCTGGGTCTGGTGGGGGAATCCGGCTCGGGAAAA
>JBBRLL010000122.1:0-3323 GCA_038231395.1 Rhodobacterales bacterium
ACCGTCAGCGTTTTAAGGCCCAGAAAGTCGAACTTCACAAGGCCGGCCGCCTCAACCCATTTCATGTTGAACTGCGTGGCCGCCATGTCTGACCTTGGGTCCTGATACAAGGGCACCAATTCATCCAAAGGCCGGTCGCCAATCACCACCCCGGCGGCGTGGGTACTGGCATTCCTGTAAAGCCCTTCAATCTGCTCGGCAAAGCCCAACAGGCGCTTGACGACCTCCTCTTTCGCCGCTTCACGAAGCCGGGGTTCATCAGCCAAAGCCTTGGTGATGCTGACCGGTTTCACCCCCTCAACCGGGATCATCTTGGACAGCCGGTCCACCTGCCCATACGACATCTGCAAGACCCGGCCCACATCGCGCACGGCGGCTTTGGACAGCAAGGCGCCAAAGGTGATGATCTGCGCCACCTTTTCACGCCCGTACTTTTTCTGAACGTACTGGATCACCTCTTCCCGGCGGTCCATGCAGAAGTCGATGTCAAAGTCCGGCATCGAGACGCGTTCAGGGTTCAGGAAGCGTTCAAATAGCAACCCATAACGGATCGGGTCCAGATCGGTGATGGTCAGCACATAGGCCACCAGCGACCCGGCACCCGAGCCGCGCCCCGGCCCGACCGGAATATCGTGGCTTTTGGCCCATTGGATAAAATCGGCCACAATCAGGAAATAGCCGGGAAACCCCATATTCTCAATCACGCCCAACTCAAACTCCAGCCGCGCCTCGTATTCCGCCACACTCACCGCATGGGGAATAATCGCCAGCCTCGCCTTCAACCCGGCAGAGGCTTGCCTGCGCAGTTCCTCTACCTCGTCATCAGCAAATTTCGGCAGGATCGGCTTGCGCTTGTAGGTGGCAAAAGCGCAGCGCTGCGCGATCTCAACCGAGTTCTCCAACGCCTCCGGCAGGTCGGCAAACAAGGCAGCCATTTCCGCCTCGGACTTGAAATAGTGCTGCGCGGTCAGGCGTCGGCGCGGGGCAGTCTGGTCAACATAGGCACCCTCGGCGATGCAGATCATCGCGTCATGCGCCTCGTACATTTCGGATTTGGGGAAATAGACATCGTTGGTGGCAACCAAAGGCAGGCCCAGATCATAGGCCATCTCGACCATCGGCGCTTCGCTCGCTGCCTCACCCTCTGGCAAAGCCCCGCCCTCGCCGGGATGGCGCTGCAATTCCACATACAACCGGCCCGGATAGGCCCGCGCCAACCGCTGCAGCAGCGCGCGCGCTTTGGGCAAGTGACCCGCCAGCACCGTCCGCCCGATGGGGCCGTCAGCGCCACCGGTCAGGCAGATCACCCCGTCGGCGTAGCCCTCCAACTCTTCAAGCGTGACCTGCGGCAGCGCCCCTGCCTTGTCGATATAAAGACAAGAGTTCAGCTTCATCAGGTTCAGATAGCCCGCCTCGTTCTGCGCCAGCAGCACGACCGCAGCAGCCGCCTTCACCTTCTCGCCCTGCCCCGCCACCTCATAGGCGACAGCGACCTGACAACCCACGATCGGCTGCACCCCCTCGGCCAAAGCCGTCACCGAAAACTCCAGTGCCGCGAACATGTTGTTGGTGTCGGTCATGGCCACCGCAGGCATATCGGCAGCCTTGGCCAGCTTGATCAGCTTCTTGACCGGGACCGCCCCCTCTAGCAGGGAATGTTCGGTGTGCACGCGCAGGTGAATGAATCGCGGTTTTGTCATGCCCCCAGCCTAGCCGAGCATCAGGTAAAGCGAAACCCTGCCCCATTCGCAGGCAACCAAAGAAAGACCTTTCGCCCGGCGCAAAAAGGTAATGCTGGACATCCCCCCCCGCGTCACAGTCAAATGATACGCCGCCCCCTTCCGCCGCATCGGGGGGCCGCGTCTGGATTTCAGTGACAGCGGTAGGACACATCATGGCTCAGGTTGCGTTTTTACTGAACGGAACCCCGGTTCACATGGATGACGTGAACCCGACCGAAACCCTGCTGGATTATGTGCGCGACACCGCCGGTCTCAAGGGCACCAAAGAGGGCTGCAATGAGGGCGATTGCGGCGCCTGCACCGTCATGGTCACCGACGATAGCGGTGCCCGCGCCCTGAATTCCTGCATCCTTTTCCTGCCGCAACTGCACGGCAAATCCGTCCATACGGTTGAGGGGTTGACGGGCCCAAAGGGCGAACCCCACCCGGTCCAGACCGCAATGATCGCCCATCATGGCAGCCAATGCGGCTTTTGCACGCCCGGGTTCATCGTCTCGATGGCCACAGCCCACCTGAACCGCGACACCGACCACGATACGACACTGGCCGGAAACCTGTGCCGCTGCACCGGCTACGCCCCAATCATCCGCGCCGCCCAAGCCGTCGAAGCCGCCCCGGTCCCGGCCTGGCTCTCCTCCCCATTCATCAGTCCAGAACTATCCTCAGGGGTTCCAAAGGGGGCGGAAAGCCCCCTTGGCGCGGGGGCCAGCCTTTCGGATTCCAGCGGGGCGAGCAGCCCGCCAATATACCGGCCCACCAACAGCGATGATCTCGCAGAATGGTATCTGCACAACCCAGATGCCACCCTGATCGCCGGGGCCACCGATGTCGGCCTGTGGGTCACCAAGCACTTGCGCACCCTGGCACCCATCGCCTTCCTGAATGCCGTCACCGACCTGCAACACATCGAACGTCAGGGCGGCCAGATCCACATCGGCGCGGGCGTCACGGTTGAAACGCTGCGCAAAGCCCTGACCCCGCATCACCCGTCTTTCGCCGCGATGCTCGGCCGCTACGCCTCCACTCAGGTCCGCAATGCCGCCACCATCGGGGGCAACATCGCCAACGGCTCACCCATCGGTGACGGCCCCCCGGCCCTGATCGCCTTGGGATGCACGCTCCACCTGAGACGCGGGGACGAGATGCGCTCGATGCCCTTGGAAAACTTCTTTCTCGACTACCGCAAACAAGACCGCCGCCCGTCCGAGTTTGTTGCAGGCATCTCGATCCCGTCCGACGCCCCCGGTTTGCGCTGCTACAAAATCTCAAAACGCTTCGATCAGGACATTTCTGCCGTCCTCGGCTGCTTTAACCTGACTGTTGCCGAAGGCAAGATCACCCAAGCCCGCATCGCCTTCGGCGGCATGGCCGCCACCCCCAAACGCGCCAGCAATGTCGAAACCGCACTCATCAACCAACACTGGAGTGCCGCAACAATAGCCACTGCCCTGCCCGCCTTTGTGCAAGATTTCCAGCCCCTGACCGACATGCGCGCCTCTGCCGCCTACCGCCTGATGACCGCGCAAAACCTGCTGACCCGCTACTTCCACGACCTGAACGGTGTCGCCGTGAATGTGCTGC
>JBBRLL010000123.1:0-3320 GCA_038231395.1 Rhodobacterales bacterium
ACGACGTTGCATTTCGCGGGCGCATCCCATTAGGTTCTGCCCAGCAAGGAGACTGGATTGCAGCTGTCTTTGGATCGATGGTTTGATGCGGCGAGCATCGCGCGGGGCATGGTCTATGCACGTGAAGGGCGCGTTGTCGGCCTGTCTGACATAGGGTCCGGGGGCCACCTGACCGCGCGCGTTTCCGGGTCGTATCGCGAGGTCTATGAGGTTCAGATATCGCTTGGCTTTGATGGCACCCTCAGGCTCAAGCGGCTTGAGGGGACGTGCTCCTGCCCGGTTGGTTCTTTCTGTAAGCACATGGTGGCGGTGGTGGTTGTCTTTCAAATGCGGCTCGCCATGACGGAAGCGCCGCTGCCAATGGCGATGGACGAAAAACCTGCTGCACCAGTCCGGACTCTGCCTTGGGCTATTCAGCAATGGCTGGAGGCGGTGACGCGGACGGTGCAACCTGACCAAGCGGCACCCGATTATCCGGCTGCCGTGCGCGACCGGCTGGTCTATGTTCTGGGTCTCAGCGGCGATAAGGTCTCGGTGACGGTGATGAAAGCCGGGGTTCTGGCGGATGGCCGCCCTTCGGACAAGGCGAGCCGCTATGACGTCAAGCGCCTGAAGAACAATGACAACCGACCCCAGTTCGTGCGGCACAAGGATCTGGAGATCTTGCGCGATCTTGAGGCAGCGGGGGTGGCCCCCAATGGTAGCGGATCTTATGACCACGCCTACCGGCCCAGGTTTTTGCCCGATGGCCCGCCCGATCTGCTGCCGATCTTGCGCGCGATCGCGGCCACCGGGCGCGGTCGGTGGGAAGAACGCGACGGCCCATTCCTGCATGAAGAAGCCCCTCGGGCGGCAGAGTTTCAATGGCAGGGGCAGGAGGGCGGAACTCAGGAATTGCGCCTGCTGGACTCTGAAACCTCCAAGCCGCTGATCGCCCTGCCTGCGGCCAGCCCCATTTGGCTTGATCCGGCCAGCGGCGCCTTTGGCGTATTGCAGACAACTCTAGATCCGGCGCAGCTTCAGGTTCTACTGCGCGCCCCCAAGATTCCGGCCGAGATTGCTGCGGAAGTCTCCGCCCGGCTGATGGGGCTGCAAACCCGCACGATCCCCGCGCCCAAGGCCATAGGTGTTGAGATGCGGCAAGGCCGCGACCCGGTTCCGATCCTGCGGCTGTTCGGGATGCGCGGGCACCGGCAGATTGGCGAAGCCTGGCGGCGCGAGAAGAAATCAGTCGTCCAACCCGCCTTGCGCTTACAGTTCGACTACGGTGGCCAGATCGCCCAAGCCGGTTCCGGGCAGGCGCTGCGCTTCAAAGAAGCTGAGACGATCGTCACTCTGCACCGCGATGCGGCGGCCGAGACTGCGGCACATCGGGCCTTGCAAGGCCGCGGCGCGCTGCCGGCCGAAGCGCTGGAACAATACAGTTTTGGCAAACAAGCCGCAGCCGGGGACCGCGTCTATGTCGAAGACGAATGGGATGGCGAGCGGCTGGCATTTTCCACGACCCTGACCCCGGCCTTGCAGTTTCTTGGCCAGCGTGTCCCGCAGCTTCGCAAGGCCGGTTGGCGGATCGAGGTTGATGAGAGCTGGCCTTGTCCGCTGACCGACGCGCCGGTTCAGGTGCAGGCCCGCATTGGGTCTGGCGGGGCGGGCGGGTTGTTCGACTTCGGTCTCAGCCTTCAGGCCGGCGCCCAAGAAGCCGATCTTGCCCCGCTGGTCGCCGAAATCCTTGCCGCCTTGCCGCCCAACCTCAGTGATGATGAAATCGCAGCACCCGAATTCGAAGCCTTGGTGGCTGCTACACCCTGTTATTTACTAATGCCCGACGGGCGGCATGCGCAGGTCGATCTGCGGCAAATGACGGACCTGTTGCGGGTCTTGCTGCGCAGCCTTGGCCTGATGACCAGGATCCATCCGGGCGAGGCTGGCCAAGTGTCGGATCTGGCCGAGGCCCTGGCCGGCTGCGGCATTCCGTTTGAAGGCGGTGCAGAGCTGCTCGACCTTGGCCGCCGCCTCAATGCCCTGAAATCGCCCGATGCCATCCCTGTACCGCTTGCCGTGGATGCTGTGCTGCGGCCCTATCAAAGCTTGGGCTATGGTTGGCTTGCTGCCTTGTCTGACACCGGCTTTGGTGGCCTCTTGGCTGATGATATGGGTCTGGGCAAAACCTTGCAGACTCTGGCCCTGCTCGCGAAATGCCACCTGCAGGAAGGTGCCACTCATCCAAGCCTTCTGATCGTGCCCACCAGCCTGGCCCGGGCCTGGGCGCGCCAAGCCGCGCAATTCGTGCCCGACCTCAAGGTGCTGGTCCTGCAAGGTAATGATCGAAAAGCCCTGTTCGATAAGATCGACGCCGCCCATCTGGTGATCTCCACCTATCCGCTGTTGAACCGCGATCATGACATCCTGCTAAGCCGCGACTGGGAGCTTGCCATTCTGGACGAGGCGCAAGCCGTCAAAAACCCCGCCTCGACCGCCGCCAAGCGCATCCGCGATATACGCGCCCGGATGAGACTAGCGCTGACCGGCACGCCGATGGAAAACACCCTGACCGACCTGTGGGCGCTGTTTGACTGGCTGGTGCCGGGCCTGCTGGGCGACCGCAAAAGTTTTCGAGCGCAGGTGCTGCTGCCGATCGAGAAAGAGGGCGACACCCAAGCACAAGCCCGGCTCAACCGCCGCATCCAGCCCTTCATTCTGCGGCGCACCAAGGATCAGGTGGCACTTGATCTGCCCGAAAAGACCGAGATCACCGAACTGATCCCGTTGGGTGCCAAGCAGCAGGCGCTATATGAAACCGTCCGCATGGCGATGGACGCCCGCGTCCGTGAGGCCATCGCGGCGCGCGGGCTGCAAGGCTCACAGATCACCATTCTGGATGCCCTGTTGAAAATGCGGCAGGCCTGTTGCGATCCCTTGTTGCTGAAAGACGGGGCCCGACTTGAGGAAAGCGCCAAGCGGGGCCGCCTGATGGAGATGCTGGAGGCGCTGGTTCAAGAAGGCCGCAAGGTCCTCATCTTCTCGCAATTCGTGCAAATGTTGCGCCTGATCGAAACCGATATAGCCTCGCGTGGCTGGTCCTATGAATGGCTGACTGGCGACACCGTGGACCGCGATGGCGCGGTAACGCGGTTTCAATCCGGGTCAGCGCAGATCTTCCTTATAAGCCTGAAAGCGGGTGGTGTCGGCCTGACCCTGACCGAAGCCGACACCGTCATCCTTTACGACCCGTGGTGGAACCCCGCCGTCGAGCGCCAAGCCATGGACCGCGCCCACCGCATCGGCCAGACCAAAGCCGTCTTCGTCTACCGTCTAGTGGC
>JBBRLL010000124.1:0-3269 GCA_038231395.1 Rhodobacterales bacterium
GCTGCACCAGTTGATGCAGGATTTTGAACCCAAAGCCGTGCTGACGACCAACATCTGGGGCTATCTGTGGGGCAAACTGGTTTACGGCGCGCTGCTGTTTGGCACGGCGGTGACAAATGACAGCATTTCAGACGTGCTGGCCAACCCCGATGTCCGCGCCGTGCTGACCCGTCTGGGGCAAGAAGTTGGCGCGGTTGCCGCCGCAGAAGGCATCAGGACCGAGGCGTTTGACGGCTTTGATCCCGCAGCCTTCCGCCCCGGCGCCAGTCAGACGCTGATCGACACCTCTTTTAACGACATGGTGGTCCACAACCGCAAATCGGCGAAATCCCATTCCGGCATCTGGCGCGATCTGGCCATCCGCAAACGCAAGACCGAGGTTTTGGCCCAGCTTGGCCCGATTGTCGAGGTCGCAGCCCGGCACGGCTTCCGCACGCCGCTGACCGCCCATCTGATAACCCTGATACAGGACATCGAAAACGGTCAGCGCGACTTGACGATGGACAATCTTGCCGTGCTGGCCGCGGCGCGAAAGGTCGGCCCGGCATGAACATCAGCTTCGATCAGCAAACGGTCATCATTACCGGAGCGGCCCACGGCTTTGGCCGCACCATGGCGCAGGCGTTCACGGCGCGCGGCGCGCATGTTGTGGCACTTGACGTGAACACCGACGGGCTGGCCGAAACGCAGCGCCTGTGTGGCCCCATGTGTGAGGTGGCAGAACTTGACGTGGGCAACCGAGACGCGGTGCAGGCCGCTGTCTCGGCCATCGCCGCCAAGCACGAGCGCATTGATATTCTGGTCAACAACGCAGGCGGGGTGCGCGGGCAAAAGGGTCGCCCGATCGAGGATATCTCGGCTTCTGACTGGCAGGACATCTTCGACGTCAACCTGTCCGGCGCATTCTTCATGGCACAGGCCGTGGCCCCCGCGATGAAGCGGCAGGGCAATGGGCGGATCATCAACATCTCCAGCGGAGCCGGGCGGACGATCAGCCTGACCGGCATTCAAGCCTATGCCAGCGCCAAGGCCGGACAAATCGGCCTGACCCGCCAACTGGCGCATGAATTGGGGCCCTTTGGCATCACGGTGAACTGCGTGGCGCCGGGGTTTGTGCGGTCCAACCCCAGCACGGAAAAGCAATGGGAAGCGATGGGGGAACAAGGGCAGGCGGCCCTGATCGGGCAAATCGCCCTGCGCCGATTGGGCAAACCGGACGATATCGCGAATGCGGTGATGTTCTTCGCCTCTGACCATGCCGGATGGATCACGGGTGAGGTTCTGGGCGTGGATGGCGGGAAATGAGCGCGGTTGAAGACTGGCTTTTGGCACACGAGGCCGAGGCGCTGGACACGCTGATCCGCTTTTGCCGCATCCCCAGCGTCAGCACCGATCCGGCTTATGCTGCGGGGATTGCCGAGGCGGCGGATTTCGTGTCGGGCCAGTTGCAAAAGGCCGGCTTTCCGGCGGTTGAGGTGATTGCGACCAATGGCCACCCTTTGGTGCTGGCCGAATGGTGCGCGGTTCCCGGTGCACCAACGATCCTTGTCTACGGCCATTATGACGTGCAACCCACTGATCCGGTTGAAAAATGGATTACCCCGCCGTTTGACCCCACCCTGCGCAACGGCAGGCTTTATGCCCGTGGTGTGTCCGATGACAAAGGCCCCCTGCTGATCCCCATTATGGTTGCGGCGGCTTTCAAGGCGGTAAACGGTGCCTTGCCGCTGAACGTCAAGGTTCTGATCGAGGGGGAGGAGGAATCCGGCAGCCCCAGCTTTGACCCCGCAGTGGCCCGATTAAAGGACCGCCTGGCCTGCGATCTGGTGGTGTCGGCGGATGGGGCGATGTGGCGGGCCGATCTGCCCTCGGTCACCGTGGCCAGCCGGGGGTTGGTGGCGTTGGAGGTTACGGTAGAGGGGGCAGGCAAAGACCTGCACTCTGGCCGTCACGGCGGGTCTGCCCCGAATCCGATCCGCGCCCTCACCCAAATTCTGGCGAGTTTACATGATGCTGCGGGCAATGTGCTGGTCGCAGACTTTGCCGATGGCGCGCTGTCCCCCGATCCCCTGATTGAAACCGCGATCAGCGAGGTGGGCTTTGATGCGGCACACTACTTTGCCGAGATTGGCGCGGCCCAGCCTGACCCGCTGCCCTCGGGCGCCGATCTTCTGACGCGACAATGGCTGCGCCCGACGCTGGAGTTCAACGGCATCAGCGGCGGTTATGCCGGTTCTGGCACGAAAACCGTGATCCCGGCCAGTGCTTCGGCCAAGATGACCTGTCGGCTGGTGCCGGGGCAGGTGCCTGCTGACGTCTTTACCGCCATCCAGCGCCATTTGCACGCGGCTTTGCCGACAGGGTTCCGCATGACCGTCACGCAGCACGGCCCCGGCACACCGGCCTTCGCGCTTGACCCGGCGCTGCCCGCCCTCAAAATTGCCGAAACCATCCTGACCGAGGTGTTGGGCAGCCCGCCCCTGCGCGTTGCCATGGGGGCCACGATCCCGATTGGCGAAGTCTTTGCCCGCAACCTTGGCGTCGGCACGATCTTTTTCTCCTTCTCGACCTCGGACGAGGATTACCACGCCCCCAACGAACACTTCCGCCTCTCCAGTTTTCGGACTGGCCAGATTGCTTGGGCGCGGTTGTTTGAACGGCTTGGAAGGCAAGATTGATATGGACACCGCATTTCTGAGTGTGACCGAACTGGGCGCCGGGTACCGCAACGGCAGCTTTACCCCGACCATGGTGGTTGAAAACGCGCTGGCCCGGCTGGCCCGGATGGAACCTGCGCTGAACGCCTTCTCAAACGTGATGGGCGAAGCAATCCGCAAGGATGCCGCCCGCGCCACGGCAGAGCTTGCGGCTGGGCGCGACCTCGGGCCGTTGCACGGCATACCGGTCGCCATCAAGGACCTGATCGAAGTGGCGGGCATGCCGACCGGCTATGGATCAAAAGTCCACGCCCCTCGCATGGCCACCCAGGACGCGGCCCTGGTCACCCGGTTGCGGGCGGCGGGGGCGGTGATCTTTGGAAAGACCAACCTTCTGGAATATGCCTACGGCATCGCCCATCCCGAAATCGGCCAAACCAACAACCCGCACGACCCCACCCGCACCGCAGGCGGATCAAGCGGCGGTTCGGCTGCGGCTGTGGCGGCAGGCATCGTGCCCGTGGCCATCGGTACGGACACAGGCGGTTCTATCCGCATTCCGGCAGCCTATTGCGGCATTGTCGGTGTTAAGCCAACCTACGGCCTTGTTCC
>JBBRLL010000125.1:0-3207 GCA_038231395.1 Rhodobacterales bacterium
CGGCGCATCATTACACGCGGGCGTTGCTGGATGCGGTGCCGCGGATTGGGCGGCGGCGGGCTCGGCGTTCCGGAGTTATCAAGGGCGAAATGCCGAGCCCTTTGAACCCGCCTTCTGGCTGTGTGTTTCATACCCGTTGTCCTCGGGCGGAGGCGTTGTGTGGCATCGACGTTCCGGTGTTGCGGGCGCTGTCTGCTGCGCAGTCGGTGGCGTGTCATTTTCCTCTTGGGACGGAGTGACCGGGATGACGCACTTCATTCTTCGACGGTCCGTGCAGGCTTTGCTGGTGCTGCTGGTGATGAGCTTTGTGATCTACACCCTGATTGGATTGATGCCGGGTGATCCGCTGGATGTGATGATTGCGTCCAATCCTGGGGCCACGCCTGAGGTGGTGGCGCGGTTGCGGGCGATCTATGGGTTGGACCAGCCCATTCTGTATCGGTATGCGCATTGGCTGCTGGCGGCGGTGCAGGGCGATCTGGGGTTCTCGCGGACGCATTCGCAGCCGGTGCTGGAGGTGTTGGCGCCGGCTTTGTGGGTTACGTGCAGGCTGATGCTGATCAGCTTTGTGATTTCCGTGATTTTGTCGTTGATGTTGGGGATTTCGGCCGCTTTGAAGCCGGGCGGGATCGTGGATGGGCTGGTGAGTCTGGGGGCGTTTGCCGGGATTTCCGTGCCGGTGTTCTGGTTGGCCCTGATGATGATTTTGGTGTTCGCCGTTAAACTGCATTGGTTGCCGGCGAGTGGGATTTCCAATGTGGGGGATGGCGGTTTTCGCGATCATTTCGTGCATCTGATCATGCCGGTGGCGACGTTGGCCTTGGCGAACACCGGCGGGTTCACGCGGTTTGTGCGGGCCAGCATGATTGAGACGTTGCGGATGGACCATGTGCGGACGGCGCGGGCGAAGGGGAACAGCGAGGGGCGGGTGGTGCTGGTGCACGCTTTGCGGAATGCCATGATCCCTGTCGTGACGGTGATGGCGCTGAGTTTCGGGACGTTGTTTTCGGGTGCGTTGCTGACGGAGACGATGTTTGCGCAGCCTGGCATGGGCAAGATGATCTATGATTCCATCCTCTCGAACGATTTCAATCTGGCTTTGTCGGGGCTGTTGTTTGCGACGTTGGTGACGCTAGCGAGCAATCTTATGGCTGACCTCGCTTATGGGTGGCTTGATCCGAGGATTAAGTTGTGAGCGGGTTTGCCGATGCGGCGATTGGGGTTTGGACGCTGCGGTGGCGGCGGTTTCGGACGCATCGGACGGGGATGGCGAGCCTGCTTTTACTCAGCGCGCTGCTGGCGTTCGTGCTGGCGGCGTTTCCGTTGCAGTATTTTATGGGCATTGATCCGGATCTGACGGATCTGTTTGCCCGGTTCGATCCGCCGAGCGCGCAGCATCTTCTGGGGATGGATGAGGCGGGGCGGGATGTGCTGATCCGGTTGATGATCGGGGGGCAGATTTCTTTGCTGGTGGGTGTGCTGGCCACGCTTGTTGGTGGGATCATTGGCGTTCTGATCGGGGTGATTGCGGGCTATTTTGGCGGGCGGCTGGACGGGGTGCTGATGCGGTTCACCGATGGGATGATCGCTCTGCCGCTGTTGCCGCTGCTGATTGTGCTGGGAGCGATTGACCTTACGAAGCTGGGGTTCAGTTCGGATTTCGCGCATTCGGGGGCGGCGGGGTTTTGGCGGATTGTTGTCATTATTTCTATTGTTGACTGGACCGCGATTGCGCGGCTGGTGCGGGCTTCGACGTTGCAGATCCGGGAGCGGGATTATGTGCGGGCGGCGCGGGCTTCTGGTGGGTCGGCGTTTTATATGGTCCTGACGCATATTCTGCCGAATATTGCGACGCCGATCATTGTGTCTTTTACCCTCACGGTGGGGCGGGTGATTTTGTTTGAGTCGGTGCTGTCGTTCCTGGGGTTCGGGGTGGTGCCGCCGACGCCGAGCTGGGGGAACATGCTGAACAACGCGCAGGAGTTGGTGACGACGGCGCCGGCGCTGGCGGTGTATCCGGGGCTGTTGATTTTCATCACCGTGATTGCGGTGAACTTTTTGGGCGATGGGCTGCAGCATGCCTTTGACCCCCGTTCCGAGAGGACATCTTGATGCGTGAGATTCTGCTCAATGCTTTCGACATGAACACCGTGGGGCATATCCAGCAGGGGATGTGGCGGCATCCGCGCGACCAGTCGCACCGGTATAACGAGCTTTCCTATTGGACCGACCTGGCGAAGACGCTGGAGCGGGGGTTGTTCGACGGGATTTTCCTGGCGGATGTGCTGGGTGTTTACGACGTGTACGGTGGCGGGCCGGAGACGGCTTTGCGTGAGGCGGTGCAGATTCCGTTGGGTGATCCGATGATGCTGATCCCGGCGATGGCGGCGGCAACGGAGCATCTGGGGTTTGGGGTGACGTGCACCACCACGTATGAGCCGCCGTTCTTGTTTGCGCGGCGGATGTCCACGTTGGATGGGCTGACGGGTGGGCGGATCGGGTGGAATATCGTGACCGGGTATTTGGACTCGGCGGCGCGGGCGGTGGGGTTGCCGGTGCAGGTGCCGCATGACGAGCGTTATGACTGGGCGGACGATTACCTCGATACCGTCTACAGGCTTTGGGAGGGGAGCTGGGAGGACAACGCGGTTTTGGCCGATCGGGCTGCCGGCGTGTTCACCGATCCTGCGCGGGTGCATCGGGTGCAGGGGGTGGGGCGGTATCAAATGGATGCCATTCACCTGTGTGCGCCGACGCCGCAGCGGACGCCGTTGCTGTATCAGGCGGGGGCTTCGACGCGGGGGCGGCAGTTTGCGGCGGCGCATGCGGAATGTGTGTTCGTGAATGGGATTTCGAAGCCGCAGGTGAAGGCGTTGGTGGATGATCTTCGCAAGCTCGCGCAGCATCCGTTGAAAATGTTCGTGGGGGCGACCATCGTTTGTGGGCGCACTGATGCGGAGGCGGCGGACAAGTTGGCGGATTATCGGAGTTTTGCCAGTGCCGATGGGGCTTTGGCGCAGTTTTCGGCTTCCACGGGCATGGATCTGTCGAAGTTGGATATGGACGAGCCGATCCAGGCGCAGACCACGCAGGCCAATCAGTCGAATGTGGAATCCATCACCACGCGGGCGGCTTCGGTTTGGACGAAGCGGAAGTTGATCGACAGTTTTATACTTGGCAGTCGTCAGCCGCCGATCGTGGGGGGGC
>JBBRLL010000126.1:0-3102 GCA_038231395.1 Rhodobacterales bacterium
GCCGCTACAGGCATTGCTGAAGCAGTGCCGCATTGCCTTTCGCACCTGGGCAAAATACGCGGAAGCTTTCCGCAGGATCTCGTTCGTCGGGAAAACGATCCCCCGGATCGTTTTCTGATCCTTCTCACCCTGCCGCAGCTCGCCACGCTGGAAAACCTGCGCCTGATCCACCGTATCCGCACCCAAAATCCTCGCACGCACCGCCGCCAGCCCACCCGATACATCTTGGGGTTCGAGGCCGGATTTCCGCGGGAACCGCCTCCGGAATCCGGAGAAGGATTTTGTTGAAATCATGGAAGAAAATGGCGACCCATCTCCGGAATCGCCAGATGGGGCCAACTCCGGATTTCCGGGTGTTCCATCTCCGGACTTTCCCCAAAGCCATCTCCGGATTCCGGAGTATAACCTTGTAAGGGAACCTTTAACTAAACCAGTAAAGGAGGAGGAGGACGCGCAAGCGCGCGAAATCGATTTTGATCGTTTCTTCGCAGAGCTGCTGACAGCGCTCGGCCTTGATCAGAACGGCACCCTGCCCGCCTGGTGGCAGGGCTGGCCAGCCAAAACCCATGTGCGCCGCTGGATCGACGACCTTGGCCTCACCGAGGATCGGATCATCCAGACCGCCACCGAAACCCGGAGGGACCACCCTGCCCCGCCCGATGGGCCCAAGGCGCTCGACCGGGCGATGGAACGCGCCGCCAAGCGCGATGTGCAGGTCGCGGCAACCTCGCCGAAGGCCCCGGCCGACAAGCGCCAGCCCAAGCGCATAGAGGGCACCCGGCCCACCGCCGATGAACTCGCTGCGTTCTACGCCGACATGGTCAACTCCGACCGCTACCTACCCGCCAACACGATCAGCAACACAATCTGCGATGCAATGCTGTCACGCGGCCTCGTCACGCCAGAGCGATTGCGGGCACGAGGCGTGCATTGAACTGATCCTAAACGTCAGGCAGTCTGGCCTGTGCAGCGGACGGACCATCTCGGCACCTTTGGCCAAGGGAAGCGCCACACATTCAGTGCAACATTTCCTCCAGCACCAACGCAACGAACGCCGCCTTCATTGCCGGATCAAACCCCGGATCAATCCTCGCCGGGCCATAGCCGTGTGCCCGGTTCCAAGCATCGATCTCCTGCAGCTCTGCGGCAAACTCTTCGGGCGATGCGGCCTCCTTCAGGGTCGTGTCGCCCTCGCAATAGTTGAAGACCATCAGCCGGGTCGGGTTCGCCCAAGTGCCGAAATATGACGCATCCTGCGCCGTATCGACCTGCGCCCAGCCCTTCTCATAGCTGCACAGCCCGAAATCATAGACGTAGCGGTCGCCGGGGCAGAATTCGCGGGTGATCTTCATGCCGTCACCGCCGATCGCGCCGTGATTGCAATCACGCATAGGTAGCGGTAGCGCGCCATCGCCTTGGGGCTAGAAGAGACTGGGTTGATCTCGAAAGCTTGCAGGGCGGCGATGTCGCCTGCTTCGGCCAATGCGACGATCTGGGTCAACTTGGTCCGGAACCTTGCATGCGTCGGTTTGGAGAAATCCGGCGGCTGCGGCAGCGCACCAGTATGCGCCTGATCGCGAATAGCTCGGCGCTTGCCGATAACCGGGGCCAACGCCGCCTTCGTTTCGTCAACAGCCGCCGGGATTGGCTCGCCCGTAGGATCGGGGTTGCCATAGTCTAGCACCAATGTCAGCCGGGCCTCGGCCTGATCGAAGGTATCCGCAGTCTGGATCGAGGCGAAGGCAAGGGCGGCGCGGGCGGCGCCAATCCTTGCCGCCAGCAAGCGGGCGAAGGTGTCGCCCGCCTTCTTGGCGCTGGTGGCCGGTTCGATCGTGGTTTCAGAAAGGCGCTGGGCGAGCGTGTCGATCTGCGCGGCGGTAAGGGCTTTGGTTTTCATGATGGGGTTCCTTCAGGCGTTGGTGATGTGGGCGGAATGCCCGAGGGTGGTGACCGCGTAGATCATCGTGCGGCCGTCGCCGATCGCCGCGCCAAATGCCTGCGCCTCCGGCAGGGTCGCGAATTGCTCCCGCGTGCGGGTTGCGGGAGTGCGGCCGCGGGCGGCGACAAAGTGCGCGGCGTTCTTCAGGCAGAACTCTTCGTGGGATGTCAGGGGCTTCATGGCGGTCTCCGTTGCGTTGCGATGGCTGCAGACAGCCGCTGAGACCAAAAGAGAGCAACTCCTAAGTCACTGACTAGATGGAGTTTATCGCGATACTTACGCGCCTACATCGCTGGAAGCCTATTGCCCGCCCACCAATCGGGGCGGTTGACGCGAGTGCTACTTGGTATTACTTTACGTCAAAAGGAGTGCCAACATGACGGTGAAATCCTCGATCTCGCTGACCGATGAACAGCACAGTTTCGCCAAAGAACTGGTCGAAGCCGGGCGCTATTCCAGCGTCAGCGCCGTGCTGCAACAGGGGATCGATCTGCTGCGGCAACGGATGCAAGACGACGATTTGCACCGGACGGCGCTGAAGGCGTTGCTGGACCAGCGGAGCGCCGGTGCGTTTGTCAGCGGCGCCCAGATAGACAAGACCATCGCCCGGATGATCAGTGAAAAGCGCCGCGCACATGCGGTTCAGAATTGAATTCTCGGCGGAAGCCGAGCGTGATTTCGCGCTGATCTTCGACCACCTGTTCGAAAGCTACCTCGGCTTCGGCGAAAGCGTCGAGTCGGCGCTGGATCATTGCGAGGCACGCATCCGCGATATCCGCCAAGAGGCCGCCCGGCTGGCATCGGCGCCGTTTCGCGGCGAGAGCCATGACGATCTGCTGCCGGGCCTGCGCCATCTGACCATCGACCGGGCCATATATTGGTTCGACGTGAATGAGGCCGAACAGCGGGTTCGTGTCCTCGCCGTCTTTTTTGGCAGCCAGGATCATGTCCGCCATATGCTGACACGGCTCCTTACGCCTTGACGCAAATGCACGGCGACGCGAGGTTACTGGGCATTCTCCTTAGGGTCTGTTGACGTTTGAGGATTCCCAAATCACCTGCTGACTGATTCAAGGTTGCCAACATGGGAGGCAACCTTGATCCGCACCGTTCTGACTGACACCCAATGGGCAACCATCGCGCCGCACTGCCTTGGTCGCGAA
>JBBRLL010000127.1:0-3078 GCA_038231395.1 Rhodobacterales bacterium
CCGTCCACTCTCGCCGCCGACCTTTGTCGACAACCGGGAGAACCTCAATCTGTGATCTGAACTTACGGTCATCCATAAGGTCAGCGTCTTAGCCCACCTTAGAACGCTGCATCAGACGGCCCTCACCGGAGGAATACGGAAGGGGCAACCTTTCCGCCTTTCTTTTGTATTCGTCACCGGGCTGACATGGATCATGGCGAAGACTGCCAAAGGCTGTCAGCGTCTTGGCAACCTGAACGGAGTGTCAAAATGTCTGATCTGATCGTCGTGTCTTTTGAAGATGAAACCATCGCTTTCGCCATGCGGGCGGAACTCGTCGCTTTGCAGAAGGAATATCTGCTGGACATGGAGGACGTGGTCGTGGTGACCCGCTCGATGGACGACAAGGTGCAGTTGCATCAGGTGGCGAACATGACCGGGCTTGGTGCAATCTCGGGCGGGTTTTGGGGGCTGCTCATCGGGATGTTGTTCCTGAACCCGCTGGCGGGCGCGGTTCTGGGCGCCGGGGCCGGGGCGTTGTCAGGCTCCATGTCGGACGTGGGCATCGACGATGAATTCATGCGGCAATTGGGTCAAAGACTGAAGCCCGGCACCGCGGCTGTGTTCATTCTGGCGCGCAAGTTCAACGCCGCGAAAGTGGTCGAACGGCTGGGAGAGTTCCGCGCCAAGGGGCATGTCTTGCAAACCTCGCTCAGCCATGATGACGAGGCCAGCCTGAAAGCGGTGCTGGAGCCTGCTGCAACCGAGTGATGCGATGTCTTGACCACCGTCGGGCCTTGAGGCCTAAGGTGTCGCATGGCCGAGAAGAAACCCCGCGCGTCGAAACCTGCCGTTGTGACCCGTGCCCCGCGCCCTTTGTGGCGCAGGGTTTTGACTTGGCTGGGGCGCGCTTTGAGCGTGGTCGCCGGTTTTTACATCCTGCTGATCTTTCTGTTTTCCTTCGTGCCGCCGCCCGGCAACATTTACCAATGGCAAGAAGGCGCGCGGTTGGGCGGTATTCAGCGCGCATGGGTCAGCTTTGACCAGATAGCCCCGGGTATGGCACGGTCAGCCGTGGCGGGAGAGGATGCGAATTTCTGTCTGCATTGGGGTTTTGACATGCAGCAGATCCGCAATGCCATAGCCCATGGCCAGAAGCGAGGCGCCTCCACCATCAGCCAGCAGGTCGTCAAGAACGTGTTTCTGTGGCAGGGTCGGTCCTATATCCGCAAGGCGATGGAGGCGGTTTTGACTCCGATCGTGGAACTGTTGTGGTCCAAGCAGCGCATCCTGGAGGTTTACCTGAACGAGGCGGAATTCTCCGAAGGGGTTTTTGGTGTGCAGGCAGCGGCGCGGGCGCTGTTCAAGACCGATGCCGCGCATTTGACCGCGCTGCAATCCGCCCGCCTTGCTGCCGTTTTGCCGGACCCGAAGAACCGGCACGCGGCCAAACCCTCGATCTTTGTGCGCGATCATGCCAGTGAGATCCAGTCTGGTGCCGACACGGTAGAGGCCGACGGTCGCGCCAGTTGCTTTGAGACGGCGGATTAGCGGGCAGGTCTTTTGCTGCTTTCGCGCTGCCGGTGCAGTCGGCTGACGTAAAATTCCGCTTAAAGGTACTTAGCGTTTCTAAGCGGCATATTGGTGCGCAAGCACTTGGAAGACACCGGGCCGAGGAGGCGGGGCAGCCAATCTTTTTTGATCACATAAACCAAGCGGCGCGCAGTGGCGGGCATTGCGCCGACAGGCCCTGATATCAGGGGATCAGGGAAAATGGTTTGCCCGAAAAACGCAACCTCCGCCGCCTTGGCTGGCTGCACGGCAGATCCGGTTCCGCTTTGGTGTTCAACACCGCCTTCATGGCGCAGCCTGCCTTTGGTGCGACGTCGAATTCGCCAGTTTTCGGGCGTTGAGATATTGGTAACCGCTGTCTGAGATAAGAGAGGCGGATCGGAGAGAGGGTGAAATGCAGAAAACAACTCTGTTGCTTTTCGCGATGGCAATAATTCTGACGGCATTCCAAGCGACCGGCACGGGTTTGAGTGAATACCAGCGCCCGCTGACCATCCCTTTCCCCGTCGATGCGCCCTATGATCCGCGCATAGCCGGTCTTGGCAATATGCTGTTTTTTGATCCAAGGCTGTCGGGCGCCCAGAATATGAGTTGTGCTAACTGCCATAACCCCTCGTTCGGGTGGGAAACCCCGGTGGGCCATGCCATTGGTGCGGCCAGCATCCCGTTGGGGCGTTCTGCACCGACAACCCTCAATCAGGCTTGGGGAGGGGAGTTTTTGCTCTGGGACGGCCGGGCCCATTCGCTGGAAGAACAAGCCAGCGGGTCGATCACATCCACCAAAGAAATGAATTCCAGTTTTCCGCAGGTCATTGAACGGTTGTCGAGGATTATCGTTTACAAGCAGTGGTTTGACAAGCTGTTCCCGGGTGATGGCATGACAGAGGCCACGATCAGACGCGCTATCGCCACGTATGAACGCACCATCGTTTCGGGTTGGGCTCCGTTTGATCGCTGGGTCGAGGGAGATGCTACGGCCATTTCGCCCGCCGCTCAACGCGGCTTCAAGCTGTTTAGTGGCGATGCCGGTTGTACCGCATGCCACAAGGGCTCGAATTTCTCCAGCAATGAGTTCCATGATATCGGACTGCCGGGCGATGATCTTGGTCGGGGCGGCATCACGCTGGACCCGAATGACGACTACAAATTCAAATCGCCGGGCCTGCGCAACATTGCCCTGCGCGCGCCGTATATGCACGACGGCTCTTTGCCGACGCTGGAGGCTGTCGTGCGCCACTACATGTCGGGTGGGGCGCAGCGCCCAACTCTTGCACCGGAAATCAAGAGGTTTGACCTGACCGATGACCAGATTGCCGACATCGTCGCCTTCCTTAACAGCCTGACCGAAGAGGAAACCGTCTTTTCCATGCCTGTCCTTCCTGCGAATGACCTGCCCCCCGGAGGTCCCCTGAGCCTGATGTAGAGTCTGCGCAACCTTGAAGGAGCAGACGAATGAGGAAAAGCCGTTTTACCGATGCGCAGATCATCGGGATGATCAAGGAACAAGAGGCCGGTTTGCCGACGGCC
>JBBRLL010000128.1:0-3026 GCA_038231395.1 Rhodobacterales bacterium
ATCTGATCGAGAACTTTTTCGGAAAACTCAAGGAATTCAGAGGCGTCGCAACCCGCTATTGCAAAACCGACGAAAGCTTCACCGCCTTCATCTCTCTCGCCGCAACCGTGATTGGAACAAGATGAACGTCAACAGACCCTAGAAAATCGTCATCTCACATAGGGACAGCATGGGCCTCTCACGTCGCGCCCATGTGGCGCATTACGGCGTCTCTGAGGCGGCCTTCGGCAAACCCGGAGGGTTTCAGAGTGCAGGTGCAGTCGGCCTTCAGATTGGCCGTCGTGCTGAACTTAACAAGAGGAAGAAGTGATGACACATCAGGGTGCAGTCGGCCTTCAGATTGGCCGTCGTGCTGAACATCAGGAATGGAAAGGAAAATTCAGTATGCCTGGGTGCAGTCGGCCTTCAGATTGGCCGTCGTGCTGAACACCTGCCTTGTAGCGCATTGTTTTCTAGAATGCAAACTGGGCCGGATCTGAACCTGATCCGCTTTATCACGGATCTCAGCGCGAGTCCGGCGATCCTGGCGAGCAAGACTGAATTTTTCTCTTGCAACATCAAACTGTTCTCCAGATTCTGAACCTGATTTCAAGGATGTTAGAGCCCAATGTATCACATAAGCCAATATCCCGCCCCGCTATCAACGGGCACCCCGTCGCCGATCACGCTGCATTGCCGTTCGCCGGTCCGCCCGACAGTGTAAACCCTCAGACTATCGCCAGTGTCCAGTTCCTTTTCGATCTTCGCCATCAGCCGTTCCGCCGCCTTCCTTGTCAGCCTGGCTTCAAACACTGAATATTGCACACGCGTCGCTTCCTCCTCCAACAGCCGCGCCACCCGCCGGCGCCGTCGGTTTGACGAAACGTCATAGGTGAAGATCTGCAGTCGATCACCGCCCGCCATGATTTTCAGACCTCCATCAAATAGGGAATGAACGCGTCGGCCCCGGCGCCGGTCACTGCATGAACCAGGCTTTGCGCCTGAAAGCGCATCATCTGGCGCCAAGCCAACTTGCCACCACCGTGCTTGTTTATCCTCCTTGACCGACGGCCGGACGTTTCAGGCCTCGGGTCTGGCCGGTTTTGTGAATGGATGGTTCAGCTTCGGCAAACTCACCTGGGCCACGGGGCCGAATGCGGGACGCACCACCGAAGTGGCGGTTCACTCCCTGATCACCGGTGTGGCGGTGTTCGTGCTGATGGACCTGCCCGTAAAGTCCATCGGCTTCGGCGATACGTTTTTCGCCCGCGCGGGCTGCGACAAGTCGGTCGCCACCTGTTCGGCCAAGTTCGGCAATGTGCCCAATTTCCGCGGCTATCCGACCATTCCGGGGCAGGACACCGTGCTCCGCTACGCCTCGGATTCCAATGCCAATGACGGTACTGTCCTATGAACCGCGCCGATCCCATCCTTGTCGTGGCCGCTGCCCGGTCCTGGCTGGGCACCCCTTATCACGATCAGGCAAGCGTTAAGAGTGCCGGTGTCGATTGCCTTGGGCTGGCGCGGGGCATCTGGCGCGAGGTGGTGGGGCCGGAGCCCCTATCGGTGCCGCCCTATTCACGCGATTGGGGCGAGGTGATGCCGTCCGAAGTGCTGGCCGAGGGCGCTGCGGGCTGGCTGCAACCGATCGCGCTGGGCGAGGCCGGGCCGGGTTCGGTCGTTCTGTTTCGGATGATGCCGAGCGCCATCGCAAAACACGTCGGCATTCTGACGGGTACGACCGCCTTCATCCATGCGTTTCAGGGCATCGGGGTGATCGAGGAAGAAATGACGCTGGCCTGGCGGCGCAGGCTGGCCTTTGCTTTTGATTTTCCGGGGGCGGAATAATGGTCGCTCTTGTTCTGGGGGCCGCTGGTTCAGCGCTGGGCGCGGGCTTTGGTGGCACGATCCTTGGCCTGTCCGGTGCGGCCATCGGCGGCATGATTGGCTCGGCCGTGGGCTCGGTTGCCGACGCCTGGATCGTCGGGTCGATGACGCCCAATCAGCGGGTTGAAGGCGCGCGGCTGGAATCGCTGCGCGTGACCTCGGCCACCGAAGGGGCCAATGTGCCGCGGCTGTTCGGCCGGATGAAGCTGGCCGGGAACATCATCTGGGCCACCGATTTCGTCGAGACCTTCCGCACCACGACCCAGGGCGGTGGGAAAGGCGGCGGTGGCGGTGTCACCACGACGACGGCGCTCTATTCTGCCAGCTTCGCGGTGGCTTTGTGCGAAGGGCCAATCACCGGCGTTGGCCGCATCTGGGCGGACGGCAAGCCGATGGACATGACCGGCGTGACCCTGCGAGAGTATTTCGGCACCGAGACCCAAGGCGTCGATCCCCTGATCCTGTCGCTCTCGGGTGCGGCCAATGCCCCGGCCTATCGCGGCACGGCCTATGTGGTATTCGACAGCCTGGCGCTGGAATCCTTCGGCAATCGCCTCCCGCAATTGACCTTTGAGATTTTCGCCCCCCTGGCCGATGGCGATACCTCCGAGGGGCTGGTCAAGGCGGTGACGCTGATCCCGGCCTCGGGCGAGTTCGCCTACGCGACCTCGGTGGTGCGGGTCACCAACGGCTCGGTGACGACGACCGAAAATGTGAATGCCGTCGCCCACCGCGCCGATCTCATGGTGTCGCTGGACCGGATGGAGGCGCTGGCCCCCGCGGTCGAAAGCGTGTCGCTGGTGGTGTCTTGGTTCGGGTCCGACCTGCGCTGCGCCTCCTGCGAAATCCGGCCCAAGGTCGAGACCGCCGCCCTGAATTCCACGCCTGTCTGGTCGGTGAACGGCGTGGCGAGAGGGGCCGCGCAGCTGGTAAGCCAGATCAGCGGCAAGCCTGCCTTCGGCGGCACCCCGTCCGATGCCTCGATCGTCGAGGCGATTCACGAACTTCGGGTGCGTGGACAGCGGATCACCTTCTATCCCTTCGTGATGATGGATGTGGCGGCGGGCAACGCTCTCCCGAACCCCTATTCCAACGGCGCGGCAGCGGTCGGCCAGCCGGTTTATCCCTGGCGCGGCCGGATCACCTGTTCGCCAGCGGCG
>JBBRLL010000129.1:0-2970 GCA_038231395.1 Rhodobacterales bacterium
AAACCCGCCAAGTCTGTCGCATTCCGTCTGGCGGCAGCAACCGCGAAAGGGGGCCGCGGACGCGATATCCGCCTGCCCGTCCGCGTGATCGAACAGTTGCAGGCCCATGCCGGGATCGAGCGCGATGTCGCCGTTGGCCGCAAACTGCGAAACGGGCATGGCCAAAGCAAAGATCGCGCAATTCCTGTCGCAGAGTATGAACATCGCGCGCTGCGGCTCGCGCAATCCGGTCGTTCCAAACGGGTGTCGGTTGATCAGCTTTCGGCCGCCGACCGGCACCGGCTGGTCGATGAGGCAACCGGGGCACCTTTGGCCCTGTGGCTGACCGAAGACGGGCGGCCGATGTCGATGGCGGCCTGGGAGGTCGTCTTCTTGAGGGCCAGTGCACGTTGCCGCGCGATGGGCTTCGCAGACATGCATGTCACGCCGCATATGCTGCGCCACAGCTTTGCCGTCCATATGCTGAACCTCCTCTTGCGCGAACAGATCGGCTGGGTGACGGGCGAAGCCTCCCGTCCCTTCGGCCCGGCCTGGCGGCGGGTGATCGGGGACCCGCTTTTGAAGCTTCAGCGGCTGATGGGGCACGTGAGGATCGAAAGCACCTACATCTACCTCGATCATCTGGCCGAGGCCCAGGAGATCGTTGACGCCGCCGTCGAGGCCTTCGACTTCGGTCTTACGACGAAAGGGGCGGCGCCATGAGCCGTGGGCGGCATGCCGAATTCCCGCCGCCAGCGGTGAAAGATGAGCTTCCAGCCATGATCCTGATTGAGCCACGCCGCTTTGCCGTGCCGACTGAGGACGGCATTCCTTTCGTCGTGGATATGACCGCATGGCCGGCCGCAGCCTTCACCGCCGAAATAGCACCGCTGGTGCGGGCACGCCTCCAACGGATGGGTCCGAGCTTGATCCGGCGCTCCGTCCAACGACTGCTTCTCGGCCTTCGGCGGTTCTGGTCTTCCTGACCGAACAGGCCGATGTCCCAGTCCGGCTGGTGGATATCACCGTTGCACTGATCGACGACTATGAGACCTGGCTGGAGCGGAGGGGTGGCGGCAGGATCCAACAGCGCCAGTTGTTGGCAGCAGTAATTGGGGTACTTCGGGCGGGCGCAGAGGATCACGCGGGCTTGCTGTCGCCAGAACTTCCGCCGCGTCTGCGCTTTCTTGGCCATAATTATGTCGGCGGCAGCATCCCGCGTGATGCCTATGACGGCACAATTGCCGAGGCGCTGAGGGGTGCTGCACGCAGACAGATCCTCGATGCCCAGAACCGTATTGCACTTGGCGACAGGCTTCCCCCACACCCGTCGACCGTTGCGGTCTGCCCAAGGTTAAGCGCCCATCACGACGCTGTCCTTGCCGAAATCGCAGCCCGTGGCCAGATCGGAACCCGGCACCCGGCTTTCAAACGCTTTGCCAATCTGGCCGGGCGACGAAAACTCGATATTGGTGTCGACGTGCCCCATCGGGGCTTCCATCTCGCAACGATGGATCTGGCAGCCTTCCTGATCCTCTTGTCGCTGGAAACCGGCATGGAAACAGAAAGCCTGATCCGTCTCAAGGCGGATTGCCTGCGCAATGCCACGAAGGGCTATGTGGAAATCACCTATCACAAACGGCGGGCACGAGGGGCAGAATGGAAGCGGCTCAGGGTCAGGGATGGCTCGACCGCGACACCGGGCGGGCTGATCCAGCTGGCCCTGGCCCTGACAGAACGGGCGCGGCGGCATCTTGGATCGGACCTACTTTGGCTTTGGTGAACAGTCGCGGGATTGCGCTCGGCCAGCGAGGACGGAAGGCAAGGCATCGATGCATTCGTGAAAGGTCACAGTCTGAGCGATGATGACGGAAAGCCGCTGCATCTGAATCTTTCCCGGCTGCGCAAGACGCAAAAGGCGGAATGGTATCGCCGCACCGGCGGCCAAATGGAACAGTTCGCGGTCGGCCATTCCGTTGCGGTTGCTGCCCGTCATTATGCCGAAATCCCGGCCCTGGCCCACGTCCATGAAGAAGCCCTTGCCGCCGCTTTCCACGATGCCCTCGATGCGGCGCGGATCGTGCCTTTGCCCTTCGAAGTGATGCCAGAAGTTCTGCCCGAAGATGACCGTGCAGAACCTGTCTTCGCTTCAGGACCGCAGGAACTCTGGCTGGCACGCTGCGGCAACTTCTTTGCCAGCCCTTTTGGGGCAGAAGGCAAACCCTGCCCGACACCCTTCTGGGGCTGCCTCGAGTGCAAGAATGCCGTGATCTCCGAAGCGAAACTCCCGGCACTCATCGCCTTCCAGGTCTTCATGGCCGACCAGCGTTCCGCCCTGCATGCCGACGATTGGGCCATCAAGTTCGCAAAGCCTTTCGCTCGGATCACACATCAGATCCTGCCCGCCTTTCCGCCGCAAGTGGTCGAGGCCGCGCGCCGCCTTTCGGATGCGGACGGCTCTGCCCTGCTCTATCTTCCTGTGGAGGCCACCGCGCTATGAGACAAACGCCCGCTGCGCTTTTGGCCCCGGTATCGGCTGTCCGGAGCGCGAACGACATCGTGCTGGGTAAGATGAAGATCGCGGACGGAGTTCAATTCGAGACCCTGTCACGCTTTGGCGACGATATCTGGGATCTCGGCCCCGCCATCTTCCATGTGACGGCACGCCGCGTGGCCCGAAAGATCACCTTTGAGGGCATTGTTTGCCCGGTCGAACGGTTGACGGCCAAGGAATACATCTTCGCCTGGCTCAATGAGCGCCTCCCCGACCCTGCCGGGCGGCTGCAGCCCTTGCAGGCGCGGACGGCTCTTGGTGCGCTTCGCCAGTTCATGGGCTTTGTGCGAGGCAGATACGGTCGGTTCAACCCTGCTTTCGTCGATCAGGTCGTGCTGGACGACTGGCTTGCCTTCCAGAACAGCCGGCCGGTGTTGCCGACCCAGGTTGCCGCCTGTCTCAGGCCTGCATTCCAGCTGCATCGGTTGGCCCGGTTC
>JBBRLL010000130.1:0-2942 GCA_038231395.1 Rhodobacterales bacterium
CTGGCCGAGGAAGAGGTGCTGCTGATCACCGCTGCCACGGCACAGGCGCATGACCGCGAATGGCTGACCCGCCATCTGGCCCCCGGGCTGACCCTGTCGGAAGGCACTGACCATTGGTCGTGCCATATCCTGACCGGGCCGAAAAGCAGGGAGATTTTGGCCAAGGTTTGCGATGGCGATTTGGCCAAAGGTTGGCTGACCCTGCAACAGGCGCACATTGCCGGGGTTGGGGTCTGGCTGTTTCGTGTGTCCTTTGCAGGCGAACTGGGGTGGGAAATCCATTCCAAGGTCGGCGATACGGCCAAGGTCTGGGATGCGGTTCTGGCTGCTGGCGCGCCCCTCGGGCTGAAGCCCTTCGGCATGTACGCGCTGAACTCGCTGCGGGTCGAAAAGGGCTACCGGACATGGAAGGGCGATTTGTCGACCGATTACAGCATCTTGCAGGGCGGTCTTGACAGGTTTGTCGATTGGGCCAAGCCCGATTTCCGGGGTAAGGCGGCGCTGGAGGCCGAAAAGCAGCGCGGTGTCACCAAGCGCTTTTGCACTTTGGTGATTGAGGCGGGCGATAAAGACCCGCCCTATATGTCAACCATCTGGCATGATGGGCAGATTGTTGGTGAGCTGACCTCTGGCTATTACGGCCACCGGATTGGGGCCTGCATCGGTCTGGGCATGCTGAAAACCGCGGTGAATGTGCCCGGCACGGCGGTTGAGGTGGAAATCTTCGGTCAGCGCTATCCGGCCATTGTGCAGGCAAACGAACCGCTGTGGGACGCCAAGAACGCCCGTATCCGCGCATGATGGGGGCAAAGCGGGGACCAGCCCGCACACCCTTGGGTTATTTCTGAACAGATGAAGGGCTATGACGTGAGCAAGATTCCGACACAGGCGCAGGCGGTGGTGATTGGCGGAGGCGTCTCTGGCTGCTCGGTCGCCTATCATCTGGCCAAGATGGGCTGGACCGATATCGTCTTGCTGGAGCGTAAGCAGCTGACGTCAGGCACCACATGGCACGCGGCAGGTCTGATCGGCCAGTTGCGCGGGTCGGCCAACATGACGCGGCTGGCGAAGTATTCCGCCGACCTTTACGTGAAGCTGGCGGCTGAGACCGGGGTGGAAACCGGGATGCGGCAGGTTGGCAGCATTTCGGTGGCCCTGACCGAAGCGCGCCGAGAAGAGTTGCTGCGTCAGGCCACGGTTGCGCGGATTTTCGACATCGACGTGACAGAGATTTCTGCAAGCGACGTCAAGGCGATGTACCCGCATCTCAATGTGACGGATGTGGTCGGCGCTGTGCATCTGCCGCTTGATGGCCAATGCGACCCGGGCAATATCGCTTTGGCATTGGCCAAGGGTGCGCGGATGCGCGGCGCGCAGATATTTGAACATACCAAGGTCACGGGTGTCACCAAAGCGAATGGCCGGGCGACGGGCGTTGACTATGTCGATGCCAACGGTGTGCCGGGCCATATCGCAACCGACGTGGTGGTGAACTGCGGCGGCATGTGGGGCCGGGATCTGGCGGCGCAGTCGGGGGTGACGCTGCCCTTGCACGCATGCGAACATTTCTACCTGATCACCGAACCGATTTCGGGTCTGGGCCACCTGCCGGTGCTGCGGGTGCCCGACGAATGCGCCTACTACAAATCCGACGCGGGCAAGATGATGATCGGCGCCTTTGAACCGAAAGCCAAGCCGTGGGGCATGGCTGGCATCCGCGACGATTTCATGTTCGACACGCTGCCAGAGGATTGGGACCACTTTCAACCCATCCTCGAACACGCGATGGAACGGATGCCGTTGTTCCAGACGGCAGGCATCCATACCTTTTTCAACGGACCCGAAAGCTTTACCCCCGATGACCGCTATTACCTTGGCGAAGCGCCGGAATTGGGCGGGTATTGGGTGGCGGCGGGCTATAACTCGGTCGGAATTGCCGGATCGGGCGGCGCAGGCATGGCGCTGGCGCACTGGATCGTTGAGGGCGAGGCGCCGTTCGATCTGTGGGAGGTCGATATCCGCCGCGCCCAGCCGTTCCAGAAGAACCGCAAGTACCTGAAAGAGCGGGTGTCCGAGACGTTGGGCCTGCTATACGCCGACCACTTTCCCTATCGGCAGATGGCGACCAGCCGGGGTGTGCGCCGCAGTCCGTTGCACGAACACCTCAAATCACGCGGTGCGGTGTTTGGGGAGGTTGCGGGATGGGAGCGGGCGAACTGGTTCGCGGATCAGGGTCAGGCGCGGGAATATCAGTATTCCTGGAAGCGGCAGAACTGGTTTGAAAATCAGAAGGCAGAGCATCTGGCCGTGAGGAATGCGGTCGGCTTTTTCGACATGACCTCTTTCGGGAAAATCCGGGTTGAGGGGCGCGATGCCTGCGCGTTCCTGAACAAGGTGTGCGGCAATGAGATGGACGTGGCCGTGGGGCGCATCGTCTACACCCAGATGTTGAACACGCGCGGCGGCATTGAAAGCGACCTGACGGTGACCCGGCTGAGTGAGACGGCCTATCTGGCCGTGGTGCCGGGTGCCACCTTGCAGCGCGATCTGGCCTGGCTGCGGCGTCATCTGGGTGAGGCGTTTGTTGTGATCACCGATGTGACGGCGGCTGAATCGGTTTTGTGCGTCATGGGACCGCAGGCGCGGCAGGTGATGCAGGCGGTGTCACCGAATGACTTCAGCAATGCCGCACATCCCTTTGGCACTGCTAGGGAAATCGAGATTGGCATGGGGGTCGCCCGGGCGCACCGTGTGACCTATGTGGGGGAACTGGGGTGGGAACTTTATGTCTCAAGCGACCAGACCGCCCATGTGTTTGAAGCGCTGGAAGAAACCGGCCTGTTGAAGCTGTGCGGCTTGCATACGCTCGATTCCTGCCGGATCGAAAAGGCCTTTCGCCACTTTGGCCATGACATCACCGATGAGGATCATGTGCTGGAAGC
>JBBRLL010000131.1:0-2922 GCA_038231395.1 Rhodobacterales bacterium
CTGGTGTTACGGCGGCTTCAAGGCGACCCCGGCCAGTGGCTGGTGCTTTGCCCATCTGCTTGCCACCGACACCCCGCACAAAACCGCCACGGCCTACCGTTTTGATCGCTTCCTCAAAGGGTTGATGATCGACGAAAAGGGCCAGGGCGCCACGCCGAATCTGCATTGAGGGTGGGATGAAATTTTTGTCGATCACGCGCTGCGCCAAGCCCCGGGGCTTTGCCCCGGACCCCAGAGTATTGGGCAAGGAGCAATTGAAAGAAACGCAACTGTCGGTAAGGCCAAATCCATGATCATCAACCACCCGATCCTTGGGCCGCGCGATGCGCAGGAGTTCGTCTATCTGGGCGATGCCAGCCTGATCCACCGGCCCGACGGTCTGACCGCCACTTTGCAGGCGTTCCACAACTACACCTATCTGCGCGACAATCCGGCAGGGTTGCACCGTGAGCTTTGGTATCACGAGCAGGGCGACCGGTCTTGGCTGGTCGTTACTCGCAACACCGTGACGCACGAGATCACGCAGGTGGACCTGGCCCGCGATGTGGCCCGGGCTGAGGGGCGTTCCAGATGACCCAATCCAACCGCATCTCTGGTGGCCAGATTGACCGCACCCAGACCCTGCGCTTTCAGTTTGACGGTGTGGCTTATACCGGCCATCCGGGCGATACGCTCGCCTCGGCCCTTCTGGCCAACGGCGTGCGTCTGATGGGGCGCAGTTTCAAATATCACCGGCCGCGCGGGCCGATCTCTGCCGGGTCCGAAGAGCCGAACGCCTTGGTCGAATTGCGCACCGGCGCGCGGCAAGAGCCCAACACCCGGGCGACCGTGGCCGAACTGTTTGACGGGTTGACCGCGCAAAGCCAGAACCGCTGGCCCTCGCTGCGCTTTGACGCGCTGGCGATCAACGACCGGTTCAGCAGCTTTTTCACCGCCGGATTTTACTACAAAACCTTCATGTGGCCCGCCTCGTTCTGGGAAAAGGTCTATGAGCCGATCATCCGCCGCGCGGCCGGTTTGGGGTCTTTGTCCCGGCTGGAAGACCCTGATACCTATGACAAAGGTTTTCTGCACTGCGATATCCTGATCATCGGGGCCGGGCCTGCCGGTCTGTCGGCGGCGCTGACAGCGGGTCGGTCGGGGGCGCGGGTGATCCTTGCGGATGAGGATTTCCGCATGGGGGGCCGTCTGAATGCCGAAACCTTTGCCTTGGGCGATCAGGCCGGGGTCGACTGGGCTGCGGCGGCGGTGGCAGAACTGGCGAGTTTGCCCAACGTCCGCCTGATGAACCGCACCACGGTTGTCGGTGCCTTTGACCACGGCATTTACGGCGCGGTCGAGCGGGTCAGCGATCACCTGTCCCAGCCTTTGCCCGACAAACCTCGCCAGACCTTCTGGCGCATCTATTCCCAGCGGGCGATCCTGTCCGGTGGAGCAACAGAGCGTCCGATTGCCTTTGAAAACAACGACCGCCCCGGCATCATGCTGGCCGCATCGTTGCGCGCCTATGCCAACCGCTGGGGTGTTGGGGTCGGGGACCGCGTGGCGATATTCACCAACAATGACGACGGTCTGCGCAGCGCGACTGACTTGCAAGCCAAGGGCATCGAGGTTGTGGCCGTGATTGACAGCCGTGAGGGCGGCGACCTTTTGCCCGGCATCCGCCATCTGCGCGGGGTGGAGGTGATCGACAGTGAGGGCCGTCTGGGCCTGTCGTCGATCACCGTGCGGCAAGCCAATGGCAAGACTGAAACCGTCAAGGTCAATGCGCTTGGCGTGTCGGGCGGCTGGAACCCCAACGTTAACATCACCTCGCATCACCGCTCCAAACCCGTCTGGCGAGATGACATTGCGGCTTTTGTGCCGGGTGCGGGCGGCATTGCCGGTCTGCTGGTTGCCGGGGCGGCGGCTGGCACGATGTCCACCCATGGGGCGTTGGTCACGGGGGATGAAACTGCGCGCACCGCTTTGGAAGGTTTGGGGATAACCGCCACGCCGTCAAGCCTGCCCAAGGCAGAGGATGCCCCGGTTCGCATTCACCCACTTTGGTACGTCAAGGGGGCCAACCGCGCCTGGATTGACCTGCAGAACGATGTGACCGTCAAGGACGTCAAGCTGGCGCATCAGGAAAACTTCACCAGCGTCGAACACCTTAAACGCTATACCACCCTTGGCATGGCGACCGATCAGGGTAAGACCGGCAACGTTCTGGGGTTGGCTGTCATGGCCGAACTTACGGGTAAGTCGATCCCGGATACCGGCACCACGATCTACCGCCCGCCCTATACGCCGGTGGCTTTGGGCGCTTTGGGCGGGCGGGGCAGGGGCAAGGAATTCAAACCCTTCCGTCTGACCCCCAGCCATAAGTGGGCAGCAGAGCAGGGGGCAACCTTTGTCGAGGTCGGCTATTGGCTGCGCACGCAGTGGGTGCCCAAGGCGGGTGAGGTCGAATGGCGCCAGTCGGTGGACCGTGAGGTTCTGGCCACCCGCAAGTCGGTCGGCGTCTGTGACGTGACGACCTTGGGGAAAATCGACATTCAGGGCACCGATGCGGGCGCGTTCCTTGACAAGGTTTATGCCAACACGTTCAGCACCCTAGCGGTCGGCAAGTGCCGCTACGGCTTGATGCTGCGCGAAGATGGCATGGTGTTTGACGATGGCACCACGGCGCGGATGGGTCAGAATGAATACGTGATGACCACGACCACCGCCAACGCCGTCCTGGTCTTTCGCCATCTGGAATTTGCCCGGCAGGTTCTGTGGCCCGATCTGGATGTGCAGCTGATCTCAACCACCGAAGCCTGGGCGCAATTTTCGGTCGCGGGGCCGAATGCGCGGAAATTGCTGGAAAATGTGGTGGATCAGGACATCTCGGACGCGGCTTTCCCCTATATGGGCGCGGGCAATATCACGGTCGCGGGC
>JBBRLL010000132.1:0-2917 GCA_038231395.1 Rhodobacterales bacterium
AAGATGCCCGAGGTCATCTTGAGGTTCAGATCCCGGTAGGCATGAATGTACTCGTAGGCCTGGAAGCCGACGAAGGTGACGCCCAACAGCACGGTGATCCACATCCAGGCAATCGTCTTGGCGCGGCGCCCGGCGAGCAGCGCATGGTGGGCGATGGTCAGTGTCAGGCCCGAAGTCAGCAGGATCGCGGTGTTGATGGTCGGGATCGGCCAGGGGCCCATCGTGGCGAACGGCTCGACGGTATTGGCCGGTGAGGCTGTTATGCCGCCGCCCGCGCTGGGCCAGAGCGCCTTGAAGTCGGGCCACAGGATCTGGTTGTCCAGGCTGCCGAGGGTCGGGATCGAATGCACCCGGGCCCAGTACAGCGCGCCGAAGAAAGCCGCGAAGAACATCACCTCGGAAAAGATGAACCAGCTCATGCTCCAGCGAAACGAGACATCGACGCGCTCGGAGTACAGCCCGCCCTCGCTCTCGGCGATGGCCTCACGGAACCAGACGAACAGCGTGGACAGCCAGATGACCATGCCCAGGATCAGCGAGTACTCACCCCAGCCGACACCGTTGATCCACATGCCCGCGCCCAGGATCACGAAAAACAGGCCGAGCGCGGACATTGCAGGATGCGATGACGGGCTGGGTACAAAGTAGTAGGGAGTGATCCCTTGGGGCGTCGCAGCGGACATCGGTGTTGTTCTCCTGAAGACCTGAAAAATCTAAAAACTTATCGACCGCGTTGGCGTGCTCAGGTGGCGACGCCACTGCCGACCACCCAACGCACCAGCAGCACCAACGCGGCGACAAAAATCGCCGCGCCGAGGAGGCCGGCGATGATCACGTGAACCGGGTTGAGCTTGGCAACATCTTGTGCATGGTCGGCCGAGCGGCGGACACCGAAAAACGACCATGCCACCGCCTGAATCGTTTGCAAAAACGACCCCTTGCGGGCTGCCGGGTTGCTGCTTTCAGCAGGGTCCGGGCGGCTCACTGGCGTTTTTCCACACTGGCCGCTGCCACCTTGCCCGCCACCTCAAAGAAGGTGTACGACAAGGTGATCGTGGTCACATCCTTGGGCAGCTTGGCATCGATATAGAACACCACTGGCCACTGTCGGGTTTCACCGGGCTTGAGGATGTACTCGTTGAAGCAGAAGCACTCGATCTTGTTGAAGTGTGCACTGGCCTGCATCGGCGCATAACTAGGTATGGCCTGCGCAGCCATGGTCCGACTCTGGGTATTGCGAAACTCGTACATCACCGTGGCCATTTCACCCGGGTGCACCTGCAACGACCGCACCGCCGGCGCAAAGTCCCAGAGGCCACGCGCATTGGCATCGAATTCGACCGTGATGGTGCGGCTCAAATCGACCTGGGTGCTGGCCTTGCGGCTGCTTGCTGATGCGTTGCCCGAAACAACCCTTTCACTGACCGACAAGATATTGACGCCCAAGGCATCGCAGATCGTGCGGTACATCGGCACGAGCGCGTAGCCGAAGCCGAACATCGCCAGTGTGATCACGCAGAGCTTGCGCACCATTCGAAGGTTGTCACTGCGCAAGCGGGACAGCAGGGAAGTCAGGGCCATGGCGGATTGGCGGCTGTCGGTATCGTCAGCGACCGAACACCACTATCTTTATCACAAAACCCATGAAAAACACCAGGGCTACGGATGCCAATACCCACCCGCGATTGCGGTTGGCCCTTCGTTGCGCATCGGTGACTTGCGACATCAGTGCGCCGGCGCCAAATCCAGCAGCTTGGTGCCCGTGACATCCAGGCGCGGCGGATTCTCGAACGTGTGGAAGGGTGCCGGCGACGGCAGTTCCCATTCCAGACCTTCAGCACCCTCCCAAGGCTTGGCCGGCGCCTTGACACCCTGGCCGCGCATCATCGGCACGACCACAAACAGGAAGAAGTACACCTGCATGAAGCCGAATCCAAAGGCCCCGATCGAGGCGATCGCATTGAAGTCGGCGAACTGCATCGGGTAATCGGCATAGCGGCGCGGCATACCCGCGAGTCCCAGGAAGTGCATCGGAAAAAAGGTGATGTTGAACGAGATCAGTGAACCCCAGAAGTGAATCTTGCCGCGGGTCTCGGAATACATCACCCCAGTCCACTTCGGTCCCCAGTAGTAGACGCCGGCAAACAGCGCGTAAAGCGAGCCGGCCACCAGCACATAGTGAAAGTGGGCCACAACATAGTAAGTGTCGTGCAACTGGATATCGATGGGCGCCATCGCCAGGATCAAGCCGGTAAAGCCGCCGACCGTGAAGACGAAGATAAAGCCCACTGCCCACAACATCGGGGTCTCGAAGGTCATCGAACCGCGCCACATCGTGGCTATCCAGTTGAAGATCTTCACGCCGGTCGGCACAGCGATCAGCATGGTCGCGTACATGAAAAACAGCTGACCCGTCACCGGCATACCCGACGTGAACATGTGGTGGGCCCAGACGATGAACGACAAGATCGCAATCGACGCGGTGGCGTAGACCATCGAGGTGTAGCCGAACAGGCGTTTGCGGGCAAAAGTCGGGATGATGGCACTGACGATGCCGAAGGCCGGCAAGATCATGATGTAGACCTCAGGGTGGCCGAAGAACCAGAAGATGTGCTGGTACATCACCGGGTCACCGCCGCCAGCGGGGCTGAAGAAGCTGGTACCGAAATGTCGGTCCGTCAGCGTCATCGTGATCGCGCCGGCCAGCACCGGCATCACCGCGATCAGCAGGTAAGCGGTGATCAACCAGGTCCAGCAGAACAGCGGCATCTTCATCAGCGTCATACCGGGGGCGCGCATGTTGAGGACGGTGACGATGATGTTGATCGAGCCCATGATGCTGGAGGCGCCCATGATGTGCATCGCAAAGATGCTGGTGTCCATCGACGGACCCATCTGCAGCGACAACGGTGCATAC
>JBBRLL010000133.1:0-2879 GCA_038231395.1 Rhodobacterales bacterium
CCCAACGACTACCAAGGCCCCGGCTCGGGCTACCGCATGACCGAGGCGCGTCGCGAAAGCATCAATGACATCCGTGACTTGCTGGATCAGGACGTGGTCCTGCGGGCAGAGGCAGAGCACAAAGCCGGACAAGCCGCCCGCATCGCTTATAACGTCACTGGTGCGGCAGGGCAGGGCGCGGCCCCTGATGAGGTGGTGATCGGCATCAGCCCGGCCTTTGGCCTGAACCTGTTCCAGACCACGGCGGGGCACAAGCTGTCCGACCTGTTGCGCGTGATGATTGACGGCATACAATCGCGCGGCCTGCGCGCCCGTGTCGTGCGGTTTCGCCATACCGCCGACACCTCTTTTCTTGGTCTGTCGGCGGCGCGGCTGTCGGGGTCCGGCATCGGGATCGGCATTCAGGCCAAGGGCACCGCCGTGATCCATTCCGCCTCCCGCCTGCCGCACAACAACCTTGAACTGTTCTCGAACGCGCCGATCACGTTGCTGGAGCACTACGCAGGCTTTGGCCGCAATGCCGCAGCCTACGCCTTGGGCGAAAACCCCGAACCCGTGGTTGTGCCGACCAGGGGAGAGGCGATGGGGTCGCGCTATCACGCCCGTGTCGCGATGATTTACGCCATCGAAACCGGCCTGATCGAGGAGGGTGCCGCCCCCGAAGACATCGCCGTGACCTTTCTCGACACCTCCCGGTCGAAAGCTGAGGCGCGCAAATGACCAAACCCGGCGTCGCAGACTACCCGCTTGCCGAAACCCGCGCCGATACCATACGCGGCAAACGCGGGCTGGCTTTGGGCGATATCACGCTGGACGCCGTACTGTCCGGCAAGGTCACGATGGAGGATTTGCAGATCACGCCCAACGCTTTGCGCGATCAGGCCGCCATTGCCGTCGATGCAGGCCGCCCGACGTTGGGCCTGAACTTTCAGCGCGCCGCCGAACTGGTGGGCGTGCCGCAGGATGTGATCATGTCGACCTATGAACTTTTGCGCCCCGGTCGCGCCAAGGGCAAACAAGACCTGCTCGATCGCGCCGACCTTTTGCGCCAGACCTACAACGCCCCCGCCATCGCCGATTTCATCGAGGAGGCTGCGACGATCTACGAAAAACGCGGCGTTTTCACCTATCGGTTTTAAGGCATCCGGGTGTGGGGCGGGCAACACGCCACCGGCCAACCGCGCCCCCCAATCCCGGACCCGCAATCCGCGACCCAAAGCCTGAGGATCATATGAGCTGGAAAACCGCCTATCGGTCGCTGTACTACGCCACCGCCCCCGAACCCGAAACTCCGGTGCTGTCGGCGAAAGACACCGCCCTTCTGGTGATCGACGTGCAGAACACCTACCTTGAACGCCCCGACCGCGCGGGCCTTACCCACACCGAACAACAAACCTACGACCTCTGGACGCCCTTCCACGACCGGATGCACAATCAGGTCATCCCGCGCACCGCTGCCCTGTTGGCCAAAGCCCGGGCGGCGGGCATAGAATGCCTGTTCGCCCGCATCGCCTGCCACACCGCAGATCGCCGCGACCGCTCTCTTTCGCAAAAGCTTCCCGGTTGGAACAATCTGCTGCTGCCAAAGGCCGGGCAACCCTCGCAACTGGTGCCCCAACTGCAGCCCCAAGGGGATGAGATTGAGGTGACCAAGACCACC
This sequence comes from Rhodobacterales bacterium, assembly GCA_038231395.1. GTDB lineage: Bacteria > Pseudomonadota > Alphaproteobacteria > Rhodobacterales > Rhodobacteraceae > Stagnihabitans. The sequence goes on from JBBRLL010000133.1 coordinate 1,661, forward strand.
GACTCTGCCCTGACCGGCACCAACCTGCGGCTGATCCTGCACAACCTTGGCATCAAGACGGTGATCTGCACCGGCATTTTCACCGACCAGTGCATCTCGTCCACCGTCCGCTCTTTGGCGGATGAAAGTTTTGCCGTCATCGTGCTGGAAGATTGCTGTGCCGCCGGTGCCCTTGACCTGCATGAAAAGGAGCTGACAATCCTCAACATGATCTATTGCCATGTGATGAGCAGTGCCGAATTGCTGGAAATCATGCAGATCGGATGAATCTCAAGCCAAAGCCCTGCGTCACGCTTGGCAAGAGTTAACCTTAGGCACTAGCGTTCAGCACGACATCTTGGATCAAAGCCCCGAACAACAGGGGCCAACCAAAACCAGCAAGGGGACGTGAACAATGGCCGGACAAAGCGTACGAGGATCGACGATCGACATATCGTCAGACGGCAGCGTAAGTAAACTTCAGGGCAAGGCGGTCGGACTGATCGGCGTGCTGTTTTTGACCGTGACCGGGGCCGCCCCGGAATCGGCGATGCTGGGCAACGTGCCGTTCGCGGCGGGTTACGGCACCGGCCTGCACACGCCAGCGGCGTTCCTGTTGGCCACCATCGTGCTGACGCTGTTTTGCGTGTCTTACGCCAAGATGGCCACCAAAGTCTCGTCGGTCGGCGGCTTTTATTCCTTCATCGCGCAGGGACTGGGGCGCGAAATCGGCATGTCGGCGGGCTTTACCTCGCTGGCCTGCTATTCGATCTTTGAAGCATCGCTCTACGGTCTGTTTGCCTTTTTCGGCAACGCCTGGCTGAAAAACCACCTTGGCCTTGATATCGGCTGGGTCTGGCTGGCACTGGCCGCCGTGATCGGGGCGGCCATCCTGTCGATCCGTGATGTGAAACTCAGCGCTGCGATCCTTGGCGTGGCCCTGGTGCTAGAGGTTCTGGCGCTGGCCGCCATGGCCATCGGGATCGTCACGGCCAAAACCGGCACCAGCTTCACGCTGGAGGCGCTGAACGTCTTCAACGTCACCATGCCCGTTGCAGCCCAGACCGTAGGCGCAGTCGCCATTCCCGCCGGAGCGGCAGCAGTCGGCATCTTCATGGCCTTCTGGTCATGGGTCGGCTTTGAAATGGCACCGAACTATGCCGAGGAAAGCCGCGACGCCAAGCGCATCGTGCCGCAATCGCTGTTCATCTCGGTCATCTTCCTTGGCGTGTTCTACACC
>JBBRLL010000134.1:0-2784 GCA_038231395.1 Rhodobacterales bacterium
ATTCACCCCGGATGAGGACAGGTTCGCCAAAGCGTCCGAGGCGACGTTGACACCGACCGGCCCCTTGAACGTCACCGCCCCGCGAATGGGGTAATGGACAGAGGCCGCCAGCATCGCCGCTGCCGCCGCCTCATTCGCGTTTGCCTCAAACCGCACGCCCAATTCGGCCAGCAGCTCTTCGGCATCGGCCAGCACGTCCATCAGATGCGAAATCGGCGCGCCCTGATAGCCGCCGACATAGCCGACACCGTTTTCCAACAGCGCTTTGGTGATGGCCAAAATCCCCTCGCCAGTAAATGTCTGCCCCGCCCCCAACCGCAAATGTTCGACTTCCGCTTTGAAGCTGCGTTCTGCCATGTCAAACCTCTGATTTGCGGGTGTTGGCGTGTATCTTCTGCAAGGTCGCCACAAAAGCGCGCTGCTCGTCGGGGTCAATGCCTGCAAACATCGCCTGATAGGTGTCAGCCATATGCGGCCAAAGGGTCTGAAAGGCCTGCCGCCCGGCCTCGGTGATAGAGACCCGGACCGCGCGGCTGTCGGCGTCGTCGGTCTGGCGGCGCACCAGATCTTCGGTTTCCAACGCATCCACGGCACGGCTTAACGTCGATTGTTCAACAATCGCATGAACCGCCAACTGCCCGATCAACTGGCCATCCATCACCGACAACACCGCCAGCGCCCGCATTTTCGGCGTGGTCAGGCCCAGCTTGGCCATTTCGGCCCGGATCGCGGCGTTATAACGTCCCATGATGCGGTTCATCAGGTAGGGCGGGTAATTCGCCAACCCGATCTCTCCAAGTCTGGGTGCCATATCCTTCATGCCCCCAGCCTTTTGGCCGCCAGAAACCCCGAACCCCCGCCCAACCCGGGCCCCGGATGGGTCGAGGCGCCGATGTGCTGCAACCCGCGCACCGACTGCCCCGAACCCTGCCGCCAGATAAAGAACTGGTCGATGGAACACAGACCACCGTAAGGATCGCCGCCCACCAGATTGATATTCATCGCCTCAAGATCGGCCGGGCTGTACGCCTTCCGCGCCAGTTTCATGCTTGCGAAATCCTTGATATGGCTTGCCAAAATAGACTCGATCCGGTCGGCAAACGCCTCGCGCACCGCATCCCAATCGCCGCCCGCAATCTGCCCGGCTGCATCGCCTTTGATCACACGTGGCGCATCCGGCACCTGCAGCCACAGGATCGCCTTGCCCTCGGGACAGCGCGAAGGGTCCAGCGCACTTGGCTGGCCCACGCAGATCGTGGGCACCGCAGGCAGCATCCCGCGCTCTGCCTCATTCGCCGATTTCGACACCGCGTCGATGCCGTCCGACAGGTGGATCAGCGCGACCTGTTCAAGCCCCGGAGAGGTCCATTCCGGCACCCGGTCCAGCGCATAATGCAGCTGAAAATTCCCCCGCCCATGCCGGAACGCTTTGGCCGCCACCTTATCCTCGGGCAGGTTCACGTCGCGCAACAACTGCCCCGTCAACTGGCGCGGAGCAACCGACGCCAGAACCGATCCGCAAGTAATTTCCTCACCCGAGGCGAGTGCCACCCCAGTCACCTGGCCATCCCGCACCAAAATCCGGTCAACATCCGCGCCAACCCTGATCTCGCCGCCCTTTTCCTCAATCAAGCGCCGGAATGCCTCTGCCGCCTTGCCCGCCCCGCCTTTAGAGATCGGCGCACCAGCCGCCTCCAACGCAAAGGCAATCACCTTGCCCATCTGGCCAGAATAGGTGCTTTCCGGCGTCAGCCCACAATGCAGCACCCACGGAGCGAACAAGGCCTGTACGGTCGTGCTTGCGAAATCCGTCTCCAACCACCCGCGCGCGGGAACCAACGCCTTGCCGAACCAAGCGGCCAACCCCCGCAACCCGCGCTTACGAACCTGCCCGAACAGCAGCTTTGCGGTGGCCCACGACCACAACTCCCCGCCCAGCAGCGCAAACAGAAACGGCGCATCCGCCCCGATCCCGCCCACAACGGCGGCATGGGCCGCACCGTCCCCCGAGGCCAAAGCGTCAAACGCTGCGATATTTTTGCCCCGGTCCATCGTCAGAACCAAAGCCTGACCCCCCGGCCGCAAGACCGCCGTGGGATGCGCTGTATGGCAATATTCAAACCCATGCCGGGCCAGATGGGGGCCAAGGACAGTCCCGGCTGGCCCGGTCATGAACAACACAAAGGTCGCGGCCATCACGTCATGCTGAAAGCCGGGCAGGGTGATCTCATCCGTCCGCAAACAGCCGCCGATGCGGTCAGACCGCTCCAACAGCAGCACGCGGTCGCCTTTGAGGGCAAGCATCGCGCCGGCCACCAAAGCGTTGATCCCCGACCCTATGATGACGTGATCCGGGCGCATGTCAGCCCCGCGGAACCAAAGCCAAAGCCCGGATCGGCGACCCCGTCCCGTTCTTGATCTTCAAGGGTGCCGCAATCAGGATCGCCCCCTTGGCAGGCAACTTGTCAAGGTTCGCCAAAGACGCCAACCCAAAACAATTGTTCTTGTGCAGTAAATTATGCGCCGGAAACGGCGGCGTCATGCCACCGGCTTGCCCCGCATCGGTGCCGATGCACTGGCTGCCCCAGCCGACAATCCCCTTGGACAGCAGGTATTCAATCACCTCAGCCGTTGGCCCCGGCGTATGCGGCCCGGTGGAGTCGGCGTTCAGGAACAGGTTTTCATCATGGGCGCGGCTGTCCCAATCGCTGCGCAAAACCACCCATTCGCCCGCGTTGATCGCGCCATGCTTGGCCTCCCACGCTTTCACATGCTCGATGGTCA
>JBBRLL010000135.1:0-2721 GCA_038231395.1 Rhodobacterales bacterium
AATGCTTTCGACCTTGATGTTCGGCGGCAGGTCGAGCTTGATCTTTTCAGAACGGCCCGGCTCTTCCTCGCCCCCGGTGTAATAGGTGACGCTGTCCACTGGCACGCCATAGTGGTCCGACAATATGCCGCGAATCCAGACTGGCGCCGTCATCTGGTATTCCGGATTGCCGACTTTTTTGCCGATCAAATCCTTCGCTTCGCGAATGCCGGATTTGGCGTTGACGTAAATGCAGGAGTGGCGGAAGAAGCGCGACGGGAAAACCGGAATCGCCACGAACGGTCGCGGGTCCCTGGACATGGAAACCGAATAGGACGACAACGACATTTCCGCAACCTCAAACTCCTTGTTCCGCAGCATTCGGAAGAAGGTCTCCTCGACCGGCATGTTGAGATAGTTGAGGTCTATGCCTTCGGGCTGGACGCTGCCGTCCATCAGGGCGCGGGTGCGGTCGTAGTTCCAGCAGCCGAAGGTGAGTTTGAGTTTTGACATTTAAGTGTGGAACAGGAAAAGTTCAACTAGCGGGACACCAACCCCGCGGCTGGACGGGCAGGATCATTCGGGCTTGATACCCGACGCGACGATGGCTTTGGCCAGGCGCTCGTTCTCGCCAAGGATCGCCTTGTTGTAATCTGCCGGCCCACTGCCAATGGCTTCAATGCCGGAGGTGGTCAATATCTGGACGACCTCGGGCATTTTGGCAATCTGTGCCATTTCAGAGCTGATTCGCTCAATGGCGTTGGCAGGCGTTCCGGTCGATGCGAGCACGCCAACGATAGGCGCAAAGTCAAAGCCGGGAATGATCTCGGCAATGGCAGGCACATTCGGCTCCTGGCTGGATCGCCGCGCTGCATTGTTGGCAAGCAGCCTGGCCTGACCGTTCTTCACAAAGCCCGCCAGCGACGGCAAGGCCGAGAACAACACATCGACCTGGCCGCCAATCAATGCCGGCACCGACTGGCCGGTGCCTTTGAAAGGCACGTGCGTGATCTGCAGACCAAGCGACGCCTTCATCGCCTCCATCGTCAAGTGGTGCGTGCTGCCAATTCCGGACGAACCGTAATTCAGCGTGCCCGGTTTGGCCTTGGCCAATGCAATGAATTCCTGCAGTGTGTTGGCGGGCACCTTGGAGTTGACGGCCAGGTAAAGGGGCGCACGTGCTGCCAGGGACACCGGCATGAAATCACGCTTGTAGTCGTAGCCCAGATTCTGGTAGATGGCAGGGTTGATGGAAAACATCGAGCCATCGGTCACCAGAAAGGTGTAGCCGTCCTTGGGGGCGGTTGCCAGTACCTGCGCGGCGACGACACCGTTGGCGCCTGGCCGGTTGTCAACCACCACGGTTTGCCCCAGCCTTTCACCCAGCCGCTGCGCAAAGATGCGCGCGACGGTGTCGGGCAAGCCACCCGGCGCATAAGGCACCACAAATTTGATGGACCGGTTCGGATATGCGCCCTGAGCACCGGCCGTCAGGGGTATGACCATGCAGCCCGTTGCAAGGCTTGCGGCAGCCAGCAGTAAAAATCGGCGATGTAGTGAGCGTCGTGTCATGAATGTCTCCAGAATTTTCAATGTCCGAGCGCGATGGAAAGGTAATGCCTGCAATCCGCTCAGGAGCGATCAGGTGGAATACGACGGCTCAAGTCCCGCTTCCTTTTTGTCCCAGACGTAGCTGGCTGCAAAAGTACGCCAGTCGGTCGTCTTTGGAATGATCGCCTGATAAGCCACAACGTCTGCCGGGATACGCAAATCACCGGTGCCGATGGCCGACGCGCCATCCTGGAATGCGCGGACCGCTTCCAGCATCTGCTTTCGGAACTCCACCACGGCAACATCACTAGCCCCGAGCCGCTCGTGGGTGCGGTCAGCTATCGGCCCCATGGTCACCCACATGGCGATGTCCTGGTTGGGAAAACCGGTGATACCGGTGAAATTGCCAGCCTTCATCGCTTCACGGTCCTGCCAGAAATTATTGGCGCGGTTGCGCAAGGGGACGTACTTGTGGTCGAGATCGACGCCGATCTGCTGGCCAAGAAATTGACGCCAGGTATTGGTATCGGGCGTGGTGTCGGCATGACCCCAGGCGATGAAATAAAACGCAGTGTTGGTGTCGTCCATCGGTATGTTGATGTTGGCGACGTTATACAGATTGTTGGGCGGGATCAGGACGGTGGACGGTGCCACAAACACCGTCGAGCGGATGTAGTCGTTGACGGCGGCGTTCTTGATGGGGCGGCGTATCGCCGCGTAACGAAAACCATAGCCGGCTTTGTCCACCTGCATGCGCGGTGCCTTGTCGGTCGACGGGCGCAACCAGTTGGTGTCGGTCGCTTCGGCACCTTCAACGCGGGCGGGCACCATATCGGACGAATGCAGGCTGGAGCTGTGGGCGGAGTCAATCGCACCCTCCAGGATTTGCGCCCAGTTGCACGGAATGATGGCCTTGGCAATCGTCACTTTTGCATCCGCGGTCGGCGCCCATGCGGGCGGCTGGAACTCGGGCTGTGTTTCAGGCGGGCCCATGTAGGCCCATACAAAACCGCCCCACTCCCTTACTGGATACGCGAGATGCTTGACCTTATGCGCAAAGCCGCTAGCTACCGGCTCCGACACCATCTCGAGCACGTTGCCCTCGACATCCATTTTCCAGCCGTGGTACAGGCAGCGCAGGCCGCAGTCTTCATTGCGGCCGAACACCAGCGACACGCGGCGGTGCGGGCA
>JBBRLL010000136.1:0-2628 GCA_038231395.1 Rhodobacterales bacterium
CGTCAGGCCGATGGGGCGGCTTGTGCCGGACAAGTCCACCTGCACGCGCACAAGCGCACCAAGGCCGACTTCGGCCTCGATCTGCAGGCGCGATATGCAGCCCAGATGATCAGAGACCCTTAACAGTTCGCGCATCAGGATCATCGAGCCGGTTTCGACCAGCGACGGCGGAGGGCCAAGGGGTGCAGTGATGCGGTCAAAGATCAGGCGTCCCGGCGTGCCTTCGGTGCCGACCACAAAGGGATAGCGCATCAGGTCGGCAAGTTGCGGATTTGCCAAGGCCAGCGCCGGATGGCCGGGGCGTGTGACGATATCAAGGCGGTCCTGAAACAGCGGTTCCTGCACGATGTCACCGATCGGGGCCGGGTCGCGCATGGCACCGATCAGGAAATCCACCTCCCCGCGCCGGAGGCCCGCCATCATGTCGGCATAGGGCCCATCCAGCGCCATGATAGGTAGGGTCGGACGGCGGGTGCGAAAGCGCGCGATGGCGCGGGGCAAGAGGTAGGACCGGGACAAGGGCATCGCGCCTATGACAATACGCCCGACCTCGCGGCCGGTGATCTCGGCCATGTCAGCCTCGGCCTGTTCGATCTCGGCAAAGGCCAGCCGGGCGGCAAGCGCCAGCGCCTGCGCGGGGCGGGTGGCGACGAGGCCGTGCGCGGTGCGCTCAAACAGCGCGCGTCCGGCCTCTTGCTCCAACTGGCTGACGGCGCGGTGGATGGTGGGCTGGGCCAGACCCATGCGACGGGCGGCAAGGGTGAAACTTTCGGCCTCACGCGTCGCGATCAGGGCCTGCAGCTGAGCCGCTGTTGCGGTCAGGGTCAGGCGCGGGGCAAGGTCTGTCAGCGCCGGGTCCAGCAAGGCAAAAGCGCGCCCGATGCGGGCCGCCAATACCTCGCCAGCGCCGGTGGGGTAAAGGCCCTGCGGGCGGCGCAGGAACAGCGGTTGCGCCGCCAACCTTTCCAGCTTGGCCAGCGCCTGCGTGACCGCTGGCTGCGAGATGCGTGCGTCCTCGGCCGCCCGCGTGACCGACCCGCTGCGCGCTACCGCCAGAAAGACCCGCAGGTGGCGCAGGTTGCTCTTCATGGCATCGCTGACAGGATTCGGTCGGCGCGGTTGCCCAGATCGTCTGGCCCGGCGTCCAGTGCCAAAGCCGCCAGAAGGTCCTGCCAACCTGCCGTGGCCACGGCCATCGCATCAGGCAGGCCCAATTCGCGCAAAGTGGCGGCCACCTCGCGCATTTCCGCCGCGCGGCGGGTGCCGTGCACCATCATCCGTTCCAGATTATAGGCACCGCGCTCGCGCCAGTTCCAGCCGGGATCTGACGCCTGCAGGGATGCCAAGACCGCGTCCTCGACCCCCGCTTTGCGCGCGGCCAGCAAGCATTCGGCGGCCAGCGCCTCGAACCCCTTGATCATCACCGACCGCAGCATTTTGATGGATGAGGCATCGCCCACCTTGTCCCCAGCTATCTGCCACTCCGTGCCCATCCGCTGCGCCAGGATAAGTGCCCGAGCTGCGTGGGGGCCCGCGACCAGACCCGGCGTCAACTGTCGGCGCGGATGCACCGGGGCCATGATCGCCAGATCGACATAAGCTCCGCCCGCCGCCGCGACGACCGCCGCGGCCTGTCGCTTGGTGCCCGGCGAACAGGAATTGCCATCAAGCCAAAACGCCCCCGGCGCAAGATGCCGCGCGCAGGTCTGTGCGGCTGCCAGTGCCTGATCAGCAGTGACAAGGCAGAACACGGCTTCGGCCCCGGCAATGGCTCCATCGGGTGTGGCATGGCAGACCAGCCCTGCGTCACGGGCACGCGACTGCACCTTTGCCGTCATCGCATTCAGATCATAGGCGCGGCTTGCCGCCGAAGCCCCCCAGCCCGTCGCAAAGGCATGTGCGGCCTCGCCAAAACCGATGAAGGCAATCTGGAACATGGCTTGGGTCATCTGGCGGTCCTCCCACGTAAACTTGTGCCGCATCCTGCGCATTTGATCCATAGTCTATAGCCTGTACTTATGAGGTTGGTCGAGCTTTTGAATTGGCCCATACGGATTACATCGCCTAAAATGGACGCAACAAGCGTTTGGAGAATGCCACGATGTCCTCAACCCCTGTCCGCAGCGCATTGGTGATTTCCGCACATGCCGCTGATTTTGTCTGGCGCTGTGGCGGGGCGATTGCCCTGCATGCGCTGCAAGGCGTGCAGGTGACCGTGGTTTGCCTGTCTTTTGGCGAGCGTGGCGAGTCCGCCAAGCTGTGGAAACAGCCCGGCATGACACTTGACCGGGTCAAGGCCACCCGGAGGGCCGAGGCGCAAAAGGCAGCGGGGGTTTTGGGGGTGCACGAGTTGATCGAGTTTGACATGGGGGATTATCCCTTGGAATTCACCCGCGCCCACAAGGACCGTCTGGTCGATGTGATGCGCGCCGTGCAACCTGACTTCATGCTGAGCCACAGCCTGTTCGATCCCTATAACAGCGACCACATGCTGACGACCCAAGTGGTGCTGGAATGTCGGTCCACCGCGCAGGCTTGGGGGCACAACCCGGGGCAAAAGGTGCTGGGCGCGCCGCAACTTTACCTGTTCGAGCCGCACCAGACTGAACAGATGGGCTGGAAGCCCGA
>JBBRLL010000137.1:0-2586 GCA_038231395.1 Rhodobacterales bacterium
CCAGATACAGGAGCTTACCATGCAGAACATCGTCATCCTCGCCGGCAACATCGGTCAGACCCCGGACGTCCGTACCACGCAAAGCGGCACCAAGATCACCAACTTCACCTTGGCCACCTCGCGGCCGCGCCTGTACGAAGGTCGGGTTCAGCGCGACGAGAACGGCTACCGCGTGATGGACACCGAATGGCACCGCATCAGCTGCTTCAACGGCCTTGGCAAAACGGTTGCCGAGCACTGCGAAAAGGGCATGAAGGTGATGGTCCACGGCCGCATCCACTACACCAAATGGACCGATGCCGCCGGTGTCGACCGCTACGGCTGCGAGATCATCGCGGAGAAGGTCGATTTCCTCAGCCGTCTGAGCGCCGGTGATGGCGAAAGCCCCGAGCTGGTCGACCGCGAGGAACAGTTCGCAAGCTGACCTCTCGCAAGGCAGGGCCCGGCAGCACAAGCTGCCGGGCCACTGGTTTCGCCTTGAGGCTGGCCCACGGCGAAAGCCAGAAGTTCAAAAGCAACCTACCAGGGCAGGTCGTGCCGACCTCAGCCCTCTGTCAATTCGCTCAAAACCAGCACCGCCTTTGCCCGGCGTTTGTTTCGCGTGTACCAGACAGTCCTTCGTTCACCGGTCTGGCTGAACTCATAGGTCACCCCAAGGATCGTCTCGCGTCTGTCGGGATCGACCATCCATTCGACGGGCTTGCCCACATCGATTTCGGACGGGGGAATGATGCGCTCGAGGGCAGGGGTTTCTGTGCTGGTCATTGATCGTCTCCGTCGGTTGTTGTCTGAATCTTTGCCTTGGCCAATGCTTGGTCAAAGGCCTCGTGGAACCGCGCGCGAAACGCCGGGCCGATGGCGCGGCCAAGTCCGAGCATGCCAAGCGGGTCATGCTTTGCGGCGAGATCAGCTGCGAACTGCCGCTGCAGGGTTAACGTGACGCTGGTCGGATGCTTGCCGCGCGCGCCGCGGGACTCGTCGACGGTCGGCATGCCATCCCGTTCCCAGTCTTCAAAGACATCTTCCCGCAAGCCTTGCGCGACGCGGCGGATCAGAAACTGAACCGTGCACCGCGCGACAGCCGCCCAGCCTTCGGCCTTCGCGGCCTGCCGGGCTGTGAGTGACACGGAGACATAGACGACGTGCCCTCTTGCCGCAGATCCCGTGGCAACCCGATCTGACTTGACGGATGCAGGTTGCGCGGCGCGGGGGAGGGCGGCAACTTCTTGCACGCCAACCTCAGCGCACACCTCAACCTGTTTGCCTGAACCGACGTGGTCATCGCGTTCATCTGGCGGGCCGACATTCAGGCTGGGGGTAGAGGCCAATACTGTCGACTGACCCGCTTCCGCCACGATAGTTGCAAGCACTGGTTCTGACGACTTTGCCTCACCTGCCGCAGCCATCCCTCCGAACCCCAACTTCGCCGAAAACCCTGCGTCCTGCCGGATGATCCGCATCATGTCTTTGCGCTGCGCCATCATGCGACCTCCGCCGGGGCAAGGATTAGCTGATCGATTTCATCCAAAAGGTCCCCAGCCTCCTTCACGGCACTCTGAACATGGGCAGCAAGCGCCCGGTTTGGCGTTTTGTCTGCGATCACCCCGAGCAACCCTTCCTGATCCATCCGAAGATATGCCGCCCGATTTCCGAGATAGGCTTCAAGAGCGGGCAAGGCGGTGAACAATTCTTCGGCCACAGCGCGCTCGGTCTCCGATATCCGGAGCGCTACGCGGTTGAGCAACACAGAAAACCCCGCAAGCTCGGCTGGCTTTTCCACCCGACCGCGCAGCTTGAGATACCAATTGGCGGTTTCCAGCGTCTCACTCAGATCGCCCCGCGACAGCATCATCGGACAGATGATCCGGTGCGCCGCGACAGCCAGCACATCCTGCGCTTCTGATCCGCCGCCGAAGGTGTCGATCAGGATCAAGTGCTCCTGATCGTGCTGCTCATAGATTTGTCCGATGGCCTCTGCCACCCGGTGCGCATCCAGTGTGTGGATCACTTCAACCAGGGGAGACCAGTTGCCCATCGCCTGCCCCGCGTGCATCCACTTGAGGCAAGACTTCGAGGCGTCGGTGTCAAAGATGGTGACCGTCTCGCCCCGCACCGCAGCAGCAGAGGCGAGGGCGCGGCAGAGCGTACTCTTGCCCGACCCACCCTTGCGGTTCATCACCAACACAACGCGTATTCCGTAACCCATACCACCTATCCCACTTCACCGATTGCATTTCTCGCAATGCGCATCGCGTAAATCCTTTATCTGAACGCATATCTCATTTATCCGAACCCACATCGCAGATATCAGAAATCGGCTCGCGCAAATCTTATTGCGCAAGGCATATCTCTTTAATCCTATGTCTGATTACTGGATGCGTATCTCTTTTATCTGATCGCGTAATGCGTGTATCCTAAGGCTGAACCCTGAACCCGCAACGCTGATGCCAGGGGAATCGCGTTTGGAATCTGACCTGATCTGAGGGGTCTTGCGGATTTCGTGGGGATGGATTCTTGGGCATGAAACGCCCTTCTGGAGCCCGTTCCCCGCATGGATATCTTTCTGTCTGCCTTCGGCGACATCCC
>JBBRLL010000138.1:0-2470 GCA_038231395.1 Rhodobacterales bacterium
AGGCGGCGTTGCGGCCCCGGCTGATGTGTTGCCCGCGATCCGGTTGATTGCCATGCGCTATCAGGACCATCCGGCCCTGCAGAGCCTCGATCTGTCGCCCGCAGAATGGGCGGCGTTTTTCCAGGCGATGATCAAGGTCGAAAGCAATTACACCCAAGGGGCTGTCAGCCATGCCGGTGCCCAAGGGCTGGCACAGTTGATGCCCGGCACCGCCGATTATCTGGGCGTCAATGCAGGTGATCCCTTGGAAAACCTCGACGGCGGCGCGCGGTATCTCCTTGAACAAATGGCCGCCTTCGGCAGCCTCGATCTGGCCCTTGCCGCCTACAACGCCGGACCGGAAGCCGTGCGCAAATACGGCGGCGTACCACCCTACGCCGAGACCCAATCCCACATCGTCAAGGTGATGGCGGTCTACGACCGCATCCTCGCTGACCTCAACATCTGAAGGACCTCAAAAACATGAAACCGACCGAATTGGCTCTTCTGGGCCTGATCCTTTGCACCCTGGTGGTAGCGCAATCCGAGCCTGCACTGGCACAAGTGGTCTTCACCAAGGCCGAAACCGTGGCCACCGGTGTGCTGGCCTCATTCCGTGGCACGCTGGCAACGGCCTTCTTCGGCATTGCCTTCGTGGTGACCGGGTTTCTCGCCGCCTTCAACCGGATCAGCTGGGCCTGGGTGGCTCTGGTTGTTGTCGGCGCCTTCCTCGTCTTCGCCGGTCCCGCCATCGTCGCCAACCTGCGCGCGTCGTTCAGCTGAGGCGGGGCAGGGTCCATGGAAAAAAGCGCGGTCATCCTCGGGCTTTCCCGGCAAGCCAAGTTCCTTGGCCTGCCGATGCCCTATGCCATGGCAGTGGGGGCTGCGACCGTGCTGCCCTTCATTCTGTTCAAGCCGGTCTGGTGGTTTCTGACGGCACCCGTCTGGTACGGGCTGGCGCGTTTAGCCACCAAGGTGAACCCCAATGGCCACCATGTCTTTGCCGTCATGATGCAGGTGACTCCGCTCGCCATCCTGAAAAAGGGGCGGCGTCATGTTTCTTGAGCGCGATGTCGACCGGGGCAGGGCGCGGGCATTGATCCCAGCCGATCCGAAACTCTATGCGCATCTGCCTTATGTCATCGAGCTTGACGACGAGGTGGTGCGCACGCGTGACAACGGGTTGATGGTCTCATTGGAAGTGACAGGGATCGACGGGGTCACATCCGGGGCTTCGGGAGTGTCAGCATTGCGGGCTGGCTTTGCCCACCTTCTCGACACGCTGGATGAACGCTTCACCTTCTATCTGCACCGGATGATGCGCGGGGCTGAGACGGGTCTCGCGCCAATCCACGGATCCAGCTTTGCCGCTGACATCGACCGAGCCTGGGGTAAAGAGCTCGTCCGCCGCAACCTGCAGGAGTCGGTGCTGATCCTGACTGTGGTGCGCCGACAGGTCGTCCCCTTGGCCGTGCCCTTGTTCAGCAAAGCCGCTGCAAAAGTGTTTGGTGAAGACAGCAACCGCCGGCTGGAGGAGCTGCGCGAGGTCATCTCGATCCTCGAGACGGGGCTTGGCATCAAAACCAAGCGGCTGAAGATCAGCGATGGCAGCCTTGTCGGTTTTTATGCCTCGCTCCTGACCGGTGAATTGCGCCTGCAACCCCGCAGTCCGTTCTGCCTGCTTGCGGAAGATGCTGCCGGGGCTGCCGTGCGTTTTGGCAAAGGCGTCATCGCCATGGAAGAAGGGGCAGCGACTGCCCGCTTTGCCGCCATCCTCTATGTCAAATCCTATGCCACCGCGACCTGGCCCGGAATGCTGGACGCGCTTGGCGCATCACAAGACACAATCATCACCCACAGCTATACGCCGATTGAGCGCGGCAGCATCACGGAGCGGGTCAAACGCCGGGTCGCACAAATGCGCGCCTCCGAGGACATGGCTGCGACCATCGAGGCGCAGCTTTTCGATGCGGCCGACAGGGCCGAAAGCGGCACCCTCGGCTTTGGCGTCCATCAGATGACCATCACGGTCTTTGCAAACTCCGAGGCAGCACTCGATACCGAAGTGGCCCGCATCCGGGGCATCGCCCACCAGAACGGCATGCGCCTCGTGCGCGAAGTGACGGCTCTGGAGGCCGCCTTCTTCGCCATGCACCCCGGCAATATGGATTACCGGGCGCGCGACATGACAGTGTCCTCGGTCAATTTCGCCGACATGGCGGCCCTGCATGCGGCAGACACCGGCACCGAGAAAGCGCGCCTGCCCTGGCAGACGCCGATCACAGTGTTCCAGACACTGCAAGGCTCACTGCATCGGTTCAGCTTCCATGAACCCGGCGATCCTCAAGCGGAGCCGACCAACGGCCACACGCTGGTCTTGGGCAAATCCGGCGGTGGCAAAACCACCACCGTCGCCTTCCTCGCGGCCCAAGCCCAACGGGCAGGCGGTCGCACGATCATTTTCGACAAGGAAGCAGGCCTCAAAATGGCC
>JBBRLL010000139.1:0-2426 GCA_038231395.1 Rhodobacterales bacterium
CGAGGTAAAACCCACCCGTACGCCCGCCGCCGCGAAATACCGCCATCCAGAAAACCCGAGCCTGACCTGGTCCGGTCGTGGGCGTAAACCGCTTTGGTTTGTGGCAGCCCTCGATGCAGGCAAGACGCCTGAGGATCTGGCAATCAGTTGAACCTGAGCTCGCTTTCAGCGCGGGAAGACCGGTTCAGGCGTCTGGTCTGATAGAACGCACAAAATGCGTCGGAATACCCTGCCAGTCGCAAACCTGTTGGGCGGCTTGTTCTGCTGTGCTGGCCCAGGTGCGGACGGTCCAGTTTGAACCAGCATCGCCCGGAAGCGTCACAATGAAGGCGCGCGCCGTGGTGGCCTCGGCGGCGCTGTCCCCCTGCCCCATCGTCGGCAATGCCTGCCAAAGGGAATAGCAGCGCGCCTCAGACCCATGCGCCTTGCAGGCGGAACAGAAACAAGATTGGCCCCCATCCGCTTTTGATGCAATGAAGCCAGCCGGTTCACCACATTCATGGCCGTAGCTGCCGGGCTCAGCATTGGTGCAGCGTGGCCAGATCCGTGCGCTGCCCCTCGGTGAGGGGGCATAGCCCGTGGGGAAGCCGTAGGGGAAACATGTCATGGACATGCTTTATCTCCTTTCTTGTTATTCTGCGAGTGTGCCGACCTTCGTCGGCGCGTTGTCCGGGCGGCCGTAAAGGCCGAATGGCGAAAGACCCGGGACGGCGCGTATTGGCCGTGCCCGGGCCTTCTCCAAAACCGTGGGCTTAGGCCCACGGGTCGTGCTCTCCAATAATTTCGACCTCGTCACCGTCGATTTCATCGGCGCGGACGGCACCAAACGATCCATCTCCTGCCTGGAAGACGACGATGGAAACCATGAGCGTGGCGGCGAGAGAGGCGGCGAAGGCGTGTGCATCTTTGCGGGACCTTAGTTTTGGCTCCTGCTCGGAGGCGAGGGACCATCCCCCGCGCTGACAGGAACCCGAAGGACCAAAGACAGGCTGACATCACCGGGTGCGTTCGGGCTTGCCCCGAATCCGGCCGGCGGCACGGGCTTGCCCGTAGTCCGAGCCCTTGTGGCTTGATCTCGAAGACTGGATTTGGGCCAAGGAAGGGACTGGCAAGCGGGGGATGGTGCTTTGACGACAGGTGCCGAATTGTCCCGCTGATGCTCACCCTGCCCGCGCCTCGGGCAGGCTTATGGTTGGGGGCATCTTCCTTGGGGATGGAGCTTTTGGTGCCCCGCGCATCGCGGGACGAGGTCATGTTGAGGGAGAGACCCGCCAGCAGCGGGCCCCTCGGGTTTTGCGAAGGCTCAGGCGGCGATGTCCGCCTCCCCTGCCCCGCTTTCGATGACGTCTTCACCGACCATCTCGAGCCGCGCATTTCGATAGCCCTCCCGCGCAATCCAAAGCTCGGCCGCGGTGATGGATTCCGCCAGATGGAGCAACTCGGTGTTGCCGCCGAAATCCAGCAGAACGCGCACCTGCCCGGCTTGAGGTTCCTCGGCCACCTCGAAGATCAACCTGCTGTCCGCCGAATGACTGCGCATGATGGTGACCAGGATGACCCCGTCGGAGGCGAAATTGCCCTCATGCAGCGTGAACGAAGCGGGTGCCGTCCAAGTCGGATACGACCGTGGCGGTTCCTTCTTCACAAGGCGGCCGACACCGTTGGAGCGTTCCCATGCTGCCAGCTTTTTGGTGAAGCGCGCGGGCGGTTTGGGGCTGCCGTCGGTGTAGCGAATAAGCGCGCCCAAGGGCGCAGTGTCGATGATGGTTGATGCAGACATGATTCCTCACTTCGAATGCGAGCTTTCGCATTCATCATATTGATATTGTTGTGTTTTATGGTGAATAAGGGCGGGTTTCCCCGCCCTCGGATGGTTCAGATCACTCCGCAGCCATCATCGACGCGACGCCTTCAGGCAGATCGGCCGTCAGGAAGGCTGGAAGATCGACGGTTTCGCTGTCATCAGGCATTTCTGCAGCGCGGTCATCAGCTTCTCCAACCGAAGCGCCCTGCCCTTCTGCTTTGTCTTGATCATCGAGCGCGACCAAGTCAGCCCGACGCAGAAGCTCCGGTAGCCAGCCAGAGCCTTTCAGCAGGCGTTCCGCCTCAGTCGCCATCTCGCCCTTTTTCAGATGATCGAGCAGCTGCGCCGTGCCCTCGCCCTTAGCCTCACGCACGGCTTCGAGGATCCGGGCCTTGGGCACGCGGTTGAGATAGCCGTCCACGGTCGGCTCCCAACCTGCGTCCACCATGTCGAGATCAACCGCCTTGGCCAGAATGTCCGACTGCGCCATGCGACGGGCGAGACCACTGGCCGTGATGCCCGCGCCATAGGGGTTCACCTTTTCCTGCAAAGCATTGATCCCGAAACTGAGGCAATGCGACAGCAAGGACAGCCGGCTGCTTTGGTCGAGGGCCGAAAGATA
>JBBRLL010000140.1:0-2388 GCA_038231395.1 Rhodobacterales bacterium
CGCCCTCGACCTCGCCCGCAGGGACACCTCAAAGGGCTCGCTCTCGATCAAACTGAAGCGGGCGGGTTGGAGCGATGCGTTTCTTCTCAGCCTTCTCAAACAGTTAGCAGATGCTTAGGCCAAACGCGATTGCCCTGGGTCAAGGGTAACACTTGAATAGGGGTTATCTCGAAGCCTTTGAGCGGGCAAGGCTGGAACCAGCATAGCATCACCTATGTTGCGGTTGCGCAGTGGCATGACGGAAAGTTGCCCTGGTCCACCGAACACTATTGCACCCAACGCGTTGCCGAAACCATTGAACTTGAACCCACCAATAGCGAAGGGGCTTGGAACACGAAAGATCGGCCTGATGCCCGGGCTGCCCGCAGCACCACAGACAGGACTGCCAGTCTCGTCGTAAACTGAGACTCCAGCGGCAAACTGTGATCCCCCCGTTCCGATCTCGGCGGACCCGTCCAGTGGATCGACGAGAATTACACCCTGTCCAACTGGCCATTCGCTTAGTGTTGGCTTTCGCTCTTCAATTATGATCGGCAGCCCAAACTCAGAAAACATATGTTCGGCAAGCATAGTATTGGCGATATCAGTGCTTCCAACGTGGGTGCTTCCACCGGCTATTAACTTGGTGCTGAAGTCATGGTCAATCTGAAGGCCTTGAACCACGGCTTGTTGGACAAAGGCAACGCAACGATTAAGCAGTTTTTCCTTGTCGATTATCATCTTTGTTTCCTTGGCCGATCAGGCCTCTATGTGCCGCCTTGATCTTACAGAAAGATCGGGAAACGCGCATTGGGTGGCTACCAAGATCGCTGGATTGCTCCGATGAATCAAGCGCGTTGCGATCAAGGCCTCAGGCGCGATGAGGGATGCGGCCGAGGTCACAAAACCGGAGCGGTCTCAACCTCCCGGTTCACGAACACGACGCTCTTACGCGCTGCACTGGGTGAATTGTCTTGGGTTCTTGTTTTGGTCATTTTGGCCGTTTGTCGACGACCGACCAGATCACCGAGCCGATGGTAAGCAGCGCGCCGATCAATGGCTCGACTTCGGATGCCTGAACGTAGCCTTTGGCGACCAGCGCTGTGCCAGCGACGGTGAGAATTTGGCGGATCAGTGCGAGAATTGCAGGTTTCAGCATGGTGTTCTCCTGTTCAGATTTCATTGGTGGTGGCGAGGAATTCGCCCGGCTTCATGGTCGGCAGGCGTTGCAGGCGGGGTGGGTAGGTGAGGGGCCAGCGCGCGCCGAGCAGGCGTGCCTTTGCGACCCTGGCGACCGTGACCGCATCGGATTGGTTGCCGCCCAGCACGAAGAAGTTCGTGTCATCCTGACCAACGGCGAAGCCGACATGGCCGCCGGAGCCGCGTTCGAACACCAGCACCGCGCCGGTGATCGGCTTGGTGTCGCGCCCGAACAGCAGCCAGTTGCGGGCCCAGTACGGATTGGCGCCCAGCGCACCAAGCAGGGGTTCGTCGGGCAGGCCCATGCGGATGCAGGTCTCGACGAAATCGCCGCACCACGGAGTTTTGGACGGATCGCCAATCGAGCGGCCATCGCGCTTCAGCCAATCCATCAGCCACGTCCGGTCGCGGGCTTCATTGCGACCGAGGGCGGTTTTGGCCTCGCTGATCCAGGGTAGCGGGCCCGGCGGCGCCATCGACGCTGCCCGGCCATTGGCGGCCACCAGTTGCTTCAGCGCGTGGGCGGTTCGCACACCCCATTGGCCATCAATGGCACCGGGTGCGTGGCCGAGTTTGTCCAATCCGCTCTGGATCAGGCGGATGGCCTCGGTGGGGTCTTTGTTCATGGGTTGGCTCCTTTCGCCCTGCGTCGGGCATGAAAAAACCCGCCTGGCGGGCGGGTTGCGGGTGGTTGGTTTTGATTTCGGCGGTGTCAGTGGGCCGAGCGCAGGAATTCTTCGATGTCGTCCAGCTTCTTGAGGATGCGACCCTGCGCGGCGGCCAGCGATGCGTGGGAGGCGGCGCTTGCTGCTGTCTGGGCATCCAGTCGGGCCTTCACCACTTCAATCGCGACCCGGTGTTCCATGTGCTTCAGATCCTGGCCGTTGATCTTGCGGTCCAGATGCCAGAGTGCCGCCAGCAGCGGGGCCACCGCCCATTTGAGGGCAAAGTCGAGGAAATCCAGCATCGGGCAGTCCTTTCCGGTCTTGGTTCTGTAGTCGGTGTCGTGCGCGGTCAGGCCGTGGCGGGCGCACATTAGGTCCGGCACCAAGTGCCGCGGTTTCAGGAGGCGATGTAGTAGGTGGCGGTCAATCGCCAGATCACACTGGTGACGGCCCCCGCGACGATGGTGGTGGCGGTATTCTGGGCCGAGGCCATCAGCGCGCGAGCGGGTTCGAAGACTTTCTCATAGATGCCCCCCGCCGCCCC
>JBBRLL010000141.1:0-2348 GCA_038231395.1 Rhodobacterales bacterium
AGACCACTATCTTAGCCCTGCTTATTCACCGAAATCTGACCGTAGCGGTTGCGTGCGCCTGAAAGTGATTTAGATTCAGGCTGCTAGACGAGAACCACAGGCAACTTCGGACGCACGCATGGGTGAAACGCTACTGCCAGTCATTCCGAGTTTCAACAGGTCGTTGCGGGTCGAAGGCCGTGCGGACCGGCTGACCGGCGATCCGGGTGCGGTGGTGCTGCGGGAGATACTTGAGCGTAGCGGGATCGTTGACTGGATGACCGGCCGGATGAAGGACCCCCGCCGCCCGAAAGACGTGACGCATGATCTCGCCTCACTGATCCGCACCTGTGTGCTCTTGGCCGCGCAAGGCTGGCGCGACCATGACGATGCCGATGCGCTGCGCCACGATCCTGCCTTCCGTTTGGCCGCCAGTTCTGCGGCCGGGTTGACGCCGCTGGAGGGACCGGGGCTCGCCTCGCAGCCGACGCTGTCTCGCGTCACCGCAGTGATGGCCGAAGCGGCCAATCTCAAGATCCTGCGTGAGGCGGTGCTGGAGTTGGCCGGTCGCGGAATGAGGGCTGAGCGGTGGGGCAAGCAGTTGCGGTCCGTCACGCTGGATGTCGACAGCGCGCCCATTGAGGTTCATGGCTATCAGCCGAAGGCGGAATGGAACGGCCATTACAATGCCCGCATCTACCACCCTCTGATCACCTCCATTGCCGAGACCGGCGACATGCTGGATGCCCGGCTGAGGGCGGGAAATGTCGGCACCGCAGATGGGGCGCTCGATGTGATCCTCGATGTCGTTGATCGGGCGCGCAAGAGCTTCTGCGACGTGGCCATGGTGCGCATCGACGCAGGGTTCCCCTCGGCCGCACTGTTAGCAGGCCTGAAGGCCCGGGGCATCGATTACGTCTCGCGGCTGCGCTCCAATCCGGTGTTGGACCGGCTGGCTGAGCCCCACATGGTCCGCCCGGTGGGGCGCAGGCCTGTGCAGCCCAGAACCTGGCTGCGCGAGTTGCGCTATCAGGCCGACAGCTGGGACAAGCCACGGCGGGTGATCCTCGTCGTCAAGGAACGTGAGGGCGATCTGCTGCTGGACCGTTTCTTTCTGGTGACATCGCTCAGCTGGACAAAGCTTCTGCGCCATGAGGTGTTGGCCCATTACCGCGAGCGCGGCAAGGCCGAGGGCCACATGGGGGAGTTGAAGGACGTGCTGGCACCGGCGCTGTCGTCGACCAACCGCGCAAAATCGCACCTGCGCGGCAAGAAGCTGAAATCCAGAACACCTGCCATCGATGCCTTCGCCTGCAACGAGGTGCGCCTGCTCATCGCCTGCCTCGCCTACCAGGTCATGCACATCGCCCGCCGCGCCATGGCCAAGGCGACCGGGACACGCTGGAGCCTGCGCCGCCTGCGCGAGAGGGTTTTGCGTGCCGGTGCCCGAATGGTGATCTCGGGGCGGCGGATGACCTTGGCGCTCTCGTCGGCCGCCGCGCCCTTCTGGTCAACGCTCTGGCCGCAACTGATGGCACTGCACTGGGCCGACCCGTAGATCGAGCAGCAAGCTGACCTCCGCTCGGTTCAAGCCGCCACCGGGCGCAGATGACGCATGCGCCGTTCTCACCAAACAAAGCCCCGCCCCCCTGTCGGCCCTGCATCAGACGACGGCTCAACCCGTCCCGCAGCACCCCAAACATCCTCCGCCGACATTCGAACCAGAAACCCCGCCGATCATGGTGTCAAAGCCGCGCCGAGGACCCCAAAAACCGTCTTCAATGAATAAGCCGGGTGAATAAGCCGGGTTACAAGTAGGAAAAAATTTAAAATGTTAAAAATTCAGAAATCCCAATATTAACCAAATATTATTTCCTTAGGCATAGGCTAAATGGCGTTGGCGCGACTTGGAAATATCACGACCCGATGCTTCAACCCGCCAAGCTAAACCGAAACAGCCTACCGAGCCCTCCTTTTCATCTGATGATAGCGCAAAGTTGCGAGGCAAAAGAATGTCACAACCGAACCTGTCTGTATCCGGACAGCCACCAGTCTCTTACGAACCGACAAACTTCAGCGATATTGTTAGCCAGATAACTACAGGATACTGGACATCAAGGCACGAACTTCCTGCTAAACTCCTAGTTGGGTCAAATCGAGTTGTGACTGTGAATACTAGTAGCTTGTCGTCAGACATGAAAGAGTTGGCCAAGATGGCACTCGATGCATGGTCGCAAGTTACGGGAATTGATTTTCAAGAAACGCCTTCCAGGCCGGTGCAAATCTTCTTCACAAGTTCGGAAAATGGCGCAACAACCTACACCCACAAAGCCTTCAACCTTATACTTTCCGCAAATGTCAACGTCGGG
>JBBRLL010000142.1:0-2262 GCA_038231395.1 Rhodobacterales bacterium
GCCTCGCTACATCAACTATCGTGATCTGTCGGTCCAGCAACTGGGGGCTGTTTATGAACGTATCCTGGAATACGGCCTGCGTGCCAACGAACATGACATGGTCGAGATCGACGCCGATGACGAAGCTCGTCACAAGTCCGGCAGCTATTACACCCCCGAAGAGTTGGTCGCGCTGATCATCAACCGCGCCGTTGGCCCTTTGGTAGCCGACAAAGTCTCCAAGTTTCGCGAGAAGGCCGAAGCGCTGGCCAGTGACCGTCGCCCCATCCCAGAACGCCTGCGCGAACTGGAGCTACTGGACCCTGCCATCGGCATCCTGTCGTTGAAAATCTGCGATCCGGCGATGGGGTCTGGGCACTTTCTAGTCAGCCTTGTCGACTGGCTGTCTGACCGAGTGCAGGATGCCAAGGAAGAAGCGGCGTCTGCCGTCACGTGGGGTGACTATGTCTCGCCGCTGGGCGCTCGCATTGCCGCCGTACGTGAAAAAATCCTGGGCGAAGCCCGCACCCGCAAATGGCCGATTGTCGAGGCGCAACTGGATGACCGCCATGTCGTGCGCCGGATGGTGCTGAAGCGTACGGTCTACGGTGTCGACAAGAACCCAATGGCAGTTGAACTCGCCAAGGTCGCGCTTTGGCTGCATTCTTTCACTGTCGGTGCTCCCCTCTCGTTCCTTGATCACCACCTTCGTGCGGGTGATAGCGTGATCGGGGCGTTTGTCCGCCCAACCTTGGACCTGTTGACCGAACGCGGTGCGCTGTTCAACCGTGGCCAGATCACCAGCATCGAGAACGTCGCCGGTCTGATGGCAGAGATTGAGGAAACCACAGACAACGACATTGCCGAAGTGAATGCCTCCAAGGCGAAATTCGGCACCGTAGGCCAGGTCGTCGAACCGGTCGCCCAACTGTTTTCTCTTCTGACTGCCGAACGCATGATGGGTCTGTTCGACGCGGCCCCCAAAAAAGCACCCGATCTGCGCAAACTGGTCGGCAAATCGGAAAAGCTGCAGGCCAAGGCGCGCGCCGATCTGCTGGCCTTTGAGCGGGCCGAAGCCTTTGGTTTGGCCTTTGACGGCACCTTGGGTGACCCGATCCGGATCGCATCTGGGGCCGATCAGATCGCCAGCGATGAACTGCGCCAGCGTGTGGCCTTACTGCCTCCGGGCGAGCCCGACCAATCCAGCCTGTTTCCCGGCATCGGTGCCGATGACCGCCGCCGCGTTCTGGCCGATGGTCTGGTGGCCGAAGCGCGGGCGATGGCGGCCAAGCATGGCTTTTTCCATTGGCAGATCGGCTTTCCCAACGTCTGGTCCGATCTGTCCTCGACCAATCCGCGCGGCGGCTTTGATGCAGTCATCGGCAACCCGCCATATGTGCGGCAGGAACTGCTGGGGGCCGAGGTCAAACGCGCGTTGAAGGCCGACTATACCGCCTTTGATGGCATGGCCGATCTCTACGTCTATTTCTATGAACAGGGTCTGCGCCTGCTGAAACCCGGCGGGCGGATGTCCTATGTCGTTACCAACAAATGGCTTAAGGCTGGTTATGCCGAGGGCCTGCGAGAGCTGTTCGCGGGCAAGGGCTGGTTGGAGTTTATCGCCGATTTCGGGCATGCAAAGGCGTTCTTCCCAGATGCCGATGTGTTCCCCTCGGTCATCGTGGTGCAGCGACCTGTCCCCATGCAGGACGCCCCAACCGAGGCTGATGTCTGCGTCATTCCCCGCGATCTGGTGCCGCGTTCCGGGTTGGAAGCGGCAGTGGTGCAAGCCACCTTCCCGCTGCCCCGTGCGACTTTCACCAAAGAGGCATGGGTGCTGGAGCCCAAGCCGGTGATGGATTTGCTCGAGAAAATCCGGCGAAATGGGGTGCCACTGGCGGAATATGCCGGAGTGAAGCCACTCAACGGGATCAAGACTGGGCTGAACGAGGCGTTTTTGATCAATAGGGCGAAGCGCGACGAGCTTGTCCGCTTCGACCCCCGCGCAGCAGAGTTCATCACTCCATACTTACGCGGACAGGATGTTGAACGGTGGTATTCGCCAGATAGCGGCCTTTTCATGATCGTTCTGAAATCGAGCATCAATTTCGATTGGCCATGGTCAACTGCAGCTGACGAAGCTGAAGCCGAAACGATTTTTGCTGCTAATCATCCTGCCCTATATCGACATATGAAGCTTTTTGAGGATACGGGCGTTGATCCAAAAACTTCTCGTCGCACGGGGCTTCGCCATAGAGAAGACCAAGGTAGATTTTGGTGGGA
>JBBRLL010000143.1:0-2260 GCA_038231395.1 Rhodobacterales bacterium
AGCGCGATGCCTCCCCAGCGCAGAACAGGGTTCTGGAACCGCGCCGCGATCTTGTCGGCCATGCTTACGGCAGTGTCGCGTGGGGCCATTACATGCGCTCCTGTTCGGACTTGCCCAACAGCCCGGTCGGTTTCATCACCAGCACCAGGATCAGAACGGCAAAGGAAAACACGTCCTTCCACTCGCTGCCGATAAAGGGGATCTGGGTGCCGAACGCCTCAAGCAAGCCTAGGATAAGACCGCCCAGCATGGCACCGGGAATCGAACCAATACCGCCGATCACGGCAGCAGTGAACGCCTTCAGGCCGATCAGAAAGCCCATGAAATACCAGATCGAACCATAATAGGCCCCGGCCATTGTGCCCGCAGCGGCGGCGAGCGCCGAACCGATGAAGAAGGTGACCGCGATAATCACCGGCACGTTGATGCCTAAAAGCTGGCTCATGTCCATATCGATGGACACAGCGCGCATGGCGCGGCCGAACTGGGTTTTCGTAACGAAAAGTTGCAAGGCGATCATCAGGACGCCCGAAGTTGCCACCAGGACCATTTGATTGTAGCTGATGAACAGCGAGCCCAAATTGATGCCCGCAAACCCCAGATCGGTCTTGAAGGCGGTGTATTGTCCCCCGGTCAGCGACAGGACTGTGTTCTGCAACACCAGCGACACGGCCAGCGCTGTGATCAGGATCGACAATCGCGGCGCACCCAGCATCGGGTGATAAGCCACCCGTTCGATGATGACGCCGATGAAGCCCACCGCGATCATTGACAGGAACATCGCGATGAAGATGCCCGGCCAATCAGACCCGAAAACGCTTGAAATGGCGGACAGTGACAGAAAGCCGATGAAACCTCCCACCATGTAAAGATCGCCGTGTGCGAAGTTCAGCAGCTTGATGACGCCAAAGATCATCGTGTAGCCCAGTGCCACAAGCGCATAGAACGAGCCCAGGACAAGGCCGTTGACCAGTTGGTGGGAAATGATTTCAAAGACGCTCATCTTCACTCCTGTCGACAAGGCGCAATCAAGGCCAGCGGGCGGCCAAAGCCGGGACGACCGTTCGAAGATTTCGGAAGGAAAGCATGCGGGCACCGGTGAAAGATGCCCGCACGTTTACGTTACCGCGTTACTGGTCGGCGCGGGCCCAGGCGCCGTCCTTAGCCACCAGCACGATAAAGTTTGACCGGGCGAGCGTGTTCTTGTCGGTGAACTTGATCGGTCCAGCCAACCAACCCTGACTGTCGGTGGCCTTCAGCGCGGAAACAAGAGCTGCGCCGTCGGTCGCATTGGCTTTGGTCATCGTGGCTGCCAGCAGTTCCATGCCGTCATAGGTCAGCGGCGCATAAGGGCCGGGTGCCGTGCCGAACTGGGTGTTGTAGGTCGCCGAGAAATCCTTCGCCGCAGGTAGGAATTCAGCGGTCGGGTTCGAGAAGGCAAAGACCCCCTCGGCCGCCTTGCCGGCGATGTCAAACAACTTGGTCGAGTTCGACCCGTCGCCGACCGCGATAATGCCCTGATAACCGGATTGCCGCAGTTGACGAAGCAGCAGACCGCCGTCCGCATAATAGGCGGTCCAGAACACGGCATCGGGGTTGGCAGCCTTGATCGCGGTGACGATGGCGGAATAGTCCTGCTCGCCCTTGTTGACTGTCTCAAAGGCCGCAACCTTGTTGCCCGCCGCTTCCCAGCTTTTCTGGGTCAGGGTGGCAAGGTCTTGCGAATAGGCGTCGCCCTCGTTCACGATGGCGATGGATTTCACGCCCTTGGCACCCAGAAACTCAACCGCCTTGGTCGCCTGATCGTCGCCGGTGGAGTTGATCATGAAGGCGTTGCCGGGATTGGCCGGAATGAGCTTGGTCGAGTTGGCAGCGGTGATCACGAAGGGAATCTTCGCGTCGCCAAAGATTTTCAGCGTTGGAAGGGTCGCACCCGAACAGTACCCGCCTACGACAGCCACCACACCTTGC
The DNA here is from genome assembly GCA_038231395.1 of Rhodobacterales bacterium. Taxonomy (GTDB): domain Bacteria; phylum Pseudomonadota; class Alphaproteobacteria; order Rhodobacterales; family Rhodobacteraceae; genus Stagnihabitans. The sequence goes on from JBBRLL010000143.1 coordinate 1,972, forward strand.
GAGACCAACTTGGTAGCGGCGTTCACAGACTGCTGCGGGTCGCAGGCGTCGTCAGCAACCACCATCGTCAACTGCTTGCCAAGGACGCCGCCGGCCTTGTTGATCTCGGCCTGCGCGATGGTCACGGCATTCGCCATGTCCTGCCCATAGGTCGCCTCCGATCCCGTCGTCGGGACCAGAACGCCAATCATGATCGTGTCTTGCGCCAAAACGCTTGTGCCGGCCATGAGGGCAAGCAAAGCGCCGGTAGTCGCCGCTTTTGTCAGAGTCTTCATTGTTGGATCTCCCT
>JBBRLL010000144.1:0-2178 GCA_038231395.1 Rhodobacterales bacterium
CAAGAGCGTGGCATCACGATCACCTCGGCTGCCACCACGACCTTCTGGCAGCGCCAGATCGACAGCGAAAACACCGCGTCGGACGACAAGTACCGCTTCAACATCATCGACACCCCCGGCCACGTCGACTTCACCATTGAAGTTGAACGTTCGCTGGCCGTGCTTGATGGCGCGGTTGTGCTGCTTGACGGCAACGCCGGTGTCGAACCGCAAACCGAAACCGTGTGGCGTCAGGCTGACCGCTACAAGGTGCCGCGCATCGTGTTCGTCAACAAGATGGACAAGACCGGCGCTGATTTTTACAACTGCGTCAAGATGATCGCCGACCGTACCGGTGCGCTTCCGATGCCGATCCAGATTCCGATCGGGGCCGAAGACAAGCTTGAAGGCATCATCGACCTGATCACCATGGAAGAATGGGTCTATCAGGGCGAAGACCTTGGCGCGTCCTGGGTCCGTCAGCCGATCCGCGAAAGCTTGAAGGCTGATGCCGACAAGTGGCGCTACAACATGCTGGAAATCGCCGTCGGCCAGGATGACTCCGCGATGGAAGCCTATCTGGAAGGCAACGAGCCGGACGAAGACACGCTGCGCAAGCTGATCCGCAAGGGCACGCTGGCCATCGACTTCATTCCGATCCTCGCGGGTTCGGCGTTCAAGAACAAGGGCGTGCAGCCCATGCTCAACGCCGTGATCGACTTTCTGCCAACCCCGCTTGACGTGCCGCCCTACATGGGTTTTGCACCTGGCGACGAGACGGAAACCCGAAATATCTCCCGTCAGGCCGATGATGCGCAGCCCTTCTCGGGTCTGGCGTTCAAGATCATGAACGACCCCTTCATGGGCACGCTGACCTTCACCCGGATCTACTCCGGTCAGGTGAAGAAAGGCGACCAACTGGTCAACACCACCAAGGGCCGTAAAGAGCGTATTGGCCGCATGGTCATGATGCACGCCAACAAGCAGGAAGAAATCGCTGAGGCTTTTGCCGGCGATATCATGGCGCTGGCGGGACTGAAGGAAACCACCACGGGTGACACGCTGTGTGATCCGGCCCATCAGGTGGTTCTGGAAACCATGACCTTCCCGCAGCCGGTCATCGAGATCGCGGTGGAGCCGAAAACCAAGGCCGACCAGGAAAAGATGGGCATCGCTTTGGCCCGTCTGGCGGCTGAGGATCCGTCGTTCCGGGTGGAAACTGACCAGGAAAGCGGTCAGACCATCATGAAAGGCATGGGTGAACTTCACCTTGACATCCTCGTTGACCGTATGCGTCGGGAATTCAAGGTCGAGGCGAATATCGGTGCCCCGCAAGTGGCCTACCGTGAGACGATCAGCCGCGAAACCGAGATCGACTATACCCACAAAAAGCAGACCGGCGGCACGGGCCAATTCGCCCGTATCAAGCTGATCATCAGCCCGGTTGAACCCGGTGTGGGCTATTCGTTCGAAAGCAAGGTCGTTGGCGGTGCCGTGCCGAAGGAATATATCCCCGGCGTCGAAAAGGGCATCAAGTCGGTGATGGACTCGGGTCCGCTGGCCGGTTTCCCGGTCATTGACTTCAAGGTCCAACTGATCGACGGCGCGTTCCACGACGTTGACTCGTCGGTTCTGGCTTTCGAAATAGCCGCCCGCGCCGCAATGCGCGACGGCCTGAAGAAAGCCGGCGCGAAGCTGCTTGAACCGATCATGAAAGTTGAAGCCGTTACCCCGGAAGACTTTACGGGTGGCGTCATCGGTGACCTGACATCGCGTCGGGGCATGATCCAGGGTCAGGATAGCCGCGGCAACTACAACTACATCACAGCGATGGTGCCCTTGGCCAACATGTTCGGCTATATCAACAACTTGCGGTCGATGACTTCGGGACGGGCGACCTTCTCGATGAGCTTTGATCACTATGACACTGTACCGCAGAACATCTCGGACGAGATCCAAAAGAAATTCGCTTAACCGGTGTGGCGGGGATAACCCCGCCCTACCAGAACGTAGGGTGGGGTCTGGCCCCACCGCAACCGACCGACATCAGGAGTTCCCATCATGGGTAAGGCAAAGTTTGAACGGAACAAACCGCACGTCAACATTGGCACGATTGGCCACGTTGACCACGGCAAGACGACCTTGACGGCTGCGATCACCAAGTATTTCGGCGAATTCCGCGCTTATGACCAGATCGAC
>JBBRLL010000145.1:0-2162 GCA_038231395.1 Rhodobacterales bacterium
ATGCTGCTTCACCAGTGCGGAATACACGACTATGAACATTTTACGTAGTGGTGGATTTCCTGCTACAACCCCCTATATGGAGGCAAGGACAAAACGAATAGTAAGGGAAGTGTGGTAGGACCAAACGATCGGGTAAGGTAGGCGACGAAAACGTCGGGTTGCGTGGAAGCGGCGAAGCCGCGGGTGTGGCCGCGTGGGCCAAAGGGCATCAAACTGGGGTGGGCGGCGGGGTGGGCGAAAAAAGGCGCAGGGGGCAGTCACCGAGCCGCCTGGTGTGGCTTGGCAGAGGTGACTATATAATAAGCGTATCAACCGTCACTAAGGCTGTCGGCCCCGGCGTTGGCCGCTCCCACGACAGAACGCCCACCAGAAAAGCATCGCTCCCGCGCCGGAACCGGAGCGGTCCGTTAGTGAGGTGGTGGTGCTTGCCCTGTGGCCAAAGCGGCCTGGCGGGCATGCACGCGTTGTAAGCCGCGCAAATTGATCAGCACATAGCGCAAGGTGTTCTGGCGTGCAATTGACCGTTGGTTGCGCAGCTTGGGGCGCTCGATGCCGAGGGCGACGGCTTGGCTGTTAATGCGTTCACTGGCGGTGCGCTGGTCATACAAGGCCTGATAAGCCTGGCTGGTGCGGTCGAGCTCATGGCGGGCGCGGGTGCCGACACTGAGGGGTAAGCTGGTGAGACAGCCTTGGTCGCTGCCGGTGCGTTGCCAGTTTTTGTGGGCGATGGGGCAAATCTCACCGGTTTTGTCGGGAAAGAGCAAAGGACAAACGTAGCGGCCGACATCGTGGGGCACGAGGCAATGGCTTTGTTTGTGGAAAGTGCTCTTAAGCGGCATGGCGAGGCCCGCTGCACAGAGGGGCAAGCCATCGGCGGTGAACTGCTTGTGGTGATCGGCGCGGTCGGCCCAAGGCACGGCGGCAAAGCCACCGGCCTGGGTGAAGTATTGATGCACATAAAAGGTATCGTAGGCGCCATCGAGGGCCCCAAAGCGGGGTTTGTAGCCGAGATTTTCCTCGGTTTGGGCCATGAGCGGGAAGCAGTAACTTTCGTCGGCGTGGTCGAAGGTTTGGGTGAGTTCCGCGAGCACGAATTCGCCATAGCCGGCGACCTTGGTGGTGACGACGCCCGAGGCATAACCCCAGTAATAATCGCCGGCTTTGGGTTTGGGCAAGGTGGCGGAGGCGGGGAGCCCTTCGCTGGGCGGCGTCGCCACGCTGGCTGGGGCTTGATTGTGGTTGGCCTTGAAGCCGACTTTGCAATCCCTGTCACCCTTGGGTTGGCGGTCGGCATGGAAACGGCCGCCTTTGACAAAGGCTTTGGGGTTGTTCTGCTTGACCCACGCAATGATGTGTTTGGTGTCGAGGCTGATTTCGTCGCCAAAGTTGAGCGTTTCGGGCAGAGCCGCTTTGAGCAGGTGCACCGAACTGGTCAGCAGGAAGCTGACTTGCGCGGCGGGCAGCGTGCGCAGCAGGCGATTGAGGTGGCGGACGGAGGGCAGACTCTGCTCGACGTCGAAGCCCCACGAAAAGGCGGGCGAAGGCACGAGCGCAAAGCCGAGCAGCCAGGTCAGGGCCGGTTGCGCCACCAGTTCGGCCCGCAGTTGCGCCATTGATTTGAGCCCTTTGTCGAGTTTGACCAGCCAGGCGGCCACGACGGGCGCATGCGGCTGCGGCACGCGACCCGGCCAGGTGCGGTCGGTCGGCCGTTCGGGGAAGTGGGCCCAGTCGAGGGCACCGAGTAGGTGCAGATAATGCAGGGCCGCTGTCGATTCCTGCACGAATGCGGGTAAGTCGGCCACGTCCCCCAGCGCCAAGGCGCTGAGGCAGGGCCGCACGAGCGGAATGGGAGGTGGGATCTTCGGTTGGCGGGTCAGCGTCGCCCACCAATTTGCCACCGGTAGCCTGAATTGTGCTATCATACAGGCGTCTCCTTTTTGGATTGGTGGGCGTTCTGTCGTGGGAAGGTCGGCCCAACCAAAAGGGAGACTTTTTTATAGCGGTCTTGGCGCGTTTTGTCAAGCGGCGAATCGGTCCCGTTTTTCGACGCCCAATCCTGAGCCCGGCGTAGCGCAGGCAACGCGCCGAGTGGCCACCGCTCATCTCGTCCCGTTTTTCGGTACCGATTCGCCTTACATTTTCCTTATGTCTCGTTTGGCTAA
>JBBRLL010000146.1:0-2158 GCA_038231395.1 Rhodobacterales bacterium
ACTCAGGAAAGACGGCGGCAAACAGGGACCGGCCCAGGTCTCTGCGCCGAACCCACCAAAGCCAATACCGGGCTCTGAATCTTGGAATCCGGTCAGCTTTGAAACCACAGCCTCAATCTTTGGAGAAAAACCATGCAACTCAGTTCCCGTTTCGCTTCCCGCTCCCCGATGCTGCGCACCGATCATCCGCTGTCAGATGATCAGATTCGCGCCGTGGCCCCGTCCATCTTTGCCGAGGACAAACACGAAAGCCGCTCAGACCGTTACCGCTACATTGCGACCGGCGCGGTGCTGTCCGAACTGCGCAAGGAAGGATTCCAGCCCTTCATGGTGTGCCAGACGCGCGTGCGCGACGAAGGCAAGCGCGAACACACCAAGCACATGGTGCGGCTGCGCCATGCCAACCAGATCAACGGCGCAGAAGCCAACGAAATCATTCTGCTGAACTCACACGACGGCACCAGCAGCTATCAAATGTTGGCGGGCATGTTCAGATTCGTCTGTAAAAATGGTTTGGTGTGTGGCGACACCGTGGCCGATCTGCGCATTCCACACAAAGGCGATGTGGTCGGGCAAGTGATCGAAGGGGCGTATGACGTACTGGACGGTTTCGATCTGGTGCGTGAACGCCGTGATGAAATGTGCGCTATCACGCTGAACCGGGGAGAGGCCGAGGTGTTCGCCCATGCGGCGCTGTCCCTCAAGTACGACGACCCGGCCACGCCTGCACCCATCACCGAATCACAGCTATTGATCCCGCGCCGCCGCGACGATGACCGACCCGACTTGTGGAGCGCCTATAACCGCGTGCAAGAAAACCTGACGCAAGGCGGACTGCAGGGACGTAACGCCACCGGGCGCAGACACAGCACCCGGCCAATTCAAGGCATTGACCAGAACGTGAAGATCAACCGGGCATTGTGGATGCTGGCCGAAGGCATGAAGCGGCTCAAGGCTTGACCAGTTGAATCAACGAGGGGGCGCAACGCCCCCTCGACACCAAAGGCAAAGCAGCGGGCGACCATGCCGGGCCGCCGCGCGCCCATCCGTTTCGTCTGGGCGCGCGGCGGCGATCACTACGCGAGCGCTTGATGGCTGCAAGTGTTCGCCATCACTGGCAAGGACGTTCCATCTATGCAGCTTGATGCTTCGCATGGGTCAGCTCGACTTCCTGGCTGAAATTTCTTTGCGTCTCCCGGCATGGCCGGGCCGCGCTGTCGTGCGTGGCATCAAGCCGCCCGATGGCGTCTCACCCCTCTCGGGCTTCCATCGTTCCCTCCCTGCGGTCGGCTGACGCCTGCGCGCTGTGCTTGCCCTCCAGGGGATCGGCTAGTCAGCCCATCCCCGCCGCACTCCGTTTGGCGCCCCAGCAAGACCGCCGAACAGGCTGCGCCTGATCGGCCAGCACACGATGCTGTTTTCGCGCTACGCGCTTTGCTTATCTCTAGCCAGGCGTGCTTGCAGCACGCAGTGACGCTCGCCGCGCGGCGTTTGTCCGGCCCCTCTCTGGCCGTAGGCCGGTCATCCGTTTTCCCCAAAACGCATCCCGCCGCATGGGCGGGACGCCGGAGTGCGACAGACTTTGCTGCGCCCGGTTGTGCAATGGCGCACCGTCCCCGACGCTGGCGGGCAGGTCGCCAGAAACGACGGCGGCTCACCGACAGGCCGTCCACCATGCCCAGAGCCATCCACGCCGCAATCCATCAAGCCCGCGCCAATGCGCGAGGAGCGTTCATCCTTGGTGATTCGGAACCGACCTTGCCTGCGATGGGGTGCGTGCCGGCAACGCTTCTGCGCGGGGATGCCGGGGCCATGCTGCCTTTCGGTGAGGATCGCACCCAACGGCGGCCTTGGCTTGTCGTGAATCCTGGCGAGGCACCGGCTGCGCCTCGGGCTTCATGGCTGCAACCGTCCGGCGCAACGATTTTCCCCGGCACGGTGTGCCTTCCTCGCGCAACAAAATCGCCGCGCCTCCCGGTCCTCCACTGCTTTGCGGCCGCTTTGCGGTGCAGCCCGCCCGTACCTCGCCCTTTGGATCACCGACAAGGCCGCGATGGGCGCGACCTTGATTCACCGAAAGGAACTACATCATGGCAAACATCGGCATCTTTACCGCACAGAACGACAGCTTCACCGGCACGGTTCGCACCCTGACGCT
>JBBRLL010000147.1:0-2140 GCA_038231395.1 Rhodobacterales bacterium
ACTCGTTGATGATGTGCGACTCGTACAGGATCAGATCGCGCTCGACCAGGATCGGCACCTCGTTGTACGGGTTCATCAGCGCGATGTCTTCGGGCTTGGCGAACAGATCGACGTCACGGATTTCGAAGTCCATGCCTTTCTCGAACAGCACAAAGCGGCAGCGGTGCGAGTAGGGGCAGGTGGTTCCGGAATAAAGCACCATCATGGTGGTGGTCTCCTAGGTGAGCAGGTCGATCGGCGGGTGGCCAATTCGGGGCACAAAAACAAATGCGCGCAGCGGGCCGGGGGCGGCGGCCACTGCGCGCTTGGCCCGGCGTGGCAGCCGGGCCTGACGGCGGTCGTTACTTGATGTCTTTCCAGTAGGCGACATTCATGCGCCAGGCGATCAGCGTGAAGATACCCAGGAACAGCATCACCCACACACCCATGCGCACACGTTGGTTTTGCGCCGGCTCACCCATCCACTGCAGGTAAGCCACCAGGTCGGCCACGGCCAGATCGTAGTCGGCCTTGTTCAGGCTGCCGGGCTTTGTCAGCTCGAAGCCCTTGAACACATGCATCACCTTGGTGGGGTCGTGCGGGTCTTTTTCGTCCGCAAAGATCGCCCGCTGCTCGCCCTGCAACTCCCACAGCACGTGCGGCATGGCGACCGCCGAGTAGACGATGTTGTTCCAGCCGGTGGGGCGGGACTCGTCACGGTAGAAACCGCGCATGTAGGTGTAGAGGTAGTCAGCACCGCTGCCGTTCCCGCCAGCACGCGACCGAGCGATCACGCTCAGATCGGGCGGTTGGGCACCAAACCAGGCCTTGGCATCCTTTGGCGCCATTGCCACGGTCATCAGGTCACCCACCTTTTCACCGGCGAACAGCAGGTTCATTCTGATCTGGTCGTCGGTCAGTTCGATGTCCTGCATGCGGTTGTAGCGCATGTAAGAGGCGGCATGGCAGTTCAGACAGTAGTTGACGAAGATCTTGGCACCGTTCTGCATTGCGGCGATGTCGCTGATGCGGTCCTTCGGAAACTTGTCCCAGGCCGGGCCAGCCTCACTGGCCAACGCACCGGTGCACAGACCGGCAAACAGTGCAATGGCCGCCATCAGGCTTGCAAAGGTTCTTTTCATGGTCGGTTGCTCTTGCTTCAATGGGGCGCAAAGGTGACGCGGTCAGGCACCGGCTTGAAGGTGCCGATGGTGCTCCACCAAGGCATCAGCAGGAAAAAGCCAAAGTAGAAAAAGGTGCCGATCTGTGCAATCAGGGTGCCGCTGGCCGACGGCGGTTGGATGCCGAGGTAGCCCAGCACGAAGAAGAAGACCACAAACAGGCCGTACAGCACCTTGTGCCAGGTCGGGCGGTAGCGGATCGACTTGACCGGGCTGTTGTCGAGCCAAGGCAGGAAGAACAGGATGATCACGGCACCGCCCATCACCACCACGCCCCAGAACTTGGCGTCGAAGACCTTGAGCAGCGCAATGGAAGCGAGCACGCCGACCGCGATCGCGATCCTGGCACGGCCCTTGAGCGACATCATCGAGATCAGGCCAGCCAGGCCGATCGCACCGCACAACCAGTTGACCATCGGGTCGGTGGTGGCGCGCAGCATCGAGTAGAACGGCGTGAAGTACCAGACCGGGGCAATGTGTGCCGGGGTCTTGAGCGGATCGGCCGGGATGAAGTTGTTGTACTCCAGGAAGTAGCCGCCGAGCTCGGGGCCGAAGAAAACAATGGCACAAAACACCATCAGGAACATGCCGATGCCAAAGATGTCGTGCACCGAGTAGTAGGGGTGGAACGGGATGCCGTCGAGCGGGATACCGGTCTTCGGGTCTTTCTTGGCCTTGATCTCGACACCGTCCGGGTTGTTCGAACCCACCTCGTGCAGCGCGATGATGTGGGCCACTACCAAGCCCAGCAACACCAGCGGCACGGCGATGACATGGAAGCTGAAGAAACGGTTCAGCGTGGCATCGCCCACCACGTAGTCGCCGCGGATCAGCAGCGCCAGGTCCGGGCCGATGAAGGGCACGGCGGCAAACAGGTTGACGATCACCTGAGCGCCCCAGTAGCTCATCTGGCCCCAGGGCAACAGGTAGCCCATGAAAGCTTCGGCCATCAGGCACAGAAAGATCGCGCAGCCGAACAC
>JBBRLL010000148.1:0-2052 GCA_038231395.1 Rhodobacterales bacterium
CTTCGACCCTCGGCTGCCGGGATTTGCCATGCCTCAGGGGGCGAGTGTCCTGCACCTGTCGCCGGTGACAGAGGCTTTGCCCGTAACAGACGCAGATATTGCCTTTGCCCCCGTCACCCATCTTTCGGTTTGGGTCGCCAAGGGTTTTCTGAGCAGCCGTCGGTTGACGCAGATCTATCTTGACCGCATCGAAGCACTGAACCCCAAATTGCTGTGCTTTGCCACCGTGACAACGGACCTTGCCCTCGCCGAGGCTGACGCCGCCGACAGCCTGCTGCGTGCCGGAGTCAACCTCGGGCCGCTGCATGGCATTCCCTACGGCCTGAAAGACCTGTTTGACACCAAAGGCATCGTGACAGGCTGGGGAGCAGAGCCGTTTCACAACCGGGTGCCTGACGCCGATGCCACCATCGTCAAGCGCCTGCGTGCGGCAGGAGCTGTGTTGCTGGGCAAAACCACCGTGGGCGCATTGGCCTATAATGACATCTGGTACGGCGGCATCACGCGCAATCCGTGGAACCTCAACGAAGGCTCCAGCGGGTCAAGTGCGGGGTCTGCTTCGGCCACGGCGGCGGGGCTTTGCGCCTTTTCGATTGGGACCGAAACGCTGGGCTCAATCACCTCACCCAGTCAGCGCTGCGGCACCACGGGTTTGCGGCCCACCTTTGGACGGGTGTCGCGAACCGGGGCCATGGCGCTGTGCAACAGCCTGGACAAGGTGGGGCCGATCTGCCGCTCGGTAGAGGATACGGCCATCGTGCTGGCGACTTTGAACGGGGTTGACGCCAGCGACCGCTCGTCGATTGAAGCGCCCTTTGCGTTTGATGCGAGCAAGAGGATCGCCGGCCTGCGACTGGGCTACCTGCCCGTCGCCTTTGGCGAAGGCGCCACGGCGAGCGATCACGCCACCCTCGCGGCCGCCAAGGCTTTAGGGATTGAGGTGGTTGAGGTGTCCCTGCCCGATCTGCCCTACGACGCCCTGCTGAACATCCTTTATGCCGAAGCAGCCGCCTCGTTCGAGGATCTTACCCTTTCCGATCAGGACGACACCCTGACCTGGCAGGGGGACGAGGCCTGGCCAAATACTCTGCGCAAGGCCCGCTTTCTGTCGGCGGTGGACCACGTGCAACTGGACCGGCTGCGCTATCTGGTCATGCAGACGCTGGATGAGATGTTCACGCAGGTCGATGCCCTGATCGGCCCATTCACGACGGGGCCGATGCTGATCGCGTCCAACTACACCGGCCACCCCTGCCTGCACCTGCGCGCCGGGTTCGAAGATCTTGGCACCAGAACCCCCGCGTCGCTTGGCTCTGGCAAACTTACGACGGGCGAGGCCGACACCAAAGGCCCGACCTTCAGCGTCCCGCAAGGCATCTCACTGTGGGGACGGCTGTTTGACGAGGGGTCCATATTGACCATCGGAATGGCTTTGGAACGCAGCCTTGCCGTCGCATCGCGGCGCCCATATTTTCCCAGCTAGGCAGCGAAAGCCATCCAGACGGCGAGCATTCAATGCGTGAAAATCAACATCCCAGCCTTTCGGAGATGCCGCCACAGCGTCTTTGGCGGGCCATAAACGGCATTGGGACGCAAATCGTGGCTCTTCGCCGGGTCAGAACGCGGCGGGCACCGCGCCGCCTTCATGTATTCCATGATCGGCACCGCCAAGCTCAACGCCATCGACCCACAAGCCTGGCTCGCTGACATCATCACCAAAATATCCGAACTGCCAGTCTCAAAGCTGCCCGACCTGCTCCCTTGGAACTGGAAAACCGCCAAGGCCCAAGTCAACCCCAGCTGACAGCGGTCCTCGCCGAAGGCTTACAATAAACCGATCCCAACCGGAGGTTGGAAGTGTCCTAGGACGCGATCTACTAGGTTGGTCGGCGCCTTATGGTGCCAACCGAGTGACCTGCCCCCCGGAAGTTCCCTCAATCTGATGTAGAGTCTGCCCAACCCTGAAGGAGCAGACGAATGAGGAAAAGCCGTTTTACCGATGCGCAGATCATCGGGATGATCAAGGAACAAGAGGCCGGTTTGCCGACGGCC
>JBBRLL010000149.1:0-2034 GCA_038231395.1 Rhodobacterales bacterium
ATCGGCCCGACGACCATCTTCACCAGGCGCAGAAACGCATCGGACAGGGGCTTCATGGCGATGCCCCAGTCGTGATTGATCGCGCCGAGCGTGAACCCGATGGCGATGGCAATCAGCACTTGGAATGTCAGGTTCTTGTAGACGGGTTTGGCCATGACCGGATCCCTTTTCCGAGAAAACGCATACCAGACGTAAGCCCTCACCCTATACGCGGCAAGTCAACCCGTTGCAAATTCAGGCGGGTCTCAACGCAATTGGGCGTGAACATTTTTCCGGGATTGCCTTTTTCTGCCTAGAATTGAGTTAAAGGTCCTTGACAGGGGGTTGCCTTGTATGCCGAAAGGAGTCGGTCATGGAAAGGAAGTCAAGTCTTGGGTTTGTTTCCCCAGAGGCATTTCTACGCAGCGTGCGGGAAGAGACTGAACGGATGTTGTGCCAAGTCATCGGCGCGGTGAACCAAGCTCCCGATGGGGCGTGGATCAACGCCAGCGAGACCCAAGTGCGGGATGTGCTGGGAGAGTTCCGCAGGAAGGTCTATGAGCGAGCCCTGCAGATGAAAACTGAGGCGGCCGAGGGGGCTTTTTCCCCCGATAGACCCAGTGACGGGCAAACGCCTCAAAAGCAAAGGGCCTGCACCGCGCAGCACCCTGAGCAGCAATGGCCGGGTGAGCCTGACGCGAAAACGCTTTGAGGCACCCGGCGGTGGTGGCGTGATGCCTGTCGATGCCCTGCTCGATGCCGCCGAGGCGACCATCAGCCTGGGGACCCGGGAATTGTGCTGCCGGACGGGCATTGACTGCAAGAGCTTCAGCCGCGCCGCCGAGCATTTAAAGCATGTGGGACAGTTGTCCATTTCCACCAGCCTGCTGCGCGAGGTGGTGGAGGGCGAGGGCAACAAGGCACTTAAGGCCAGTGAATCGGGAGCCTTGCTGCCGGGCTGGCAAGCCGAGGATTGCAAAACCACCACACCCCAGGGCCAGGAGGTGTCGCGGGTTTATCTGGGGATTGACGGGTTTATGACACCGCAGATCACCGATGCCGAGAAGCAAAAGAGGCGGGAGCAGGTGTTGGCGGCACGGTCCAAACGGCCGCCCGACAAGCCCAAACTGCCTCCGCTGCCGCGCCGGCGCAAAGGGGCCGATCAACGTTACAAGGAGATGAAACTGGTGCAGTACCACGATGAGGCGATGGAGCACCGGTTGATCTCGGTCACCGCCAAACCGTGTCAGGAGGCGGGACGGATCATGCGGCGTGACGCACGGCGCATCGGTTTTGACCGGGCCGAGCAGCGCATTGCCAACATCGACGGCGGGCCGTGGATCATCAATCTGCTCACCACCTGGGCGGTGATGCTGACAGTGGTCTGCCTGGATTTTTATCACCTGTGCCAGCATGTGAACCAAGCCAAACGCGCGACATTTGGCGAGGGCAACGATACGGGCGAGCAGTGGGCCACAGAGGTGCTGCACGAAGTGAGGCACCAGGGCTACCAGGGGTTCTGGGACCGGTTGGTCCCGTGGCGTAGCAAGCAGCGCCGCAGCAAACGGAAGGAGGCCGACGGCTTGCTGAACTATGTCGCAGCACGCCAGGCGATGATTGTGTACGACCAGTGCGAACGCAACGGCTGGCGGATCAGCAGTTCGACCACCGAGAGCGAGTGTGGTGCGGTGCCCGCGCGGGTAAAGGGCCCCGGCAAGCGATGGGACGCCGACAACGCCCAGGCGGTGATCGGGCTCGAGGCCCTGCATCAGAGCAACTTGTGGGGCCAGTACTGGACAACCTGCGCCTGGCAAAACAATTAGCGTCACCCGGAAAAATGGTCACGCCCACGCAATTCGACGTCCTCACCCGGCGGCAAAAACACCTGTCTGGTGGGTTTAACTATCCTTCACATACGTTAAAGTATCTAAGCGGAGGCGCAAGGATTTCACCTAGTGACCGTTTTCACACCAATTCCCTTCATCGGGAGATGGGGTTTGGTCGCTCACCTATGGAACATTCGGATAAATGGTCTATTTATGGCGGTAAAAATAC
>JBBRLL010000150.1:0-2009 GCA_038231395.1 Rhodobacterales bacterium
AAATATAAACTGGTGACGAGTCGGGGAATCGCATTGAGCGCCGGCATCCACATGCTACGGCTAGCAATGGACGCAAACGGGGCGGCCGGAACCGTCGGCAATTTTGATTCGCTGGTCTTCTCAAAATCCGGATTGCGCACGCCGCGCGTCACCGCCGCTTCTCTGGCAATGATGCCAAAAGCGCTTTCCGTGCGGGCCGGGACGTTTTCGATCCGCCCCCAAGCCGGGGCGTAGCGGGAAGCGTGGCACCCTGCGCAGCCCCGGATTCCCCGTACCGAAATGATCAAGCCCTTGACACACCGCCCCCGCCTCTGGCATCCTCTGCGCTTCCCGTGGGCCGCCCTTTAGGATTCAACCCGTGGAAGATACCATGTTCCGACGCCTTCGCACACCATCCCCTGAGAACGTCGCTAAACTCGCCAGGGCTTCCGCAAGTAGATTTGACATAATCCTGCGCTTGGGCCAGGAGGATTGATCCATTAGTGTGGGGCCTGTTCCGGGATCCCGGTGGAAGTGCAACTGAATTCCATGACAAAAGGAGCTTGGCATGGACGCCCAAGCGACCCCGGTCTTGTTTGGCTTTTTCGCGGACCTCCCGGACCCGCGCCGCCACAATGTGCGACACCTGTTCAACGACATTCTCACCATCGCCATCCTCGCGGTGATGTCCCGGGCCAACGACTGGTCAAAGGTCGTGATGTACGCGCAGATCCGCGAGGCCTGGCTGGCGACGTTCCTCACGCTGCCCAACGGCATCCCCTGCGAGGACACCTTCCGCCGCGTCTTTGCGCGGGTGAACCCCGACGCCTTCGAGCAATGCTTCATCCGCTGGACCACCGCCCTCAGTGAGGCCGCCGGTGAATTGCCCGAAGGCCGGCTGATCCCCATCGACGGCAAGACGATGCGCCACAGCTTCCAGCACGCCTGGAACAGGCAGGGGCTGCACCTGGTCAGCGCCTGGTGCCAGCACAACCAGATGGTGCTGGGCCAATTGGCCGTCGAGGAGAAAAGCAACGAGATCACCGCCATCCCCAAACTGCTGGCCATGCTCAACATCAAGAAGGCGGTGGTGACGATCGACGCCATGGGGTGTCAGCGGGAGATCGCCGGGCAGATCAAAAGCCAGGGCGGGGACTACGTCCTGGCGGTGAAGTACAACCAGCCGACCCTGCACGACAAAGTCCGCAACCTGCTGGACGAGGCGGCGCTGGACGGCTTTGCGGGCATGTCCCACGGCTACGACGAGCAATCCAACAAGGGCCACGGCCGGATCGAGAAACGCAAGGTCTGGGTGACCGACGAAGTGAAGTGGCTGGGCGAGGCGCTGCTGGCGCTGTGGCCGGGGCTCGCCAGCGTCGCGAGGGTGGAAAGCACGCGGCAGGACCTGGGCGACATGACCGGCAAGGTGTCGGTGGAACGGCGGTATTACATCGCCAGCCTCAAGGGCGCCGACGCCCCCCGGATGGCCAAGGCCATCCGCGGCCACTGGGGCGTGGAGAACCAACTGCACTGGCGGCTGGACATGGCGTTCGGCGAGGACCAGAGCCGCCTGCGCAAGGACCACGGCGCCGAGAACTTCTCCCGCCTGCGGCGGATCGCCATGAACCAGTTGAGGAAACAGCCGGACAGGAAAATCAGCCTCAAGGGCCAGCGCTTCCTCTGCTCGCTCGATCCAGACTACCTCCTCAAAAGGCTACAGCAATAAAACTACATGCGGAAGCCCTGCCTTGCCTGGATCAACCGACGATTCCATCCGTTGACCGCTTTCCGTGAGGCGGATAACCTTGCCCGTTCGTCCTTACGTTCCAACGAAGCACCCATTCACGAAGGAGCAGACATGGCCCACACGTTACCCCCGCTGCCGTACCCGTCCGATGCCCTTGAACCTTACATCGACAAGCAGACGATGGAGATCCATCACGGCAGGCACTACAAGACCTACGTTGACACCTATAACGGCATGCTTGCCAAAGCCCCGCAACTGGAAGGCAAGCCACTGCACGAAGTGC
>JBBRLL010000151.1:0-1952 GCA_038231395.1 Rhodobacterales bacterium
AGCGCTGACTGGGTGAGGTGATTGAGCCCAGCGTTTCGGTCCCAATCGAAAAGGCGCAAAGCCCCGCCGCCGTGGCCGAAGCAGACCCCGCACTTGACCCGCTGGAGCCTTCGTTGAGGTTCCATGGATTGCGTGTGATCCCGCCATACCAGATGTCGTTATAGGCCAACGCGCCCACCGTGGTCTTGCCCAGCAGCACCGCCCCCGCCGCGCGCAGGCGCTTGACGATGGTGGCATCGGCATCGGGCACCCGGTTGCAAAACGGCTCTGCTCCCCAGTCGGTCACGATGCCTTTGGTGTCAAACAGGTCTTTCAGGCCGTAGGGAATGCCGTGCAGAGGCCCCAGATTGACCCCGGCGCGCGTAAGACTATCGGCAGCGTCAGCCTCGGCCAAGGCCAGATCCGCCGTCACGGTGGCAAAGCACAGCAAACTGGGATTGAGGGCGGCGATGCGGTCAAGGTAGATTTGCGTCAAGCGACGGCTGGTCAAAAGGCCCTTGGCGATCCAGGCCGACAGATGGGTGACGGGGGCAAAGGCGATATCCTTGTCTGTGTCGGGCAGGGGCTGTGTCACGGGCGACAGGCGCAGGTAACTCGCCCCATGCGGCATGGCAAAACCCGGCAGCCGGGGGTCAAAGCGCATCGCCATCGGCACCGAATTGGCCAGAGGCACGGCACGGCGCGCGCGTGCCTGATCTATCTGGCCTTGCAGATTGCCCATCATCTGCGCCCGTTCCCGCTGGGTATAGGCCAAGCCAAGCAGCCGCTCTGCTGCGGCGATGGTGTCTTCGGTGATCTTAGGTTCGGTCATCTTATCCTCCGCCTCAGGTTGCCGCCAGATCCGCGACGATCTCGGCCGTGGTCGTGGTGCGACAATAGCCGCCGAAGGCCTGCAAGGCGTTCTGATGCCGGGGTTCAGTATGGGTGGCGCAGCCGTCCGACACGCAGACCGGATAAAACCCCCGGTCTGCCGCATCGCGCAGGGTATGGTCAACGCATTGATCCGTCAGGAACCCGGTCACGACCAGCGTGTCAATCCCGATGTTGCGCAACAGATATTCGATGTTCGTGGAGTTGAAGACGCCCGAAGATGTCTTGGGCAAGACGATGTCATCGGCCGCGGGTGCCAAGTCGTCCAGCACCTTGGCCTCCCACGAGCCTTTGGCGATGAAGAACTTCGACAGCTTGTAATCCAGACTGCGGTCACGGCCATCGGCGGTCAGGTTCTCCATGACAGTATACATCACCTCGCCCCCGGCGACCCGGAAGGCGGCCAGCAGACGGCGCAGGTTGGGTATGACGACGGTGCGCAGTCTTTCGTCGAAATAGGGATGGCGCAGGGCCACTTCGGGGTTCCAGACGTAGTTCTGCGTGTCAATCAGTAGAAGGCAGGTGCGTTTGGGATCAAAGCGGCCAAGGCGGGTCAGGGCGGTGTCTTGAGGGCGTTGCATGGGTCACCTGTTCGCGTTGTAAGGGGGATGCCAGACATCGGCCTTGGCAAGGATTGTTTCGATATGGCGGGCGATGGCCAGCAGCCTCGCCTCGCCATGGGGTGCGCCGATCAGTTGCAGGCCCACGGGCAGGCCCTGCGCGTCAAGCCCGGCGGGGATGGTCACGGCGCACAGGCCAAGGAAACTAACAACGCAGGTGTTGCGTAGCATGGCGAGGTTCAGGCTTGCATAGGTGTCGGGGTCATCCAGCAGGGCAACCGGCGGCGGCGCAATGGGCACGGTCGGGCAGATGATCGCGTCATAGCCCGACAGGGTCTGTGCGGCCTGTGCGGCAAGGTCGGCATAGCGCGCCTTGCGGTGCAGATATTCCCACGCTTCAAGCGGGCGTCCGTCATCCATCCGGCGGCGCACCCTTGGGTCCAGCGTTTCCAGCCAATCCGGCAGGCTTTGCCGCAGGAAGGCGTAAAGCTCGGCCGAGACGATGCCGCCCTGATGGTAGAT
>JBBRLL010000152.1:0-1938 GCA_038231395.1 Rhodobacterales bacterium
CCTTCGCGTGCAAAATGACATATTGTCTATAAGCAAAATTAATGGGCAAGCCGTTATTCATTAGTTTTGCTTATGGTTTGGCTTTTCCTGCCATTGGCCGTCCAAGTCACCCCCTATTGGCGGTCCAAGTCAGGCTAGAGCCCTAGAGAACCCTAGGATTTTTATGCGGAGTAGGGGGTGCCTCAGAGTTTTTCTAAAAAACCCCATGGATTTCACAAATATATAGTATATAGTATATAATGCCGCGTATATAGTATATAATGCCATTATATACTATATACTATATATTTCTTCTCTCACGGAAGTTTTATAGGAAACCTCTAAGTCACCTAAGTCACCCATAAAAATACCAGGGCTCTCTAGGGCTCTAGCCTGACTTGGACCGCCAACAGGGGTGGCTTAGATGGACATTTGTGGCCGGGTCGGATACAACCGGGTATGCCACACGACCCATTCTACTCATCCGCTGCCTGGCGCGCGGTTCGCGCCACGGTTCTCGCAGATCGCCCCCGGTGCCAGGTTCCGGGGTGCCCTGCTGTCGCCCGCCACGTTGACCACCTGATACCCCGTGGCCGTGGCGGTGCCCCCCTGGCTCGGGAGAACCTGCAAGCCCTATGCGCTTCCCACCATTCGGTGAAAACGGCAACGGGCGATGGAGGGTTCGGTCGGGCCGGGCGAGCGGTGAAGCTGGTGGCCAAGGGCTGTAACGCGGACGGCTCGCCCCGCGATCCGGGCCACCACTGGCACAGATAACGGTTGACGGCGTGTAGCCGTCTCGGTTACGTATATAATATGGCACCTAGAAATGATCCGACCCACCTGAAACTGGTCAAAGGCATTACCCGGAAAGATCGGTTGCCGGTGGACGAGCCACAGGTTGACCCTGGCATCCCCCCGATGCCGGGTCTGTCAGGCCCCCACGCAGTCGATGCGTGGGGTATGTTCAGCAAGATACTGAATGACATGGGCGTGCTAACGCCGGCGGACGGTGCCGCGCTGCAACGACTGGCCGAGTGCTATGCCCAAGTGCAGGCGTTGACGTGGACCCTGGCCGACGCGGGTTCGCCCACCTACCTGTCTGGCGTGGAGTATGGCTCTGACGGGGTGGCGCTTCCTGGTACCGGGATATGGAAGCCGCGGCCGGAGTGCGCGCTGCTGTCGGACGCCGACCGGCGGTTGAAAACTTACATCACGGAATTCGGCCTCACACCGTCAGCCCGTGCCCGTGTCCGGGTCGAGCGCGGCGGAAAAAAGAAGGCGGCAAAGCCGGAAGATCGGTTCTTCGGGTGAAGATCTGCACCCGTTGCGCGGTCGAGAAGCCCGTCACTGGTTTCAGCCGGATGCTCGGTGGCCGGCTTGGCTTAGCCGCAGCCTGCCGGACGTGCGCCGCAGCACGCTCCGCTATTTGGCGGGAGGCGAACACTGACCGACGGGCCGTTGCCGCTGCGTCCAACCGGGAAGCCGCAGCACATGCCAAGGAAGCGGCCAGGGAGCAAGCCGCGTCACGCCATTGGCAGATCGAGAACCCGCTGATCGACGTGACCGATTACGGGCCGCGCGATGCGCGAAATGAATGGACCCTGGATCAGATGGCATGAAAACTTGCTCGCGTTGCGGTGTCGAGAAGGCGCTAGATTGTTTTTATCCGAAGAAGGCGGGAAAATACGGGGTAGCGCGGGCATGTAAAATTTGCTGCGCCGCTGCGGCCAAAGCCGCATACGCCGCGGACCCGCAAAAATCCAAGGACCGGAATGCTGCCGCCCGCGCTGCGGACCCGCAAAAATTCAGGGAACGGGATGCCGCCGCATACGCTGCGGACCCGCAAAAATTCAAGGACCGGAGGGTCGCCGCATACGCTGCGGACCCGCACAAATTCAGGGAACGGCAGGGCGCCGCCCGCGCAGCGCACCCGCAAAAATTCAGGGCCGGCGAGCGCGA
>JBBRLL010000153.1:0-1920 GCA_038231395.1 Rhodobacterales bacterium
AGCGTCAGGTTTGGACCACTAGATCGAGTAGCCCGCTTTCTTACGACCTTGATCGAGAAAGTGCCCATATCGTGAGGTCTGATATGATCAGTCGAGCGAATACATAATGGCCCGACCCTGGACTGGGTCGGGCAACATTTATTGTCTTGACGACGGATCAGTGCCCCAACGCCTTGACGATCTCTTCGGTCATTTTCTTGGCGTCGCCGAACAGCATCATCGTGTTCGGACGGAAGAATAGCTCGTTATCCACTCCGGCATAGCCAGACGCCATCGAGCGCTTCACGAACAGCACCGTTGCCGCCTTGTCCACTTCCAGGATCGGCATGCCGTAGATGGCTGAGGACGGATCTGTCTTTGCCGCGGGATTGGTCACGTCGTTTGCGCCGATCACATAGACCACGTCGGCCGTGGAAAAATCATTGTTGATTTCTTCCAGCTCAAAAACCTCGTCATACGGAACGTTGGCTTCCGCCAGCAGAACATTCATGTGGCCGGGCATGCGACCGGCGACAGGGTGAATGGCGTATTTGACCTCGACGCCCTCTTTCTTCAGCAGATCGCCCATCTCGCGCAAAGCGTGCTGCGCCTGTGCCACCGCCATGCCGTAGCCCGGCACGATGATCACCTTTCCAGCGTTCTTCATGATGAACGCGGCGTCGTCGGCATTGCCCGTCTTCACCGCGCGATCGGAAGCCCCAGCAGGCCCTGGGGCCGCGCCACCGGAATCCGTGCCGAAACCCCCCAGCAATACGTTGAAGATGCTGCGGTTCATGCCTTTGCACATGATGTAGGACAGAATGGCACCCGACGCACCCACCAGCGCGCCCGTGATGATAAGGGCCAGGTTCTGGATGGTGAAGCCAATGCCGCACGCCGCCCATCCGGAATACGAGTTCAGCATCGACACCACGACCGGCATGTCCGCGCCGCCGATCGGGATGATCAGAAGGAAGCCCAGTGCGATTGACAGCAGCGCGATCACCCAGAAAATGGCCTGGCTGCCGGTCAACACGAAGCCCACGATCAGCAGCGCCAACAGAATGCCAAGGCCCAGGTTGATTTGGTGCTGAAATTTGAAGGTGATCGGGTTGCCCTTCATCAGGGCCTGCAGCTTCGCAAATGCGATCAACGAGCCCGAGAAGGTGATGCCACCAATTGCCAGGCCGATCGACATCTCCACCAGGCTTTCGCCGCGGATGTGGCCGACGGTGCCGATCCCGAAGGCTTCCGGC
The DNA here is from genome assembly GCA_038231395.1 of Rhodobacterales bacterium. Lineage (GTDB taxonomy): Bacteria > Pseudomonadota > Alphaproteobacteria > Rhodobacterales > Rhodobacteraceae > Stagnihabitans. The sequence goes on from JBBRLL010000153.1 coordinate 1,236, forward strand.
GCGTTCAACGCTGCAGCCGCCACGAACACCGCGGCCAAACCCACCAGCGAGTGGAACGCGGCCACGAGTTGCGGCAGCGCCGTCATCTGGATGCGCCTGGCCAGCACCGTGCCCACGGAACCACCAATGGCAACCGCGATGATGATGAGCACATAGCCGTGCGCGGACATGCCGGAATGCACCAGTGTGGCGGCAATGGCGATACCCATGCCGATCATGCCGAAGCGGTTGCCCTGCTGCGACGTCTCGGGGTTGGACAGGCCGCGAAGGGCAAGGATGAACAGAACGGCCGCGACGAGATAGGCGACCGAGGTCAAGGATGCGGACATCGGTCTACTTCGCCTTCTTCTTGAACATCGACAGCATGCGTTGGGTGACGACGAAGCCGCCAAAGATATTCACGCTCGCCAGCATCACGGCAATGACCCCGAAGGCCATCGCCCAATATGAGGTGGACAGGCCCGTCACCAGCATGGCGCCCACGATGATCACCGACGAGATGGCGTTGGTGACACCCATCAACGGCGAATGCAGCGCCGGCGTCACGTTCCACACCACGTAGTAGCCAACGAAACAGGCCATCAGGAAAATGGCGAGCAGAAAGATGAACGGCTCCACAATTTCGGCCACGGGGCCGGCGGCCTGGGTGAAGCGGCTTGCGGCGTCGGCCAGATCCTGGGCGCGG
>JBBRLL010000154.1:0-1872 GCA_038231395.1 Rhodobacterales bacterium
GCCAGCACGTCTGAAATGCTGTCATTTGTCACCGCCGTGCCAAACAGCAGCGCGCCGTAAACCAGTTTGCCCCACAGATAGCCCCAGATGTTGGTCGTCAGCACGGCTTTGGGTTCAAAATCCTGCATCAACTGGTGCAGCGCCTGCACGCGGGGGGTGATTGCGCCATCCAGTTCGCCAATCACCACCGCCCCGTGGCCGGAGTAGTGGACCACGCCGGGTTCAAGGTAATCCGCGCCGAAGTTCACGAAACAGCCGATGGTGCGGTGCGCGCCAACGACTTTGGCGATGGTCAGTTCATTCAATCCGTTCTGAGCCGACACCACCACGCCATCCTGCGCCAGATGCGGGGCAAGGGCGGTCACGGCAGCCTCAGTGTGCTGCGCCTTGACGCACAGAAAGATCAGCGGGTGTTGGCCTGTGACCTGTTCAGGCAGCAGCGCGCGGACCTTTACGATGTCTTCAAAGATAGGCCCGGCAATCCGAAAGCCCTGCGCGTTGATCGCATCGACATGGGCGGCAGCCGAATCCACAAAGGTCACATCATGCCCGGCCCGCATGAAGGAAACGCCCAAGGAACCGCCGATGGCCCCGGCCCCCCAGATGACGATAGGACTCTTCACGACCAGGGCCCTTCCATCAGGGCGCGGGTTTCGGCGATGGCGATATCCCAGATGCGCTGCATCTCGTCATCGGGGCGTTCGTAATAGCCGCCGAAATTGCCATCCCCCAGCAAGGCCCTTGTCGCAGCAGGGTTCATCGCCCGCATCCGTTCAAAATCGACCATCGGCTTTTGCTGACCGGGCTGCGGAATACCGGGAAGCCGCGTCCACGGGAAATTCTCCATCCACGAGGCGTGCGACGCGACAGGGTCCGTCTCTTGCACCGCTTTCATCGTCAGAGGCGAATTCCACCAGTTGTGGAACTTAACCGAACATTCGGGGTTATCGGCCATCCATTCGATCGCAAGGCTGCCCGCCGGAGAGTTGCCGCCATGGCCGTTCACCATGAAGATGCGGCGAAAGCCCTGCGCCTTCATGCTGTCCAGAATATCGCGAACAATGCGGACATAGGTTTCAACGCGGACGCTGATCGACCCCGGGTAGGCCAGAAAATAGGGCGTGACACCGTAGGCGACCACCGGGAATACCGGGGCGCCCAAAGGCTCTGCCGCCTCCAGGGCGACCCTTTCGGCCAGAATGGAATCCACCGACAGCGACAGATAGGCATGCTGTTCGGTGCTGCCCAAGGGCAGAATAGCCAGATTGTCGGTCTTTAGATAATCCTCGACCTGCTGCCAGTGCATTTCCGAGATTTTCATCAAGCTTCCTTTCGTGGGTCGATTCTTGGGTCGATCTGGGCAATCCCGTCAGCCAAGGGACTTTGCGGGATGAAAGCAGGGCTTAGCAGGGGCATGACCAGCCGGTCGATGTCACCTGGGTCGGGGATGTGGCGGTATTCGATGCGCAAGGCACTGGGTTTGGCCATTGCGGCCGCGGCATCAGCCCCGGTTGCCAGCACCACAACCTCGCAATCGGACAGCAATGCGTCTATGCCGGGGTCATCCAGATTGGCCGCCACGACGTCACGGACATGCGCCGCAAAGCGCCGCACCCCCAGCGTCAGCACCGGCATAAAGTCGGCAAAGCGCGAGACCAGAGCCACCCGCGCCATCGGGTCAATCGAGGCGAGCGCCATGCGGGTCGCCTCAGACGGGATGAACCGAATTGACAGGATCGGCACGCCCGGAATGGCCGCGGTCACCGCCGCCTGCAGATTTGCAAAGGTCAGCACCAGATCAGCCCCGCGCAGCCGCTTGACACGATCCGGATCGGCTGCGATCTGGTCCAGCGTTGTGGCCTCGACCACGGC
>JBBRLL010000155.1:0-1858 GCA_038231395.1 Rhodobacterales bacterium
GGATCTGACATCCAACCCGCCCTGCCAGACCTGACTTTGCGGGGCTGAGCGGGCCCGCTTAAGCCCGCCTGCGACCGTGCGCCTGCCGCGCTTGACCGTCGCACCGTCGCACCGTCGCACCGTCGCAAATGCCACGGTTGATAACTCAGAACAAAGTCGCCAAATAGCCGGGAGGATTTGCGCGGGTTTCTAAGGTGAGGCACTGCTTTTGACCCTCGATCAAAGTTGCCAACCTTGCGTCTCCGCGTACGATTCCTGTTGCAGTTTGAACAACCAAGTGGACTTGGCAACTGCCACCCACGATCGGGCACCTGAGATTGCCCGATACGAAGCTGAAACCTTGCAGTTTCTCCAAGAAGATACCCGGCACGCTGCAGACGGTCATCACGCACGCGGCCTGAAAGGTTGCGCGTCGACGACCAATCGAATGTCTGCTGCTCAGGTCACCGAAAGTGCGCTATCGACCCACAGCAGTCACCCAACCTGCTGCCCTGAAGCAGCCGTCCGGACGAGTTGGCGCACGCGTGCAAGTCCGCCAGCCGCGGGCAACTGCCCAAGCGAACGTGTCGAAATACTTTACAGCTGCCTCGGTCATGCAACCCTTGGTTCAAGGCCAAGCCATTGATTCTTAACGCCGTTCAAAGCCCGGGTGGGGGTGGATCAAATCTTGCTAGTGTGAAGCGGTTTCACCAATCGTTTGACGGAGTACCGATGAAGTTCAAGAAGTCCTGGGCGGCCGCGGCCGCGATGTTTGCCCTGTCGGGCGCGGCACAGGCTGCGCTAGTCGACCGCGGCGGCGGCATGATCCACGACACCACGCGCAACATCACGTGGCTGGCGGACATGACCTTCAGTGGCTCCAGGAATTGGAGCGACGCCAACACATGGGCCAACAATCTGGTCTACGGCGGTTTCAGCGACTGGCGCCTGCCGACGCTCATCAAGTCAGACAGTACCTGCACATACGCACACGGTCCCGGTACTGGCTTCAACTGCACCGGCGGCGAGTTGAGCGGCTTGTTCGTCACCGACTTGGGCAACAAGGCGGGCGAATCTGTGCTGAACCAGACGGGAGACACGGCCGAGCAAATCGCCAACCAGGCGCTGTTCAGCAATTTGAGGGACGCAATCTACTGGTCTGATCAGGTGACGACGCCCCTGCCGAATCCTTATGGCGCGTACATCTTCGGAGCCAACAAAGGCCTCCAAGCCGTCACATTGGCTAGCGATTTTCTGTTTGCCCTGCCGGTGCACCCCGGCGATGTGGCCGCCCCAATACCGGAGCCGCAGGCGTGGGCGATGTTAATGTTGGGGTTGTGCGTGGTGACGGTGGCCTTGAGAAGGCGGCCACGTTGAGGCTTTGACGCTTCGGGCGCTTTGACACTTTCGGCGGTTTGGAGGTGGAGCCCCCAAACCACGGTATTTTTCCGAGCATCGGTCGTGCCGCGCTACGAACACTTGCCGATCTTCAAGGCGGCACCGGACCTGACGGTGTCTCTCCAGCGTCTGGTCGCAGGCTTCTCGCGGCAATAGAAGCACACACTGGAATCACTGATTGCGCAGCGGCGGCCGCCGAGTGCTGTTGCAGCTGCTGCGCCCCGACAATGTCGACACCTGCGAGCAAGGTTAGCCCGCGTGCCGGGCGAACGACTGGTCTGACCAGACTCATACGTCGGCCTTTGGCCGAGAGCGCCAGTCCGTTACCGCAGCCGTGAGCTGACGTTCGTTGCCAGTGCCAGCGCGAGCAGTGCCGCCCAGCGCCAAGTCAGTTGGCAACGTTTATTTACGCCAGCCCGATCGGTTGGCAAATTTGTTGACCCGTTGGTAACTTTATTCTGCGGAACCCGCGGTGCCCTCA
>JBBRLL010000156.1:0-1752 GCA_038231395.1 Rhodobacterales bacterium
CAGGCGGTTGTCCGCCATGGGCGGCGTGGGGCCCCAGGCGGTTGTCCGCCATGGGCGGCGTGGGGCCCCAGGCGGTTGTAGAAGGTGATCCAGCGCCCGACACCTGCACGTGCTTGGGACCCGGTTACCCAAGCGTGCAGGTAGACGCATTCTTTCAGGGACCGCCAGAGGCGTGACATGTCGCGGGCATGACTGCCAATGGTCCGAAGGAATGCCCGAGGGTTGTCGAGGTAGCGGGCTTTTCCGTCCATCGATATCTTGGTTCTTGCCCGCTTCAGCCGGTCGGTCCAGTTGAAGGATGTGAACTGCGACGCCCGGTCGGTATTGATGATTTCCGGCGGGCCGAACTTGTGGATGGCCTCGTTCAGCGCCTCGAGTATGCGTCTTGATCAAGTGGATTTTGGTGTCCAAAGGCGATCTTCTTTGATCAAGGCGTTTGCGGTCTCGATGAGCTTTCGCATGATGGCAACGATGGCGACCTTTGCTGGTTTCCCTGCGGCGCGGAGCTGGGCATATTTGGCCTTGAGGTCAGGATTGAAGCGCAGGGCCACCAGTGCGGGCATGTAGAGCGCATCGCGCAGGGGCTTGCGTCCCCCACCGATGAACGACTTGCCCTGCCATTTCCCGGACTGGCGACTGTAGGGCGCGAGGCCAGCGAGGCTTGCGACTTGCTTGCGATCCAAGGCTCCGATTTCTGGCAGAAATGTCAGCACCGCGGCGGCCGTCACAACACCCAGACCGGGTATCGAGCACAGGATGTCACGATTTCTGGCCTTTGGAGCCTCTTGTGCGATGCGGGCCGCGATTTCGCCGTCCAGCTCCGCGATCTGACGCTCCACCTGCGCTAGTCGCGCCTTGGATTGGCGCTTGAGCAGGGCCAAAGTCATGGTGTGCGCGCGGTTCTTGAGCCGGGTTCTCTCTTTGATCAATGATGTCCGAGCGACATGCAAATCCTTGAGAATGGTCATTTTCTCCGAAATCGGCTCCTGTGGGTGGAGTTCAAGCGCCACCCCCATCCGGGCAAGGCCGCGCGCATCAACGGCATCGGTCTTTGCACGCGTTCCCGACGCCTCGGCAAAGCGTCGGGCCTGAAGAGGATTGACCAACACCCGCGGAAATCTTGCACCAAGAGCGGTCTCAAAGGCCCGGTGATAAGGGCCAGTCGGCTCAAACACGATCCGCGCCACCGGTAATTTGCCAAGCCATTTGATCAGCGCCTGAAACCCGCTTGGGGAGTTTTCAAACTGCTGTGCCGCCTGGTCTTCCAGACGAAAAGCATCCAGATGGGATTTCGAAATGTCGACGCCAATGGTATATTCAGTCATCTTCGCCTTGTCCTATGCTTGTCATGCGTGACTTGTCACACGCGTATCCGTTCAGGCCCCAGGTGAAGACGGCGGCTGACCAAACTCGAGAACGGTCCTTAAAGACCAGGCACACTACGGACCAACCGCCGCCACTGCCCGCCATAAATGGCGTGACGGGCAGTGGCTCCTTTTTGCCTCAGGAGCCAAGGAAAGCCATAAGACAAGGCTCCGGCGTTCAAGGAACTGCGGCAATTGCACAAGGACCTCACCAAGGCGATTTCCACCTATAAGGACCGTCACAAGGCCGACAGGGCAATCGCGTTTGGCCTAAGCATCTGCTAACTGTTTGAGAAGGCTGAGAAGAAACGCATCGCTCCAACCCGCCCGCTTCAGTTTGATCGAGAGCGAGCCCTTTGAGGTGTCCCTGCGGGCGAGGTCGAGGGCG
>JBBRLL010000157.1:0-1749 GCA_038231395.1 Rhodobacterales bacterium
GACCTCGGATACCACCCTGAAATTCAGCAACAGGCTGTCGGGCGGGACAATCTGATGCGTTTGGTGGCGCTGGGCCGCGGACTGACGGTGACGAGCGAGGCGACAACCGCCGCTCAGTTTCCGGGCGTTGTGTTTCGGCCGATTGATGGCGAAATCTTGCCGTTCTGCGCGGTGTGGTCCGCAAAAAATGAGAATCCGGCATTGCACCATCTCCTCAATCTCGCCCGATCCATGACACGCATCGAAGTCGAGCAGGAGATTAGGGATGCCCCGCCTTCTGCGATCCAGCCTGCTTCGCCTTCGCAAAGCCCCGATCCGTCGCGATGCCCTCCGTGCCAACAAGAGTGAGACACTGTCTGGCAAAAGATTAAGCTTGAGGGCGTTGGAGAAGATTGATGCCCAAGGCTATGCAGAGAACGTCCCGCCAGACCGTGGCGGTTGTGCAAGGCGCGGAACCGGAGCCGCCGGGTGTGGTGGCCGCGCCTTTGCCAGCCGATCCGGAACTGTCGATGATGCGGCCGAAACGGCGTAGTTTTACGGTGGCTGACAAGCTGCGGATACTCAAGGAGGCCGATGTGGCCACGGCCAAAGGCGCGACCGGAGCGATTTTACGGCGCGAGGGACTGTATTCTTCCATGCTGACCGCTTGGCGCCAGCAGCGGGCAGCCGGTATTCTGGGGGCGTCGACCCCGGTGAAACGCGGCCCCAAGCCCGATCCATCCAGCCCCCTGCAAGCGGAACTGACCAAGTCGCACAAGGAAAATGCCCGTCTGCGCCTGCGCCTGCAACAGGCTGAAACCATTATCGAAATCCAAAAAAAACTGTCAGCCCTGCTGGGATTGACCCTGCCGCCAGACGGGCGCGGCGGGCAGCCATGATCGGCCAGCTCGTCGCCGCGCCGCCGCAAAGGGGTGTTCTGGCTCAAGTCTGCGCCGCCCTGTGCCTGCCACGCGCCAGCTTCCACCGCCGCAAAGCCCGGTTGCAAGGCCGGGTGCGGGCACAAAAGCCGGCCAGCCGGGGGCGAAAACCTGCCCATGTCCGCGCGCTTGGCCCAAACGAGCGGGGAATTGTGCTCGACCTTCTGCGCGCCCCGCGCTTTGCCGATCTTGCTCCCGCCCAGATCTATGCCATTTTGCTGGATGAGGGCATCTACCATTGCTCCATCCGCACCATGTACCGGATATTGCATGACAACAACGAGGTGCGCGAGCGGCGGCGGCAATTGCGCCACCCCGTCTACACCAGGCCGGAGCTTCTGGCGGAAGGCCCCGACCAAGTCTGGTCCTGGGACATCACCAAGCTGAAAGGACCGGTGAAGTGGAATTACTTCTATCTCTATGTCATCCTTGACATTTTCAGCCGCCGGGTTGTCGGCTGGCGCCTCGCGGAGGCGGAAAATGCCGGTATTTTCAAAGCCCTGTTCGATGAAGCCATGCAAAAACACGCCGTGCCTGCCGGCCAGTTGACCTTGCATGCCGATCGCGGCGGCCCGATGAAAGCCAAGGCTACAGCCCAGATGCTGGCCGATCTGGGTGTTGTCAAATCCCACAGCCGCCCGCACACGTCCAACGACAATCCCTTTTCGGAAAGCCACTTCAAAACCCTGAAATACCGGCCCGGCTTTCCGAAGGCCTTCGCCACCATCGGGGAGGCCAGAATTTGGTGCCGGGCCTTCTTCACCTGGTACAACCAAAACCACCGCCATGCAGGAATTGGCCTGATGACCCCGGACCAGGTCCACTACGGCCA
>JBBRLL010000158.1:0-1728 GCA_038231395.1 Rhodobacterales bacterium
AACTAACTAACTAAAGGACAGGCATCGAGTTTGATTCGTCTGTAGCCGCCCCGCTAAATCGTGCGGTCATGAGTTCATCAGCCGCGGCCTTCGGCCGGGGGTGATGTGTTTGGTGATGTCATCCGATGAGGCGATCCACCGATGCCACGGCGCCTTTGGCTCGGTGTTGAACAATCATCGCGTCCAGAAGCCGGATGATGGTTTCCTGGTCTTCGACCGGAAACTGTTCGGCGATCTTCACACGATCGACCAGACGGGTGTTATGGAGCTGCTGATCGTGGAGGTTTCTACCGGTCAGCAGATGATCAACGGTAACGGCCAGCAGATCGGCAAGCGTTACCAACAAGTCCGGTGACGGACTGTTTAGGCCCGATTCATACTTGTTGAGCTGTCCGAAGGTGATGCCCATTCGTTGAGCCAGATCCTTCTGGGTCAGGCTGCGTGTTTTGCGCAACGCTTTGATGCGAGCGCCAAGGGATTTGCGGTAAGTGGGGTTGGCCATAACGGTGGCCCAGGGGGTTGTCTGGGTCGCGTGATGGTATGGGGGTGCTCCAGGGTGGACTTGACCAGTGATCATAAGCAGACTATCAAGCGAGTCTGAATCAGATCAAGTAAGCAGCTTGACGCCCCTTTGACCGGAGACCCCCGCCATGCCCCGTATTCCGTCCGAGCTGATTGAGGCGATTAAGCGGGAGGTGTCGTGCGTGTCGGTGTTGGAGGCTTCGGGGGCGGTGTTTGCGAAACACGGGGCGGATGTGGTGTGCGCGTGTCCGTTTCATGCGGATCGGACGCCGTCGCTGATTGTTTCAGAGCGGAAGAATCTGTGGCGGTGCCATGGGGCGTGTGGGGTTGGTGGGGATGTGATTGCGCTGACGGTGAAACTGCGCGGCGTGAGCTTTCGCCATGCGGTGGAACTCTTGGCAGAGGGCCTGCCTGGGCCTGCCGGCCGGGCAGGTATGACTTCTTTTTTCGCTGCTGATTCATCCGCCCGTCTGGCAGGACCGAAACAATCGTCGGTGCGGCATTTGCCGTGTCCGTTGGATGCTTCGGTTGATGACGCGCGATTGATGACGCAGGTGGTGGACTATTACGCGGGGCGGTTGGCGCTGAGCGGCAATGCGGGGCGGGCGTATTTGGCATCGCGCGGGTTGGATGATGCGGAGTTGATTCGGCGGTTTGCGCTCGGCTTCGCCGATCGGTCGTTGGGGCTGCGGATGCCGACGAAGCAGCGAAAAGATGGAGCGGAATTGCGCGGGCGGCTGGCGAATCTTGGGATGTTTCGCGCAGATTCGGGGCATGAACATTTCAGCGGTTCGATCGTGCTGCCGATTCATGGCGCGGCGTTTCATGGCAATGATGCGGGCGCGGTGGTGGGAATGTATGGGCGCAAAGTGGTGGAGAATTTGCGCGCGGGCACGCCGAAACATACGTATCTGCCGGGCGCGCATCGCGGGGTGTGGAATTGCGGGCCGGATCTTTGTGATGGGAATGGAGCGGTGATGGTTTGCGAAGCATTGTTGGACGCGGCGTCGTGCTGGGTGGCGGGGCTCAGGAATGTGACGGCGGCGTATGGCGTGAATGGGTTCACCGCGGATCACGAACGGGCTTTGGCAGAGGTGAAGGCGCGGGCTGTGTTTATTGCGTATGACGGTGACGCCGCCGGCGATGCGGCCGCGGACCGGCTCGCGGATGTGCTGATTTCTCGCGGTTTCACCGCGTACCGCGTCG
>JBBRLL010000159.1:0-1697 GCA_038231395.1 Rhodobacterales bacterium
ATGTCTGGTCCTATGTGGCAGCCCTGCACACCGACAAGGCGCATCCGCATGTTCACATGGTCATCAACAACCGGGGCACGGTGAGCGACACATGGTTCTACATGGCCAAGGAACATGCTTTCAATCTCGAGGTGATGAAGGAGCGGATGGTGGCGATTGCGGCCGAGGAGGGCGTGTTTCTGGATGCCACCTCGCGTGCCGAACGTGGTCTTTTGACCTATGGGCCGTCGCGGGCCGAGATCGAGCGGGCGCGGGTCGAGGGTCGCGCACCGGAAGAAAGGCCGCGCGAGGGCAAGGCGCTGGAGGACGCTCTGGCGACAATGGCGCGCACTGCGGATGCGATGCGCAGTCTGCAGCACGTAGCGGCACTGACTGGCCTGCCGGAGATTGGTGAGAAGATCGCCAAGGCCGAAGAAGCCCTGCGGCGGGGTGGGGTGTTGCAGCCTTTTCCGGCAGAGGCAGCCACTGCGGAGCGGGTCGATTTGGATCGGCATTTCAACGGGTGGATGGCTGAGGCTGAAAGCAAGATCCGGAAGATGCCTGTAACTGAGCGCAAGGAGATGCGGGACGAGCTTTATGGCTATGCCATCGATATCGCCAAAGGGTTGGGTGACGCCCGAGGCGCGCAGCTCTTGCAGATGCTGCCGCAGTCAAAGCTCTATGCGACGGGTATCGCCGGTGATCAGGTGGCACGGGGTAGGGAGGTCGTCGATCTCCAGCCAGGGGCCGCGGATCGGCTGAAGGCGGACATCGTCAGTAAGGCGGTGGCTTTGGGTCTGAGCGGAGATCGCATGGCTGAGCGGCTGGAAACGGGTGCCGCAAATGCTTGGGAAGAACGCGACTGGGTGCGCGGTGATTTGTTGGCGATAGCTGGGCGGAGGCGGGTTGATCTTACGAACGGTGAGCAGAGTCGTGAGGTGGTCGGGGAACTTGAGGGCTTCTACGAAGAAGCAGCCAAACGGATTGACCATGCCCGGGCTCATGAAGCGGCACCAGACAATGACCGGTTGCAGCGTGCCCTTGGGTCGATGGGCCGCATCATGCAAGTCGATGGCAAGGTTGAATTTCGGGGCGATGCCCATGCAGAGCGGTTCGCGGATGAACTCAAGCAACGCTATGGGGCGGGTGTCGTGGCAGAGCTAGCCGCCGGGCGGACTGAAATGCTGGCTGGCGATTTCGAGGACGCTGACCAGCGGAAGTGGATCGCCAAGGCGATCGTTTCGTCGGCAATGTCGCATGTGGCTCTGGGTCTGACCCTGCGGGAGGCGCGCAAGGCCGAGCGCAACTTTGCAGGACGTGCGGCGCACGGGAATGACAAGGATTTGGAATTGTAGCGCACGCTCTCGATCTTGATGTCTACCGAGGTGTCGGATCGCCCTGGGCAAGGGGCTTGTCTCGCGGCTCGCATCGACTGCCGCACTCTTGCGCTGACAATGCGATCTGACGGCGGTGGCAATTGGGCAGAAGAGTCGGCGAATGGCTTTCGGGTGGCATGCAAAACGGGTGGTCTGATTGTCTTGGAAACATGAATCTTGCGACCCTCGCAACCGGCCAAATGATCCGTTCCGGCTATCGGTTACGACGTTGCATTTCGCGGGCGCATCCCATTAGGTTCTGCCCAGCAAGGAGACTGGATTGCAGCTGTCTTTGGATCGATGGTTTGATGCGGCGAGCATCGCGCGGGGCATGGTCTATGC
>JBBRLL010000160.1:0-1603 GCA_038231395.1 Rhodobacterales bacterium
CACCGAATGGCACCGCATCACCTGCTTCAACGGCCTCGGCAAAACCGTCGCCGAGCATTGCGAAAGGGGCATGAAGGTGATGGTCCACGGCCGCATCCACTACACCAAATGGACCGATGCCGCCGGTGTCGACCGCTACGGCTGCGAGATCATCGCGGAAAAGGTCGATTTCCTCAGCCGTCTGAGCGCCGGTGATGGCGAAAGCCCCGAGTTGGTCGACCGCGAGGAACAGTTCGCTAGCTGACCTCTCGCAAGACAGGGCCCGGTGGCGCAAGCCGCCGGGCCACTGGTTTCGCCTTAAGGCTGGCCCATGGCGAAAGCTGGAAGTTCAAAAGCAACCTGCCAGGGCAGGTCGTGCCGACCTCAGCCCTCTGCCAATTCGCTCAAAACCTGCACCGCCTTCGCCCGGCGCTTGTTTTGCGTATACCAGACGGTTTTGCGCTCCCCGGTCTGGCTGAACTCATAGGTCACCCCAAGGATCGTCGTACGGCTGTCGGGATCGACCATCCATTCAACGGGCTTGCCCACGTCGATTTTGGACGGGGGAATGATGCGCTCGAGGGCAGGGGTTTCTGTGCTGGTCATTGGTCGTCTCCCTCAGTTGTTGTCTGAATTTTTGCCTTGGCCAATGCCTGGTCGAAGGCCTCGTGAAACCGTGCGCGAAACGCCGGGCCCATGGCGCGGCCAAGACCGAGCATGCCAAGCGGGTCGTGCTTTGCGGCGAGGTCAGCTGCGAACTGTGGCTGCAGGGTCAACGTGACGCTGGTCGGATGCTTGCCGCGCGCACCGCGGGACTCATCGACGGTCGGCATGCCATCCCGTTCCCAGTCGTCGAAGACATTTTCCCGCAAACCTTGCGCGACGCGGCGGATCAGAAACTGAACCGTGCACCGCGCGACCGCCGCCCAGGCTTCCACCTTCGCGGCCTGCCGGGCTGTGAGTGACACCGAGACATAGACGACGTGGCCCCTTGCCGTAGATCCGGTGGTCACCCGGTCCGATTTGACTGATGCAAGTCGCGCAGCGCGGGGCAGGGCGACAACTTCTTGCAACGCAACCTCAGCGCACACCTCAACCTGTTTGCCGGAATGGACCTGGTCATCGCGTTCATCTGGAGGCGCGACGCTCAAGCCGGGGGCCGAGGCCAATACTGCTGACTGATCCGCTTCCGCCACGATAGTGGAAAGCACTGGTTCAGACGACGTTGCCTCACCTACCGCAACCGCCCCAAACCCCAGCTTCGCCGAAAACCCTGCGTCCTGCCGGATGATCCGCATCATGTCTTTGCGCTGCGCCATCATCCGACCTCCGCGGGGGCCAGAATCAGATGATCGATTTCATCCAGAAGATCCCCTGCCTCCTTCACGGCACTCTGGATATGGGCAGCAAGCGCCCGGTTCGCCGTTTTCTCCGCGATCACCCCGAGAAGCCCCTCCTTGTCCATTCGAATGTAAGCGGCGCGGCTCCCAAGATAGGTCTCAAGGGCAGGCAAGGCGCTAAACAGCTCTTCGGCCACCGCGCGCTCGGTCTCTGACACCCGCACAGGCACCCGGTTGAGCAACACAGAAAACCCCGCAAGCTCGCCTGGCTTTTCCACCCGACC
>JBBRLL010000161.1:0-1597 GCA_038231395.1 Rhodobacterales bacterium
CAAAACTGAAGACCCTGATCCGAAAGGCCGCTGCCAGAACCTACCAGGCTTTGTGGAAACAGGTTGGAGCCGTCTGCGATCTCTTCAAGCAACAGGAATGCAGAAACTACTTCGCCGCCGCAGGCTATGGTTCCAATTGAAAGCGACACGCTTGTCTTATGACTTTACCTGGTTCTGGTGCAAGGCTGGAGCCACGGTCCGGCACCTCAAACATGCCGGACCGTGGCGGCGGTTGGATCGTCACAGGCTTGGTCACGTGGGACCGTTCTAGAGTTTGGTCAGCCGCCGTCTTCACCTGGGCCTGAACGGATACGCAGCGGCGTGGTGCGCTGCATGACAAGCATAGGACATGGCGAAGATGACGGATGATAGCATTGGCGTTTATATCTCGAAAGACCATCTGGACGTCCATCGGCTCAGCGACGGGGGCGCGGCGCGGTTTGCCAATTCGGTGTCAGGCTTTGCCAACTTGGTGAAGTGGCTGGGCACTGACCTGCCCGCGCGGGTGGTTTTTGAGGCGACCGGACCCTATCATGGGGCGTTCGAGAAGCGGTTTGCCGGCGAACTGCCGCTCTGCAAAGTGAACCCGCTGCAAGCACGCCGGTTCGCGCAATCCAAAGGCACGCGGGCCAAGACCGATGCGGTTGATGCACGGATGCTGGCGGCGATGGGAGCTGCCTTCGCGCTGGAACCAGACGCCCAAGTGTCCCAAAATCAGCGCGACCTCAAAGAGTTGCAGATCGCACGGCAAGCCTTGGTCAAGGACAAAACTCGCCTGATGAACCGCCTCAAGACCCAAACTCTGGCCTTCACTAGGCGGCAGACCACCGCGCGCCTCACGCAGATCACCCGCCAGATTGCAGACCTCCAAGCCGAGATGCAAACCCGCCTGAAAGCCTGCCCCGACCGTGCCCGCGCCCATGCAATCTTGCGCTCGATCCCCGGCATCGGCGCTATCACAGCCGCCGCAATCCTGATTGAATGTCCCGAAGTCGGAACCCTGACCGGCAAGCAGATCGCCAGCCTCGCAGGTCTTGCCCCGATGACGAGGCAATCGGGCAGATGGCGCGGAGCAGCCTTCATTCAGGGCGGACGCCAACACCTGCGCCGCGCACTTTATCTGCCCGCCCTCGTTGCCTCTCGCTTCAACCCAGACCTCCAACGCAAATATCAAGCCATGATTGCCGCAGGAAAACCCCCAAAAGTCGCCCTGACCGCACTCATGCGAAAGCTCATCGAACTGGCAAATGCCCTCATTCACGCAAACCGAAAATGGAGCCCAAAAGTTGCTTGATCAAGACGGATACTCTAGGTGTTTACTCCCGGCATCGGGTGGATTGCGTTAGGCGCTGGACTTCGGTTACGGGGCCGTCCCTGTCAAGCGCTTTTCGGCGTGCGGAATCGGCCGCACGATTGCGGGTCTGGTGATGGTTTCGTTCTGAGCTGTCCCGCTTTTGCCAGGGCAATCGCGTTTGGCCTAAGCATCTGCTAACTGTTTGAGAAGGCTGAGAAGAAACGCATCGCTCCAACCCGCCCGCTTCAGTTTGATCGAGAGCGAGCCCTTTGAGGTGTCCCTGCGGGCGAGGTCGAGGGCGCG
>JBBRLL010000162.1:0-1565 GCA_038231395.1 Rhodobacterales bacterium
CCGCCCAGCGTGCCGTCGGTGCCGACAAAATCGGTGTCGCAAAACCGGCAGGTGGCGGCGGCGCGGTCCTGTTCGCGGCCGCTCCAGAGGTTGCAGCCGGAAAAACGGCAAAATACCGCCGCACGGCCGGCATGCGCGCCTTCGCCCTGCAGGGTCAGGAAAATCTCTTTGACCGCGTAACTCACCATCTCTCCTTGGACCGTGCTTATGGCTGGATCGCGGGTCCGGTCTGCCGCAGCGCCTCGCCCAATGCCATGGCGGTGGCCATGGCCACATTGAGCGAGCGCAAACCCGGCTTGATCGGGATCACCAGCCGGGCATCGGCCACGGCGGCAACTTCATCAGGTACCCCTGCGGATTCCCGCCCGAACAGCAGGACATCGTCCCGGCCATAGCGGTAATCCAGATAGGAACCGGCCCCCTTGGTCGTAAACAGGACCAGCCGAAGGCCCGCCTCGTTACGCCATTGCTCGAATTTTGACCATGAGTCATGGCGGGTAATGGAGACCTGGTCGAGGTAGTCCATTCCCGACCGGCGGAAATGTCGGTCTGACACCGGAAACCCAGCCGGCTCAATGATATGGGCGGCCACGTCCAGGCACGCGCACAGACGCAGAATCGTCCCGGTGTTCTGGGGGATGTCGGGTTGGTAAAGGGCGAGGTGCATTCTGGAAATACGGGTCAGTCGGGGCCAACAGATCGCACGGCTCCAGGCCGCGCGGCTTGGATGGCCGCCAGCAGACCTGAAATCAAGGGCCTGAGATCGGCTAATCGGTTTGTTTTGGCTTGAAGCACAACGACCGCGATCGAGAAAGTGTGCAAATTCTGCTGAAAAGACAGGTTCTGATCGACAGTCACGAAGATATCGAAGTGTTCTGAGGCAAGCGCCAGCAGGGTTCCGTTCTTGATGGTTGTCCAATCCATCTGGCGAGCGGTTTTGACATCGTGACCGACGATGTCGCGCGCAAGGCGCCAGTCAACACACTCGTCGAGAACGACCTTCACGATGCGGCTTCGATCATCCGGTCCTTTGCTTCTTCCAGGAAGGCGATGACATGCTCCCGCGTCACGGAAGGGAAGCCCTTGAGAAAATCATCGATGGATTCTCCGGCTTCCAGATAGTCCAGCAGGGTCTGCACAGGCACTCTTGTGCCGTGGAAAACGGCCGTGCCGCCCATGATTTCCGGGTTTCGCGAAACCGTTGGCTGCTCTTTTGTCATGGTCAAAACCATAGCATGTGGCTCCCTGGCGGTACACATTTCCGGCCGGCCCAGGAGATTGTCAGTGCCCCGAGATTCGGCGGAATATGACATAGGTCAGGGCCTCATGGCCGCGGCCGCTGGGACCGGCTCCGACCTCCACCGTCCGGTAAAATGTCTCGAATAAATCACGGCCGGCGCGGATTTAGTGCATTGCACCGTTGCGAGCCGATAGCGGGCTTGCGCTCGTCCGGCAAGGGTGCCAATAGAACGATTCTGGACTGCGAGTTCTGCCTGATCGGCGGGGATAAAGCGGTCGTTCTGCCGCCGCGGGGGGTCGCGGGCGCCGGCAGCCACTCCTTGTCG
>JBBRLL010000163.1:0-1549 GCA_038231395.1 Rhodobacterales bacterium
GCTGCCTACTTGTGTGTGCCTACTGCTGCGGGGCCTCCTTCGGGTGCCGTGGCACGGATATGACCGGCACGGCTCCTCGCGCACGGCGGGCGCTCAGAACGCCTGCACCGTGCAGGGAACGAGGATGAGGGCTTACGCCGCATCGTCCCCATGCTACACAATGAAGCTTTGGCTCAGGCTGTCGGTGCTTTTTGGTGGCCTTTGTTGACAATGACTGGTTTTGGCCATCTTTGCTTGAGGATCGAACATGAAAATTCCGCGCATGACCCTAGTGAGCCTTGCAACTGCGCTCGGGCTGTTTGCCAGCTCCGCGCACGCCCGTTACAGCACCGACCCGGCCGCGGTGGTTGCAGACCCGGTGGTCAATCTGGGCGGGGGCCAGTGGTCCTACCAGTACATAGTGACCAACACCACTGTGTGTCGCTTCGATTGCGGCAATACCGTCGGTGGCATTCCGATTGGCCAAGGTGCCGCATCGATTCGCAGCTTCTCTTCGCCGTACTTTGAGGATGCAGGGATCACCGCGCTGATGGCTCCCGCCGGTTGGACCGTTGCCATCACCGACGCAAATTCATTCGAGCTGTTAGGCGCCAAAACATTGGTATGGACAGCTTCTGTCCTGGACCCCATTGCCGGCATTGCGCTGGGTGCATCGAAGGCAGGGTTTGGCTATCAGGCCGGCTTTGCCGCCGGCAAGGGGCCGTTTTCGACCACTTTGGGCAATGGTGGCGTGTTTGTGGGCGATCTGGCAATTCCCTGGTCGCCGATGGCAATCAGCGCCGGCATCACGCCTGTTCCAGAGCCGTCGTCTGCCCCGCTCCTGGCCTTGGGCTTGGCAGCGGGCCTGATTTGGCAGCGCCGTCGTTTGCCGCGACGGTCGGCCTGATCATCACCACGGGTTGGCAGGCGCTATCAAGCACCAGGCAGTGAAGGTGAATGTTCAAGTTGGCCGCTGAGCCAATGCGCTGGATCAGCATGACCGCGCCGCTATCGGCTTCATCGGCCTTGAGACTGGTCTGCCCGAGCAGGTGGCGCGTGATGACGCGGGGCAGCACCGGCGTCACTAGCTTGGGTTGTGCGGCCAGCAGCAGGCGAAGCGGGATGGGCAACGCCAGCACCCACTGACGCACGGGCGCGTGCGGAATGACGTGATCGACCAGGTGCGCCGTCGTCTGCACCATGCGCCGCGCGCCGCGCGCCGCACGAAGGGCAAAACCTCGGCGCTTGCAACTGAACGCGCCCCGCTTGTCGCAGCCATGTCATCCATCGAAGTCCTGCTTCTGTCCGCCCTGCCATCACCGTCCTTGGCTTCCTGCTCTTGCCGCGCAAGCTGCGGATTGCCATCAACATCAACATCGGGCGTCGGTGATGGCAGCAGGTCCCGACAGATGCCTAGATCATGATGCGCTCGACTTCGTCCAAGCTGACTTGATCGCCACGGCGGTCGTAAAGCCCGGTGGTCCGTGCGCTTTCGTGGTTGGCCATCTGCTGCGCAATCTCCAGTCGGCCGCCATTGCGCAGGTACTCTGTGATGCCGGTTGCGCGAAAA
>JBBRLL010000164.1:0-1512 GCA_038231395.1 Rhodobacterales bacterium
CCACCTCCATTTTGCTCAGTGTTGTTGTTCGTAGTGTGGTGAGAGATGTGGCAGTGGATCATCCATTTCCCAGCCTTGAGGGCCGTCCAGATCACGTCGTAGCGCTGCCCAGGGCCCACATTAATCGTGTCGGCTTTGAAGCGATTTGCGGGCGCGAGCGTTTCGCCGTCGCGGGCCACCACCGTGAACGGTCCGCCGTGGATGTGCATGGGATGTATGAATCCGCTGTTGGAGCCAATGAATCGAACCTTGAGAGTTTCACCAACCTTCATCTTGATCACATCGGTCGAAGGGAAGGCGCGGCCGTTGATCGTGAAGTAGTTTGGCTGGCCACCATCCATGGGCATTGCCGGATAGGTCAAACCTTCTCGTATTAGCCATTCCTGTAGCTGGATCGTGTATTCGTGATCAGATGGAATCTCGTCCGCGGAACTTGCCGGATCGATGATCAACGCGCCATACAGTCCGAGCGACTGCTGACGGTCAACGTGGTCGTGAGAGTGGTATAGATAGGTGCCGGACTGCAGGGCGGTGAATTCATAGCGGTAGCTCTGTCCATTCTGGATGGGGGCTTGGGTGATATTCGCAGCTCCGTCCATCACATTGGGCAGCACCAAACCGTGCCAGTGAACTGTCGTCGATTCCGGCAATCGGTTGGTGACATTGATTCGCACGCGATCACCTTGGCGGAAACGCAACGTCGGGCCCGGCACCTGTCCGTTGAAAGCGTACGCGTTGACCGAAACCGTGGGAAGTATCTGCCACCGGATAACGGAAGTCTCCAGGTCAAATACTTTAACGCCGTTTTCGATGCGCGGCGCCAGCGGTTGCGCCCCCCGCGTATTCAGGTCGTAGGTAGCGGTAGTGTCGCGCGGGTCCACGGCCGCCATGTCGAGCATAGCCGCCGCCGGGGTTTCCTCCGTGGCGATCATGCCAGGGGGCATGATCGCGCCTCGGACATCGTGGGCGCTGAGCCGCAGATTGACGAAGGCAGACGGCAAGGTCATGCCCGCCATCAACATGAGCCAAGTAAATATGGTAATCGTGACCAACTGTGCCCGGGTCACGCCGGACTGCATGGCGGGGCCGGCAGCCATGGGCATGCCCCCCATATCGTGATCTTTATTCTTACCGTCGCCGGACTTAGGCCCGGTTTGCGGTTTCGCGGCTCCTCCCGCCTTGCTGGCGCGTGTTTCCGGCGACCTCGCCATATTCATGCCGGCATGGTCCATGCCCGCCATCTTGTGGTCCGCGCTGGAGGAGGCGTCTTTGCCAGGGGCTGCCTTACCCGCCTTCATGGCCCTCGGTTTGGGCTCGGTCCGCTCGGTCATCAAACCGTGCTTGAGGCCGTGCGCCACCATCCACACATTGACCGGGTAGGCGATCGCGAAACCGGCGACGATTCCGAGCGACATCACCATCCAAAACAGAGGTTCACCTGGCCACATCGCCCGCATGTCGCGGCCCATCATCAGCAACACCATGACCGGCGCCATGCCCGCCATCATGCAG
>JBBRLL010000165.1:0-1491 GCA_038231395.1 Rhodobacterales bacterium
ATAAATCGGCCGCTCCCACCCGTTCACTTGGCCAAACTGCGCACCCAATGCCTTTTGGCGGTCATAGACAGGGGCGGTGCGCAATGGCCGCGCCGCCTCACGCTCTTCATCCGGGTGGTGCAGGACGAACACGTGGTCATAACATTCTTCGTTCTTCCTCGCCGCATATTCGGTCGTAATCCACGACCCGTAGCGCTTGGGGTCAAGTGAGGCCATGTCGATCTCTGCCTCGCCGTTCACCATCATCTGCGCCAGATAATACCCGGTCCCGCCAGCAGCAGTGATGCCAAAAGAGAACCCCTCAGCCAGCCACATATTCCGCAACCCCGGCGCAGGTCCAACCAGCGGGTTGCCATCCGGCGTATAGCAGATCGGGCCGTTGAAATCGTCTTTCAGCCCCACCGTTTCGGATGAGGGCAGACGGTGAATCATCGCCATATACTCCGCTTCGATCCGCTCCAGATCCAACGGAAACAGGTCCGCGCGGAACGCTTCCGGCACGTCATACAGGAACCGCGCCGGAGCGCCCTTTTCGTAAGGCCCCAAAATCCAGCCGCCGCGTTCTTCGCGGACATACCACTTGGCATCGGCATCGCGCAGCACCGGATGCTGCGGGTTGGTCTTGCGCCATTCGACCAGCGCAGGGTCCGGTTCCGTTACAATATACTGATGTTCCACAGGAATTGCCGGAATCTTGATGCCCAGCAGCTTCGCCGTGCGCTGCGCATGGTTGCCGGTCGCGGTCACCACATGCTCTGCCACAATCTCGAACTTGTCATCCGAGGGCACCAGCCGCCCGCCAACCTCGATCATCCGGGTGCACGACACCACCCATTCCGACCCGGTCCAGCGATACGCATCGACCTGCACCTTGCGTTCAAACGTCGCGCCAAACTGCCGCGCCCCTTTGGCCATGGCTTGGGTCACGTCTGCCGGATTGATGTAGCCATCCTGCGGGTGATACAGCGCGCCGACCAGATCATCGGTCCGCACCAACGGCCAGCGATCCTTGATGTCCTTGGGCGTCAGAAACTCGTGATAAACCCCCGCAGTTTCCGCGACCGAGGAGTACAGCATATACTCGTCCATCCGTTCCGCCCGCTGCGCCATCCGCAGATTGCCCACGACATAAAACCCCGGGTTCAGCCCCGTCTCGGCCTCAAGCCCCTTGTAGAAATCGACCGAGTATTTGTGGATATGCGTCGTCGCATACCCCATGTTGAACAACGGCAGCAGCCCCGCCGCGTGCCAGGTTGACCCCGAGGTCAGTTCATCCCGCTCCACCAGCATCGTATCCCAGCCCGCCTTGGCAAGATGATACGAAATCCCGGTGCCAACCGCACCGCCGCCAACAACCAGCGCTTTGACATGGGTTTTCATGAGGGTCACTCCGTACAGGATTTTCCCCATATGTGCCGCATCCCAAACAAAACAGTCCAGTCACCCCGACACTTGTTGGCCGAAAACGACATGGTGGGCGAAAAGCGGCAG
>JBBRLL010000166.1:0-1477 GCA_038231395.1 Rhodobacterales bacterium
GCGCTTTCGCCTCAGCAAACCGACCTGAACGTTTGTGACCATCGGGTCTCCTTGACCCGCTAGCCTCGCACGCGCATTCGGCACGGCCCCAACCGGCAATTCTAGTTGTCGCTGACCGGCAAAAGTAATTGTCGTTGATCAATGGGCGAACCGGACCACATTCCTTTTGTCGGGGCAACTTTATTTCTTTTTCTTTTACAGACCCGTCTCTTTCGAAATGGCCGGCTTGGGCTGGGAGTGGGCCGGCATCGGCTGAGAGAAGGCCGGCTTGGGCTGGGAGTGGGCCGGCTGGTCGTGTTGCTAGCCCGCCGATTCAGTGGTTTGGCTCGGGCTTTCTGGTTTTTTGGTCGCTCTGCGCTCCCCTTGCTCCGTCTTTTTGGGCCCAGGGACGCCTGGCCCTGCATAGGCCCCCAGCAAGGGGGCAGAAAGCCGGGTCAACCGGGGCAGGTAGCCCCTACCAAGCCGGCAGGTAGCGGCTTTGCCTGCCATTTAGCCCTTGCCTGCCAATTCCTCCGGCTGCCCGGTAATTTGGGCGCCGACGGTGGCCAGAGGGGTGGATGGGTTGGTGCGGTGGTCGGGCCTAGTGGGGGTTGCCCGGTAATTGTGGTCGGGCCATCGTCCTATTCCGGCAGGGCCCGGTTGCCAAAACAGGCCACCACCGCGCGCTGGCTGGGGCCGGCAGCCAGCACAGCCCGCCATCCTGCACGGCCCGCCAGCTTGAGCGGTGCTCCCTGGAGAATGGCACCGCACTGGTTGCCTGGGCGTCACGCTTCGTTAGGAATTCTTATGCGGCCCGACCGCAAAGGGGCAGCTATCTAGGCTGTTCAGGCTGCCCAAGTTGTCCGCAGCGATCTTGTTTTCGTCGGTTCGTAGGTAGGATTTTCCGTTCATGTCGATCACATTGACCTTAGAACCATTCGTCCAATTCCCGGTTTTAGGGTCCTTGTACCAAGTCACGTATTCATGCTGGCCAGAGGTGATTTCAAAGGCCACCACATGCCGAGACATGTCCGCCCAGGCAGACCCGTTCGATACGCGCAGGGTACTGATGTGACCGTTGATATGTTCGACGCACGCGATCCACTTCCGCATTGGCGTTGCTCCTTCGTGGCTGGTCTTTCGACTCACATGATTGAGTGAATATCGCCCCGCCGGTCAAATCCGGCGGGGCGACCATGGTGATACTTCTGGTCGATACTTTGAGAGTGAGCGCGGATTCTGAGGGATCTGGATAGGGTGGTGGGCAAGCAAAGCGAGGGGAAATAGCGAAACCCCCTCAGAAAGCTTGCTACCGCCGCCCGAGGGGGGTTCTCCTCCTTTTCCGACCAAGGATAATGAGAAGCCGAAGATGTCACAGATCGTCGCGCTGTTGAAAGACCGCGATTTCTGGCTCCTATGCCATCGGGTCGATCAGGACCTGGCAAGGCAGGAGCAGGCCAAGGATTGCGAGCACTGCGCGGGAAGGCTGGACCAGGCC
>JBBRLL010000167.1:0-1473 GCA_038231395.1 Rhodobacterales bacterium
CCGGGCGCGACAGGGTGTTGGCCTTGTTTGGCGAGGCGGGCGAACTGTTGGTGGCGGCGCATTGCCAGAGCGAAGTCGCATCGGCCTTGTTGCGCAGGAGGCGAGAGGGACACTTGCCGATGGGCGAATTCGATCGTGCCTGGGCGGCGGCGCAACGCGACGTTGCCGACATGGTGTGCATTCCGCTGGACCGCCATGTTGAGCGTTTCACATTTGCCGCCATGGAATATGGGTCGTTGCCAACCATGGACGCATTGCACGTGGGCAGCGCCTTGGCCGCCGACGTGGACCTGTTTGTCACGGCGGACCGGCGGCAGGCGAAGGCTGCGCGTGGGCTTGGCCTGCAGACAGAATGCCTGGACACAGAACCCGATATTTTTCAAAAGAGTCTTTGACATGATGTACACGGAAGAATTCGACGTGATTGTGGTGGGTGGCGGCCATGCCGGTACCGAAGCTGCGTTGGCGGCTGCCCGCATGGGCAGCAAGACCCTGCTCTTGACGCACAACATTGAAACGCTGGGCCAGATGAGCTGCAATCCGTCGATTGGCGGGATCGGTAAAGGCCACCTGGTCAAGGAGGTCGATGCGATGGGCGGCGTGATGGCGGCGGCCACCGATGAAGCAGGCATCCAGTTTCGTATCCTCAACTCCAGCAAGGGCCCCGCTGTGCGCGCTACCCGGGCCCAGGCGGACCGAATCCTTTACAAGGCTGCCATCCGGCGCCGCTTGGAAGGTCAGTCCAATTTGTGGCTTTTCCAGCAGGCGGTGGACGATCTGATGATTGAAGGGGACCGGGTGGTAGGCGCGGTGACGCAAGTGGGAATCCGTTTTCGTGGGCGCGCGGTCGTGCTGACGGCCGGTACCTTCCTGGACGGCAAGATCCATGTGGGCATGAACAACTACGCGGCGGGCCGGGCCGGTGACCCCCCGGCGCTGAGCCTGTCAGCGCGATTGAAAGAACTCAAGCTGCCTCAGGGCCGGCTCAAGACCGGAACCCCGCCGCGACTGGATGGTCGCACGATCGATTTCAGCAAATGTATTGAGCAGCCGGGTGACGGCATGCCGGGGGGCATGGGCACTCGGGTGCCGGTGTTCGGCTTCATGGGAACCACCGCGCAGCACCCGCAACAAGTGTCCTGCTGGATCACGCAGACCAACGAACGTACACACGACATCATCCGGGCCGGGTTAGACCGCAGTCCGATGTTCACCGGCAAGATCGAGGGCATCGGTCCACGTTATTGCCCCAGCGTGGAGGACAAGATCCACCGCTTTGCGGACAAGCAGAGCCACCAGATTTTCCTGGAACCCGAAGGTCTGACAACGCACGAGGTGTACCCGAACGGCATCTCGACCAGCTTGCCTTTTGATGTGCAATACCAGCTCGTGCGCTCTATCCCGGGACTGGAGCAGGCGCATATCCTGCGCCCGGGTTACGCCATCGAGTACGACTATTTCGACCCACGCGCC
>JBBRLL010000168.1:0-1461 GCA_038231395.1 Rhodobacterales bacterium
ATCGGCCAGCATTTCAACGGCACCGTCACACCGGTGGCATTGGGCTATCTGGCAATGGGCATCGCCGCGATTTGCTGTGTGCTCATAGCCGAAAAGGGCCGGCTGTTCGGCGTCGGCGAACAATATGCCCCGGTCGACGCCGCGGCGGTGTCGGCGCACTAAGAGCAAGGCTTCCGCGAGAACCACCGCGTTATCGCCCGTTTCATCCCTCTGTCCGATCCACGACCCCAGCAGTCATCATCCTCGGGCTCGACACGAGGACCGATGGGATAGCGCGACAGTAGAAATGCTAGCTGGGTCCCCCGGGTCAGGCCGCGAGGGGGTATAGTGGCTAAGGCCGCTACGCAGCGTGCCAAAGGCAACTGAGGCCGGCGCTGCGGCTTGATGTCGTTTGGATCCGACGGTGAGCACTAGAGCGGTTCACGGGTTGATTGAATCGTTGGGGATTCCACTCGGGTTGGGTTTGTGATTCAAGATGCTGGCTGGGCGGAGGCCAGCATCAAATGGTCCGACCTCTATCCAATGATTTGCGTGAGCGCGTTGTGGCGGCGGTTTTGGCCGGCGAGAGCTGCCGCTCGGTGGCAAACCGGTTCGGGGTTGCGGTTTCGTCGGTGGTAAAGTGGTCGCAGCGGCAACGCACGACCGGGTCGGTTGCACCCGACAAGATGGGCGGGTACCGCCAGCCAATCCTGGATCCGCACCGGTCCTTCATTGTCGAACGGATCAACCAGACGCCGCACCTGACGCTGCACGGGTTGAAGGACGAGTTGGCGGCGCGCGGGGTAAGGGTCTCGCACAATGCGGTCTGGCTGTTCCTCAGACGCGAGGGCTTGAGCTTCAAAAAAAACGCTGTTCGCCCTTGAACAGGCCATGCGGGTATCGCCCGCAGGCGGCAACGCTGGAGAAGCTGGCAGCCACGCCTGGACCCCCGGCGACTGGTTTTCATCGACGAAACCTGGATCAAGACCAACATGGCGCCGTTGCGTGGCTGGGGACCCAAAGGCAAGCGCCTGCGCGGCTTCGCCCCGCATGGCCATTGGCGGACCTTGACCTTTGTGGGGGCGCTGCGCTGCGACCAACTCACCGCCCCCTGCGTCTTCGACGGCCCGATCAACGGCGCCTGCTTCCGTGCCTATGTCGAACAACAACTCGTGCCAACGCTCCGGCCCGGCGATATCGTCATCATGGACAACCTGGGTAGTCACAAGGCGGCAGCCATCCGGCAGATCATCAACGCAGCAGGCGCCAGGCTCTGGTTCCTGCCGCCCTACTCGCCTGATCTCAACCCCATCGAGCAGACCTTCGCCAAGATCAAACATTGGATGCGTCACGCCCAGAAACGCACCCTTCAAGACACCTGGCGCCACATTGGCACCCTCGTCCCCACCATCAATCCCGCCGAATGCGAAAATTACTTCGCAAACGCAGGCTATGCTTCCAACAAAACGTGAAACGCTCTAG
>JBBRLL010000169.1:0-1429 GCA_038231395.1 Rhodobacterales bacterium
CGCCTACGCCATGTGTGGTTGCGTACCTAACGGCACGGGGCCACGCGGGGGCGGGTTCCAGAGGCTACAAACATCAGGTCGCTGACGCGACCGCCCTGCCCCGCCAACAGCGTTGGCAAGGCGACAACCATCAGGTCGCTGACGCGACCATCACCTTGCCAACGCTGTTGGCGGGGCTACAAACATAAGGTCGCTAACGCGACCGCCCACACAACAACGCCGGCAAGGCGACAAACATCGGGTCGCTGACGCGACTGACCCCGCAAAGCCATTAGCCGGCGAAGCGGTTGGCGCGACCATTGACGGTAACGACCTACGCAATCCGGAAAACTTTCATGACTTCATCGCCCAAGTGGTTGATCACCTTCACCGCAATCCGGCCCGAGGCGGGCTTTGGAAACGGGCGCGACGTGTCGCTGTGGAGCGATTCCCAGGCTTCGGCGTTTATTTCGGCTTTCAGGGTGGTTTTCAGCGACTTATACGGATCGCTGGCCCCCAGAAAATAGGCGTGGCGCACAAAGAAACTCTCTTCGTTGTAGTCGGTGTCGATAAACCAGCAGGCAATGCCATCGGCCCCGTCTGAGACGACTTTGCCGGTGCTGGGGTGGAACACGTCGACGCCGTTGATCTTCACGCGCAATGTGCCGTCAGTGGCGGGGAGCAGGTCGATGTCGGGTTCGCCGAAGATGACAAAAAGGTTGCCTGTGCCCGTGTTTTCGAGGTCGGCAGCCATGTGCAGGTCGGCGTTCATGCGGGCTTTGAGCACCGGAATACCGCCCAGTTTGGTAAACTCGGTGGCGTGGGCCTCGTAGTTGAAGGCGCAGGCAATGAGCACGTCGAAACCCGATTCGGCACACTCGCGGGCGGCCTGCACCAGGTCGGCGCGTTGCACGGTGCCAAACTCCGGCCCGATAAAAATACCCGCCCGGACCTCACCCCCCGGCCCCCTCTCCTGCTGAGAGGGGGTGTACCGCCCTTCGGCGCAGATCAGATCGCCGGGCCAGCCGGTGAGCGACGAGAAGGTGATGCGGTCTTCTTTGTGGGCCTGCTGCACGCCCGCGCTGCGGAGGTTTTCCAGAATCATCTGATCGAAACTGCGGGCTACGCCGTAGGAAGCCTGTTTTTCGGCCACCCGGAGCGGGTCAATGAGTTCGTCGTTTTCGTCTACGCCCAGCATCCGGTGCGGGCTGAGGCTCTCGACGGTGAACGCCCCGGCCACGCGAACCTTCTTTTTGTCTTCGTAGGGTTTGTCGTAGAGGTACTCGAACTCGGCTTTGGCGGCAATGGATTTGTCGATGGCCTGCTGCCGGGCAATGCGGGCCTGCCACCAGTCGGCATGACGTTTTTTGGCCTCGGCGGGCCAGTTGGCCTCGGCCTCGCGGGGGATTTCCCATTCTTGCCAGGCTTTGCCGAGGCTGGCGTTGAGGGC
>JBBRLL010000170.1:0-1410 GCA_038231395.1 Rhodobacterales bacterium
CGATCCCCTCTTCGGGGGTCTCGAAGATAATGAAAGTCGCGGTTTTGGCGGTGCGGAGCTGGCTGAGCAGTTTTTCGTCCATCACCACTTCGGCGACGCAGCCATTGGGCAGGCAGCGGACGAAACCGGCGCGGCCGACGTCGACATTGTCGAGTTTCAGGCCCAGCCCCGATGGCAGCAGCACGCCGAGCGGGGCCACTACCCGCATCAGCTTGCTCTTCTGATCGGCGGTTTTCAGCACGATCACGGTGAGGCCGGCGTTGGAGCGGTCTTCGGCTACCACGCTCTGGATCAGGGCGCATTGTTCTGCCTGCGCGCCCGGCGGGGTGTCGCAGCGGATCTGCCAGTCGCCATGGACCGACCGCACCGCGCCTTGCGCGTTTGCCGCCCCGGTCAGGCCGAACAGCAAGGCCACGGCGAGCAGACCGCCCAGCCAGCGGCCAAAATCGTGTTTCGCCTGATGTTTCGAACGCCCCATGCGGGTCGATCCTCTGATATTTGCCGGCACCGCCGGACTGATACCGCAATGACGGCGCCTTGAAGGCGGTCCGGACGCCGTTCCCACGCCCGAAAAGCCACTACCGCGGGCGAATCAGGCGCCTTCAGAGTGCCCTGCCTGTGCCTACATCCGGCAATCCGCCTGTCAAGCGTAGCCGGGCGGCAAACCGGTGGGCTTGGCCTGATTTGCCGGGAAAACCTGACATCCGGCGAATAGCCGGTGACGCATGGCTTGGCGTCCCACTACTGCATTGCGAGAGGCTTGGATTTATGGTTTGAGAGGCTGGATTTCGACGCGTTCTAACGATCTGGTCCGAGTACAGTCGCAGCGCCCTGTCGCGACGACTGTTGCAGCTACTTTTGAAGGTGTACTTCTGAAGTAGCTCCGGTTGGCCGTTTGTCAGGGCGGATCGTGCGGCATTTTTGGCCAACCGGCGGGAATGCTTTGGGGATTTATCAAGGGAGCGCGAGCGGCATGAAGATGTCGAATGGCCAGATCGGCCGTCGGTTGCTGGGATTAGCGGTGGCAGGCATGGCGCTTGTCGCCGGCGGGATGGCGTTCGCCGAAACGGGGCAGCCGAAGCCGTGGGAATACACGCTGCAGGAAGCCGCATCTCCGGTGATGGAAAGCATCATCAGTTTCCATAACCTGCTGCTCTGGCTCATCACCATCATCACCCTGTTCGTGCTGGCGCTCTTGATCATCGTGGTGATCAAGTTCAACGCCAAGGCCAACCCGGTCCCCACCAAGACCACGCACAACACGCTGATCGAGGTGGCCTGGACGCTGATTCCGGTGCTGATCCTGGTCATGATCGCGGTGCCGTCGTTCCGCCTGCTGTTCCTGGAGCTGGATATCCCGAAGCCGGACGTGACCATCAAGGCGACCGGCAAGCAGTGGTACTGGACCTA
>JBBRLL010000171.1:0-1407 GCA_038231395.1 Rhodobacterales bacterium
ACAACCTGGCATCTGACGGTCTCCGATGCGCATTCCGAAGCGCTTCAGGCTGCATCACTTGCTTCATCGTCGCGAAAACAGTCAAAAATCGAGGTGCCCCTAAGGGCACCTCTATAAATTGCCCCACCGCCCACACTGCGGTATGATGGGACAATGAACCGGCAGTGGGGATGCGGCGATGGCGCAGATGGGTTTTTTCGATCTTTCGGACCGTTTCGCGAGCCTGGACGCCAAGAAGGACCCGCTGGTCGAGATTGACGCCGTGGTGCCGTGGGAGGATTTCCGCCCGGCTCTTGAGCGGGCCTGGCGCAAACCGGATGCGGATCGCAAGTCCCAGGCGGGGCGCAAGCCGATGGATGCCGTGCTGATGTTCAAGACGCTGGTGCTGAGCGCGCTTTACAACCTTTCCGACGACCAGATTGAATATCAGGTCCGCGACCGGCTGTCCTTCATGCGGTTTTTGGGGCTTGGCCTTGGGGACCGGGTGCCCGACGCCAAGACGGTCTGGCTTTATCGCGATGCGCTGGCTCAGGCGGGCAAGGTGGAGGAGCTGTTCGGGCTTTTCGACGGTCACCTGGCGCGACAGGGTTACATTGCGCGGGGTGGGCAGATCCTTGACGCTTCCATCGTGCCGGTGCCGCGCAATCACAACACGCGCGACGAGAACGCGGCCATCAAGAAGGGCGAGGTGCCCGAAGATTGGGCCGACAAGCCCGCCAAGCGATGCCAGAAAGATCTGGATGCTCGCTGGACGAAAAAACACGGCAAGAGCCATTATGGCTACAAGAACCACGTGAATGTGGACCGCATGCATAAGCTGGTCCGGCGCTACCACGTCACCGACGCCGCGCTGCACGATAGCCAGGCGGTGGACCACCTGCTGATGCAGGGCAATACCGGGTCTGGCGTGTGGGCCGATGCGGCCTATCGGTCCGAGGAGATGGAAGCCAAGTTGCGCGACCGGAAGCTGACAAGCCACGTTCACCGCAAGGGCAAGCGGGGCAAACCGCTGACCGACCAGGCCAAGGGCAGTAACCGGACCAAATCCACCGTGCGGGTCCGGGTCGAACACGTCTTCGGCGCGCAGGCCAACGACATGGGCGGCACCCTGGTGCGCACCATCGGCCTGGTGCGGGCCAAGGCCAAGATCGGGATGAAGAACCTCGCCTACAACATGCGCCGCCTCTGCCAGTTGGGACGCATCAACCCAAATCCGGCGTAAAAAGCGGTCGGCCAAGGACGCAGATCATGCTGCGCATCACGAAAAATAGTCCTGAAATGGGCAGCGTACCGTCAGACCTGACGCAACAACCTGGCATCTGACGGTCTCCGATGCGCATTCCGAAGCGCTTCAGGCTGCATCACTTGCTTCATCGTCGCGAAAACAGTCAAAAATCGAGGTGCCCT
>JBBRLL010000172.1:0-1397 GCA_038231395.1 Rhodobacterales bacterium
AAGGTCTGCCACAGGCGCAAGGTCACGTCGGCATCCTCGGCGGCATAGGCCACGGCTTTGTCCAACGGCACCTTGTCAAAGGTGATCGCCGACTTGCCAGAGCCGATCAAGTCCTTGATCGGGATGGGTTTGTGGTTCAGATACAGCGTAGACAGCTCATCCATGCCGTGGTTGTGCAGGCCCGCATACATGGCATAGGACATCAGCATGGTGTCGTCGATTGGCGCGACGTTCACCCCAAGGCGCGCAAAGATTTTTGCATCATACTTCATGTTCTGCCCGATTTTCAGGACGGCATCATCCTCCAGCAAGGGCTTAAGAAGTGTCAAGGCGGCGTCCGTTGTCATCTGGCCTTCGGTCAGGGTGACCGCGCCCAGCAGATCATCGGTGCCGGTGCGGTGCAAAAGCGGGATATAGGCCGCTTGGCCCGCGTCGATGCACAGCGAAATGCCGACGATTTCGGCCTGCATCTCGTCAAGTGAGGTGGTTTCGGTATCGACGGCAAGATAGCCACGTTCGCGGGCGCGGGCGACCCAAAGGACAAGCGTTTCGCTGTCACGGATGCAGGTATAGGCGGCGTGGTCAAAGGGCAGGGCTTCGGACGCAGGCGCATCATGGGCACCCGCGACCTCATAGCCTTTGCCGGTGTCCAGAATGGGGGCGGCAACCTTCAGCTTTTCAGAAACCCGGCGGATAAGGGTCTGAAACTCCATCTCTTTCAGGAATGCCATGATGGTGTCAGGGTCAGGGGCGCGCAGGTCCAGCGTATCAAGATCAAGGTCAATCGGGGTGTCGTCTTTCAGCGTCACAAGCTGGCGTGACAGGCGAATCTGGTCGGCATGATCGACCAACGCCTCGCGCCGTTTGGGTTGCTTGATCTCATGTGCGCGGGCCAGAAGCGTATCAAGGTCGCCGTATTCCTGGATCAGCAGGGCCGCGGTTTTCAGGCCGATGCCGGGTGCACCCGGCACATTGTCGACCGAATCCCCGGCGAGCGACTGCACGTCAATCACCCGGTCGGGGGCCACGCCGAACTTTTCCATCACCTCGTCAAGACCCAAGCGCTTGTTTTTCATGGGATCGTGCATGTCGACTCCAGAGCCGATCAGTTGCATGAGATCCTTGTCGGAGGACAGGATGGTCACCGTGCCGCCCGCCGCACTGGCACGCTTGGCAAGGGTGGCGATGATATCGTCGGCCTCGTACCCGGCAAGTTCGATACAGGCGACGTTGAAGGCGCGGGTGGCATCGCGGGTCAGGGGGAATTGCGGGCGCAGATCCTCGGGCAAGGGCGGGCGATTTGCCTTATACTCCGGGTAGATATCGTTGCGGAACGTCTTGGCGCCGGCATCAAAGATCACAGCGATGTGGGTCGGTGCGTTCTGGTTGCGGGTGGT
>JBBRLL010000173.1:0-1382 GCA_038231395.1 Rhodobacterales bacterium
GTGCGCTTTATCGTTGACCGAATACTGGCCGTGCAGCCCAAATCCAGGCTGGTTCCAGTCGCCTTGCCGAGTGGCTAACTGAGGAATCTAGGTTGAAGCCTCCGTGGATGAACGTCTTCAGACCCGTGCGCCTCGCCAGGCTGCACCGGGTCACTACCTTCGGCGGTCGTGCTGGGCCGGGCCTACTTGGCCGGTGCGATCTCGGTCACCGTGAACTTGCCACCGTCGTTGATGACCTTGAACTTGATCTTGTCGCCCGCCTTCAACGTGTCGAGCATGGCCTTGTCCTTGACGACAAAGACCATGGTCATGCCCGGCATGTCCAGGTTTTTGATCTCGCCGTGTTTGAGCGTGAGCTTGCCGGCGTCCTTGTCGATCTTGCGCACTTCGCCGTCAGTCATGTCGGCGGCGGCCGTTTGGGCCTGTGCAGCGGTGGATGCGGTGGACAGCACACTGGCGGCGGCAAACAGCGCGAGGGCTGCGAATTTCTTGATGGATTTCATGGTGTTTCCGGGTTTGCTGAAAAGTGTTGACGTGCAATCGATAGGCTTGGCGTGTGGCCTCACTGCTTGCGGTCCGAAAGACCGTCGCCTTTGCCGGCGGCGGCGGCGACCTTGACCTTGCCGACCATGCCGGCCTGGTAGTGGCCGGCGATCAGGCACGCAAAGTCGAAATCGCCCGCGCGGTTGAAGGTCCAGACGATCTCTCCGGCCTTGCTGGCACTGACGTGCGCCATGTAGGGCTCGGCATGCTCCATCGTCGGAAACTTCACCATCAGCGCGGCATGTTCGTCGAGCTCCTGCTTCGTGCCGAGAACGAACTCATGCAGCATCCGGCCCTGGTTCTTCAACACGATACGCACCGTCTCACCCTGCTTCACGTCGATCCGGTTGGGCGTGAAACGCATGTTGTCCGTCATCGTCAGCTCGATGGTTCTTTTGGCCGCCTTGGTATCACCGGCGATGCCCCAGGCCTTTTGTTCCTTCTTGACCGGGCCGGCCTTGTTGCCGTGGTCTTTGTCCGTGTGGGCCACCGTTGCCGTGTACGTCATGGCCATGAGGGTGGCGAATGCGAATGTCTTGATCGATGCCATGAAATTCCTTGGGTTGGTCAGGGTTTGAGTGGGGCTGTCAATGGCCTGAATGTCCGCCGCTGGGCTTGCGCACCGTGACTTCGACCGCTTTGGCCGGCTGGGCCACCGGCGGCATGGAGCCGATGCCTTCGGCTTTGAAGCGCGCCGGCTGGGCCAGCGCACCGGTCCATTCGTAAGCCACGGTCCCGGCAGGGTGTTTGTACCAACCGGGGTCGCTGTAGTCGCCGGCCTTCTGGTCGGCGCGCACCTTCACAACGCTGAACATGCCGCCCATGCCGACCGAGCCGAA
>JBBRLL010000174.1:0-1382 GCA_038231395.1 Rhodobacterales bacterium
CAAGACCGGGGATCCCACGGCAGAGGAGGCGTTGGCCACGGGTTCGTATTTCGCCCAGCAGCGTGCGGGGTTGCGGCGCATGTTGCACAGTGTTGCCGGGCATGCCGCGGGGGAGCCGGATGTGCCTTTGGTTCAGAAGCCGACCAGAAGCTGATCCAGCGCCCGCGTGATGGTGTCGTGCTCAGCTGTCGATGACTTCAGTCCGCGGCCGAACTCTCCAGGCTGACCAGAAGCTTGGCTTGCACGTCGGCGACCAGCCTAGGGCCGTTATTCCGCAACCGATAGACATCCAGGTGCGGCATGATCCGTGCACTTGCCGTGCGCCTATTAGATCATGATGCGTTTGGGTTGCTTCACCCAAACGCATGAACATGATCGGTAAAACAAAGGCTAGAGTGGGGTGATTTTGACTCTACCCAAAATCATCACGCTCTAGCAGCCTGTCGGATTCAGGCGATTGACGAAATATTAGACCAAATCGCACGAGACTATTGTAATCTTAAGTCGATTATTCCTCAATATATTGGTGAAAATTTCAAGGTGGGACATAAAATTAGGCCAATCCGACAGGCTGCTAGATCATGATGCGTTTGGGTTGCTTCACCCAAACGCATGAACATGATTGGTAAAACAAAGGTTAGAGCGTGATGATTTTGACTCTATCCAAAATTATCACGCTCTAAATCTGGCGTGTCAGATGAACTGCCCACGCAGAAAGCCCAGGGCCGGCAGCGGCTTCCAACCCTTTGGCAGGTCGGTCCGCCGCACCGGCGCCACGCTGTAATGCGGCGGCGGCTGCTTGCTGCCGCGCAGGAAGCTGGCATGGGCGTCCACTTGCGCCTCACGCCAGGCGCGGTCCGCCAAAGCGGCGGCGCGGCTGGAATAGATCTCGGCCACGCGGTTCACCCGGCCAATTTTCGCCATCACCGCCCACAGCGTATCATCTCGCGCCGGCGCCAAAGGGACGATCTGCGTCATTCGCACTATCCAAGGCAATTGCACATCTGTGTACCCTATGCCTTCGCCACCGCGTCCTGCAATCTTGCGGTGGCAGCGGGAGAACAAGAGATGCGATGGATGCACCTGGCGTTGGTGTGTGTGCTGGCGGCCCTGCCCGCGCAAGCGGGGTGGGCGGCCCAGATCACCATCGGCCTCGCGGCGGCGCCGACATCGGCCGATCCGCATTTTCATGTGCTGGCAGCCAACAACATGCTGAGCGGGCATGTGTTCAGTTCGCTGCTGCGGGCGGACAACAATCTGCGGCTGCAGCCGGATCTTGCCGAATCCTGGGCGTTGGAGGGTGGCAACACCTGGCGCATGCAGCTTCGGTCCGGCGTGACGTTTCATGATGGCTCGCCGTTCACCGCACGTGATGTGGTTTA
>JBBRLL010000175.1:0-1365 GCA_038231395.1 Rhodobacterales bacterium
AAAGGCCCCGGCCTTGGTGCGGCTGTGCATGCCCGACATGACGTTCTGCATCACCGTCATTTCGCGAAACAGCCGCACGTTCTGGAACGTCCGCGCAATGCCTGACGCCGTGACCTTGTGCGGCTTGAGGCTGAGAAGCTCATGCCCGTTGAAGGTGATCGACCCCGATTGAGGTTTGTAAAACCCTGTGATGCAGTTGAAGAGTGAGGTCTTGCCCGCCCCATTCGGGCCAATCAGGCTAACCACCGCACCTTCCGCAACTTGGAAATCGACGCCCTGCAAAACGGTATTGCCGGCGAAGGCCAAACTGACACCGGCAAGGTTCAGCAAAGCGCCACTCATGACCGCGCCCCGCGTTTGGGCCAGATGCCGCTGGGACGGAACAGCATGATCAACAAGAGCATCACGGCAAACACCATCAGTCGCAACTCACCCAGATTGCGCAACAGTTCTGGGCCCAGGATCACGATGAACGCGCCCAGGATCACGCCGGGGATTTTGCCCATTCCGCCCAAAATCACCGCCATCAGAATCAGAACCGACTGGGTGAAGGAAAAGCTTTCCGGCGAAATGGCCCCAAGGTTGGCCGCGAAAAACGCCCCACCGATGGAGGCGAAGATGGCCCCCGTCACATAGGCCGCAAGCTTGACCGCAACCCGGTTGATGCCCATCGCCTCGGCCACATCCTCATCATGGCGGACATAGAGCCAAGCGCGACCAAGCCGGGAGTTTTCCAGCCGCAGCGAGACGATCACCGCGAGGATGGCCAGCGCGCAGAACACAAAGTAGAAATCGGTTGGCGTGGCAATATGCCAGCCAAAAATCCACGGCTGCCCAATGCCGGAAAGCCCGCTCGCCTTGCCGGTGATTGCAAGGTTACGGGCGGAAAAGCGCACAATCTCGCCAAAGCCCAGCGTGACGATAGCCAGGTAATCCGAGCGCAGGCGCAAGGTCGGTCCGCCGATGATCACCCCAGCAATCCCGGCGGCCAGCACGGCGCAGGGCAGCGCCAACCAGAAGTTCACGCCGAAATCGAGCGTCAGGATGCCGATTGTATAGGCACCAACGGCAAAGAAAGCGGCGTAGCCCAGATCAAGCAACCCCGCGAAGCCGACAACAACG
Organism: Rhodobacterales bacterium; assembly: GCA_038231395.1. Classification (GTDB taxonomy): domain Bacteria; phylum Pseudomonadota; class Alphaproteobacteria; order Rhodobacterales; family Rhodobacteraceae; genus Stagnihabitans. The sequence goes on from JBBRLL010000175.1 coordinate 1,123, forward strand.
TTCAGCCCCAGGGCCAGCACCACATACAGCAGCGCGTTGGTCATGATGACAGTGGCGTATTGCCCGAAAACCGAAGGAAGCATGGCGAGGAACACAAGGATCAGCGCGATGCCTCCCCAGCGCAGAACAGGGTTCTGGAACCGCGCCGCGATCTTGTCGGCCATGCTTACGGCAGTGTCGCGTGGGGCCATTACATGCGCTCCTGTTCGGACTTGCCCAACAGCCCGGTCGGTTTCATCACCA
>JBBRLL010000176.1:0-1353 GCA_038231395.1 Rhodobacterales bacterium
AAGGGCGGTAAATAACCCGGTGCCGCTCAAACCCCAGCAGCAGCCCCCGCACCATCGGGTCATCAGTTCGTGCCAGCCGGTTACGGGCGCTGGCCCGTAGATAGTCCATCGCCTTCACGGGGTCTGTGAACGTCACGCCCTGTTTGCGGCTCATGGCGATGGCGAGGGCTTCCACCAGTTCGTCATCGGGCGGACGGGTGGGACGCGGCGCGGTTAGAGGTTCCGCCCGGATATGCGGCGCGTCTGTTTCGTTCGTCAGCGGCGCGCGGACATCGTTGTTTTCGCTGGGAACAGTGGGAACACGGGCCAGAAAAGCCCGGTTTTCTGCGGGTTTTGCCACCCAAAATCTGTTCCCACTCTCTGTTTTGCCAGTGGGAACAGTGGGAACAGTTTTTCTCTGCAAAATAGCCGCATCGCGGGGAGACTCCCGGCTTTCCGGGCTTTTCTCGTCTGCCGTGGTGTTCCCACTGCCCCGGCAAAGCGTGGAAGCAGTGGGAATTTGAAGGCTGACACCGAGCTGACTTGCGAAACGTCGTGCGGCCTCACTTGCCATCGGTCGGTGCCCCGTCCGCTTCGGCCATGATATTCCCGGTTACGAGATAGACCCGCATCGGGTCATGGTCAGGAATCCGCTGCTTGGATGTGTGGCGCTGCGTCTCGCCTTCTCTGTCGCCCTTCAGCAGCCTCCGGCCCAGCAGCACCTTTGCAACCCGGCCGTGATCCGCGCCCTTACAAACCTCGCTTCGCCATGCGTCGGTTGTGATGAGGTATTCCCACGCCCCGGTAAGGTCGCGGCGTCGCCACCCCGCACGGTTGATAATGCGCGTGCCATCAGGAGACGAATCATCGTTGCGTCCCAAAGTCTCAAACCGGCTCGATCCATGCGCGCCGATGAAGCCCCGCACCAGTCGCACGGCCTCGATATCTTCGCCCGCACCCATGCCGCCCCGATCCAGAAGCCAGGCGGCGAAACATGCGGCAGCGGCTCGGCTGGCCTCACCCTCCGGCCATGGCACCACGTCATAGGCCCGCGCCAGCTCTCCAGCCGCTGCCACCACACCGAACCGTTTGCACACGCTCGATACTTGGCCATCCGCGCCGGGCGGCAGGTAGTTGGCTGCGAAGGCATCGCGCCACGCCACCAAAAGCCCCACAAGGCCCTCAGGGTCTGTCCCCCGGTCTGCGGCCACCCTTGCCAGGAAGGCCCGTGCTGCGGTGCCGTAGAACCGTTGCGATGCGGCAGACAGATGGCTTGCCAGCGCCCCCGATGCCGCGAAGTGGTGCAGGCTTTGGAACGCTCCCAAACCGGCCCCAGCATCCGCCGGCAGCCCCACGAAGCGGACTTCCTGCCCG
>JBBRLL010000177.1:0-1340 GCA_038231395.1 Rhodobacterales bacterium
GGCCCTGAGCGGGGTTGCGCGATTGAGACCGAACAGGCTTAGGGGATTGTCAGTCGAAGGGATGGAACCGGGGATAGGAGCGACCTGGGGCCCTTGCAGAACAACGACCTTCCTGGCCAATGCAACAGGGCTGAAGCCACAGATCCGCTCTGCATCCCCGCGGTAGATCACCCTGCCCCCCTGCCCTACCACGCAGCCTTTGCCCGAAGGCAGTTGCGATGCGCTGATCAGACAGCTATCCCGGATCAATCATTCAGAACACGAGGCACGCATGGCTGATTTCAATCTCGGGGCACTGTCGCTCAAGGACCTGCGGCAATTGCAAAAGGAGCTCGCCAAGGCGATTTCCAGCTATGAGGACCGTCACAAGGCAGAAGCCCGGGCCAAGCTGGATGCGATCGCCAAAGAGATGGGCTATTCCTTGGCCGACCTGATCGGCACCGAGGTAAAACCCACCCGTGCGCCCGCCGCCGCGAAATACCGCCATCCAGAAAACGCGGGCCTCACCTGGTCCGGTCGTGGACGTAAACCGCTGTGGTTTGTGGCAGCCCTCGATGCAGGCAAAACGCCTGAGGTTATGACAATCCGCTGAAATTGAGTTTGGTTTCGGCGCGGGAAGGCCGGATCATGCATCTGGCCTGACAGCGCGCGCAAAATGCGTCGGAATACCCTGCCAGTCGCACACCTGTCGGGCGGCTTGTTCAGCCGTGGTGGCTCCGGCGGCGCTGTCCCCCTGCCCCATCGTCGGCAATGCCTGCCAATCGGAATAGCGACGCGCCTCAGACCCATGCGCCTTGCAGGCGGAGCAGAAACAAGACTGACCTCCATCCGCCCTTGAGCTGATAAAGCCCGCCGGTTCACCACATTCGTGGCCGTAGCCGCCGGGCTCGGCGTTCGTGCAACGCGGCCAGATCCGTGCGCTGCCCCGCGGTGAGCGGGCATAGCCCGTGGGGAAGCCGTAGGGGAAACATGTCTTGGACATGGTTGAACTCCTTTCTTGTTATTCTGCGGGGGTGCCGATCTTCGGCGGCGCGTTGTGCCGGGCGGGCGGGACGGCTGGCAGGCGAGAGGCCCGGAGGCGCGTTCGCGCCCTGCCCGGGCCTGTAAAAGTGAGGCCAATGCCTCATGCGAAAGGATCGTACTCCGAGACGATCACGACCTCGTCACCGTCGATTTCATCGGCGGGGACTGCACCAAACGTTCCATCCCCTGCCTGGAAGACGACGATGGAAACCATGAGCGTGGCGGCGAGAGAGGCGGCGAAGGCGTGTGCATCTTTGCGGGACATTTGTTTTGGCTCCTGCTGGGAGGCGAGGGACCATCCCCCGCGCTGACAGGAA
>JBBRLL010000178.1:0-1318 GCA_038231395.1 Rhodobacterales bacterium
CGCTGAACCGCCGGCGCCGGCCAGTATCAACGACATCCATCACTTCCAGCATTCCATGCACCGTCCAAAAGGAGACCATATGGACGGTCCAATAAGCCCAAGGATCAGTCAGACGAAGACGGCCCTCGGCGAAGGCTTACCGATGATCAGCGGAGCGGTGAAATACAAAGCAACCGTGGTGGCCATCGGCAGGGCCGCCAACGCCAGATAATAGGCGGTGTAGGCCAGAAAATTCAGCAGGCCGCGTCCCAGCATGGCGGGCCAACTGGGGCTTAAAAGACTGGACAACCCGCCGTCAAACCACCGGGTGATCGCCAACATACACGGGATCGCGGTCAGAGAGCGCAGTACCATCGCCTCGGACAGGGGATAACTGCCGGAGAGCAGTTTCAGGATCAGATCCTGCACCGAAAACACCGCAATCCCTGCGCAAAGGCACAGGATGGCGGGCAGGTTGGTTTTGGGCGCGATGGTCATGGCGGCAGGCTAGCCGGGTTCGCTTGGCGTTCTGCCTCATTTGCGACCTCTGACCCGCCGCTTTGCCGTGATGACATTGGAACGCAATGGATTGGCGCGCAAAAGGTTTCGAAATTGCCGCACGAGCTGCGCCCATGACAAAACCGCGCAAGGTTGCCCCTGCGCGGTTTGATTTTCCGTGTGGCTGATCAGCCAAAGCCTATCGTCCAAAGCTCAGCTGGCCGGCACAGATCAAGATTGGGACGGGGCCAGATTGGCCCGGTCCAGTTTGGGCCTTGGCCTAGCGGGCGTCGCGCGGGTCAAAGTCGTTGGCGGCGCCGATGTCGTCGAACAGCTCGGCGATTTCAAACTCCGCAGCGGCTTCGGCTTCGGCGGCCAGTTCCTGGATCGACTTGCCAGCCGCTTGCAGCGTGGCTTCCTCGATGGACCGGGCGACGTTCAGCTTGACCCTGACGACCACCTCTGGGTGCAGCGTCACCGAAACGGTGTGCATGCCCAGTTCCTTGATCGGGCGATCAAGGGTGACCTGACCACGGTTCACGGTAAAGCCTGCATCGGTGGCAGCCTCTGCCGCGTCACGGGTGGTGACTGAACCGTACAGCGCGCCCGCATCGGAAGCCGAGCGGATCACGGTGAAGATCTGGCCATCCAGCTTGGCGCCAGCGGCTTCAGCTTCGGTTCTGGTTTCGAGGTTGGTCACCTCAAGCTGGGCTTTCTTGCCTTCGAAGGTTTTCACGTTCGCAGCCGAAGCCCGCAGCGCCTTGCCTTGCGGCAAAAGGAAGTTGCGCGCAAAGCCGTCCTTGACGGTGACGACTTCGCCCATCTGGCCCAGCTTGGCCAC
>JBBRLL010000179.1:0-1313 GCA_038231395.1 Rhodobacterales bacterium
CACCCAGATCGGCACCACCCAGCGCTATGCCCATCTGATCGACTCGCCGGTGCGCGCAGGGGTGAACGCCGTGGGGGAGATGCTGAAGCCGAGGTTACGGGTGGTGGGGGAGTAAAAGTGTTAGGTGGGCGGCTGAGAGCCGGAGGCGAGTTCTGCGACCCAAACTGGACTTAACCCCGCATATCCACCTTGGATGACTTGAACAGATGGTTGGTTAAGTTCATCAAAGCTTAGACAAACCAAGACTCATGCCGCATCTGCAGTATTCCTTGCATGGAATACTGATTGGCGTTACAAAGGGCGTTGTTGCAAAATTCACGCCTGAGGCATGACTTCCCCTTTCCCCGCTGATGTCAGTCCACGCGAATGATCTCGGCGGTGCCGAGGGCGTTAAAGCGGTTGATGAGGGCGATGCGTATTTGGATTTCGGCGGTTTGGCTGTCGGGGTGCCTTGCGGCGATGCGTTCACCGAAGGCCTTGAGGCACCGCATCTTTGACTCGATTCGACTTCGGGCGTGGTATCCCGTCCAGCGCTTCCAAAACTCCCTGCCATAATGCCGGGTGGCGCGCAGGGTTTCGTTTCGGGCGATTGCGGCCGGGCAATCTTCCTTCCAAGGCCGCCCGTTCTTGCGGATCGGGATGATCGGCGTGGCCTGGCGGTCGAGGATGGCGGTGTGGCAGCGTCGGGTGTCATAGGCACCATCGGCAGTCACCGTGTCGATCTCTTCGCCCTCGGGGATTTGGTCGAGCAACTCCGGCAGGACCGGGCTGTCACCGTCGCTGCTGGGGGTAAACTCCACCGCCCGGATGTCCGATGTGGCGGTGTCCATAGCCAGATGCACCTTGCGCCATTGGCGTCGGCCCTGCACGCCGTGCTTTCGGGCCTGCCATTCGCCATCACCAAGAAACTTGATGCCGGTGCTGTCAACAAGCAGGTTCAGCGGGCCGTCGGCGCGCCGATAGGGGATATGGACCACCAAGGTCTTCTGGCGTCGGCACAAGGTCGTATAGTCCGGCACAGCCCAATCCAAGTCCGCCATCTTCAGCAGGCTGGCCACCATTCCGGTCGTTTGCCGCAAGGGCAGCTTGAACAAAACCTTGATCGTCAGGCAGAACTGTATCGCGGCATCGGAGAACACCGCAGGGCGACCGGGGTTGCCGTCAGGCGGCGCGAGCCAGGTCATCTCCTTGTCCAGCCAGATCAGCAAAGAACCACGCTTCTTCAGTGAGGCGCTGTAGCCGGACCAGTTCGTCGTGCGGTAGCGGGCGGGTGATGGCTTGCTCATGCCGCCTGTCTAACCGCATGGATTCGC
>JBBRLL010000180.1:0-1304 GCA_038231395.1 Rhodobacterales bacterium
CAAGCTGATGGGTGCGCTTCTCCCCATTATCGAAGGTCGTTTCGATCGTAATCCGAACGTCCATGGCAGCCCTCCTCGCAAAGAGCTTATCTTAGCACAGGCCAGACCGCTGACGACGACCCCCATGTTTTGTCCACTCCCATCGGCTGGCCTCTGGTCACTTCGCCTCGGTGTGCGGCACCTTCATCGGCGGCACCCATCCTGACACCGGGCGGCAATATACCATCATCGAACCGCAAGTCGGCGGCTGGGGCGCACGTCGCGGTGCCGATGGCAACTCCGCGATGTTCTGCGGGCATCACGGCGAAACCTACAATTGCCCGGCCGAGATCAACGAGGCCCGCAACGGCGTCTGGGTCGATCAGATGAGGCTCAACACTGGGCCCGGCGGCGAAGGCCAGTGGACCGGTGGGCGCGGCATCGTGATGGATTACCGGCTGCGCGCCGAAGACGGCTATCTGACGGCAGGCTACACGCGCTCCAAATTTCCGGCCTGGGCCTTGGCGGGCGGGCACGAAGGCTCCAGCAACCATATCGATTATCTTCCGACGAGAGGCGCACCCAGCCAGTATGCCTTTGTCACTGGCCTTCCAACGCATCCCGGCGACGTGATCCGGGTGGTCACAGGCAACGGCGGTGGCTTTGGCGACCCGAAACTGCGCGACCTCGCACTTGTCAAACGTGACATCCGCAACGGTCTTCTCACCCCAGAGCGCGCAGCCGAGGTTTACGGCATTGGCAAACAGGCGGGTCCAGAATTCTGAATCGAAACGTTGTCTGGACCTGAGAAAGATGTACTGGTGCCAAATTTCTCCGCGCAACCAGTGCTTGTCCCAAACAGGTTTTGGGGGTTAAGGCGGCTTTGTTGACACTGTCTACGCCCGATCGTGACTGCTTCGTAATGTGACAATTTGATGAGTGTTGAATCCACCGCAGAAGGTAGGAGCATCCACGTCAGAAGTTCCACGTAGCGGCTTCCGCCGGCAGAGCCAAGACAATGGGCCATTCCAACAACACTTCGATCGGGTCTGGTCAGGCGCGGGTGCCGTTGCGAATGGCCGCTATCTCGTGACACGGTAGAAGGGATACCACACCAGCAAACGGCGGCTTTCCGCCCTCTGCGACGGTCCACCTCCCCCTCGGCGCCATCACCCGCCTTTGACCAAGGGCCGGAACAATTCCCCGATGATATCCATGTCCAAGCCGATTGGGTCGGCTGATCCGCCGTCAAAAAGGGCATCGGCGAGGGCCTGTTTGCGCGCTTGCAAGGTAAGGATGGCTTCTTCGACGGTGCCTTCAGCCAC
>JBBRLL010000181.1:0-1302 GCA_038231395.1 Rhodobacterales bacterium
ACACCAGCCGCGCGCAGGCGATGATCATGGTCATCGTTGCGGGGGCTTGGAAGCAGGTCGCCTACAACTTCATCTTCTTTCTGGCCGGTTTGCAGGCCATCCCGCGCGGCCTGATCGAGGCGGCTGCGATGGACGGCGCCCGCGTGTTGCGCCGGATGCGCGACATTCAACTGCCGCTGCTGGCGCCGACGTTCTTTTTCGTGCTGGTCATCAACATCACCGACAGCTTTACCGACAGCTTCGGCATCGTCGATACCATGACCAGCGGCGGCCCGGCGCGCGGCACCAATCTGATGGTCTACAAGATTTTCAACGATGGGTTTCAGGGCCTCGATTATTCAGGTGCTGCGGCCCAGTCGATCATCCTGATGCTGCTTGTCGTGTCGCTGACCTTTGTTCAGTTCCGCTACATCGAGCGCAAGATCCATTATACCTGAAGGCAAACCCATGATCGAACGCACCCCATGGCTGAACATCGCCACCCATGTCATCCTGCTGACCGGGGCCTTTTTGCTGCTGTTCCCGATGTATCTGGTCTTTGTCGCCTCCACCCTTTCGTTGCGCGAGGTGATGGCAATACCGCCGCATATCCTGCCGGGCTCGCATTTCTTTGAAAACGTGGCAACCGCGTGGGAAAAGGGCCATTTCGGCACCAAGTTCGTCAACACCTTCATCGTGGCGATTGGCGTGGTGACCGGCAAGATCGTGCTTTCCTGCATCACCGCCTTTGGCATCGTGTTTTTCAACTATCGTCTGCGCATGGTGGTGTTCTGGGCGGTGTTCATCACGCTGATGCTGCCGCTGGAGGTGCGCATCGTACCGACCTATGCCGTCGCCGCCAACGCCCTGTCGCCGTTTCAGACCCTCCTTGACCTCAGTGGCGCAAGCTGGCTGATCGAACAGCTTTCGGGCATCACCGTGGCGCTGGAATGGAACCTGCTGAACTCGTATACCGGCCTGATCATGCCGCTGGTCGCGACCGCCACCGGAACGTTCCTGTACCGCCAGTTCTTTCTGACCATCCCCGACGAGTTGGTCGAGGCCGCCAAGATGGACGGCGCGGGGCCGTTGCGGTTTTTGTGGGATGTCCTGATCCCCTTGTCGCGCACCATTATCGCGGCGCTGGCCACCATCATGTTCGTCTATTCGTGGAACCAGTATCTTTGGCCGCTGTTGGTCACCACCGATGACAGCTATGGCATGGTCGCGGTTGCCCTCAGCAAACTGACCCCATCGGTCTCATCGACCAGTGGCGAGACGCCAAAATGGAACATCGTCATGGCCGGAACCTTGTTCACCATG
>JBBRLL010000182.1:0-1296 GCA_038231395.1 Rhodobacterales bacterium
AGCCTTGTATCTTGCCGCGAGGGTGGCAATGATACCGCACATCATTCACCGGGGCATGATAGACCGTCGTAGCCGAGGTCCATGGAGACCGGGGGACAGCCAGGGTCGTCATGCCCTTCACCCATAGAGCCCGAACAGTTGCGTGGGCCGTTGAGCCCGGATTTCGCAAGGCGGGGCCACACAGGAGGATGTGATGACGCATGCACAGATCTTTGTCGGCATTGATGTCTCCAAAGCGCAGGTGGACATGGCCCTCCGACCGAATGGTCGGCTTTCCGCTCCCAATACCGAAGCCGGCATTGCCCAGATACTCACGCGCCTGCGAGCCGTCTCGCCCACGCTGGTTGTGATGGAAGCCACCGGTGGGCTGGAGATTCCGCTGACCGGGGCGTTGGCCGCCGCAGGGATACCCGTGGTGGTGGTCAATCCCCGCCAGGTGCGCGACTTTGCCAAAGCCACCGGGAAGCTGGCCAAAACCGATGCGCTGGATGCCCAGATGCTCGCACGGTTTGCCGACGTCATGCGACCGGAGCCGCGACCGCTCCCGGATGCAGAAACACGGGCCCTGGCCGCCCTGTTGAGCAGACGTCGGCAACTGGTCGAGATGCTGACGGCGGAGCGGAACCGGCTGATGAGTGTCCTTACGCCCGTCCGCAAAAGTCTGCGCACGCACATCGCCTGGCTGGAGCGGGCCATCCAACAGACCGACACCGCGCTGACAGAGGCGATTCGTCAGAGTCCTGTCTGGCGCGAGAAGGAGGAGCTCTTGCAGAGCACGCCCGGCGTGGGGCCGGTGGTGACAACGACGCTGCTGGCGACACTGCCGGAACTTGGCACGTTGACCGGCAAGCAGATCTCGGCCTTGGTCGGCGTGGCCCCGTTCAATCGCGACAGTGGGATGTTGCGAGGCACGCGCACGGTCTGGGGCGGTCGCGCACAAGTGCGTGCGGTCCTCTACATGGGCGCCCTCGTGGCCACCCGATTCAATCCCGTGATCCGCGCGTTCTACCAACGCCTGTGTGCGGCGGGCAAGGCCAAGAAGGTGGCCCTGACGGCCTGTATGCGGAAGCTGTTGACGATCCTCAACGCGATGATGAAGCACCGGACACGGTGGGCGCACCCCACCGGCTAGGCGGAGATCGTCAGAGGTGGTCGGCTCCGTCCGTCTGGGGGATACCAGGCTATGGATAGACTGGCGATCGTCAATCCTAGGCCCAAGCTGTGCAAAATATTTCTGACGCATCATGACAAAAATCAGCGCACGTAGGCTTGACAGTCAAGACAGTTGCTGTCCCC
>JBBRLL010000183.1:0-1275 GCA_038231395.1 Rhodobacterales bacterium
CGGATCAAGCGGCGGTTCGGCTGCGGCTGTGGCGGCAGGCATCGTGCCCGTGGCCATCGGTACGGACACAGGCGGTTCTATCCGCATTCCGGCAGCCTATTGCGGCATTGTCGGTGTTAAGCCAACCTACGGCCTTGTTCCCCTCGGCGGCGTTTTTCCACTGTCTTGGAGCCTTGATCACGCGGGCCCGCTTGCCCGAAGTGTCGAAGATGCCGCCATCGCGCTGGCCTGTCTTTCGGGTCAGCCCATGCCGTTGATGCGGGCGCAGGCTCCTATCCGGATCGGGTTGATCCGAGACCAATTCTCGCAAACTCCGATTGGAAAGCCCGTAACGGACCTTGTTCAGGCCCTCCTTCAGCGCCTTGGGGCCACGCTGGTGGAACTGGATTGCCCCGACCTGACCCGCGCCAATGCCACACTGATGACCGTGCTTGGCCCTGAAGCGGCGCTGATCCATGCTCCGCTGATGGCCCGGAACGCCGCAGGCTACGCAGCCGGCACCCGGGCGCAAATCGAAAGCGGCGGCACCGTGCTGGCCACCGACTATATTGCCGCCCGCCGTGTTCAGGCCGACCTTGGCTGCATGGTTGAGGGCCTGTTCGGCCAGGTTGATGTCCTGCTTGCCCCCAGTGTGCCCTTTGTCGCCCCTCATGAAGACCCGGTGATCGTCGACGATCAGGACAGCGAGATGCTGTCCAGCGGTTTTGCCAATGTCACGGGCCATCCCTCGTTGAGCCTTCCCTGCGGTGCAATTAACGGTTTGCCCGTCGGCATCCAACTGACCGGCGCTTTGGGCCAAGACCAGCGTCTGTTGTCCTTTGCAGCGCAAATCGCGAGTGCGCTAAAGGTTTGACGGTTTCCCCGCGATGACGGACGGATCAAAGATCTGGAGTGTTGTTCGCTTCAGCACTTAATCCATTGCTGCGCTCTGGACCCGTTCATCGCATTTTGGGGATGAACGGTGACTGATTCAGTTGCGACGGATAAAGGGGGTATTGCCATCAGCGCTCTTCTCCTTGTCTCCAAAAACCAGATGGCACGGATTTCGCCGATCTTGCCACTGACCAACAGGATGACGCATGCCGATAATCGTCGTGTGATCAGCGGCATCATCTTTGTGATCCGCAATGGCTGCAGTGGCGGGATGTTCCCGCAAACTACAGGCCACAAAAGACAATCTATAGGCGGTAAACGAACGAACGCTGAAATTGGGCTGCAAATCATCACACTAAACATGACGCTTTGACCCGATCACACAATCGAACTGCGCCTTTA
>JBBRLL010000184.1:0-1256 GCA_038231395.1 Rhodobacterales bacterium
GAGTCGGGACCGACACCGGACCTTCATGGTGTGGTGCGCTGGCGGATCATCGATCTGTGCCAGGGGATATTGACGGAATTTCAACTCGTTGCTACCCGGCAAACCCTGAGCCGGGAACTGTTTCGCATGGGCTGCCGCAAGCTCTCCGCCGGTCCGCGTCACCACGCGCAGGCGGCAGGTGCGATTGAGGGTATTAGAGCGTGTTGCGGTCAATCGGTTTCATATCCTGCAGCTTTGAAGAAGTTGTAGCACTCTTCATCCTTGAAGAGTTCGCAGACTTGGCCGACGGCTTTCCAGAGTTGATCGTAGGTTCGGGCAGCGGCTTTTCGGATGAGAGCTTTGAGCTTGGCGAATGCCATCTCGATGGGGTTGAGATCGGGGCTGTAAGGCGGCAGGAACAGGAACCACGCGCCGATGTCCTTCAGGATCGCGGCGGCCTTGGGACTGCGGTGGGTGGCGAGATTGTCGAGGATGACGACATCGCCCTTGTGCAGGGTCGGGGCCAGTTGGGTTTCGACATAGAGGTCGAAGAATTCCCGGTTTATCGGCCCGCCGATGACCCAGGGCGCGTCCAGGCGATCATGGCGCAAGGCAGCAATGAAGGTCTGGGTCTGCCAGTGGCCGAAGGGGGCGTGATCGACGAGCCGCTCGCCACATGGCGACCATCCGGTGGTCTTGGCCATGTTGGTCTTGAGTGAGGTTTCGTCGATGAACGCCAACCTTGTCAGCATGTTGCGCATGAAGGGTTGACGGCGGTTGATCCAGACATCGCGCGCCAATGCGACATCAGGCCGCTTTTGCTCGGCCGCCCGCAGGTCTTTTTTTATGCGTGAGGCCAAGGCCGCGCAGGCACCGCCAAACTGAGACGCGGTGGGCCTCGACGCCAAGCCCATCACGCAATTCGACCACCAGTTCATCAAGCGTCAGGTCGCGCTTCTCCTTGATCCGGCGTTCGATCCAACCCGCCACGCCCGCCAGCTTTCCATGCCCACCGCCGTTGCCCTGCGGCTTGGCCTCCAGCGATCCGGTCCTGCGCTTCAGCAGCACCATGTCGTTGACAAACTTGATCGAAACCCGGAACTGCACCGCCGCTGAACGATGCGTGTGACCTTCCTCAACGAAATCAACGACGCGCTGACGAAGCTCCATAGAAAGTGGCTTGCCCATACCTGACCCCCAACATCTGCCATATGCAGAGGGAATCACAAATCAACCGCCACAGGAATCCTGAATCAAAATGGCCGCAACACGCTCTA
>JBBRLL010000185.1:0-1225 GCA_038231395.1 Rhodobacterales bacterium
AGTATGCTCGGCGCCATGATCAAAACAGCCGAGAACCCGCCATCAGCCACGCTGGACAACCCCAGCTCCCATGACGGAGACCACAGCAGCACCGACGCAATCGCCCTGCCCTCTCACCTGGCGGGCTCTGGTGCGCTGGATCGCCTGGTGGAAACCGCGCGCGACTATGCGCGGGCCGCTGTTTCCGAAAACACCCTTACCGCCTATGCCAAGGATTGGGCTGCCTTTGCCCGTTGGTGTCGGATGCGTGGGGCGGACCCCCTGCCCCCGTCGCATGAGCTGATCGGGCTCTACATCGCCGATCTGGCCGCACCGCAAAACAAGGCCCCTGCCCTTTCGGTTGCCTCGATCGAACGGCGATTGTCGGGCCTCGGCTGGGGCTATGCACAGCGCGGCGAACAGCTGGACCGCAAAAACCGCCACATCGCCACCGTGCTGGCCGGCATCCGTCGCAAGCACGCGCGCCCTCCGGTGCAGAAAGAGGCAATTCTGCCCGAAGACATCCGCGACATGCTGGCCACCCTGCCACATGATCTGCGCGGCCTTCGCGACCGGGCGATCTTGCTCTTTGGCTTTGCGGGTGGATTGCGTCGTTCGGAGATTGTCTCTCTCGACCATGGCAAGGACGACACCCCGGACTCGCGCGGCTGGGTTCAGGTCCTGGAGGATGGGGCGCTGATCACCCTGCGCGGCAAGACCGGTTGGCGTGAGGTGGAAATTGGGCGCGGCTCTTCTGATCAGACCTGCCCGGTGCACGCCCTGACCCAATGGCTGCACTACGGGCGTATCGATTTTGGCCCGATCTTTGTGGCTGTGTCACGCGATGGGCTGAAGGCCACGCAGGATCGGCTTTCCGACAAGCACGTCGCCCGGCTCATCAAGCAGACCGTCGAGCAAGCCGGCCTGCGACCAGAACTTTCCAAAGCCGAGCGGTTGCAGCTCTATTCCGGCCACAGCCTGCGGGCGGGTCTGGCGAGTAGTGCCGAGGTAGATGAGCGCTATGTCCAAAAGCAACTCGGCCATGCCAGCGCCGAAATGACCCGCAGATACCAGCGCCGGCGCGACAGGTTTCGCGTCAACCTGCCCAAAGCTGCGGGGCTGTAGGTCTTTGGTCAGCCCTCTTGAAGATAAGCTGTCAGATTCTGATGACTGTGCAGGATGCGGATGATCTCGACCCCCTGCCCTTCCAGCCGATAGAGCACCAGATGTGCGCCGCTTGGATGAA
>JBBRLL010000186.1:0-1214 GCA_038231395.1 Rhodobacterales bacterium
ACTAATTGTTGCCGCCCGAGTTTTGTCCGTCGGGGAAGCGGTTGACGGTTTGCACCGCTTGGCTGCCCAGCGAGACCACGCCGAAGATGCGTTCGAACGGCGAAATGATCCGCCCCAACGTCGAGTCCGCCGCAATCAACCGGTCTTCGGCGATGAAGATCCGATCGCCCGGAAAAACCTGGTAGTTGGTGGCCGTGACCGCTCCTTTGGTGATGTCGTCCCAGCAGACCGGCAAAATCTGATCGCAACCCACGCCCTTGGGCGCGGGGCGGGCAATCCAAATCCGCTTGCTCGACAGTCGCGAACGGCCGTTGACTTGCGCTAAGGCGTCCAGCACCGTCTCGTTGCCGGTGATCGGAAAGCGGGCCAGATTGTCGCCAAAGCCGGCACCTTCGGTAATCACATAATACACTTTGCTGTTGTACGAAAAGACGCTGACCGCCACTTCAGGGCTGTCGAGAAATTGCATCAAATGCGTTTGAATGGTCTGCCGCGCCAGATCGGTGGTCAGACCGGCGACATACACCGTGCCATACACGCCCAGGTTGACCGTGCCGTCGGGACCGACCAAGTGATCGCCCTGAATTTGCTGTTGGTTGGCGGTTTGCAGCAGCGTGACGGTCACCGACGGGTTGCGAATGGCCGTGCGCAGTTGTTTATCCACCGCGCTGATGGCTTCGTCTAGGTTCAAGCCTTGCAGCCGCACTTTGCCGTATGCCGGACCAAGATTGACGGTGCCGCCCGGCTCGATGGTAAACGCGCCGTTGATGGGCTGATCGGGCAGTGTGCCTTGAACCACAATCTGCGTCACGTCCAGGGCTTGGATTTTGTACGGCGCGCGGGGCGCCACGCGGACCGCGTCAATCAACAAGATGTCCGGCGGTTCGATAATATAAGGCGGCAGCGAGGTCTTGTTCAATTCGCCCGGCGCGGATTGGCCTGGCGGAAACACCGTGGCCTGCGGCATAGGCGTGGAATGGATGGCCACGCAGCCGACATTTGCCAGCATCGCCAGGCAGGCGGCGAGCCCAGCCAGGCGTGGCGGGCGGCAGGCGTTGATGGTGCGAGTTTTGGTCATTGCACTGCGGTTCCTTGAGGTTCCAATCCGCGCCCGCTAGCAACTGGCGCGTCGCTGGCCCTACAATCGCTTTGATTGATCCAGTCGGAATAATCGGCAAACTCGCCCGCAGACTTTGCCTTGTTTGTCCGGAATG
>JBBRLL010000187.1:0-1192 GCA_038231395.1 Rhodobacterales bacterium
AAGCCAGCATGGCCGCGCATCCTGTCGCACCGGGCTGCGAGAAGCGACGCCGGTTCAAGACGTTCCATGATGCTGCCCGGAGTTGGGACCGTGTCGAGCGCATCATCGCGCGCGTCGAGACCGGACCGCAGGGCGTCGATACGCGCTTCATCGTCACCAGCCTCGCGGCCGTCTCTGGCCGAACCGTCTATCAGAACATCTATTGTGCCCGCGGTCAGGCTGAGAACCACATAAAAGCTTGGAAAACGCATCTCGCCGCCGACCGCACCTCATGCAGTCGCGCCGATGCCAACCAGCTGCGACTATTTCTGCATATTGGCGCGTATTGGTTGATGTGGAGCCTGCGGGCGGTGATGCCGCGGCGGTCGTCGTGGCGTGTCGCGCAGTTCAACACGCTGCGTTTGCAGCCTGCTGAAGATTGCCGCCAGCGTCGAGGTGTTTGAAACGGCAAGTCCGGCTGCACCTTGCGCGGGCAACACCTGATCAGGCCATCTTCGCCATGGCCCTCAACCGCATCACCCGCCTCACCATCTGAGTATGGGGCCAATGCCCCAAGCCGCCACGTCCCAGTAACCATCAACGCCCAACAGCCACAGCAGCCCGACCAAACGCCCTGAAAATAGGGCGCGGTGACGGCTGTCGAACCCACGAAACGCCACCAATGGCGCTACGCTCGTGCATTATCCGGGCAAGATACGATCCACCTTCGACGGTATGTCGTTTTCAGGCGGTCTCGATCACCTCGCCCTGCGGTCCGTTTGGCACTGGCTCGCGGGTTTGGTCGCGGTGCAGAATCTCGAACTGGTATCCAAGCATCAGCAGGATCTGCAACAGGCAGTATCCTTCCACCCCCGATCCGTTGCGCAGAAATTCTGGCGAGTATTCGAAAAGATAATCGGCTTGGTGTCGCGGAAGAAGGCCAGCCAGCCGATGATGGCCCGGTATTCCTTGCCCTCGATGTCCATTTTCACCAGTTGAACTCTGCCCAGTCGGGTGCGGATCAGATTCAGTGGCAACAGTGGGGCGATGCTGAGAGGCTATTTCGGAATGTATGCGGAACGGCTGATATCTGGGGTTGGATGGTCGATGCAGATGTGATTCCAAACCGGTGTTCGAAGCCTTACCGGAGACATCATGTGGACCCCGACCACCCGTGCGCAGCATAGCCGCACTGGGTTACGCTATGGAAGTG
>JBBRLL010000188.1:0-1159 GCA_038231395.1 Rhodobacterales bacterium
CCCGCGGGGCCGTCGTGGCAACGATCGCAATCAAGAAGAACATGTGACAGCGGCGCCGGTCGAGGCGCGAATATTCGAAGTTCACGTTCCCGAAACCATTACCGTGGCGGAATTGGCCCACAAGATGGCCGTCAAGGCATCGGAGGTGATCAAACACCTGATGAAGCTGGGCCAGATGGTCACCATCAATCAGCCGCTGGACCAGGATACGGCAATGATTCTTGTCGAGGAAATGGGACACAAGGCCGTGGTGGCAGCCCTCGACGATCCTGAAGCCTTTACCGATGAAGAGACCTCGCAGACGGAATCGGAATCCTTGCCGCGCGCACCGGTCGTTACTGTCATGGGTCACGTGGACCATGGCAAGAC
Organism: Rhodobacterales bacterium; assembly: GCA_038231395.1. Taxonomy (GTDB): domain Bacteria; phylum Pseudomonadota; class Alphaproteobacteria; order Rhodobacterales; family Rhodobacteraceae; genus Stagnihabitans. The sequence continues at coordinate 370 of JBBRLL010000188.1, forward strand.
TTCGCTGCTGGATTACATCCGCCGGGCCAAGGTGGCGTCTGGAGAAGCGGGTGGTATCACCCAGCACATCGGCGCCTATCACGTCGAAACTGCGCGCGGCATGGTTTCGTTCCTGGACACTCCGGGTCACGAGGCGTTCACCGCCATGCGGGCGCGTGGTGCCAAAGCGACCGACATCGTGATTCTGGTGGTGGCTGCCGACGACGGTGTCATGCCGCAAACTCGCGAGGCGATCAAGCACGCCAAGGCGGCCGGTGTTCCCATCGTTGTGGCCATCAACAAGATCGACAAGCCCGACGCCAACCCGGAACGGGTGAAGAACGAACTCGTCGTCGAAGAAGTGATTCCCGAAGAGTTTGGCGGCAGTTCGCCGTTCGTTTCGGTTTCCGCCAAGACGGGCGAAGGCGTGGACGCCTTGCTGGAACAGGTCCTGCTTCAGGCAGAAGTGCTGGAACTGCGGGCGCCGGTTGATGCCATGGCCAAGGGACTGGTGATCGAAGCGCAACTGGACAAGGGCCGCGGCCCGGTGGCTACCGTACTGATCCAGTCGGGAACGCTCAAGGCCGGCGACATCGTGCTGGCGGGGTCTACCTACGGCCGGGTGCGTGCGATGCTGGACGAAAACGGCAAGGTCATCAAGACAGCCGGTCCCTCGATTCCAGTGGAGATTCAGGGTCTCACCGAGGTGCCACAGGCGGGTGACGAGTTCATGGTGTTGCCGGACGAACGTCGGGCGCGTGAAATCGCGACCTACCGTGCGGGCAAATTCCGCAATACCAAGCTGGCCAAG
>JBBRLL010000189.1:0-1154 GCA_038231395.1 Rhodobacterales bacterium
TCAGAGCCCGAAATCGTGCCCCACCGCTGCCCCAACTCCCGCTCCCAATCCGAAAAACCCCGCGTGCATCGCGACAAACCACACTCCAATCCCCCCAATTATCTCGGTCAAATCCTCCGCGATTATCCCGACGCGCTACAATCATGCCAGGGTCCACGGCCAGAACCAAAGGGTCCGAGGCCATCGGGCAAGGGTCCACGACCTGAAGCAAAGGGGCCGCGACCTTAAGCAAGACGTGCCCGACCTTAAGCAAGAGGTCCCCCGACCTAAGCAAAGGGTCACCGACATTCAGCAAAGAGTCACGGACCCTTGGCAAAGGGCCCGCGACTTTCGGCAAAGACACAGCGGCCTTAAGTCAGGGGTACGGCGACCTTTTGACGGAGGTACACGCACCTTTAGGCGAGGGTCAACGGCATGCGAGCAAGAGTCCGCGGCATTTGAACAAAGGTCCGCGTCACTCCGCCAAGAGTCGGCCGCATGAAGGAAAAGGTCAGCGCCATCATGGCAAACGCCAACGCCATTAGCACCATGGGCAGCGGCATCTAGCCAAAGGCCGGCACCATCACGCCTTCCGCCAGCGGCATTGATCTAAAGGTCAGTGGCATTCTACCAAGAGTCAGCGGCATGATGCGAATGGTCGCCGCACGGCAAGCCAAGGGTCCGCGGCATCAGACCGAGATTCGGCCGCATGAACTTTATGGGCAGCCGCACTTTGCCAAGGGTCAGCGGCGCTTTACCAAGGGTCGAAGGCATCTTCGCAAGATGCAGCGGCATCAGGCGGAGAGGCAGCGGCATGAAGTGAAGGGTCGGCGGCACTTCGTAAGACGCCCGGGACCCTCGCGCTAAGGTCGCGGTACCCTCGCTTTAGCTGCGGCTTCCCGCCGTATTTAAAGCCGGCGGGTCTTTCGTGTGTTGTCCAACCGTGGAACAGGCCTTCCTGCACGGGAGGCACAACTTGTGGGTGCAATCTACATTGAGATCGCCGCCGAACTCGCTCGTTGCGGACTTTTCGGTGGGCTATTCGGTTAGTTTTGTAGTTCCCCAGAGTGATCGGGCGGGATGAGGTAAGGGGCGTCGGAGAGGCCTTTTTGCAGCGCAAAATGCACTTGGAACCTCCCGCCGGATGCGCAAGAGCGGGCAAGGGGAAAACGGAA
>JBBRLL010000190.1:0-1152 GCA_038231395.1 Rhodobacterales bacterium
CACCGACTGGGTGGCCGAAAGCCGCCGGCAGTTCGGCAAAGCCAGTGCCATGGGCGGCGCGGGAGGCGGTGTCGATGTGGTGGTGAACTTCACGGGCGGCGAAACCTGGACCCAGTCGCTGCGCGTGATGAAGCGCAACGGCCGCCTGCTGACCTGCGGCGCCACCGCGGGTTACGACCCCAAGGAAGATATCCGTTTCATCTGGACCTTCGAGCTCAACATCATCGGTTCCGACGGATGGTCACGCGAGGACGTGCTGGCCCTTCTGGCGATGGTGAAGGCCGGGACGCTGAAACCAGTTCTGCATCCGAAGCGTTATGCGTTGAGCGAGGCAGGGGACGCTATGCGGGTGCTGGATGACCGGCAGGTGATGGGCAAAGTGATCGTCGCACCTTAATCAGACCACCGGTATATCAACTTTCACGCCCGAGGCCACGAAATCGTCCAGCATCAAGGCCGCCCCTCGAGCAGACGCGGAATAAGGGTCGAATTCGGGGTGCTTCATGAGCATCATGGGGTCCCGGTCAGAGAGGATGACGTGGGCCATGGACCATTTTTCAAACCGACGCCGGGCAACCTCGTCCATGATCAGGATCTCTGCATCGGTCTGACGTTTGTCGGCCAGGATCTGGGCATACAAGCGATTGACCGCACTGCGCTCGCCCTCCAGCACCTGCAAGTACAAGCCCTGGCCCTGAAACAACACGCCGGTGATGCCGTGCACCGGATTGTTGCGCCTGGCAGTAGTGAGGATGGAACTGGTGACCATCGTGGTCTGCGGACCCACGGCACGGCTGACGTAAAACAGACTTACCAACATAAAAGCTGACTCCTTGAAACGAAGCTGCAGGGGCAAAACGGCTGTGCCAATGCTCACACGGGCCGAAGTGTGCGCCCAAACGGGTCCAACAACCGCTCCCAATGTATCGCTACCGCCATTGGGTCGTAAACTTTTTCGCCTTGGGGGATTACAAATCCGTGTTTTGCGCCAAGGTCCGGCTCGATGCGGTGCGGCGTGACACAGGGGCATCTGGATGCGCGTGACGCCAAAGGCCTGCCTGCCCGTGCCGCGACGAAGGCGTCACAGAGCTACTGTTTGACGATTCCCCCGAGGCCGACAACCAAGGCAAGATCGTCGGATCGTCGGAATCA
>JBBRLL010000191.1:0-1150 GCA_038231395.1 Rhodobacterales bacterium
GCCGAACGGCTCGACCTGATCCTGCCAGGCGCCGATCAGCCGATCGCGCCGACACACTGGAGCTTCGGCCAGTTGGCAGCCCTCGTCGGTGCACCTGCAGCCTATCTGCGCCAGCTGCCCGCGCCGCTGGCGGGCATCAACCTGCAATATGGCCTGACCAACCACCGCGCCGAGCAGGTCAAAACCTTCGAGACTGAGGATGGCCGCACGGAACTGCGGGCTGTAACAGGGGCTCAATTCGGCAGGATTTTTGACCATGAACTGGTTGAGGCGGTGCAGCGTATCGCGGGCAACGGCACGGGTGACACGCGGTGGAAAGTGCCGGGCGTGCTCGACTGGTCAACCGGGGTCTACAACCCGGATGTCGAGATCAGCCGCGACACGACGACGCTTTATGCCTCGGACCGCGATGTCTTCCTGTTCCTGGTCGACGATCACAACCCGATCGAGGCGGGCCGTCTGCCCGACGGCTCCCCCGATCTTTACTTCCGGGGCTTCTATTGCTGGAACTCCGAGGTGGGGGCCAAGACCCTTGGCATCGCCAGCTTTTACCTGCGGGCGGTGTGCCAGAACCGCAATCTCTGGGGCGTTGAGGATTTTCAGGAAATCAGCATCCGCCACTCGAAATACGCGGCCTCCCGCTTTGCCCACGAGGCTGCCCCTGCACTGACGCGTTTTGCCAATTCCTCGCCGCAGGGCTTTGTGAATGGCATCAAGGCGGCACGCCAACAAATCGTGGCACGGACGGACGACGACCGGGATGACTTCCTGCGCAAGCGCGGCTTCTCCAAGGCAGAGACCAGCAAGATCATCGAGAATGTGCTGTTAGACGAGGGCCACCTGCCGTCGAGCATCTTTGATTTTGTCCAAGGAATAACGCGTTTGGCACGCGACAAGCCACAGCAGGATTCCCGCTTGGACATGGAAGGCCGGGCCAAGAAGCTCCTCGATCAAGTCGGGTGATGGGGGGGCCGGAGGCGCCAAGTTGTGCGCCTCCGGCAGTTTGCACGCTGAGCCCGTCGCCCCTTCGAGTAAGAGGGCGGCGGTTGGGTCTTTGACGGATGAGGCGGGGAGAGCGGCTTCCTGCGCCGTCGGAGATTTTGTCCATGTTCGACTTGCCCCTGCACATCTGCCCAACCACAGGCCCGAC
>JBBRLL010000192.1:0-1145 GCA_038231395.1 Rhodobacterales bacterium
AACCCTTGCGTCGTTGGCTTGCGTGCTGGCTTCAACGGCGTGGCTCGCAGCCAATCCCGCCGCCGCCCAAACCAAGCATTTCAGCTTCGGCTACGACCAGCCCCACACCACCGGCTACGGCGTGGCGGCAGACCTATTTAACGCCAAGCTGTCCGAACTCAGCAAAGGCACCATGGTTACAGACCAGTTCCCCGGCGCCCAGCTCGGCCAGGAACCGCAGATGCTCCAGAAAATCCGCACCGGCGATATCGACTTCATCATCTCATCGACCGCCAATGCCGCCACGCTCGAACCCCAATCCGGCATGCTCTCCGTCCACTACATCTTCAAATCCGAGGCCCACCTCATCAAGGCCCTGGCCATGCCGGAAATGACGGCAACGGTCCGGGAAATGTTCTCAGCCAACGTCACCGGCGCCCGCGTCCTCGCCATGGCAACCCTCGGTCTGCGAAATCTCTACAGCAAGAAAGAGATCCGCACCCTCGCAGACATCAAAGGTTTAAAAGTCCGCGTCCAGGCCACCGCCACCGAAGACGCCATCTTCCCCGCCTACGGCGCCCAAACCGTCCACATGCCCTTCGGCAACGTCTATACCTCGCTGCAAACCGGCGTGGTCGATGTGGCCGAGAATTCCGTAAACATCTATCTCGCCAACAAGCACTACGAAACTGCCCCCGTGATGTCGATGACCGAACACGAGGCCAACAATTCAGTCATCTGGGTCAGCGACAAGGTCTGGAACAGCCTTACCCCCGAACAGCAAGGCTGGGTCCAGGCCGCCGCCAACGAGGTCTCCACCAAACAGCCCGCCAAGGCCCTCGAACTTGAACGCGACAGCCTGGTCCGACTGAAAAAGATCGGCGTCAAGATCGTCGAAGACGTCAACAAGCCCCAATTCGCCGCCGTCGCCAAACCGATGCAGGACGATCTTGCAAAGGGCCTCGGCCCCTACGCCGTCAAAATCCTCGCCATCGCCCGCGCCGCCGAATAACCAGAGCATGTTCCCTTCGTATAGGCTCACGTCACACGCACTCGTTTTTCGTTCTAGGTCATCACCCAATCGATCCAAGCCGGCCAATCGGGTGATAACCTAGTGCAAGGCCTCGTCCTCCAAAGCGACCGTCACCTGAAATGGCGGTCGCTGG
>JBBRLL010000193.1:0-1128 GCA_038231395.1 Rhodobacterales bacterium
CGGGCCGGTTCGGTTGAGGACCTTTTGCTGGATGGTCATGGCCAGCTTTATGGCATTCTCTGTGCGGACGGGACGTCCATCGCCTGCGGGGCGGCAGTGGTCACCACAGGCACGTTCCTCCGCGGCATCACGCATATCGGCCCGGTGTCCACGCCGGCCGGGCGCTTCAACGAGGCACCGTCGGTCGGCCTGGCACAAGCCCTGGAGCGGCTTGGCCTGCCAATGGGCCGGCTCAAGACCGGCACGCCGCCACGCCTTGATCGCCGCAGCATCGATTGGGATGGCCTGGAACAGGATCATGGCGATACGGTGCCAGAGCTGTTCAGCACCATGTCGCAAGGCGTTGCGAACCCGCAATTGTCGTGTCGTGTGACCTGGACAACAGACCGTACACATGAGTTGATCCGCACGAACCTGCATTCGTCCGCCGTCTATGGCGGGCAGATCTCTGGCCGCGGGCCGCGCTACTGCCCGTCCATCGAAGACAAGGTATTTCGCTTTCCGGATCGCAGCCGGCATCAGATTTTTCTTGAGCCAGAGGGGCTGGATGACAACACCATTTATCCCAACGGCATTTCCACAAGTTTTCCGGCGGACGTGCAGGCGGCGTTGATCGCGACCATTCCGGGGCTAGAGCACGCCCACATCCTGCGTCCTGGCTATGCGGTGGAGTACGACTATGTCGATCCGCGCGCGTTGTCCGCCTCACTGGAGATGAAGGCCGTGCCACGGCTATTTCTGGCGGGACAGATCAATGGCACAACCGGGTATGAGGAAGCGGCTGCCCAAGGCATCGTTGCCGGCATCAATGCCGCTCGAACGGCATCCGGCGACATCGCTGCCGTATTTGATCGCGCAGAGGCCTATATCGGCGTTTTGATCGACGATCTGGTGACCCAGGGCGTATCGGAGCCGTATCGGATGTTCACGTCTCGGGCTGAGTATCGCCTGACCTTGCGCGCCGACAACGCTGATTTACGTCTGACGCGCCGCGGCATCGCTTTGGGGTGTGTGGGCAAAATGCGGGAGGCATGTTTCGCGGCGTATGAGGCAGACGTAGCCGCCACCATGGCTCGCGCAACGCAGGATCTTCTAACGCCGTCAGAGCTTCGCACCCTTGGGCTTTCA
>JBBRLL010000194.1:0-1124 GCA_038231395.1 Rhodobacterales bacterium
CGTGGCGGGCCACCGCACGGGCGACAACCCGGCGCGCTGGGCTGGCAACCTCAAGGAACTCTTGCCCGCTGCTGGCAAGGTCGCGAAGTCTGACAACCAACCCGCACTGACGCTTGAGGACGCCCCGCGTTGGTTTGCCGATCTGCGCACCCGTGAAGGCAACGGAGCGCGCGCGCTGGAATTTGCCGCACTTGTCGCCGCGCGGTCTGATGAGGTGCGGGGCGCGCTCTGGTCCGAAATTGATCTGGCGAAGGCCGTGTGGGTGATACCCGCTGCCCGCATGAAGGCCGACCGCGAGCACCGCGTTGCCCTGTCAGATACCGCCGTGGCCCTTTTGAAGGCCCTGCCAAAGGCCGAGGGTGCCGATCTGGTATTCCCCGCCCAACGTGGCGGCGAATTGTCCGACATGACCCTTTCCGCGACCATGCGGCGGATGCATCAGGCGGAGGTTGACGCCCAGCACGTCGGCTATCTGGACCGCGTGTCAAAGCGTCCTTGCGTCCCGCATGGCCTGCGCTCGACCTTCCGCGATTGGGTGGCAGAGCGGACCAACTACCCCGGCGAAATGGCCGAGGTGGCCCTTGCGCATCGTATCAGCAACGCAGTTGAGGCCGCCTATCGCCGGGGCGACATGATCGAGAAACGCCGCGCCATGATGGCCGCTTGGGGTGAGTTTTTGAGCGGGGCGAAGGTGGTGGGTAATGTTGTGAGGTTGGGAGCATGAATATTCGTGATGAAAAGACGCCAAGCCAAGACCCAGAAGATGATTTCGGCAAGATCGGTGCACTGCTTGAAAGTGTGAGGCACGCAGGAGGGAATGTTCCCGCGCGCTTCTTCTCGCCCGACTCGCCCGACTTGTTGCACGATGCGGCACTAGTCCGTGCGGCTCTAGCGCGCAACGCCTTAGATTCGAAAATCAGACTTGTTTTCTCAATTCAGGAGGCCCTGCCCGACCTTACCAGCAAGGCAGTTGCAGCGAAGAGAACTAGGCTCAGAACTCATTAATCCACTTGTTTCCGGCCTGTTTCACTGATTCATTCGCGGCACCGGGGAGGTGTCGCATGGGTGATCTATTCTGGCTGACAGACGCGCAGATGGAGCGGTTGAAGCCGTTCTTTCCTTTA
>JBBRLL010000195.1:0-1117 GCA_038231395.1 Rhodobacterales bacterium
ATCGTCGAGGCCAACGACACCTTCGGCCGCACGCTCGGTATCAAGCTGGGGGCGTCCGACCTGCGTGGCATCCAGGGCGGCCTCCCGGGTTATTCGCTCAGCAATGGCAACTATGTTTCTGTGGGCGGCAACGCTGCCGGTGTGGCCAACCAGACGTTGCAGACCGGCCTGACCGGCACCGCGGCGCAGGCCGCGGCCTACGCCAACAGCAACTTCGTCAACCTGCCGGCAAATCCAATTAATCCAGTGTTTGGCGGCCAATTGCTGTCCAGCGTTGCTTTGTCGCTGTTCAGTCCGGCGGCCAACCGGTTCCTGAACCTGGAGCTCTCGGCCCTGGAAGCCGAGGGCAAGGGCAAGATCATCAGCAGCCCGCGCCTCATCACTGCCGACCAAGTCGAGGCCGTCATCGAACAGGGCACCGAGTTGCCTTACCAGGTGGCCACGTCCAGCGGCGCCACCTCGATTCAGTTTAAGAAAGCCAATCTGAAGTTGCAGGTCAAGCCTCAGATCACGCCCGAGGGCAGCGTGATCATGGTGCTCGACATCACCAAAGACAGCGTCGGTCAGCAGACAACGCAGGGATTTGCAATTGACACCAAACACGTTAAGACCGAGGCACTGGTCGAAAACGGCGGCACGGTGGTGATCGGCGGGATCTTCACCCAGACCGAGAGCAATGACATCAACAAGGTGCCGCTGCTGGGTGATGTGCCCTATGTCGGCGCGTTGTTCCGCAATACCACCAAGACATCCACCAAGACCGAATTGCTGATCTTCATCACGCCCAAGATCGTGACCGACCGCGCTGCCGCGCGTTGAACTGTCGGTATCAGCGCCTTGCCAGATTGGGAGTTTTTGACATGAATATTGTGACAATCAAGACTTGGCTGGCCGGGTTGTGTGTGCTGGCGCTGGTGGGGTGTGGCGGCGGTGGGGGTGGTGATGCCGGTGGAACACCGGTGCTAGGCGGCAATACCACCACCGGCGCGACGGTTGGCGTTTCGTTGTCGTCGGCCGTTTTGACGGCCGCCAGCCCCGCCACCGTGACCGTGACCTTGCGCGACAACAGTGGCAATCCCATGGCGGGCAAGGTGGTGGATCTGAAAACCCCGCGCGG
>JBBRLL010000196.1:0-1113 GCA_038231395.1 Rhodobacterales bacterium
ATGGAAGAGGGCCGCCCTCCGGAGTCAATTTTCGACTTCGTGCAGGGGATCACGCGGCTTGCGCGCGACAAGACCCAGCAGGATGCCCGCCTCGACATGGAAGAGCGCGCCAAAAAGCTCCTCGACCGGGTCGGCTGACGCAGGCCTCGCCACAGCGACCGCCCGCACGCGCGGCGGTCGCGCCTTTCTCTCTTCCACAAGCACGCCACTTGGCCCGCCCCGAAAGGGCAGGGGGCTTCGGTGCGCGCAATTCAGCGAGACACCTATGACACCCCAGGAAGAAACCGTCATCCTCGAAGCCCGTGACATTCTCGTGCGCTACCTCAGCCAGAACCCGGTCATCGGCAGCTGGCAGGCGCTGCTGGACTATTGCGCCGTCGGCGTCCGAGGACCGATCGAACGGTTCCATGTCCTGTATCTCGACCGTAAGAACCGCATCATCGCCGATGAGCTTCTCTCGACCGGCACGGTTGACCACGTCCCGGTCTATCCGCGCGAGGTGATCAAGCGGGCACTGATCCTGAACGCCAGCGCACTGATCCTCATCCACAACCACCCGTCAGGCGATCCGACGCCGTCGGAAGCTGATCTCAGCATGACCAAGGAGATCCAGAAGGGCTGCAAGTATCTTGGCCTGACGCTGCACGATCATATCATCGTGGGGGCTGGGTCCGAGGTGAGCCTGCGGGCCTTGGGCAAGCTCTGACTGACGTCTTGGCCGCACCCAGCACCGCCGCCCCCTCGAGGAAGAGGGCGGCGGTTTGGTCTTTGACGGTTTGAGGCGGGGAGAGAGGCTTCCCGCGCCGTCGGAGATCCCGCCATGTTTGACCATTCGTTTCCGGCACCTACGCCCGCGTTCCTGATCCCGCCGCAGCAGGTATTTGCCAACACCGCTACAGATACCAGCCTGACTTTTGCCCTGACCACGCCCGACCACAGCCCGGGGGCTGCGATGTCTGGCACCGCGCGGCGCATCGTGCTCGACCGCTTCGCCATGCTGGCTGAGGCCATGCGGGGTGCTATCGCCCTAGCGGACCAGATGGCCTTCGATTCGTCGCCGCAAATGCTGGCCATCCTGGATCGTGATGACCGTCTGGTTCTTGCCGGGGCTGC
>JBBRLL010000197.1:0-1107 GCA_038231395.1 Rhodobacterales bacterium
CTCCTTCTCCAGGTCCATGTTGTCGAGGACCTGGCTGGTCATCTCGCGGTCCGTCAGCCCGCCGCAGGTCTGGATCAGGCGGTCGGCCAGGGTGCTTTTTCCGTGGTCGATGTGGGCGATGATGGAGAAGTTGCGGATGAGATGGAGCGGGGTGTCGGTCATGGGTGCAGATGTAAGGGTTTGCCGGTGAAAAGTCAGCTATCGCGGGGGCGATATGATTGTGGCCTTGCGGTCGGTTGTGCGGCCTTTAAGAGGTGCGGGGTGCGGGAAGCAGGTGGTTGGTGGTTTAGGCCCGTCAGAGACACTGACGGGCGCAGAGGTTAATCCGGCTAGCGTCGGCTGCTGAAGAGAGTTGCACGTGTGCCGCTTCGACGCGGAGTTAGCCGCGAGGAGCAAGCCAACTGGTCAATCATCGCACTGTGCTGCCGCTTCCCGAAAGGCGCGGGGGCGTCGCCGGGTCGAAGCGGCGCAACGCGGACGGGGCCCGCGCCATCAAGCGATTCCTGCGGGCCAGCCTGGATGTTACAGCTACGGTCGAGGTTCACGTGATCGGGCCTGTCCGCAACGCGGCGGCCGTCGCCCGCGCCGCAGGGTTTTCCGTCACCGGCTTCCTTGTTGTGCTGGAGAACGGCACTGCCCGGCACACGTTGCGCCGCCACGGTGATCCTGCGGCCGAGGTTAGGCAACGCCCAACAATGTTCGCTTCAATCAGGTGGTTTTGGTGCGATGGTATAGTTCCACTCTGGATGGAAGGCGTCGCTGGTGATGTTGAGGCCGGCCATCTCCAGGTCGGTCACCTTGATCCCTTTGGGATAGGACCGCGGGTCGAGTTCGCACCGAACGGTCAGACCGGCTGTGGTCGTCGTGGCGGCAATCAGTTCCACAACGGCCATCTGGCTGGTGAGCGGCTTGCCGCGCAAGGTCTGGGTGATGTGGCAGAACAGGCGGTGTTCGATCTTGTTCCACTGTGTGCCTTGCCAAGGCGCATTGATGTCGTGGGTGCAAATCCCACCCGGCAACTCTCGCTCCAGCCGGAAGCACCCGGGGCGGATCAGGAGGCGACGAATGGTCTGAAGCACTTCGGGAAAAGGTCCCTTTTGGGGATCA
>JBBRLL010000198.1:0-1102 GCA_038231395.1 Rhodobacterales bacterium
CCTGCCACTTCGAGCCCTGGAATATCCGACGCGCCGGGCGGCACCGGATAGTTACCGGTGCGCTGCAACACGTCGGGCCGGTTGACCCCGCTGGCCGACACCCGGATACGCAACTCGCCCGCCCCGGCGGATGGCATGGGGCGTTCCGCGAGGCGCAAGACTTCCGGACCACCGAACGACGTGATTTCAAAAACCTTCATGCAGTTCTCCATTCAATTGCCGATACACCGGCCACCGCGATGCAGCACCGGTTATTCAGCAGCAACTGGAACCTCAGGCCTGATCGGAACCGTGATGCGAAGGCTGCATCGGGCGGTCCAGCAAGGCCTTCATGGACAACTTGACGCGACCTTTTTCGTCGGTCTCAAGAACCTTGACCTTGACGATCTGGCCTTCGCTCAGATAGTCGGTCACCTTCTCGACACGCTCGTGCGCGATCTGGCTGATATGCAGCAGACCGTCCTTGCCCGGCAGCAAATTGACGAGTGCACCGAAGTCCAGGATCTTGGTGACAGGACCTTCGTAGACCTTGCCGATTTCCACTTCGGCCGTGATCTGCTGGATACGGCGTTTGGCTTCTTCTGCCTTGGCCGGATCGGTGGAGGCGATCGTGATCGTGCCGTCTTCGTCGATGTTGATCTGCGTGCCGGTCTCTTCGGTCAGCGCACGGATCACCGATCCGCCCTTGCCGATCACGTCGCGGATCTTGTCCGGATTGATCTTCATGGTGAACAGACGGGGCGCGAAGTTCGACACTTCGGTTTTGGCTTCGGACATGGCTTCCTGCATCTTGCCCAGGATGTGCATGCGTGCTTCCTTGGCTTGGGCCAGTGCGACCTGCATGATTTCCTTGGTGATACCCTGGATCTTGATGTCCATCTGCAGCGCGGTGATGCCGTTGGTCGTGCCGGCCACCTTGAAGTCCATGTCCCCCAGATGATCCTCGTCACCCAGAATGTCGGTCAGCACCGCAAAGCGCGCGCCGTCCTTGATCAGGCCCATGGCGATGCCGGCAACGTGCGCCTTCAGCGGCACGCCGGCGTCCATCAGGCTCAGGCAGCCACCGCACACCGAGGCCATCGACGATGAGCCGTTGGATTCC
>JBBRLL010000199.1:0-1099 GCA_038231395.1 Rhodobacterales bacterium
GTCCAACTCATCAAACGCCCCGGCGCGCGCCAGCATCTCCAGTGGCCGCTTGCCCACACGTTTCAGGTCCACCCGGCGGGCCACGTCAAACAATGTGGCAAAGGGCCGCTCGCCACGTTCGGTCATGCGGCCCCGCACGATCAGCTCCATTGCCTCGACACCCACGCCCTTCAACGCGCCCAGCGCATAGATCAACTGCCCGTCGCGCACAGTGAACCTGGCCAACGAGGCATTGACCGAGGGGGAGACCGTCCTGATCGCCAGCTTGTCAACTTCCCGCTTATACACCGCCAGCTTTTCGGTCAGATGCATGTCGCAATTCATCACCGCCGCCATGAATTCCGCCGGATAATTCGCCTTGAGGTACGCGGTCTGATACGACACCACCGCATAGGCTGCCGCGTGGGATTTGTTGAAGCCGTAATTGGCGAATTTCTCCAAAAGGTCAAAAACCTCACCGGCCTTTTCCTTGCCGATGCCGTGCGTCGCAAAGGCCCCTTCGATGAACTTGGGCCGTTCTTTTGCCATTTCTTCGGCGATCTTTTTGCCCATCGCCCGGCGCAACAGATCAGCCCCGCCCAAAGAATAACCGCCCATCACCTGAGCGATCTGCATCACCTGTTCCTGATAGACGATAATCCCCTGCGTCTCGGCCAGAATATGGTCAATCGTCGGATGGATGGATTCCAGATCACGCAGCCCGTTCTTGACCTCGCAATAGGTCGGGATATTCTCCATCGGGCCAGGGCGGTACAGGGCGACCAAAGCCACGATATCCTCGATGCAGGTCGGCTTCATGCGGCGCAGCGCATCCATCATGCCGCTGCTTTCCACCTGAAACACCGCAACCGTCTTGGCGCTGGCGTACAGATCATAAGACGCCTTATCGTCCAAGGGGATCAGGTTGATGTCAAACGCCACGCCGCGCAGCGCCAGCAATTGCATGCAGTTCTGAATAACCGTCAGCGTTTTAAGGCCCAGAAAGTCGAACTTCACAAGGCCGGCCGCCTCAACCCATTTCATGTTGAACTGCGTGGCCGCCATGTCTGACCTTGGGTCCTGATACAAGGGCACCAATTCATCCAAAGGCCGGTCGCCA
>JBBRLL010000200.1:0-1086 GCA_038231395.1 Rhodobacterales bacterium
GAGCGTTCGCCTGCCCGCATGGCGGACTTGGCACGCCTGCCGCTGCGGGCGGTGCGCTGATGTGCAATCCAGCAAGGTCTGGTGCCATACCTTCGGCCCGCACCATGCTGGAGGCGTCGGGCGGCAACCCTCGAGGCAACCGGTCTTGCCAGCGTGAAAGGGCTGCATCAATGCCAACCGCGCAGGCGGGTCTGCCCATCCCAGCCGCAGCTCGGCATCGTGGAGGCTACCCATGAACGCGGCAGTGCATAGCATCTACGGCTTGATCGAACGCGAGTCGGACACCGGAACTTTCGTGGGCAAGATCATCGGGTTTGCACACATCGAGTTCAACGGCAACAGCCTTGCCGAGGTGGAAGCAAAGGTTCGGAAGGCTGTGCTCGACTATGTCGCGTCAGACGTGTTGGTGCTGCAAACGAAGTTCGTGGCACTGGTCAACATTGATGTCGCGGGTGCGGTCCCTGACACCGCGCACCCTGGCGCGCTGGCGGGCGAGGGCCGGGCAGATGCCGCGAGAATTGCCGTAAAGGCCGATGTCAAGCTCCAGCCGATGCTTGATGCATTTCGACCGGAGCTTCACGGCGGTGAATTCCCCCATGCCGAGTCGAGGATCGAGGGCAAGATCAAAACGTTTGGCCCCGCGGGCCCACCGTACGAAGTGGGCCGTCCGCTGAGGCAACTGGACAACGGTGATTGGCTCTTCGAGGTGACGATGGTCGAGAGCGGTGAGCTGGCCGAATATCGACTGGCGCGCGTCGTTAACGATCCTGACGCCTACTGATGCCGACTGACGCCGACTGATGCCCAATGGAGTCGATGCCCATTGAGCAGCCTTGACCGGTCATACGCGCGGCGCCGAAGATGCCCCACGTCAATGCGTTCTTCACCAACTCGCCGGGCTACAAACCCGACGGATGGCAGCCGGGCACGGCGTGGTTTGATCCGCTTGAGCCCTGGCATCTTTGCCGGCAATGTGTCGGGCCACCGCGTTGCGTGGGCCTGTTGCAGAGAACATCACCCGCTCTACCGCCAATGACCAGGACCTGGGACCGCCGGATCCGCCACATCACGCGCCCCGTCAAGGCC
>JBBRLL010000201.1:0-1063 GCA_038231395.1 Rhodobacterales bacterium
CTTCAACACCGTCGCCATCACCGGAAACGGTGCTCCAAGTATATTTTCAAATACCTGGACCGCCGGCAATCCTGGCAACGGCGCGTTTCAGTGGAATTTCACCGGGTCGGTTCCAAGTGCCGGCGTGATTGGCCCGCTCACCACCGTCTACAACAACGGACCGCATTGCGCGCAGGCGGCGAAGTTTCAGTATTTCAGCCAAGCCGGCGGGGCGGACAGCGTCGACAACGCCCAGACCCTGATAGGCATCTACAATCCAAGCGCCGTCACCGGCGCCAACATGGGCGCCGAACTGGTCAGGTGGACCGTCGGCATCACCCCGCAGGACACCAGCCACAACTGGACCCATGTCGTCGAGGAATACAACGTCGTCAACCGTGGTCTTGACATGGGATGGAAGGCCTATCGCAACGACCCAGTGAACAATGTCGCAGGGCCTCAACAGATTACCGGCATCGTCAATTATTCACCTGAAGCCACCGGCCTTGGCCAATCCGGCGAAGGCAAGAACCTGCTGTTCGCCGAACTCTTCGGCCAGTCCGCCGCAACGAACAGCACCGGAATCCCAGCCCGCTTCTACAACGCCTCGCTCTATGAGCCGAATTGCGTTGTGGGCGGTATTGGCCGTGCTATTTATATCAATGGCGATCTCACCGGTCTCGCCTCGCAGATCCCCTATGCGCCGATCGAGATCAATCTCACCTGGCTTCACGGTCTGCGCACCACCACTGCCAGCTTTCAGGATGGCCAGGCCCTGACCATGGCCACCGCACAGGCGATCGCATGGACCAACGGCACATCGACCGCCAGGATCACCACGAGCGGCAGCAACGCCAACCAAGACCTTGTGCTCAGCCCGGCCGGCACCGGAGCGGTGCGCGCAACAACGCTGTCAGCCACTGACAGCACCGGGCTGAACCTTGGTACCAGCAATGGCATCGTCATCCAGGTCAAAGACAATGGCTCGGCCGCCCTGTCGAAACTTGTCGTCACGCCGGGCAATGCCGGAACCCCTGCCAGTCTCGCAATCGCGGGCGAAACGAATCAGGGGTTGAACATCCGC
>JBBRLL010000202.1:0-1052 GCA_038231395.1 Rhodobacterales bacterium
ATAATCAATCGTTTGCAGGGCAGGCGCACCCGGAGCCAGCCCCGTGCGGGCCATGTACTGCTCAGTGGTATTATTCCGCAGGTCAATCTGTAGATCGTTGGGCCGCAGGTCGATGAAGTCGGTGTACTCATCGACCGTGTTCGTTGGTGGCGTAGTGGTGCGGGTGATACTGCCCGGCGTGGCACTGCCGCCCCCGCCGAGTTGCTTTTGGGCCAGCCGCCCCACCCCGTCATAGCTGTAGCGGGCCAGGGTCTGGGCGGCATTGCCCCCCACCTGATGGGTCACACTCGTTTTGCGACCCAGATGGTCATAGCCATAAGTCGTGATGATGGGCAACACCGCCCCGCCAGCCCCGTTCTGGTGGCGCAAGACCGACTGCTGCACCTCCCCGTTGAAGCGATAGGCCACGTCGGTGCGGTCGGTGCCGCCCGTCACCTGCTGGTGTTGGGCTTGTACTACCCGGCCTTTGTCATCATACCACATCGCCGACTCGTACCACGCCGCCGTTTCCAGATTTCGTACCCGGCTGCGGGTCACAAGGCCCGTGGCGTTGGGAAAGGGCGTAGTGAAGGCACCGCCTGACTCATACGTCAGCGCGTTTGTGTAGTCATCGTACTGACTGACCGTGAGTTGACTAGCTTCGGGTGGGTTTACTGTACCTGGATAGGTTTCATGGTCTACCCCGGCAAAGTCGGTGCGCAGATCGGTGGCTGACCGGCTGAGGGCCATGCGCCCCGTTTGCACCACCCGGCTTAGACCGTCATAACGCATATACCGCCACTGCCCATCGGCGCGGTCCTGCTCGTCCTGACTCATCACGGGCCGGTCGAGCCGGTCATAGACCAGATCGGTCCAGCCTGCTGAGGGGACATGTTTGCGCTGGATGCGGCCCCGCCCATCGTAGGCATACGCAAAGGCGTTGTCCTTGAATTGGGCATTGGCCGCGCTGCCCGTCAGAAATGCTACCGTGCGATTGGCCCCGTTGAGCATCCAGTCGTAGAGCTTAGGAGGAACCACCGCCGCCAGCCGTTCATAGCCATCATAGATGTAGG
>JBBRLL010000203.1:0-1033 GCA_038231395.1 Rhodobacterales bacterium
CGTTGCGGCCTACAAGGGATTTGGCATCGTGCCCACGCCGATGGCTTTCCCGGAGGTGTTTACCGCGCTCCAGCAAGGCACGGTCGACGGCCAGGAAAACCCGCTGTCGGTCATCATGGCGGCCAAGTTCGACCAGGTGCAGAAGTACCTGACCCTGACCGGTCATGTCTATTCGCCTTGCGTCTTCCTGATGAACAAGGCCTCGTTCGACAAGCTTTCGGCGGCTGACAAAACCGCGTTTGTCGAAGCGGCCAAAGTGGCCGTCAAGGCCAACCGCGCGCGGGTGGCCGAGGACGACGCCAAAGGTGTGGCCGAGTTGCGCGGCAAGGGAATGAACGTAATCGAGAACGTCGACAAAGCCAAGTTTGTGGCCGCCCTGGCTCCGGTCTATGTCGATTTCGAAAAGCAGTTCGGCAAGGCCGAGATCGACAAAATCCGCAACTACAAGTAGCCATATCTCGTTCTTGAACTTCGCGCCTGGCCTCGGCCAGGCATTTTTTTAGCTGTTGTGAAAGTGCAGGCGCCTTTGTCGATCAAAGACTTGTTCTTGCGAATCGAACGCTCCACTACCTGGTTCGCCATGGCAGTGGCATGCTTCATGATGGCCGTGGCCGCCAGCCTGGGCCTGTTCCAGATCTTCACGCGTTTCGTCATAGAACGGCCGGCCGAATGGACCGAGGTGCTGATCCGCTTCAGCCTGATCTGGATGGTGTTCATGGGCATCCCCATGGCCTTTCGCCAGGGCGCCATGGTCAGCGTGGATGTGTTGTATCGCTGGAGCCCGCCGCGCCTCCAACGCGTGCTGGACTGGGTGGTCTGCGGAGCGGCTCTGCTGCTGATCCTGATCGTCATCTGGTGGGGCTGGGACTATGCCAACCGGGGCAAGGTGCAGACCGTCACCGGACTCGAAGACATATCGATGTTCTGGGCTTACCTGGCGATGCCGGTGGGCGGCGTGTTCTGCATCCTGGGCATCATCGGCAACCTGCTTGATCCGAAGCGCATGGAAATGGAGACGGCGCAATGAGCTGCC
>JBBRLL010000204.1:0-1025 GCA_038231395.1 Rhodobacterales bacterium
CGAGGTGGTGCTGATGACGCTGCTGGGCGGCATGGGCACTTTTGCCGGCCCGGTGATCGGCGCCTTCACCATCATCGGCCTGCAAGACTACCTGGCCGACCGGGTCGGCTCCTGGGTCACGGTGATCATCGGCGTGATCTTTGTGGTGTGTGTGCTGGCCTTCCGCAAGGGCTTTGTCGGCGAGCTGATCGCCTGGCAGCAGCGCAGGGGCAAGGCGGCGGGCTGAGTGTCGGGCCGGCTCCGGTACGTGATCGGGGCAACGCTAGGGGTGGGATGCGGCGGCTCTGGATCGGGTAAAACAACGGCGGCAGGTCGGAATTTGACACCCGGCATTCGACGGCCGGTGCGAGGTCCGAAGCCGCCGGGTGACCGGCTGCCTCCGTGTCACCCGCCCTTGTCCTGCGCGGACAAGCGCTCCTTCTCTACCTCCGGCATCCGGTCACCCGACGCCTTCGACCCGGCATCACCGTGGTTTGGCTCGGTTTTCAGAACCTACCACCACAGGCCGGGGCTTTTGATAGGCAGCCTGACTCGACGTCTTTTGGACGCCGCATTCGACCTACAAGCCCGCGCGCCTGAGCAATTCGGAGGCGGGCACACCCAGCGCCCGCGAGACCTTGCTCAGGTTGACCAGGGTGAGGTTGTGCTCCCCGCGCTCGATGCCACCCAGGTAAGACCGGTCGATTTCGGCATCCAGCGCCAGCGCCTCCTGCGACCTGCCCACTTCCAACCGCAAGCCACGAATAGCGACACCGACGGCCTGCAACGCTGGGTGGTTTTCATGGTGGGGTGACTTGCGCGGCACACGTCGGATGGTTGCGACATGAGGGACAAGACACCACGGTATAAGATACCCAATCCACCGAAGATGCAGATGCACGAGATCAGCGTCTTGGTGGTGGATACATACCAAAAATCCCAGGGAGAAATCATCTTGAACAAACGACTCAGCCTTGTTGCTGTGGCGGTGGCCGTTACTTTGGCCGCTTGTGGTGGTGGTGGTGGCAGCAGCGATCCGATCAGCG
>JBBRLL010000205.1:0-1020 GCA_038231395.1 Rhodobacterales bacterium
GCCGATCGTGCTGGTCGCCGGTGAGCCGCCTTTCCTCCTCGATCGCATCAGATATCGAGCCTCAAGCTGTGATCAGGCCGCACAACAATGAAGTTCGCGGCCACCAGGAAGCAGCTCCCCTCACGCGTCACGCCACCAGCTGGCGCCTGCAGAGCGCGTTCCAACGGCTGCACGAGATCTTTGTCGGGCATGATCTCGTAGCGTGATGGCATTGGCATGCCAAGAACCCGAGCAGAACACTCTGTATGAGTTGGGTCGTATGATGGTTGTCAGGTGTTCAGCTTCTCCAGTTGGTGCGGCCCCGGTCTTGCTGGAAACTATGGTCCGACCACCAGATGCGTCAATTCTGCCTGTAAGGCACCACTGTATTGTTTGCTATGCAGTCGGTGATCGAAACCTCGATCTTCACCTGGCGCGCCGATAGCCTGCTGATGCGAAAGGAACGTGCCGAGCTGATCGCGGCGCTCGCGCGTAATCCGACGGCTGGTGATCTGATCCCTGGCACCGGCGGTGTCCGGAAAATGCGGCTTGCGGCAGGCGGGCAGGGCAGGCGGGCAGGGCAGGCGCGGCGGGCGAGCCTCCTTGCCCCAAGAAGGTTCCATGTGACCGCGATGCAAGACGCGGTTGCGCCTCGTCGTGTCGGCAGTAAGCGGCCACGGGACCCTTCAAAGCCGGGTTTTCCCCGGATTTGGATCGATCCTTATCATCGCCTCATGACACGTAAGAACCGATGGCCACGATTGCCGTGCGATCACCATGCCGAGGCGGAGGGCAATCAACAGGCGCTCCAAGCGGGCTGATGAAGATGTCCAGCCGAGCCTTGCCAACATCTCCACCAGCCCGATCAGGCCGCCAGTCTCAGCGCACCCGCCTATTTTGCCAGATGCGCATCAAAGAACCGGGCGATGTCGGTGAATGCTTCCTTGGTCTCCGGCGCATTCGCATCAAAACCATATTGGGCGTGCGACTGGCCTTCATAAACGTTGAGTTCCGCATCCACCCCCGCGCGGCGCAGCTTAC
>JBBRLL010000206.1:0-1009 GCA_038231395.1 Rhodobacterales bacterium
GCAAACACATACATCTCAACCAACCGCCCATCCCGCTGCGCGATCTTCGAGGCTGCACCCAGAAAATCCGTCAGCGAAATGACATAAACCAGCGACGTATCCTGAAACAGCACAATGGTCTGCGTCAGCAGCACCGGCAGCATCGTGCGAAACACCTGCGGCAAAATCACATGCCGCATCGTCTGCGCCCCCGTCAGCCCCAGCGCCATGCCCGCAAACGTTTGGCCGCGTGGAATGGACTGAATCCCGCCCCGAATAATCTCGCTGAAATAAGCCGCCTCGAACAAGGTAAACGTCAGCAAAGCCGAAGCAAACGCCCCCACCTGCACCGGCCGCGAAGCACCCGTCAGCCACTGCCCCATATAAGGCACCAGAAAGAAGAACCAAAAAATCACCAGAACCAAAGGCAACGACCGCATCAGGTTCACATAGCCCGCTGCCACACCGCCCAAAATCCGCCCACCGCCCAACCGCGCCAGCGCAATCAACGTCCCGATCACCAATCCGCCCGCCGTCGCCAGCACCGTCAGCAGAACTGTGAACCGCATCCCGTCAAGGAACAGATAGGGCAGGGCCTTGATTACAGCCTGGTAATCGAACGTCGAAAACATCAGGCGCCCCCATACCCGGGCAGCCGCAGCCGGCGCTCCAACAACCGCATCAGCATCGTGGCAATCAGATTGATCACCAGATACCCCAACGTCGCCGCCGCAAACGCCTCGAACACCTGAAACGAGAACTCCTGCACCGCCCGCGCCCGCGCCGTCAGTTCCGCCAGCCCGATCGTCAACGCCACCGAGGAGTTCTTGATCGTGTTGATCAACTCACTCGTCAGCGGCGGCAAAATCACCCGAAACGCCATGGGCAAAATAACAAACCGATACGTCTGCGCCGTCGTCAGCCCCAACGCCGTCCCGGCCGCCATCTGCCCCCGCGGCAGTGCCGCAATGCCCGTCGAAAGCTGCACCGCCACCCGTGCCGACATGAAAAGCCCAATGCCAATCACCGA
>JBBRLL010000207.1:0-1004 GCA_038231395.1 Rhodobacterales bacterium
GAACGCACCCGGTGATGTCAGCCTGTCTTTGGTCCTTCGGGTTCCTGTCAGCGCGGGGGATGGTCCCTCGCCTCCCAGCAGGAGCCAAAACAAATGTCCCGCAAAGATGCACACGCCTTCGCCGCCTCCCTCGCCGCCACGCTCATGGTTTCCATCGTCGTCTTCCAGGCAGGGGATGGAACGTTTGGTGCAGTCCCCGCCGATGAAATCGACGGAGACGAAGTTTCCCTTGTTGCGGAGATCGACCCGTGGGCATGAGCCCACGGATTTAAGCAAGGCCCGGGCACGGCGCGAACGCGCCTCCGGGCCTCTCGCCTGCCAGCCGTCCCGCCCGCCCGGCACAACGCGCCGACGAAGATCGGCACCCCCGCAGAAAAACAAAAAGGAGTTCAGCCATGTCCATGACATGTTTACCCTACGGCTTCCCCACGGGCTATGCCCCTTCACCGCGGGGCAGCTCACGGTTCTGGCCGCGTTGCACCAATGCCGAGCCCGGCAGCTACGGCCACGAATGTGGTGAACCGGCGGGCTTTATTGGCTCAAGAGCGGGTGGGGGTCAGGCTTGTTTCTGTTCCGCCTGCAAGGCGCAGGGGTCTGAGGCGCGGCGGTATTCCGATTGGCAGGCATTGCCGACGATGGGGCAGGGGGATAGCGCCGCCGAGGCCAACACCGCGCGTGCCTTCATCGTGCCGCTTCCGGGCGACGCTGGTTCAGACTGGACCGTCCGCACCTGGGCCAGCACGGCAGAACAGGCCACCCGACAGGTGTGCGACTGGCAGGGTATTCCGACGCATTTTGTGCGCTCGGTCAGACCAGACGCATGATCCGGCCTTCCCGCGCCGAAACCAAACTCAATTTCAGCGGATTGCCAGATCCTCAGGCGATTTACCTGCATCGAGAGCTGCCACAAACCACAGCGGTTTACGCCCACGACCGGACCAGGTGAGGCTCGGGTTTTCTGGATGGCGGTATTTCGCTGCGGCGGGCGTACGGGTGGGTTTTAC